>DASCMO010000073.1:0-2856 GCA_036010965.1 Planctomycetota bacterium | reverse complement strand
CCCCATTGGCGGTAGCGAGAGGCCCGATAGTGGTAGCGGAGGAGGGACTTGAACCCCCGACACGCGGATTATGATTCCGCTGCTCTGACCAACTGAGCTACTCCGCCACGAGCGGCGAGGAGACTATACGGGGGGTCGGGAGAGGTCAAGAAGGCGGGGCGAGAGACCATCGCCGTACGCCTGGTGCCTTTTTCTCGGAATCCCGCCACAGCGGGAGAAGAAAGGGCGTTTACCTCCAATGGAAGGGGTCGCACGCGCGACCCCGACCCTCTCGCGATCGTCGATTCGGCCCGAGGGGTGCGGAGAGTAGCTCGCTGAGGAGAGGGGGGCCTTGAGCCCCCGTGAGTTACGGGCGCGTTCACCCGGGGGGGATGGACGCGCCCGGCTCTTTTTGGCCGCGCGCCACAGGCCGCTCGGCAGGCCGCTCGGAATCCCCGGCGCTCAGAATCCCCGGCGCTCAGAGCCCCGATAGGGCGAGCGGTCCCCGGGCACGGCGGGCAGCTACGCCGTGACGCTCCGGATCGAGTGGTAGGAGAGGGTCAGCTCGCGCTCGACACCGGTCTCGGGATCGTAGCCCCGACACGTCTCGAAGGGACGGGAATAGAGGTGCAGGCTCACCGCCGAACGGCCGCCCACGGGACGCACGAGGTGCAGTCCGATCTCGTCGGAGATGAACGCCACCTGGCCCGGCTCGAAGACCTTCACACCCGTCTCGACCAGAGGCCCGCTCCCGGACGGATGACCGTACTGGACCTCCTCGATGCGTCCCTCCAACACCCCCATCCAGCAACGCTGGCCCATGTGGTTGTGGATCGGACTCTCCTGGCCGGGAGACCAGCAGAGAGCGAGCAGCTCATAGCGCTCGTCCTTGAAGATCAGGTTGCGCGTGTACAGGTCCTCGGCGAAGTGGGCAGACGCCTTCCAGTCCACCTCGGATGCAGCGTAGTTTCCGAGCAAGGTAGCGACTCCACCCACCCCTCCATCACGCCGGAACTCGGCCGAGAGGGCCGCGCACAGCAGGTCCAGAGGTTGCCCAGACATCGTTGCTTCGCCGTCCATGAGAAACGAGATGTACCACGAACAGGAGCCAACCTGAGCCTCCGCCCCGCCAGCCGACCGCCACAGCCGACATGGCGATGGTGCGCCTCAGGCACCGGCCACGAGCTCGATCCCGCCGCGCGCGATGGCGAACAGGACACAGGCCGGATGATCCGGACCCGCCGGTCGCCCACGCTCACCACAGGCCACGGGAGAATGCATGCTGCCAGACTCGTAGCGCACGAAGCTCCCCTGACGGTGGACCCCCCGCTCATCGCGATACCCCCCCGCCAAGACGAGCACATCCTCCACATCCAGATGGCGGTGAGCCGGATAGCCGTGCCCCGGTTCCATGCGGATCAGGACCACCGAGTCCCGGGCAGTCCCCGAGCCCGCACCCTCCCCCCCGGACTCCCCGGCCGGCGGGTGCAGGAAGATCAGCGAGATCCCCTCCACACCGGTCGCATGCCAGCCGATAGCGTCGGGGTCGATCTCGATCTGAAGTCCGGGGATCTCCATGGCGTGAGAGTACACCCTGCCCCGGGAGCGCAACGGGCCCCCTCTTCCCAAGCCTGGGAGAACCGTTAGCGAGGAACCGAGAATGGCTCCCACATCCGTAAGGAATCGGGCCATGATCAATACTGCGCAGTTGAGAGCCTTCGGGTGATTGACAGCGCAGCGAGTTCCGCTGGGAGGTGCCGCACTTTGCGAGCGGTGCAGGCACCCGGGAAGCCCGGCGGTTACTCTGCTCTCCCTCGGGCCAGCAACTTCGGTTGCTGGCCCACTTCATTCCCGGGCGGCCCACTCCACCCGGAGCGGGCCGTTCTCAGGAGTCCAGCCCCCCCTCGGCCCCCGAGAACCCCGGGAAGGACCCGTAGCACTGGCCTCCGAGAGTGAAGACCTGCACCCGCTCCCCGTCCGAGTCGATCACGATCACCCGAGCGCGCTCGTCGCAGCGCCCCGCTTCCAGCGCCAGATCGTTGGGCTCGAGAACCGCACCATCCTCGGCTCCGCCTCCGCACAGGCGGGCGAGCAGGCGGCCCGAAGCGTCCAGCAACAGCAAGGCGCTGTGGGCTCCGCCGACGGCCAGCACCAGTCGGCCGTCGGCCAGGGGCGCCAGGGCGCGCGGCTCGAAACGCGCCCCCCCCGCCACGGGCAGGCTGAAATGGAAGTGGAACTCGCCGTCCCGGAACACCTGCACGCGCCCGGCGCCGGTCTCGCAGACCCAGGTCCAGGGCCCCAGGCGCGCCAGACGACGCACGCGCCGAAAGCGCTCGTCGGGCCGCCCGCAGGAGTGCAGCGGGCGCGTGCGGCCGCTACCGAGGTGCAGGAGCTGGACGGCGTTGCGGCGCAGACCGCCCGAGGCGACCAGCAGCTCCTGGCCGTCGTCGCTGCCGACGCTCACCACGTCCACGGGCGCGCCCAGCTCTCCGCGGCGATCGTGCCCGGCGCTCCCTCCCACCGTCGCCACCTCGACGCCGAAGAGGGTGAAGCCGCGCAGAACGTTCGCGCCGGCGTCGGCGATCCACAGGCGATGGTCGTCGTCCACAGCCAGACCGGAGACCGCGGCGCGCCCCCCGTCCGGCGCCCGGAAGTGGAAGCCCACCTCCAGCTCGCGACCATCTAGGTCGAAGGTCCGCACGTGAGCCGTGCGCTCCTCATTGCCCACGTACAGCACACCGTCGTTCAGGCACAAGCTGCCTTGCATGCGCAGAGCAGAACACAGAGCAGGCCGCGGAGAAAGCCAGGCTCAGTCGGCGGGAGCCAGCTCGATCAGCACCACCTCGGAGGGAGCCCCCACGCGCAGGGGCAAGCCCA
>DASCMO010000072.1:0-59837 GCA_036010965.1 Planctomycetota bacterium | reverse complement strand
ACCTCCGCACGGGAGACCAAACGGAATATCCGACCCGTGCAGGAGGGGCTGATGGACCTCGTCATGGAGGACATCGACCGTCTGCAGCCCTCGCTCTACAAGTACCTGCACGAGCTGGATGAGCTGGTGCCCGGACGGGAATCGAAGTTCCGGCCCAACATGCACCTGGGCCTGATCCTCGATGAGGCGCCCGACTACCTGAAAGACGACTCGCTCGCCGGAGTCGACGTCTACGCCACAGCCGCCCTGGGACTGGCGGGGGTCAAGCACAACCGCAGCGAGATCCAGGCCATTCAGAGCGCGCTGGGCATGGGAGCCCGACAGCGCATCGAGGACTTCGGCAGCGCGACCATGACCCAGGCTCGGGTCTGGGTCGCCTTCGAGCCCGAGTTCGCCTTGCGCCTGGCTCTGGGCGACGCCGCTCCGACCGTGACCGTGACTCCGAACTCTCCCGGCGTCAGCCTGAGCGTCACGCAAAAGAGCAGCGAGGGTTTCCAGGTCACGGCCACCGGCGATGAGCTGGGCTTCGCCTTCGACTGGATCGCCATGGCACGGGTGTCCGCCGGAATCGCCACGACTGATGTTCGCGCAGAAATTCCGAGCGGGCTCCTCGACCAGTTGCACCTGCCCCCCTCAGCCCACGATGACATCGAGGCTGCGAAGGAAGCTATCGAGCGTCAAGCCGCAGACAACGAGCGCGAGTTCGAGCGCAAGCTCGAAGAACGCCAGGCGCATACCGTCCCGCAGGGCGAAGAAAACTGACACTGGCACGGGGGGCGGGACCTGGAATCCCGCCCCTCCCCCCACCCATGGGGGGGCAAGTCGGAAGCCGTGCGGCCCTGAATAAGCGGGCAAGTCCACGAGGCCACCGTTGGGCTCTGAGCTAGAGCCTCGCCCACTGATATAGGCCTCGCAACCCTATATATAGGCCTCTACAACCAACTCGCATTGCATTCGTCACCCATTGCCAGCGAACCCTGATTACCATCTTGCAATCATTCCATCCGCCCTGCTCCACGGCAGCCTGACCAACGCAGCCCATGAACTTCCTCACCGTCGCTCTCCTGACCGCAGCCCCCATCGCTGTGCCCCCGCAAGCACAGGATGCCCAGCCTCTCCCCCGCAGCATCCACTGGAGCGATGTTGACGGCGATCGCCTTCCGGACGCCCTGCTGGTGAGCCACGACGGGCGGGCGGTGCTCGCACTCAACCGTGGCCGCGGCGCCTTCTCTGACGCCACCACCGGATCGGGCCTAGCAGGTCTCCGTGGGCTGCGCTGGGTCTCGTTCGCCGACTTCGACGGCGATGGCAAGATTGACCTCGCTGCGGCCGACGGCCCCACCGGACTGCACCTATTTCAGGGACTGGGAGACGGACGCTTCGTGGATGCGACCAGGGACTGGGGCCTTCCCCTGGGCATCTCCACGACCCAAGGGGATTGGATCGACATTGACATGGATGGGCGCCCCGATCTCGAGGTCACCACCCCAGCCGGAGTGCTGCTCCGCCGCAACGTTGGCGGCCACCTCGTAGAAGTCGCCCTCCCCAGGCTGACGACGGCGAATGGTCCTGAACTCGCAGGTGCACGAGCCGGCACTGAGCCGGGCCCCAACATGAACTCCAACGCGGGCGCCGGGCTAGCTGACGCGGTCCTGGACCAGGCGACTGGCATCTACCAGCCGGCCTCGAGTCAGGCTCTTCCCGAGCACGTCGTGGTGCGGACGCCGTCAGGCGGGCTGCCCCTGACCGACGGCACGATCGTCGACAACATTGCCCAGTTGATAGGCCCTCCCGGGCCGCCAGGCCCGCCCGGCGACCAGGGCCAACAGGGCGTCCCCGGCTCCCAAGGACCTGAAGGACCTCAGGGACCGCAAGGCACCCAGGGGCGCCAAGGTCCACAGGGCGTCCCCGGTGCCGAAGGTGCCGATGGTGCCCAAGGTTCCGATGGACCTCAGGGTCAGCAAGGCGACCAAGGTTCCCAGGGAGACACCGGCCCCCAAGGTTCCGATGGGTCCCAGGGTCCCCAAGGTTCCGATGGGTCCCAGGGCCCCCAAGGACTCCAGGGTCCGCAAGGTCCAGAGGGAACGCCGGGATCTGACGGTCCACAAGGCCCCACGGGGCCCGCCGGTGGACCTGCCGGTCCCCCCGGCCCTCCCGGAGACCAAGGTCCCCAAGGAAATCAGGGGCCGGATGGCGCCCCCGGGCCGCAGGGAGACCCCGGCCCCCAGGGCATCCCCGGTCAGGAAGGACCTCAGGGCGATACCGGCCCGCAAGGCGACACCGGACCTCAGGGTGACACGGGTGCTACCGGCGCCACGGGTTCCCAAGGTCCGCAGGGTGATACCGGCGCGACTGGCGCGACTGGCGCTCAAGGCCCGCAGGGTGACACCGGTGCAACTGGGGAAACTGGTTCCCAAGGCCCGCAAGGTGACACTGGAGATCAAGGCCCCCAAGGTGACACCGGAGCAACTGGCGCAACAGGCGGTCAGGGTCCGCAAGGCGACACCGGAGCGACTGGCGCGACCGGCGGCCAGGGCCCGCAAGGCGACCAAGGTGACACAGGAGCTCAAGGCGACACCGGCGCGACTGGCGCGACCGGCGGCCAGGGTCCGCAAGGCGACACAGGCGCTCAAGGCGACACCGGCGCGACTGGTGCGACCGGCGGCCAGGGTCCGCAAGGTGACCAAGGTGACACCGGAGCAACTGGCGCAACAGGCGGTCAGGGTCCGCAAGGCGACACCGGAGCCACTGGCGCGACGGGCGGTCAGGGCCCGCAAGGTGACACCGGAGCAACTGGTGCGACCGGCGGTCAGGGGCCGCAAGGCGACACCGGCGCAACTGGTGCAACCGGCGGCCAGGGCCCGCAAGGCGACCAAGGTGACACAGGAGCTCAAGGCGACACCGGCGCGACTGGCGCGACCGGCGGCCAGGGGCCGCAAGGCGACACCGGAGCGACTGGCGCGACGGGCGGTCAGGGTCCGCAAGGCGACCAAGGTGACACAGGCGCTCAAGGCGACACCGGCGCGACTGGTGCGACTGGCGGCCAGGGTCCGCAAGGTGACCAAGGTGACACCGGAGCAACTGGCGCAACAGGCGGTCAGGGTCCGCAAGGCGACACCGGAGCCACTGGCGCGACGGGCGGTCAGGGCCCGCAAGGTGACACCGGAGCAACTGGCGCAACCGGCGGTCAGGGTCCGCAAGGCGACACCGGCGCAACTGGTGCGACCGGGACCCAAGGTCCTCAGGGTGACACCGGAGCTACCGGCAGCACCGGCGCTCAAGGCGCCCCTGGCCCTACCGGATCACAAGGCCCGCAAGGCCCTAGCTTCTTCGCCAAAATGCAGGCTGGCGTCGAGGCGATCGGGGGCAGCGGCGGGGCGCACTATGTGGTGAGGTGGATCCCGTTCCCAGCGGCTTTCGACGTCCCGCCGGTCATCACCTGCACGGTGTCAGACCGTGACAGCTACGCCGACTCCTTCAACGTCACGACAGTGCACGTGCAGAACATCGGCTTCGACGCGATCATAAGGAGGGTGGACTCGCAGGCCGCCTGGGGAGCATTCCTCGAGCTCCACTGGCTCGCCATCCAGCCCTGATTAGATGACGACACCGCATGGGGCTCGACGCCGAGGTGGCGCCGGTAACCTCACGGGCAGAAGCGGACCTCGAGGCCGTCGCTCAGGTTGAAGCCGCTCCCGCCCGGCCCGGGCGGGTCCGCGTACCAGAGCTGGAAGCGCCAGGTCGAGCCCGGTGTGAACCCGCCCAACGACCCGCGCGCCGCAGCGACGTCCAGCTCGTAGGCGACGATGCCCGCCGCGCCCGTGTCGACCGGGTCGAGCCGCCACGCCGGCGCCCCCACGCATCGAAACCCGTCGCCAAAGGGCAACTGCACGCGGTGGGGACCGCAGAAGAACAGTCCGGGCTGGTCGAGCGGCAAGTGGACGGCGACCAGGATCAGGTCGTTCGCCTCCACGCTGGAGGACCCCTGATGCGAGAGGAAACTGCCCGTGGGATGCACAGAGTTGGGGCCCGCGCTGCAGTAGGAGCGAGGCGCAGGACAGCTGCCGTCAGGAGCAGCCGTCGCCATCAGGGGCAGGGCTGCGAGGAGCGAGAGCGGCAGGGAAGACGGGGGGCGCATGGCGAGGCGACGGATAACGGCCGCCCCTTCGAGCATACTTGGGTCCCGCGCGCGCGGGGGCACGAGCTCGCGGCAGGCTCAGAACTGGGCGCTCAGACGTCGTCGCGCGGGCCGACCATCTTCGAGGGGTCGACCGCGGCCTCAAACTCCTCGGCCGTCATCAACCCCAGAGCCACCACCGCCTCAACCAGGGTCGTGTCCTCGGCATAGGCTTTCTTGGCCACTCGCGCCGCCTGGTCGTAGCCGATGTGGGTATTGAGAGCCGTGACCAGCATCAAGGACTGCCGCATCAAGGACTCGACACGCCCGCGGTCTAGCTCCAGACCCTCGACACAGTGCTCGCGGAACGAATCGCAGGCGTCTGCCAGCAAGGCGATCGACTCCAGCACGTTGTGGACCATGACCGGCTTGAAGACGTTGAGCTCGAAGTTCCCCTGACTGCCGGCCATGCCCACCGCCGCGTCGTTCCCCATGACCTGCACGCAGACCATCGTCACGGCCTCGCACTGCGTCGGGTTGACCTTGCCGGGCATGATCGAGCTGCCGGGTTCGTTGGCGGGCAGGCGCAGCTCGCCCAGGCCACAGCGCGGTCCAGAGCCGAGCCAGCGAACGTCGTTGGCGATCTTCATCAACGCCACGGCGGCAGCACGCAGGCCGCCGTGCAGGAAGACCAGCGCGTCGTGCGCCGCCAGCCCCGAGAACTTGTTGGGCGCGGACACGAAGGCCAGTCCGGTCTCGGCGGCGATCTTGCCTGCCGCCAGCTCGGCGTAGGAGGGATGGGTGTTGAGCCCCGTCCCGACGGCCGTGCCTCCCAGGGCCAGCTCGAGGACGCCCGGGAGAGTGGCATCGATAGCCCGTCGCGCGTCTGCCAGCTGCTGCGCGTAGCCCGAAAACTCCTGGCCGACCGTCAGGGGCGTGGCGTCCTGCAGGTGCGTGCGGCCGATCTTGACCACGTCCGACCAGGCTTCGGCCTTGGCCGCCAAGGCGTCGCGCAGCGCTTGCAAGGCCGGCAGCAAGCGGCCGACCGTCTCCTCCCCCGCCGCCACGTGCATGGCCGTCGGAAAGACGTCGTTCGAGGACTGAGATCGGTTGACGTGATCGTTGGGGTGTATCGGCGCCTTGCTCCCCAGCTCGCCGCCGAGTAGCCCGATGGCGCGGTTGGAGATCACCTCGTTGGCGTTCATGTTGGTCTGGGTGCCAGACCCCGTCTGCCAGACCACCAGCGGAAAATGATCGTCCCACTCCCCGGCGATCACCTCGTCGGCGGCCGTGACCACCGCGGCGCGCTCCTCGGGCGAGAGCTCGTCGAGCTCACCCAGCTCCGCATTGGCCAGCAGGGCGCACTTCTTGACGATCCCCAGGGCGCGGATCATGGGCCGCGTGAAGCGCTGCCCGCCGATCTTGAAGTTCTCCAGCGAGCGCTGGGTCTGCGCCCCCCAGAGCACTCCCTCGGAGACCTCGACCGGTCCCATCGAGTCCCGCTCCGTGCGCGTCTTCATGGTGAAACCTGGGCCGCAACCCGCGGACGTTGAAGGTCGAATCCCCTCACAGTAGCCCGAGCTCCCGCAAGGTCTCCAGATCTCCCTCGATCACCCCGGCAGTCTTCTGCATCAGCCCTCGCGACTCCGCCGTCAAGGGCAACTCGACGATGCGCTCGACGCCCCGAGGGCCGAGCACGGCCGGCACGCCCATGTAGAGTCCCTCGAAACCGAACTCACCGTTCAGGTAGCAGGCGCAGGGCAAAAGGCGGCGCTGGTCCGAGAGGATCGAGGCCGCCATGGCGACGGCGGCGCTGGCCGGGGCGTACCAGGCGCTGCCGGTCTTGAGCAGACCGACGATCTCAGCTCCGCCGTGCTGGGTGCGCTCGGCCATGGCAGCGATCGCGGCCTCGTCCACGAGATCGGAGAGCTGCACGCCGTTGACCGTGCAGTAGTGCGGCATGGGCACCATCGAGTCTCCGTGAGCTCCGAGCACCATCGCGTCCACGTCCTGCACCGAGGCACCGGTGGCCTCGGCGATGAACGAGGAGAAACGCGCCGAATCCAGGACGCCCGCCATCCCGATCACGCGTCGCCCCGGAAAACCCGTGCGCACGCGCATCAGGTGCACCATCACGTCGAGCGGGTTGGTGACCACGATCACGATCGCCTCGGGCGAGAGCTCGCGCACGTATTCGGCCACGGCGCGGATCACCTTGCCGTTCGTCCCCAGGAGGTCCGAACGGCTCATGCCCGGCGTGCGCGGCTTGCCGGCGGTGACGATGAACACTTCCGAACCGGCCGTGTCCGCCGGGTCGTTGGTCCCCACCACGCGCGTCCCCGAACAGTCGATGGCCGCGGCCTGGTTGAGGTCGAGGGCGATCCCCTGCGGGCGCCCCTCGAGGATGTCGATCAGCACCACCTCGGCCGCAAGCTCGCGCATGGCGCACAGCTGGGCACAGGTGGCGCCGACGAACCCGGCGCCCACGACGGTGATCTTGCGCTGCTGAATGGGACTCATGGCTGGCGGTCGGCGGCCCATGGTAGGTCGCGGGGAGCCACGGATCGAGTCCGGTTCCTCACTCCCCGGTCCGGTCCCGCCTCTCCCCCCCGGCCGCGACGGCAGCCCCTCGCACCGAGGCGCGCGGGCCGACGTCAGCTCAGGCCTCGGAGAACCTCCCGTCTCACAGGTTCCGCTCAGGCGCCGACGGTCGCGAGGGCGCCGATGATCGCGTCCCCCATCTCGCGCGTCCCGACCGCCGTCGGGTCGTCGCGATGCGGCTTCATGTCGTAGGTCACCTGCTCGCCGGCGCGGATCACGTCCGCGATCGCACTCTCCAGCCTATCTGCCGCCTCCCGCTCGCCGAGGTGGCGCAGCATGAGCACACCCGAGAGCAGCATCGCCGTCGGGTTGACCTTGTTCTGGCCCTTGTACTTGGGCGCCGAGCCGTGGGTGGCCTCGAAGATAGCGATGCCCGAGTCCCCCAGGTTCATGCCCGGCGCGACCCCCAGGCCACCGACGAGTCCCGCACCCAGGTCGCTGACCACGTCGCCGTAGAGGTTGGGCAGCACCAGGACGTCGTACAGCTCGGGCTTCTGCACCAGCTGCATGCACATGTTGTCGATGATGCGGTCCTCGAACTCGATGCTCGGGTAGTCCTCTGCGACCTCGCGCGCCGTGGCCAGGAACAGGCCGTCGGAGAACTTCATGATGTTCGACTTGTGCACGGCGGTGACCTTCTTGCGATCGTTGGCGATCGCGTACTGGAAGGCCGACTTCACGATGCGTCGCGAGCCCGTGATGCTGATGGGCTTGATCGAGATGCCCGAGTCAGCGGCGATCCGGCTGCCCGAGAGCTGCCCGATGCTCTCGATCAGCTCGTGGGTCTTCGCGTCCCCCTGCTCGAACTCGATGCCGGCGTAGAGGTCCTCGGTGTTCTCGCGCACGATAACGAGGTCGATGTCGCTGTAACGCGAGCGGACGCCCTCGAAGGACTTGCAGGGGCGGATGCAGGCGTAGAGGTCGAACTCCTTGCGCAGGGCCACGTTGACCGAGCGGAACCCCGTCCCGACCGGGGTCGTGATGGGCGCCTTGATGCAAGTCTTCGTGCGCCGGATCGACTCCAGCACCTCATCGGGCAGGGGCGTCCCCGCCCGCTCCATCACGTCCACGCCGGCCTCGACCTCCACCCAGTCAAACTCGACTCCGGTGGCGTCCAGGACCTTGCGGGTGACGGCGGCCAGTTCCGGGCCGGTGCCATCGCCCAGGATCAGAGTGACGGGGTGCTGCATGAGTTCTTCGAATCCTCGTCTTGCGGAGAGCAGGGGGGAGCGGCCTCTGATGGCCTCCAGGGCCATCCAGGGGACCTTCGGGACATGGCCCTACGGTCACGCAGATTCTATGCGACCGCGGCCGCCCGGACTACCCGAATGGGGCCGAGAACTGCCTCGAGGGCCCGAGAACCGAGCCCTCAGCGGGAAGGCTCGAAGCCCTCGCGAGCCTTGCTCCACCACTGGCGCCAGGCCTTGACCTTCTTGGCCCGGTCGGACGAGGAGGCGACGGCGTCGAACTTGAAGTTGCGCCCGGTGATGTCGCGCAGGGAGACCATGGCCGACTCGCGCACCACGGCTTCCCCGTCCTCGAGGGCGTCGATCAGACGCTCGACGGAGGCGGGTACCTTGAGGTCCCCGAGGACGCGCGCCACCGCCATGCGCACGAACACGTCGTCATCGCCGAGCAGGTCGAGCAGGTGCGGAACGACCGCCGGGTCCTCGGTCTCCCCGAGGGCCTGGACCGCGTTCCAGCGCGTCCCCGCGTTGTCGTTCGCCAGGTCGGCGAGGGAGGAGTGCCAGGGCGGCGCGGGGGCGGCGGGCGTCTCCTGGGGGACGACCGCCGGCACTCCAGCGACGCTGGCACGCTCCACCGTGCCCATGCGGTCGGCCAGGGAGCGCACGTCCTCGCGGCTCGAACGCAGCTGGAAGGCCAGCTCTCCCAGACGCCGTTCGAACTCCGCGTCTCCGTCACTGCGCTGGCGATCGATGCGGGACAGACGCACCTGCAGGTCCGCGACGGTCTCGCCCGCACCCGCCAGGTCGCCCGCCACGGTCTTCAGTTCTCCAGAGAGCTGCTCGCGGGTCTCCTCGATGCGCGCGTCCATGCGCGCCTCGAGCTCGCCGCCCAGATTGTCGACGCGGCCGAGTACGCGGGCCATGTCGATCCGCACGCCCGTGACGCCGCCGTCCAGAGCGCCGCGCTCCTCGCTGGCCGTCTTGCGCAGGGTCTCGATCTCGCCGGAGAGATGGAACGCGATCGCGACGGAGAAGATGAGGGCCACGCCGCCGACCATCAGGCCGCGCGACGACGAGTCCGCCGTCGCGACAGGGGCTGCGGGCGGCACGCCGGGGTCCGAAGCGGTGGCGAAACCGAGGCCGGGATCGGAAGCGGAGGCTGCCGCGCCGAAGACGGCGGGGGACTGGGGAGGGTCGGTCGGCGACTCGAAGGGGCTGCTGCTCGCCTCACCCGCCAGCCCACCCATGGACGCCTCGCAAGAGGCGCACACCACGCGCCCCTTGAGGCGCACGGCTCGTCCGCCCGAGAGGTCGGTCTCGGGCACCGACTCGTTGCACAGATCACAGAACAGGATCTTCATGGCTTGCCTTTCTCCCACGCTCATTCCGCCTCCAGCTCAAGTGCTTACGGTACCGCGCCCACTCGTCTTGACAGATGCGCGGAAAACCCGGACCCTGATAGCCGCAAGCAGCCGGTCCTCCGAACCGATTCTGCCTTTCCGGCCGGCGTCGGGCCAGGATTGAGGCTGCAGGCAGCCCCCCCACCGTGCGAACCGACCCCCTGAGCCCAGATCCCGAGCTACGCGAGGCCCTCGGACAGGCGGGCACGCTGTTCTTGACCGACTTCTTGGAGGTCGAGACGCGCCGCCACCCGGACAACCTCGACGCCCTGGCGGAGCTGGGCCAGCTCTACACGCGCCTCGGCCGCTGGGAGAACGGTCTGGAAGTCGACCGCCGGCTCGCGCGCCTCGTGCCACACAATCCGACGGTGCACTACAACCTGGCCTGCTCCCTCGCACTCCTGGGGCGACAGGACGACGCCCTCGAGGCGCTCGAGCGCTCGGTGGAGCTGGGCTACGACGACTTCGAGTTCATGCTGGGCGACCCCGATCTGGCCACCCTGCGCGACGAGACGCGCTTCCTCGGTCTGGTGCGCTTGCTCCAGGTCGATCCGACCTGAAGCGACGCCGGATCAGCGGCGAGGCGGCTCAGCCTCCGCCGGTCAGGATCGGATCGGAGGAGCGGGCGCTCCACCAATCTTCCCAGCGCACGATACCGAAGCGCCGCACCAGGTCGGTCTCCTCCGGGTGGTAGTCGAAGTCCTCGTGAGTGGCCTCCTTCAAGGCCTGCAGGCAGAGCGTGCGGACCATGAAGCTCTCGTGATCCAGCCCCTCGATCAGGCGCGGGATCATGCTCCAGTCTCCAAGGCGCAGCAGGGCGCGCGCGTGCTCCAGGCCCAGGGCGTCATAGCTCTCGACGGGCCAGGGAATGCGGCGCAGGGGCTCGACCAGGCGGCTGTCGCGGGTCGCGCCCAGGGCGGCCAGGGCCGCGCCGGCCACGTCGGAGCGCGGATCCTTCACGAGCTCGAGCAGGTCGCCGTAAGCCGGCTCGCCGACCCTCGCGAACCAGTGAATCATCTCCACCCGCTCGATGCCGTGGGTCCAGGGCAGGCGCGTGACCTGATCCTGGATCTGCTGTCGCAGGTTGGGCGAAGGGGCCAGCCAGGGGCCGATGGACTGCTCTCGCGGAGCGTCGCCCCCGGTGGTCACACAGGAAACGGCGAGCGCCAGGGCTGTGGCCGCGAAAAGAGGTCGCAAGATCATGAGTTGCCTTCCGGTCGACGCGCCACGAGGGGCGCTCGGGAGCCCGGCGGCCCTGCCAGGACCGCCAGCCCTACTTCGTCCGGATCGGGACCGAGCCTAAGCTCGACCCCCGGAAGATTCCCAGGGCTCCCCCCAGAAAGAGGGCCAGGAGGCCCGCCAGGAGCACGCTCGGGGCCGCGGGATGGGCCCTGGATCGCGCGCGCGCCGTGGCGGACACGGGCGCCGGGGCGGGCAGCTCCCCCAGGCGCGATGGGCGTCGGCAAAACTCGGGGGCGCGCGCGAACGCCAGGGGCGTCTGTCCCAGAAAGGCGCCTCCCGCATCGGTGATGTCGAGGCGCAGGACGCTCCCAGGGGGCACGGAATCCAGAAAGGCGGGCATGGACGCCGTCCGGCGCCGGGCAGGGTCCAGTCCCGCGGGGGTGGGCGGCGGCATGAGGTCGAGTTCGCCCAGGAGCGCCTCGGCCGCGCCCGCCCCGCCGGCCGGGCGCGAGGAGAGCAGCACCTCGGCGTGCACCAGGGCCGGCCAGTCAGGCGGGATGGCGCTCAGGATCAGTTCGGAGCCCTCGACCCGCGCGGCGAGGCGCTGCTCCTCTCCGCCGCGCTGAGCCATGGCACGCAGCAGGGGAGCAAGGAGCGGGGTCGCCGCGGCCCATTCGGGAGACCACTCCGCCAGGGGCGCGCTGGCCCAGGCGGCGGCGAGGCCCGCGCCCACGCGCTGCACGGCGAGCAGGGCGTCGCCCTCCTCGCTCTTCCAGAGCACGCTCGCGCCCGGGCGTGCCTCGGCGCGCAGGGCGCGGCGGAAGGACGGCCAATCGCCCGCCTCCATGACGAGCTGGGCCTCGAGGGCAGCGGCCGCCGACGGCAGGTCCCCCAGGGCACCGGGATCCGCCGGCACCACGCGCAGGGCCGGACCCTCGATCACGCGCTCGCGGTTGAGTTCGAGGTGGAAGATCTCCGCCAGGCTCCCCAGGTCGCCCGCGGAGACCAGGACGGCTCCCTCGGGGAGCAAGGCCCCGAGCAGGGCGCGGTCCGCCCCCTCGCCGACCGCCACCACCGCCAGGCGCGTACGGCTGGCCGCCAGGGAAGCGCGCAAGGCGGCCGCGCGCTGCTCGATGTCGAAGGCGCTCGAGTCGCGACCGTCGGAGAGCAGGATCACGACCCCCGGCAGGGCCGCCCCCGAGCGCCGGCGCGCGAGCTGCTCGAGAGAGTAGAGGATGGCCGTCGGGCCTCCGGGGACGGTGGTCGCCAGGAGCCGACTCAGGGCGCGCCGGCCCGCGAGGGGGATCGGGTCGTTGAGCGCACCGGTGAAGAGGCAGAGCTGCATGTCATCGCCGGAACCCGCCGCGCCCGCCAGCTCCACCAGGGCGCGCTTGACCCGTTCGAAGGGCTCGCCGGCCATGCTGCCCGAACCGTCGATCATGAAGATGACCGAGCGCTCGGGCGCATCGGGAGCCGCGGGATACAGGGGCAGCATGCGGGTCAGGTGGACGACCGAGTCGGTGCGAGCGTTCGCGCCCGCGTGGGGCCCGGCCTCCAGCCAGGTCCATCCGGCGCAGTGCAACCAACCTCCCCCGGAGGCGACGAAGCGCTCCACGAACGCCGCCGGCAAGCGCGCAAGGGGCAGGTCGAGGGTCAACAGCAGATCAAGGCGACCGGCCAGGTCCGTCAGCTGCTCGGGCCGGCGCACGACCCACTGCAGGCCGGGGGCCAGGGCGAGGTGATCGAGCCAGGCCGCGAGGGACGCGGAAGCGCCCTCGCTCGCCACGGCCACGGCCAGGCGCCGCTGGCCGGCGGTCACGACGGCGGAGCGCGCGTCGTTCTCCCCCACCGGATCGCCGCCGCGCAGAGCCCCCGGCCCTTGGACGCGCACGGACGCGCGCAAGAGGGTGCGCCCGTCCGCCACCGTTCCCAGGTCGAGGCGCACGGGCCAGACCAGGGCGCCGTCCTCCATGAAGCGCGGATGGAGGGGCGCGGTCAGGGGCAACGCGCGCGTCTCGATCCCTGCCGCCGTCTCGACGCGCACCTCCAGTTGCGGTGCACAGGTCTCGAAGAAGGCCGCGGCACCCGCACTCGGGGGTGTCAGGCGGAGCTCCACGGAGACCGCCAGGGGATCGCCGACCGCGGGCACCGAAGGGGTCAGGAGGTCGAGCACGGCCAGATCCGGCAGGTCGGGCGCGGGCGGCCCGACCCGCTCGATGGTCACCCCCGCGCGCGCCAGCCGGGCGAGGGCCGGGGCGGGGTCGCGCCCGGTCCAGGTCCCGTCGACCGCCAGGCGCAGGCGCGAGGGAGCGCGGTCGATCGCGCCCAGTTCCTCTTCCACCATCTCCAGGGCCCGGGCCAGGTCGGAACCGCCGTCGCCGCGCCCCTCGAGCAGCAGGTGCAGGGGAGCGCCCGCGCGGCCGGCGAGGCGTTCGAGGACGCGCTCTGGCGGGCCGGGCTCGAAGAGCTCGAGGGTGTCCGCCCCGAAGACGACGACGGCCAACTCCTCCCCGCCGCGCAGCGCCGCCCGCGCCTCCTCGCCCAGGATGCCCCGTGCCCACACGCTCCAGGTCGAGCTGCGGCGCGTGGCGCTGGCGGAGGCGTCGAGCAGGCAGGCGCGCAGGGCGGGCCGGATCTCCCCCGGGCCCGCTGCGCGCGGGAAGGAGAGGGCGGCGCCCAGGGCCAGGCAGACCAGGCCGCAGGCGGCGAGAGCGCCGGAAAGCCCACCGGCGATCCGCCCCGCGCGCGCGCCGAACGGGCACGAAGCCCCTCGTGCGCGCTCGCTCAAGGTGCCGCGGGGGCGACGGCCTCGACGCGCTCGGCCGAGCGGATCCAGCCCCCGCCGAGCAGGCGGTCGGCGAGGTAGAAGGCCGCGCCCTGGCCGGCCGCGACAGCCGGCTGGGGCTCGTCGAAGACGACCCGCGCGCCGGATGCGGCCTCCGCCCCTCGCGCCAGGATCACTCGCGCCCCGACCGCATCGCTGCCGTAGCGGACCTGCACCAGGCAGGGCAACTCGCCGCTCGCCGGCGGCTCGAATCCGATCCAGTTCACCGCGCCCACTTCGAGGGATTCGAAGCAGGCCTCCGCACGCGTCCCCAGGACGACCGTGCCGCGGGCCGGGTTCACCTCGACCACGTAGAGCGGCGTGCCACCGCCCACGCCGTGGCCGCGACGCTGCCCGACGGTGAAGTGCTCCGTGCCGGGGTGCTCCCCCAGCACCTTGCCCGCGGTGTCGAGCAGCTTGCCCGGGTGCAGCTCGACGCCGCGCTCGGCGAGCAGCTTGCGGTAGTCACCGGAGGGGACGAAGCAGATCTCCTGGCTGTCGGCCTTGGCGGCGGTGCGCAGGCCGGCTTCCCGGGCCAGCTCGCGTACGGCTGACTTCTCGAGCGCGCCCAGGGGCAGGCGCGTGCGCGCGAGGTGTTCTTCGGCGACGCAGAAGAGCTGGTAGGACTGGTCCTTGGTGTAGTCCACGCCGCGTCGCACGACGACGCGCCCGTCCTCGATGTCGAGGCGCGCGTAGTGGCCGGTCGCGACCCCCTCGGCTCCCAGCTCCTCGGCGAAGCTCAGCAGGCGATCGAACTTGAGGTCGCGGTTGCAGATCGCGCAGGGGTTGGGGGTGCGCCCCGCGCTGTACTCGTCGACGAAGGCACGCACGATGTGCTCGAACTCCCGCGACAGATCGACGGCCTGGAAGGGCAAGCCGAGGTGCGCCGCCACCATGCGGGCGTCGCGCGCGTCGCCCGCCGAGCAGCAGGACTTGTGGCGGGACTCCTCTTCGCTCACCTGGACGCCGTTGCGCATGAACAGACCGATCACGTCGAAGCCCTCACGCGCGAGCAGCAGGGCCGCCACCGAACTGTCCACGCCGCCGCTCATGGCGACGACGAAGCGGCGGGAGGGAGCGGGTTCCGGAGAGTTCATGGCGCGCTGTCGGGGTCGGGGAGCCGGGAGAGAACACCCGCGACGGCGGAGCATTGTACGCTCACGCCGGTCCGGTATCCTGCGCCGCCCGCCTATCCCCGCCACGAGCACGATGACCCTCCCCGCCACAGCCATAGCCCTGTTCGCCGCCCTGCCCTCCGTCCTGCTTGAGGACCCGCCCGCCACGAAGGCGGAGGGGCCCAACATGATGTTCCTGTTGCTCGCCCTGGTCGCGATCTTCTGGTTCCTCGTGATCAGCCCGGAGCGCAAGCAGCGCCGACGCCGCCAGGAGATGATCTCGGGCATCGGCAAGGGCGACAAGGTCATGACCAACGGCGGCATGTACGGGACCGTCACCAAGGTGCAAGACGAGACGGTCACCCTGCAGATCGCCGACGGCGTGCGGGTGCGCTTCTCGTTGCAGTCTGTTCAAGGCCTGGTGGACGAGAAGCAGGGTGGCACCGAGGAGAAGAAGAAGAGCGACGCCGAGGAACCGGCGCGGACCTGAGCGCCTGCGCTCGTTCACGCGCCTGCTTCGGACTGATTCGGGGCAGCGCTGCAACCAGCCGATCCCCGCGGCGGTCCCCATGGCGATGGCCTGCGGGGCGGGAAGGGCGAGCCGCGGGCGGCACTCGATCGGGCGCTGGCTCACAAGCAGACTCAGGCACGGGATGATCGCCCTGGCCCCACGCACCTTCCTGCGGGTTTGCGAGGCCGACCGCGAGGAGCTGGGTCTGGTCGGTGAAGAGCTGGCTGCGCGCCTGCTCGTGCGCGAGGGCTGGCGCGTGCTCGGGCGGCGGGTCGCGACGCCCGCGGGCGAGGTGGACCTGTGGGCCGTGCGCGACGGCGTCTGCGCCTGCGTCGAGGTCAAGGCGGGCCGCCTCGATCGCCTGCCGGCCCCGCGCGCGCCTGGCGCGCCGGGCGTCCGGCGCGGGCCCCCTGCGCCCACTGCAGCCGGCGGGAGCGCCGCCGGCGCGGGCCTGTGGGACCTGCGCTGGCGGCCTGGCCTGCGGGTGGACCGCGCGCGCATCGCGCGCCTGGCACGCTGCGCGCGCTTCCTGGCGGCCTCCACTCCCCGCTCCGGGTCTCCCCCCACGCCGCGGGTGGACCTGATCGAGGTGCTGATCGGGAAGGGCGGCCGGGCCCTGGAGCTGCGTTGCGCCCCCGGTCTGGACTCTTCGGCGAGATTCCCGCGGGCGACCCTCACGCCCGGGGCTCCGCCTGCCGATCTGAACCCCTGAGGAGGCCTCGGGCGGCCGGACCGACCCCCTGCCGGGACCAGCGTCGGGGAAACGGCGCGCCCGCTTGCCCCGGCACGCCCCAATGCCGATCCTCGGCGGTCCCCCATGTTGCGCCTACTCAGTCATTATCTGCCCCTGCGCAAGGCGCTGTTGATCCTGAGCGAGACGATCGTCCTGTGGGGCGTGCTAGCGGCCATGGGCACGGCGCACCTGTTGGACCCGAGCCAGCTCGTCTACCGCACCCTGGCTCTGGAGAACCTGGGCATCGACAGGGCGCGGCTGCAGGGCGTGCTGACGGCCTTGATGCTCGCGATCCTCTCCCAGCTCGCGATCAGCTTCAATGAGCTCTACGACTTCCGGGTCTCCTCTTCCCGCTACGACCGCGCCTCGCGCTTCGTGGGTTCGATGGGTTCTGCAACGGTCGCCTGCCTGCTCGCCGTCGCCCTGGCGGAGATCTGGGAGCTGGGGTCGGCCTTCGATTTTCCGGGCCTGACCCTGGTGGAGAAGGTGCGGGTGGTGGTCTTCGGCCTGCTGGCCGGCTTCGTACTGCTCTTCGCCTGGCGCATGTTCTTCCACCAGGTGCTGCTGCGTTCGCGTTTCGACGAGCGCGTGCTGATCCTGGGCTCGGGCAAGGCCGGCCACACCCTGGCGCGCGAGATGCGCGAGCACTCCGACGCCGGCTACGCCGTGGCGGGCATTCTGCCCGAGGCTCCCCTGGCGAGCGGCGCCGGCGAGGAGGCATTCGACGGCGAGCTGACGGGCACCGCCGATGCCGTCCTGAAAGACCTGCGCTTGACCGAGGATGGGATCGAGCGCGTCGGCGATGCGGCGAGCCGCGCACCGCTCAGCCTGCCCGCCCTGGTGGAAGAGCTCGGCATCGGCACCCTGGTGGTGGCCCTGGCTGACCGCCGGCGCCGCCTGCCGATCGACGAGTTGCTCCAGTGCCGCCTGGCCGGTGTCCCGGTGCGCGACTACGACGAGACCTTCGAGCACGTGGCGGGCAAGATCTCGGTCGAAGCCTTGCGCCCCTCCTACCTGATCTTCAACGAGGGTTTCCTGCGCAATCCCTGGGCCGACCTGCTCAAGCGCGCGGTGGACGTCGCCCTGTCGCTCATCGGTCTGTTCGTCCTCTGGCCGGTGATGCTCGCGACGGGACTCGCAGTGCGCCTGAACTCGCCGGGGCCCATGCTGTTCACCCAGGAGCGGGTGGGACGGGACGGCAAGTCGTTCATCCTGCTCAAGTTCCGCAGCATGTTCACGGACGCCGAGCGCAGCACGGGCCCGGTCTGGGCCGCGAAGGATGACCCGCGCATCACGAGCGTCGGTCAGTTCATCCGCACCTCTCGCCTGGACGAGTTGCCTCAACTCTTGAACGTCCTGGCGGGTCAGATGTCGATGGTCGGTCCGCGGCCGGAGCGCCCGCATTTCGTGGGGGAGCTGGCGCGCGAGATCCCCTACTTCCAGCAGCGCCACCTGGTCAAGCCCGGCGTCACCGGTTGGGCCCAGATCAACTACCCCTACGCCAACACCCGCGAGGACGCCCTGCAGAAGCTGCAGTTCGACCTCTTCTACATCAAGTACCAGTCGTTCCTGTTCGACCTCTCGATCCTGTTCAACACGATCAAGGTCGTCTTGCTGCGCAAGGGGACCTGAGTTTCCCGCGACCGAGTCAGCGCAGGCGGATGAGGCGCGCGCGGACGCGGGCGCGGTGTGAAGTGAAGGAGCCGGTTGGGGTGAGATCACCGCCCAGCAGACGCCAGCCGTCTAGGGCGACCGAGGCGCGCGCGGGGCGTCGCGCGGCGCGCACCGCCAGCTCGCCGCGATCGTCGGTCAGGCCGACCAGCTCGCCGTCGAGGCGCACCTCGACCCCCGCGAGCGGCGTCTCGACCTCGAGAGCGTCGAGGCCGAGGGCAACGAAGGTCGTTCCCCAGCCGGACTCGAGGGTCACGGCCAGGGTGCGCACGCAGGGCGTCGCGCCGCTCGGCTCCGAGAAGGCGGCAAACACGCCCGAGAGCGGGACGTGACCGGCGTGCTCGACGGTCCAATCACATTCGCTCCCCTCCGGCCAGCCCTCGAGGAAGACCGCCCCTGAGGCGAGGCCCGCAAAGCTGAGCTCGCGGGCCCCCGTGCGCAGGTACACCGTGACCTCCGAGAGGGCCTGGCCGCCGGCGTCGTCCGCCGCCGACAGGGCCAGATCGCACGCGCCCGCGCCGTCGGCGAGGACGAACTCCAATCCCGCGGCGGGCGGCTCCACAGCCAGGGAAGGCGGCTCCCAGGACCAGTACCAGAAGGGCCCGGGCGTCACGACGTACGCACCGCGCGGCACGTCGCGGAAGGTGAACTCCCCCACCAGACCCTCGCTCCCCTCGCTCCAGCGCACGGGGGTCTCGCTCCGCCATCCCATGCCCTCGCTGGATCGCAGCTCCACGCGCTGGATCGCGCCCTGCGCCTTGCCACCCCGACCAAAGCTGCCGGAACGACTCCACAAGCGCCCGCTGACATCTCCCGCCACAGCCTTCGGTTCGAGGGCGAGCTCGATGCGGTTTCCGTCCCCGGCCTCGATCCGCAACTCCAGCACGACAGGGTCGAAGCGCTGGGAGACGGCGCTGAGGGAGTAGAGCCCGGGCTCGAGCCAGCGCAGCTCAAAAGTCCCGTCCTTGAAGCTGCGGTCAAACCACACGCCGCCCCCCGCGTCCACGCGACGCAAGGTCACCGAGACGCCGGAGACCCCTTCCCCCGCCAGGGTAGCGCGCCCGCGCAGGAGAGCCCGCGGGCTCATCTCGATCCGCACCGGCCGCGGGTACACGCCGACGATTCCCTCGACCTCCGCGCTCCCCGCCCAGCGCCCGTTCGAACTCGCGACCTCCAGCACCCAGGTGCCCGCGACCCCGCCCGAGCGGACGTCGCCGCGCATGAAGCGCACCCACTCAGGGTCGCCGGGGCGCACGGGGCGCAACTTGTCCGCTCCGCTAGTCCACAGAGCGTCGGTCGGCCGGCGCAGGCGCGCGCCGAGAGCCTGGGCACCCAGCCCTGGAGGCCGGACGAGGTCGAGGCGATAGGTCGGCCCCAGCGCGAGGGAGACCAGAGCCACGCCGCCCGCGCCTGGGTGCGTGACCGTCACCGCCTGCCCCAGCTCCGCCCGCGGGCCGGGGTGGTCGCGCGGCGTCACGCGCACGGGCGCAAGGGGGAAGGCGGTCGCGGTCTCCAGGGCGCCGAAGGCGTCGCTCGAAAGACGCTCGCGCGTCCCGTCGGGCCCCCACAAGTCGACGCTGAAGCTCCCCACCGCCTCGCCCGTGCGCTCGTCCTCAAGGAGCAAGCCGACCGGCGCCCGCGGCGTCGCGTCGGGGAGCGCGGGGGCGGAAGGCGACGGAGAGAGGGACGCCTCCGGCACGGCCGGCGCCGGATCGGAGAGGGCCGCGCGCCCAGCGCCGCCGCCGCGGGCGCCGGCGAGCTCCTCGGTCGTCCGGACTGCCGCCGAACCGTCCGCGACCGAACCCTCGAGCAGGCCGGCTTCGGGAGCCTCGGACGAGGCCGCCCACCAGGCGAGGGCGGCCAGAGAGATCCCGGCGGCCGCCACGACGACGAATAGGGGCCCGCGCTTCATCCCTCGCGCGCCTCGCACAGCTCCCGCCGCCGGCGCTCGAGGTGCACCGCCAGGAGGGCCAGGTCCGGAGGGCGAACACCCTCGATGCGGCTCGCCGCACCGAGGGTCATCGGACACAGGGCAGCGAGCTTCTCGCGCGCTTCCCAACCCAGCCCGTCGATCGCCGCGAAGTCGAAGTCGAAGGGGATCTCGGTCTGCTCCTGGCGCTGCAAGCGCTCGACATCCTTCCATTGCCGGCGCACGTAGCCCTCGTACTTGATCTCGGTCTCCACCGCATCACAGAGGTCGGGGTCGCCGACCATCCAGTCCAGTTCGGGGCGCTCGCCAACGAGCTGTTCGAGGCGCACCTCCGGCCGCCGCAAGTGCTCCGCGCAGGTGTGGCCCGGATCGTGACGCAGGGACGCGAGCACGGCCGTCGCCCGCTCGATGCGTTCCGAACGCACCTCGCAGGCAGCCAGCTGCTCGGCGCCGACCAACCCGATCTGCGCCGCGCGCGGTGTCAGGCGCCGATCGGCGTTGTCCTGGCGCAGGAGCAGGCGATACTCCGCGCGACTCGTGAACATCCGATAGGGCTCGCTGGGATTGCGCAGTACCAGATCATCCACGAGCACGCCCAGGTAGGCCTGGTGGCGGCCGAAGACCAGGGGCGCGCGGTCCTGCAACCACAGGGCAGCGTTGGCGCCCGCCAGCAATCCCTGACCCGCAGCCTCCTCGTAGCCCGAGGTGCCGTTGATCTGCCCCGCCAGAAAGAGGCCGGGCACGGAGCGCAGGGCAAGCGTGTCGGAGAGCTGGCCGGGGAGCACGAAGTCGTACTCGACGGCGTAGCCGTGGCGCAGGAAGACCGCCCGCTCCAGGCCCGCGATGGTGCGCAGAAAATCCTCCTGCACCTCGGCCGGCAGGGAAGTCGAGACGCCGTTGACGTAGATCACCTCGCTGTCCAGCCCCTCGGGCTCGAGGAAGATCTGGTGGCGGTCCCGGTCCGCGAAGCGCATCACCTTGTCCTCCACCGAAGGGCAATAGCGTGGGCCGATGCCGTCGATGCGCCCCGCGTACATCGGGGCGCGATGGATGTTGGAGCGAATCACGTCGTGGGTCGCGGGATTGGTCCAGGTGATGTGGCAGGCGATCTGCCGCAAGCGCGGAAAAGCGGCGCGTTCGGTGGACCACGAGAAGGGCTGGGGCCGCGCGTCGCCGGGCTGCAGCTCGAGGAGCTCGAAGTCGACGCTCGTCCTGTCCAAGCGCGGCGGCGTGCCGGTCTTGTGGCGACCGGTCTCGATCCGCAGGGTGCCCATCTGCTCGGCCAGGGAGACCGAGGAGCGCTCCCCGACCCGGCCACCACTCGTGATCTGCTCGCCGGTGTGCATGACCGCGCGCAAGAAGGTCCCGGTTGTCAGCACCACCGCCGGAGCCCGCAGCTCGCGACCGTCCGCGAGCCGCACGCCGGCGACGCGCGGCGCACCGGATTCGCCGGCGAGGACGAGCCCCTCGACCGGACAGCCGATCAAGCTGACGCCTTGGGCGCACTGCACCGCCTCGGTGACCACCTCGCGGTAGCGATGACGATCAGACTGGCAGCGCGGGGCGCGCACGGCGGCGCCCTTGCGCGTGTTCAACATCCGAAACTGGATGCCCGTCTCGTCGGCGGCATGCCCCATGACACCGCCCAGAGCGTCGATCTCCTTGACGATCTGTCCCTTACCCAACCCGCCGATGGCCGGGTTGCAGCTCATCTCTCCGACCAGATCCACGCGCCAGGTGACCAGGGCGGCACGCGCGCCGAGGCGGGCGGCGGCCAGGGCCGCCTCGACGCCAGCGTGGCCGCCGCCGACCACGACGACGTCGAACTCCCCGCCGCAAGCCGGGGGCGGCGGGTGCGGATGGGTCCGGGCCGGGTCGGTTTCGGAGCGCGCTTCCATGACAGGCCCTCGCGGGCGACCCCACATTGGAGCGATCGGGAGGTCCGTGTGGGAGGGGAGGCGGAGATTTCCCGCCCTCGGCCTCAATCGCGGGCTCCCGGAGCGCCGAAAAGTGGTCCGTGCACTCCTGGGTATTTCGACACCGCGTCCGCCTGCGCGTCATCTTCGGCGCCGTGCGGCCCAACTCTGCCGCAGCCACGGGGGACTCAGCCTCCCACGCGCCCAGGCGGCCGCCGGGGGGAGAGACGCCGGGCACGGTCTTGCGCCGCTCGCGCTACGTGCTGATCTACCCCATGCCGCGCCCCGCCTGATCGCCTCGCCGACGGGGCTGGAGGACGGAGCGCGCCAGAAACTTGCGCGAAACCGCGGGTGGCATAGGGTACTAGTAGGAGTCACCGTGCATCTCACCCTGGCCATAGTCCTGCCGCTCGTGTTAGCCCCCCGCGCCGTCCCCGACGGCGACGGCGAGGGCGATCGCGCCTCCCTGGAGGAACTCGCCGAGCACTTCCGCGCCCAACGTGATCGGCTCCTTGGAGAACTGCTCGGGCAGGTCTCCGCGCTCGTGGCCGAGATGGACCAGGCAGCGCGGGTCGGCGCACGCAAGGACCTCGCGCGCCTCGCAGAGCGCATGGGTGCACTCGGACCCGGCTGCGCGCCGCTGCTGCTGGCCCACATCGACCCGGGCTTCGAGGCGCCCGACCACCAGACGACCCGTTCGGGTCACGTGGCCAAGGTGCTGGCGTCCTTCCCCTCCCACGGCGTGACCGAGGAGCTCCTGGAACTGCTCGTGCGCGCCAGCCCCAAGGGCCGGCGCAACGCCCTGACGGTGCTCGAGGCGACCCGTCACCCCGAGCGGGTCAGTCCCGCGATCATGCAAATAGTCGAGAATCGCAGCGACTCCCTGCGCGAACCCGCCATGACCGCCCTGGCGCGCATCGGCGGCGAGGCCAACGAACGCTTCCTGGGAAAACAGCTGCTGGACGACGAACTCCTGACCGCGCGCTACGCCCTGCAGGCCGTCACCATCGCGCGCAGCACGGGCGTCGCCGGCGAGGTGCGGGTGCTGCTGGCCTCCCCCACGGCCAGCGCCCCCCTCGCGCTCCCGCTCGTGGCGTACTACACAGCCTGCGAGGAGGTCGTGGACGAGAAGGTCTGCACCGGCCTGCTCGGCCTGGCCCGCGACTCACGCACCTCCTCCGAGGGGGCGCTGGCTCTGGTCGGCCTGCTGCCACGCTTGCAGCGCCACTGGAACTCGAAGCTCAAGAAGGACCTCAAGGGCCTCTGCTCCTCCTCCGACCGACAGCTCGCGGAATCGGCGCTCGTGGCCATGACCCTGGCCGGTGACCGCGCTGCCAAGCGCGATCTTCTCGAGCCCTATAACGACCGCATCGACAGCCAGAACGACTGGTCGCGGGTCTGGGAGGAGCGGGCCGCGATCCTCTACCGCATCGAGGACTTCAAGGGCGCCATCCGCGACTACAAGCAGGCCCTGGCGACGGTCTCGCGCAGCTCGCGCCCGATGACCGACGACTACCTGGGCATCGCGCGCAGCTACGCGCGCATGGGCAAGCTCAAGGACGCGGCCCGCTGGATCAGCGACGCGCCGGTCTCCTACATGCAACTGCGGGCCCTGGCCAAGGAGCCCGCCTTCGCCGAGCTGGCGGCACACCCTCGCTACCGCGAGGACGTCTTCCGGCTCGATGACTGAGCCGCCACGGACGCCGTGTCCCACCGAACAGGTCTGCTGACGGCCCCGGTCTGCCTGGAGCACGAGACCGGAGCCGCGCACCCGGAGCGCCCCGCGCGCCTGACGACATTGCTCGAGCGCTTGGAGGAGAGCGGCCTGGCGGACGAGCTCGAGCGCGTCGAGGCAAAACCGGCGGACCTCGAGCGGGTGCTCGCCATCCACGACGAGCGCCACGTCGAGGCCATGCGGAGCGCCGTCGAGCGCGGCGCTCGAACGCTCGACGCCGGAGACACCGCGGTCTCCTCGCGCAGCTGGCGGGCCGCCCTGTGCGCCGCGGGAGCGGGGATCGAGGCCGCCGACCGCATCATGGCCGGCGAATGGCGCAACGCCTTCGCCGCCGTGCGCCCGCCGGGGCACCACGCCGAGCGCGAGCACGCGATGGGCTTTTGCCTCCTGAACAACGTCGCCATCTGCGCCCGCTACCTGCGCGAGCATCACGGCCTCGGACGCGTGGCGATCATCGACTGGGACGTACACCACGGCAACGGCACCCAGCACGCCTTCGAGCGCGACGAAAACGTCTTCTTCGTGAGCCTCCACCAGTGGCCCCACTACCCGGGCACTGGCGCGGCCGAGGAGCGCGGCCTGGGCGAGGGCGAGGGCAGCGTATGGAATCGGCCCCTGGCGGCGGGGACCGGCGACCGCGAGTGGCTGGCAGCCCTCGAGGAGGGCCTGCGCGAGGTCGAGGCCTTCGCGCCCGAGTTTGTGCTGGTCTCCGCCGGCTTCGACGCCCACGCCGCCGACCCCCTCTCGGGGACCCTGCTGAGCACCCAAGCCTACGGCCGCATGACCGAGGCTGTGGGCGCCCTGGCGGATCGCTGCGCCGGCGGGCGGCTCCTGTCGATGCTCGAGGGCGGCTACGACCTCTCGGCCCTGGCGGAGTCGGCCGCCGCCCACGTCGCGGCCCTGCGAAGCGTCTGACACCCCGACAGCGCCCACCCCCCCGGGCGCCCTGAGGTATCCTGCGCTCCATGCGATTGACCGTGGACCGACACGACCGCGACGGCGCCGGGCTCGTGCACGTCTACCCCGTGCTGTCGCGGCGCTCGGGCGGCGTGTCGGTGGGCGTCAACCTCAATCCCGACAAGACCTGCAACTTCCGCTGCGTCTACTGCCAGGTGCCCGGTCTGGTGCTCGGCAAGCCGGCGCCCATCGACCCGCAGATGCTCGAGCAGGAGCTACGAGGTTTCTTGAAAGGGCTCCTGCACGGTGACCTCCTGCTCGGCGAGCTACCCGCGGGAGCGCGCCAGCCGAAGGACGTGGCCTTCTCCGGTGACGGCGAGCCGACGTCCTCGCCGCACTTCGACCAGACCGTCGCCCTCGTGGGGCGCGTGATGGACGAGTTCGACCTTCGACCCCAGACGCGCCTGGTCCTGATCACCAACGGTTCGCTGGTCGCCCACGAGGAGGTCGCGCGCGGCATCGAGCACCTGGGAGAGCTCGGCGGTGAGGTCTGGTTCAAGCTCGACAGCGCGACCGACGAGGGACTGCGTCGCATCAACGACCATGCGGGCGGTATCGAGCGCGCCTTCGCGCGCCTGGCCGCCTGCTCGCGGCTGTGCCGCACCTTCGTGCAGACCTGCGTCTTCGCCTATGACGGCGAGCCTCCCTCCGCGCGCGAGCGCGCCGCCTACCTGGAGCTCGTGCGACGCGCGGTCACGGAGGAGATGGGGCTGGCGGGCGTCCAGCTCTACGGTCTGGCGCGGGCCGTCCAGCAACCCGAGCCAGAGCGCCTCGGCCGCCTCGAAGAGACCTGGCTACAGGCCTTCGCCGCCGAGATCGAGGCCGCCGGCCTGCCGGTGGTGACGAACCCCTGAGCAGTGATCGCGGAGAGCGCGTCCATCCCCGTCCTCCCCCTGCCACCACGGCGCAGGCGCGGAGGAGAACAGCCCGGCCCCGTCGCGCTCGCCCATCATCCGCAGCGGCGGGCGAGCGTGGAGCAAAGCGACCAGACCGAGTTCGCCGGATGCGCGATCTCTACGTGCAGAGCAGCACGGAGAGGCGCTGCTGATACTCGAGGGTCAGGGGGTCCGTCGGGCCGAGGGCCTGGAACACGGCCAGCAGGGCCTTGCGGGGCGCGTCCTCGTCGTGGTGCAGGTCGAGCAGGGCGGCCTCGAAGAGCTGCTCCAGCCCGGGCTCGTTGCGCCCCGCGGCCACCAGCGCCTGACCGTAGGCGACCAGCGCGCCCACGTCGTCCGGCGCGTCGGCCACCGCGCGCTCCAGGAGTTCGAGGTCCCCCGCTCCCTCGAGCAGGTCCAGGCGCGCCAGGACCGCGCGCGCCTCGGGTGTCGCGGCCTGCTCGTCGGTCAAGCGCTCCACGACCTTGCGCGCCTCGCCCGCGCGCTCCTCGCCGATCAGCAGCTCCGCCAAGACCACCCGCGCCGGGGCGTCGTCGGATGCCTCGCGCAGGTGGGCACGCAAGAGGTCGATGCCCTCCGCGGCCCGCCCGGCCTCCGCCAGGGCGCGCGCGCCCTCGACGGCGTTCGCCGCCGCCGGAGCCTGGCCCAGGTGCGGGGCAAGGAACTCCCTCAACTCCTTCTCCCCCAGGGCGCCGACGAATCCATCCACCGGCTGGCCGTCACGAACAAGGACCACCGACGGGACGCTCTGGATGCGGAAAGCCTCGGCCAGCTCGGGCGCGCGGTCGATGTCCACGCGGGCCAGCACGAAGCGTCCGGCGAGCTCCTTGGCGAGCTTCTCGAGCAGCGGTCCGAGGGTCTTGCACGGGGCGCACCAGGTGGCCCAGAAGTCAACCAGAACCGGCACCGAGCGCGAGCGCTCGAGCACCTCGGTCTGGATGGAAGTTGAGTCGACGTCGATGATCGCGGGCTGGGTGTCCATGGCCGACAGGATAGTCCATCGGCCACGGGAGGGCAGCCCACGACTGACGGCCCAGGCCAGCGTCCGCTACCCTCTCGGGCCGGTGGACTCTCCACCGTGCCACCCGCCCCACGCCCATCGAGGAAAACGATCATGCAGCGCCTCGCCCTGCCCCTGTTGGTCGCCGCCGCCGGCGCCCTCTCAGCCGCCACGCCCCCCTCCGCCCTCGCGCCCGCGGCCGCACCCGCGACCGCCGTCCACTGTCAGGTCCCCTGTGGGATCTACGGCGACCAGATGCGCATCGACATGCTGATGGAGGACTGCGCGACCATCGACAAGGCCATGACCACCCTGCGCGCAATGGACGCCGAGGAACACCCCAGCCAGAACCAGATGGTGCGCTGGGTCGTGAACAAGGAGAAGCACGCCCAGGCGATCCAGGACACGGTCGCCGCCTACTGGCTGGCGCAGCGCATCAAGGCGCCCAAAGACGGGGGGGACGCTGCGGCGATGGCGACCTACCACGGCCAGCTGGGGCACATGCACCGCCTGACCGTGGCCGCCATGAAGTGCAAGCAGACCACCGACACCGCCCATGTCCAGAACCTGCGCGCAACGGCGCTCGCGTTCAGCGCGACCTACTTCTCGGGCGAGGACCTCGAGCACATCCGCTCCCACCACGGCGAGAAGCACCGCTGAGGCGGGAGCTACTCCGACAGAGGGGTGCCGGGCGCGTCGCCGGCGGCGCGGGCGATGCGCGCGAGCACCTCGGCCGCGACCTCCTCGACGTCCCGGCCGGAGGTGTCCAGGGCATGCTCGCAACGACCGTAGAGGGGCTCGCGCTCCTCGAGCAGACCGCGCAGCTCCTCCATGGCACGCGGGCGGTTAGTCATCGGCCGGCGATCGCCCTGGTCGAGCACGCGCTGGAAGTGCTCCTCGGGCCGCGCCCGCAACCAGACCGTGCGGCAGGTGTGCAGGAGGCGTGCGTAGGTCGCCGCCGACGCGACGATCGAGCCGCCGGTCGCCAGCACCATGCGGTCCCCGCGGGCCAGGACCTGTTCGAGAGCCTCGGCCTCGAGTTCGCGGAAGCGGCGCTCGCCGTGCAGGTCGAAGATCTCCGCCAGGGTCAGGCCGGCGCGCTCCTCGACGCAGGCGTCGAGCTCGACCAGGGGCACCTCCAGGGAGCGGGCCAGGAGACGTCCGACGCTCGACTTGCCCGCACCGCGCAAGCCCACCAGGGCCAGGCGCTCGCCCCGGTAGGTGGACAGGGGCAGGTCCAGGAGCTCGCCCAGGGGCACGCCCAGGCCGGCGGCCAGGGCGGCCAGCTTGACCAGGCTGGGATTGGCCCGGCCAGCCTCCGCCTCCGTCAGGGTGCGGCGCGAGAGCCCGGCACGCAGGGCCAGCTCCGTGACCGACAGACCGGCCCCCTGGCGGGCATCACGCAGGCGCTCGGCAAAAAGAGTCAGCAAGGGGTTGGCATCAGACATCCGAGCTTTATTTTATACTGCTCATGCGATACGGTTATGGGAAGTATATTTCCCATCTTTCGCCAGACATCTCACTCCGGATGGACCGCCGTCCATCCAGCGGGCCCACCACAGCGAGCCAAGCACGGTGAACTCCCAAGCGACCGCCACCCCTCCCGCGCCCCTGCGCTTCCAGACCCGACCCGAGGACTACCGCCACTGGGAGCTCACGGTCGAGGACGACATCGCCACCCTGCGCCTCAGCGTCGCGCCCGACGGCGGCCTGCACCCCGGCTACGAGTTGAAGCTGAACTCCTATGACCTGGGAGTCGACATCGAGCTGGCCGACGCCCTCCTGCGCCTACGCTTCGAGCACCCGCAAGTGCGCTGCGTCGTGGTGACCGGCAACCTCGATCGGGTCTTCTGCGCCGGCGCGAACATCGTGATGCTGCGCACGAGCGCCCACGGCTTCAAGGTCAACTTCTGCAAGTACACCAACGAGACGCGCCTGGCAATCGAGGACGCCAGCCGCCACTCCAACATGCGCTTCCTCGCGGCCCTGAACGGGACGGCCTCGGGGGGCGGATACGAGCTGGCGATCGCCTGCGACGAGATCCTGTTGATAGATGACCGCAACAGCGCCGTCTCCTATCCCGAGGTGCCCCTGCTCGGCGTCCTGCCCGGGACCGGCGGCCTGACGCGCATCACCGACAAGCGCCGCATCCGCCGCGACCTTTGCGACGTGTTCGGGACCCTGGCCGAGGGGGTCAAGGGCAAGCGCGCCGTGCAGTGGGGCCTCGTGGACGAGCTCGCCCCCCTCTCGCGCTGGAACGACGCGGTGGCCGAAAAGGCGCGCGCGATGGCCGACGGGCTCGAAGCGCGAGAGGCGCAAGGGGTGGTCCTCGACGAGGTGCGGGGCGAACCCGACGGCGAGGACTTGCACTACCGATACGTCAGCCTGGTCTCTCACCCGGTCAATCGCGCGCTGGAGCTCACGATCACAGCACCCGACGAGGCGCCCACGACTGCAGAGGAAGCCCACGCACAGGGCGCGGCCTGGTGGGTCCTGCGCGCCTTCCGCGAGCTGGACGACGCCCTGCTGGAACTGCGCATGAACCGGCCCGAGATCGGGCTGGTGCTGGTGCGCGCCATGGGCAGCGCGGCGACGGTACTGGCCACGGACTCTCTGCTGGCAAGCGACGGGCACTGGTTCGTCGAGGAGACGCGCCACCTGGTCAAGCGCGTCCTCAAGCGCATGGACCTGACCGCCAAGAGCTTCTACGCCGTGGCCGACGAGGGGACCTGCTTCGTCGGAACCTTCCTCGAGCTGGCTCTGGCCGGGGACCGCACCTACCTGCTCTGCGACCCCGAGCAGCCCGTCGAGATGGGCGTCAGCGTCGCCAACGCGGGCCTCTACCCAATGGGCAACGAGCTCTCACGGCTCCAGACCCGCTTCCTCGGCACCCCCGAGGCGGTCGATGTCGTGCTCTCGCTCGCCGGCGAGTGCTTCGACGCCGAGAGGGCCGACGAGTTGGGCCTGGCGACCTTCGCCCCTGACGAGATCGACTGGGAAGACGAGCTGCGCATCGCCATCGAGGAGCGCGTCTCCTTCTCGCCCGACGCCATGACGGGCATGGAGGCGAACCTGCGCTTCGCTGGCCCCGAGACCCCCGAGACGAAGATCTTCGGGCGCCTCTCGGCCTGGCAAAACTGGATCTTCCAACGCCCCAACGCCGTCGGCGAGCGGGGCGCGCTCACCTGTTACGGAACCCCCGAGGCGCCGGTCTTCGGCTGGCAGCGAACTTGACGAGAACGCGAACCATGACCTCCATCGACTACTCCCAGAAGATCCCCAACAACGTCGACCTCTCCTCGGACAAGCGCCTGCAGCGCGCTCTCGAGCGCTGGCAGCCCGACTACATCGAGTGGTGGCGCTCGGCCGGTCCCACCGACTTCAACGAGCGGGAGATCTACCTGCGCACGGCGGTCAGCGTCGACCGCGACGGCTGGGCCAACTTCGGCTACGTGCCGATGCCCGACTACCGCTGGGGCATCTTCCTGACCGAGCGCGAGGCCGACCGGCGCGTGGGCTTCGGCGACCACGAGGGCGAGGACGCCTGGCAGGAGGTGCCGGGCGAGTACCGCAACTGGCTGCGCCGGCTGATCGTCACCCAGGCCGACACCGAGCCGGCCTCGGTCGAGCAGCAGCGCCTGCTCGGCCACACGGCACCCTCCCTCTACGACCTGCGCAACCTGTTCCAGGTCAACGTCGAGGAGGGCCGGCATCTGTGGGCGATGGTCTACCTGCTGCAGTCCTACTTCGGACGCGACGGGCGCGAGGAGGCCGACGAGCTGCTCGACCGCCGCTCGGGAAACCCCGACCACCCGCGCATCCTGGGCACCTTCAACGAACCCTGCCCGGACTGGCTCTCGTTCTTCTGCTTCACGATGTTCACCGACCGCGACGGCAAGTTCCAGCTGCTGGCCCTCGCCGAGAGCGGCTTCGATCCCCTGGCGCGCTCGTGTCGCTTCATGCTGACCGAGGAGGCCCACCACATGTTCGTCGGCCAGACTGGCGTGGCGCGCGTGATCCAGCGCACCTGCGAGCTGATGAACGAGAACCCCGGCAAGGACGTGTGCGAGCTGGGCGGGATCCCGCTCGATCTCATCCAGCGCTACGTCAACTTCTGGGCGTCATCGAGCGTCGACCTGTTCGGTGCCGAGGTCTCCAGCAACGCCTCCAACTTCTTCCGCTCCGGACTGAAGGGACGCGCCTGGGAGGATCGCTACGACGACCACCAGGCCCTCGAGGGCGCCTACGAGTTCGAGCGCTTCCAAGACGGCGCCTTCTCGACCGAGGAGGTCCCCCTGCGCAACGCCATGAACGAGGTGCTGCGCGACGAGTACATCAAGGACAACGAGAAGGGCGTGGTGTACTGGAACCGCGTCTGCGAGAAGGCCGGGGTCGAGTTCCGCTTCCAGCTCCCCCACCGGCGCTTCAACCGCAACATCGGGGAATACGGCGAGGGCCGCTTCGATCCCGAGGGCAACCCGCTCGAAGAGGGCCTGTGGGAGGTCGAGGTCGATCGCTGGCTGCCGACCCAGGCCGACCGTGATCTCGTCTTGTCCCTGATGAAACCGGTCACCGAACCGGGACGCATGGCGGGCTGGATCGCCCCCCCCGCCAAGGGCATCAACGGCCAGTCGGCCGATTTCGAGTACGTCCTGGCCTAGGAAGACGGAAGAAAAAGAGTTGAGCCTCATCCCACGCTTGCCCGCGAGCCGACTCAGAACGGGTATGGCCATGGGCCCGGCGACAGGCGTCGATCCGGGAAAGGATGAGGAGCAGGAAAAAAGGAGAAGCCGCCGCGCGCGGGCAGAGCTGTCGGGCACGGGCCGCAGCCTGGGCCCTCGCCGCCTGCATGGCGGCCTGCTCGAGCGAGCCGGGGCTGCCGCCCGTGCCCGATCCGGCTCCAGGGCCTGGGCCGGGTCCGGAGCCTGAACCGGAGCCTGAGCCGGAGCCCGGCCCGGGAGAGGGCGAGGAGGGAGAGCCCGAGTTCCCGCTCTACGAAGAGGGGCAGGTCGTCGCGCGCCTCGAGCTGGGCGCCCCCGCCCTCGAGGAGTTCGTACTGCGCGGGACCTTCCCCGTGCCGCGCGGCGTCTTCCCGCTCGAGGAAGGCTGGTCGCCCTTCGCCCTGCGCGACGCCGCAGGCGTCGAGACTCAGGCACAGACCGAGATCGTCTCGCGCTACGCCCTCGCCGCCGACGGCGCCGACGTGGTCGAGGTGCTCGGACGCGTGGCGCGGCCGGCGGGCGGTGCTGCCGGCGATCGCATCACCTTCGACGTACTCTGGTCACCCCACGCCCCCGCCGAGCTCTCGATCCCCGAAGCGGTCTCGCAGCTGATGGACATGCCCGACGCGCTCCAGCTCCGCACACACGACGTCTTCGGCCATCTCTACAGCGCCGACCTGCTGGCGGATGCGCGCGCGCAGAACGCAGAGCTGGTGGTGTACCGCGACGGCGCGACCGCGCGCCAGGTCCGAACCCACGAGAGCCTCCTCTCACAGGCCCCGACCGGAGCGCCCCACGGCGCTCTGCCGCACCATCTCGGAGTCCACGCCTACGTCACGACCTGGGCCGATGAGGCCTTCCTCTCCGTCGATCTGCGCCTGCACAACGGGCACGACGGCCTCGATCCCGACGATCCGGCCGACGACCCGATGGGCAAGCTGTACTTCGACTCTCTGGAACTGTCCGTGCCCGAGGGCTGGGTCGTACTGCAGGCCTTCGACAACCCGCTCCTAGGAGACGCGATCGATGAGGGGGGCCGCAGCGTCACGCCGCTCGTGTCGGCCGGCATCGACGGGAGCCTGCACCTCGTCCCGCCGCGCTCCCAGTTCCACCGCCGGCTGGTGATCGCACAGGCCGGGACGGAGGAGCGCGCACGCGCCAGCCTGCTGGAGGAGAACCTGGGTTTCTGCCGCCTCGGGAACGAGGGCGGGCTGGAGCTGTTCTCCTGGTGGAACCCGGCCACCGCCCGCTACTTCCCGCAGAAGGAGCTCCTGCCGCGCCTCGACCACCAGAGCGAGCAGTACTGGCGCGACGAGCTGACCGAGACCCTGGCCGGTTACGAGGCCTCGGTGGCCGCGGGCACGCCAGACCCTTACCCGATCCTGCTCGGCAACCTCGGCTGGGCCCATCCCTGGGGACCGAGCGTCGGCTACGCCCACGGCGGCGGCGAGATCTTCCTCTACCAGGGTATGCGCCCGGCCTGGGCCGCCTCGCGCACGGGGTACCGACTCAACCAGCTGGTCCACCGCATGATGACCGACCGCCACCCGACAGCCCTCTACGACGGCGACGGGGACGGGCTCAGCGAGGAAGACTGGATCTACGAGGGCCCGAACGGCCCGGTCATGCCCCTATGGATGTTCATGATCCCCTGGCTGTCCCTCGGTGACCCGTTCGGTTTTCTCGACGCGCCCACCTTCCAGGTCGACGCGGTCGCGGCCGGGGGCCTGCAGCCCGCCTACGAGGAGACCCTGCTCGACTACCAGCACATCGACAACCAACACCTCGTGCGCTACACGCGCTCGCCGAAGGTGCTGGCCTGGCTCGGGAACGACGCCATCGCGCGCGACGACCTGCGCATGCAGGCGGAGTGCGCGCGCTCGTCCTACAGCCAGCTGCCCCAGAACGATGGGGGCAACTACATCGTCACGGGCATGCGGCGCGACATCTCGGACGTGGCCGGGCGACCCGCCGACGGCTTCCGCATCGACCGCGGCGAGGGCTGGTACATGGACACGGTCGCCACCTACTACTCCCTGGCCGACGAGGACTGGAGGACGCGCGTGATGCCCTGGTGCGAGCGGATCGTCGGCCTGCTCGAAGACGGCCAGCTCGAGTGCAACGGGGTCTTCGGGTCACTCCCCAACAACGTGTACTTCGACGGCGACTATCGCGTGCGCCAGTCGATCAGCGAGGCGATCCTCCAGAACGGGCTGTGGGGCCTGCGGGCCTCCGCCTTCGGCCAGCGACGACCCGACCTGGTGGAGCGCCTGGACGCAGTCCTGATCCCCAACCTGCGGCTCATGATCTCCTATCCGGTCTGGGATCCGGTGGAGAACGCGCCCGGCTCCTACGTCGCGATGGGGCCCTACGACGAGGATCTGCCTTCGTTCTGCGGTTCGGAACCGCCTGACCCGATCCACGGCACCGACAGCTACCAGACCTGGGCGTCCTTCGCCTACGGATTCCGTCTGACCGGTGACTGGCTGTTCCTGGATCGCGCGGCCGCGATGCTGGGTGAACCGCTCTCGACCGCAGGCCTCGGCACCGAGTCCTACGGACACATCGAGAACCGCGCGCCCCTGATGAGCCTGATCCAGGAGCTGTGGGAGTAGGCCTACTCCTCAGCCGAACTGGATGCCCTGGGCCAGCGGCAGCTCATCGGAGTAGTTGATCGTGTTGGTCTGGCGCCGCATGTAGGCCTTCCAGGCGTCCGAGCCCGACTCGCGGCCGCCGCCGGTCTCCTTCTCGCCGCCGAAGGCGCCGCCGATCTCGGCTCCCGAGGTGCCGATGTTGACGTTTGCGATGCCGCAGTCCGAGCCGAGCGCCGATAGGAACTGCTCGGAGTGGCGCATGTTCATGGTGAACATCGACGAGGACAGGCCCTGGGGCACGTCGTTGTGCTTGGCGATCGCGTCGTCAACGTCGTCGAAGGAGATCACGTACAGCAAGGGCGCGAAGGTCTCCTCCTGCACCGTCGCATAGTGGTTCTCCACGCGCATGACGGCCGGCACGACGAAGTTCCCGCCCGCCAGGTCGCCCTCGACCTGCGCGCGGCCTCCGCCACACAGGAGCGTGCCGCCCTCCTCGCGCGCACGCGCCACGGCGCTCTCCATGTCGTCGATGGCGCCGGGCTCGATCAGCGGCCCGCAGAGTGTCTCGGCGTCCATCGGATCGCCCACGCGGATCCCCTCGTAGGCCCGCACCAGGCGCGCCTCGACCTCGTCAGCGATCGATGCCTGCACGAGCACGCGGCGGGTCGAGGTGCAGCGCTGGCCCGCCGTTCCGACCGCACCGAACAGGATCGCGGGCAGGGCCAGGTCCAGGTCCGCGTCCTCCATCACGACCACGGCGTTGTTGCCGCCGAGCTCGAGGATCGTGCGCCCGAAGCGGCCGGAGACCGTGCTCGCGACCCCGCGCCCGACGGCCGTCGAGCCCGTGAAGGAGATCAGGGGCAGGCGGGCGTCCTCGAGCATCTCCTGGCCCACCACGCGCCCGGAGCCGATCACGAGGGTCGCGAGGGCGCCGAAGCCCTCTTCCTCCAGCACGCCGCGCACGACGTTGGTGAGGCCCACGGCGCACAGCGGGGTCGAGCTGGCCGGTTTCCATACGCAGGCGTCGCCGCAGATCCAGGCCAGCATCGCGTTCCAGCCCCAGACTGCCATGGGGAAGTTGAAGGCGGTGATGACGCCGACCGCACCCAGGGGATGCCACTGCTCGCGCATGGCGTGGCCGGGGCGTTCGGAGTGCATCGAGAGGCCGTAGAGCATGCGCGACTGGCCAACGGCAAAGTCGGTGATGTCGATCACCTCCTGCACCTCGCCCCAACCCTCCTGGACGATCTTGCCCATCTCAAGGGTGATCAGGCGTCCGAGGGCGTCCTTGTGCTCGCGGATAGCCTCGCCGACACGGCGCACGATCTCGCCACGCTGCGGGGCCGGTACCTCGCGCCAGCGTCCGAAGGCCTCAGTCGCCGCGTTGACGCAGCGCTCGTAGTCCTGGGCGGTCGCCTGGCGCACCTGCGCGATGCGCTGCCCTGTGGCCGGGTTGAGCGAGTCAGAGAGCTCCCCTCCGGTCTCCAACCATTCGCCGCAATAGGCTCCGGAGTTGACCGCTTCGATACCGAGTTCCTCAAGAAAGTCCATCGTTGAAATGCTCCAGTGCCGACGCGCTCGCGCGCTCGTTCATCGCTGCCCGGGGATCGGGCAGAAGAGCATAGCGGACGGGCAGACGAACGCTATCCTCTCCAGCCTGATGGGCGAGAAGATCATTTTCCAGGTCCAGGACCTGCACAAGTCCTACGGGTTGGTGGAGGTGCTGAAGGGCATCACCCTGGGCTTCTACTACGGCGCGAAGATCGGATTGATCGGCAAGAACGGCTCCGGAAAGTCGACCCTGCTGCGCATCATCGCCGGAGAGGACACGCAGTTTGAGGGCATCGCCAAGCCCAACGGCGGGGTCTCCATCGGCTACCTCTCCCAGGAGCCGCCCCTCAACGAGGAGCTCGACGTCTGGGGCAACCTGCGCGAGGCCGTACAGCCGCTGCTCGCCATCGAGGAGCGCTACAACGAGGTCTGCGCCGACCTCGAGGGCAAGGAGGACGAGTTCGAGGAGCTGCAGCTCCAGATGGAACACCACGGGATCTGGGAGATCGAGGGGCGCCTGGACCAGGCCGCGACCGCCCTTTCCCTGCCGCCTCCGGAGTCCGGGGTGACGAAACTCTCGGGCGGTGAGCGGCGGCGCGTCGCCCTCTGCAAGCTACTGCTCGGCCAGCCCGACATCCTGCTGCTCGACGAGCCCACCAACCACCTCGATGCCGACTCGGTCGAGTGGCTGGAGCACTACCTGGCCGAGTACCCCGGCACGGTCATGCTGATCACCCACGACCGCTACTTCCTCGACAACGTCGTGGGTTGGATGCTCGAGATCGAGCGCGGCAAGGGCATCCCCTACGAGGGCAACTACAGCACCTACCTCGAGCAGAAGCAGCGCCAGCTGAACGTCCAGCGCCAATCCGAATCACGCCTCGAGAAGCAATACCAACGCGAGCTCGACTGGGTGCGCAAGACCCCCGCGGCGCGCGCCAAGCGTGCCAAGGCGCGTCTGGCACGCTTCAAGGAACTGCAGGAGATGCGTCCCGGCGCCCAGCTAGAGTCCACCGACTTCCGCATCCCTCCCGGGCCGCGCCTGGGAGACAGCGTGCTCGAGGTGCGCGGCCTCTGCAAGGCCTATGGGGACCGACCGTTGATCAAGGACCTCGATTTCGAGGTCATCCCGGGCGCCATCCTGGGCGTCATCGGCGCCAACGGCATGGGCAAGACGACCCTGATGCGCATGATCATGGGCGACGAGGAACCCGACGCCGGCACGATCACGATCGGCTCCACGGTCGAGCTGGTCTACCTCGACCAGTCGCGGACGGTCCTCGATGACCAGCTCTCTGTCTACGACAACATCACCGGCGGCAACGAACAGCTACCGTTCGACGGCAAGACGATCGACGGCCGCGCCTTCGTCGCGCGCTTCAACTTCAAGGGCGAGGAGCAACAGAAGCTCCTCGGAGAGTGCTCGGGCGGGATGCGCAACCGCGTGCTGCTGGCCAAGATGCTGCGCGAACCGGCGAACCTGGTCATCCTCGACGAGCCCACCAACGACCTCGATCTCGACACCCTGCGCGTGCTGGAGGACGCGATCAGCGAGTATCGCGGCTCGATGATCATCGTCTCCCACGACCGCTACTTCCTGAACCGCGTGGCGACCCACATCCTGGCCTTCGACGGGGACACGGTCGTGCACTTCCATCCCGGCGACTACGAGACCTATCACGAATGGCGCGAGAAGCTGCGCCGAGACAGCGGCGAGAAGGCCGAGTCCAGGGCAGGCAAGTACCGGCGCCTGCGGTGACGCCCGACCGGCGCACCGCCAAGGGCACCCTCCCGCACGAGTCGGACCTCGCGCGGGCGCGCGAGGCCCTCTCGGCCTACCAGCCGCGAGATGTACAGCAGGTAGAGGTCCGCGAGCGCATGCTGGCCTTCATCGCCGCTCACCCCGACGACGCCCACCTGCGCACCTGCCTCAAAGGACACCTGACGGCGGGGGTGCTGCTGCTCGACCACGCGGGTGAGCGGGCACTGCTCACGCTGCACCGCAAGCTGGGCCGCTGGCTGCAGCTGGGCGGACACTGCGATGGGGACGCCAACCTCGCAGGCGTAGCCCTGCGGGAGGCGACCGAGGAGAGCGGCATCGAGGGGATCGCGATCGAACTGGAGCCCTTCGACCTCGACATCCACACGATCCCCGCCCGCAAAGGTGAGCCGGAGCACGAGCACCTCGACGTTCGCTTCGTCGCTCGCGCACCTCGCGGCGCCCGCCCGATGGTCAGCGACGAGTCCTTGGCCCTGCGCTGGGTCGCCCCCCACGAGCTCGACGACCTTGACGTAGACGCCTCCGTCCACCGACTGTTCGACCTGATCCTGGGAGGAGCCCGGCCGGCCCCATCATGAGCGGGGCAGACGCGCCCCGCAGGCCGACGACTAGAAGTCCGGCTTCGTCGCCGGATCGCGGTTCTCGCCCAGTCCGCGATTGCCCTTGGGCGCGTAGCAGAACCACATGATCTGCAGGAAGGACCGCACGCGGTTGCGCTGACCACCACCAGCCCAGCGGTCCTCGTATTCGCCGAGCATCTTGTTGTTGTAGAGGGCGATCAGGTCCTGGCCGGAGTCGACGGCGCGCTTGATCTGCTCGTTTGCGTCCCAGAGCATGTCGTAGTACTCGCGCAGGTCGGCGCGGCTTGCGACCTTGCCGTGGCCGGGGACGACCCTCACGTCGGCGGGGACCTTGCGCAACACCGCCTCGAGGGCCTCCAGCATCCTGGCCGGCCGCGCCCCCGTGCGCAGCTCGATATAGGGGAAGTTGTCCTGGCGGTAGATGTCGCCCATGACGACCACGTTCTGACCCGGGAAGTAGACGACCGCGTCGCCGTCGGTGTGGGCGCCGGGGTGGTGTTCGATCAGAACCTGCTCACCGTTGAAGGTCATCTCCAGCCGGTCCTGGAAGGTGACGGTCGGCAAGCCCTCGGGGTCCATCGGCGGGTCGTGGAACAGAATCTTGTCATCCTCGCCCTCGGCCCCGCCCAGCAAGCGCATGCGGACGTTCTCGTGAGCGATGATCGTCGCGCCAGCGATGCCCCAGTAGGCGTTGGAGGAGGTGTGGTCCTTGTGCCAGTGGGTGTTGATCAGGTAGCGGACCGGCGCGTCGGTAATCTCCGCCAGAGCCAGCTCTACCTCGGGAGCTAAATCGAGGAAGCCTCCGTCCACCTTGAGCACGCCCTCGGGGCCCGTGAAGACGACCATGTTCGCGCCGTGGCGGTGGAGCATGTACAGCGACTCCGACAGGCGCTGGACGGTCATCGTGCCCTCGGGGACGCCGACCTGCTGGCAGGGCTCGGGATGCCCTGACAGGGACGAGAAGGCGAGGGCCAAGGGGGCGAGGATCAGGTGCAACATGCGACGGCTCGAGCGCTTCAAGAATCCCACAGGATCGGGGCTCGTGCAACCTTCCCAGGGCACCCGAGAGCCCGGACGCGCGAGTTTGCTCTCCCGAGCCCGCATTGCGGACCCACGCGCCTTGCGGGTACCTTCCCACGCCCGCGCCCACCTCGTGAAGCTCCTCCGGTTCACCCTCGCCGTCGCCGCCCTCGTGATCGGCCTGCCCCTGCTGGTGGCGGCCTTCATGAACTCCACCTGGGAAGTGGAGGTGAAGCGCACGATCGGCGCACCCCCCGCGGCGGTTCACCCCTGGCTGGACCGGATGGAGCGCTGGGAGTCCTGGGCCGTCGAAGATCCCGCGACCCGCACCGTCCGCGATGGTCCGCCGGCCGGCCCCGGCGCCGTGCGCCGCTGGGAGGGCTCGCGCATCGGTCGCGGTCGGATCGAACTGACCGCCAGCAACCCCGCCCGCGGCGTCTGGTTCGATGTGCACCTTGGCGACGAGCCGCGAGTTATCCGCGCGGCGATCATGCTCGCCCCCGGCGCCGAGGGAGCGAGTGAGGTGACCTTCGTGTGCCGCGGGGACGTCGGCCCCAACCCGCTCAAGAAGCTCGTGCTGCCATCGGCCCTGGGTGAGATCGAGCGCGGCCTCGCCCGCGCCTTGCAGCGCCTCGCGCAACGCGTCGAAGGCTCAGACTGAGGACGCAGCGCGCAGCGCGTGCCGACTCAGGCCTCGTGCACGAGGTATTCCCACTGGCGAATGAAACCCCAGCGCTCGCCCATGGAGATCAAGGCGTCGTCGTTGTGCGGTGCACGCGCTGCCAGGACCTGCAGGCCGCGCTCGGCGAGGATCGCGCGCACCTCCTCCTGCAGGTTGCGCGCCAGGCCCCGGTGCCGGACCGAGGGATCGACGAAGAGCAGGCGCACGAAGGGCTGGCGCTCACCGGTCAGCGGATCCTCGAAGGGTCCCACCAGGCAAAGGCCCAGGTCCGCAGCTCCCGGCTCGGACTCGGCCACCACCAGCACATGCTCGGGGGCGTCGAAGTGGAGCGCGAGGATCTGGGCGCCCATCCCCTCGGGTAGGTCTCCCTCGCGGTAGTCGGCCAGGGCCGCCGCCGCGTACTCCTCGATACGACCGGCGAGGGTCAGGGCTCCATCGAGATCCGCGATCTGCCTGAGCTGCACTTCCACGGCGAAGATGCTAGCCGACGTCCCCCCCCGCGCGAGCGGGTTCGTCGAAGAACAGTCGGCCGATCACTTGCCGCGGCCTACGCGCGAAGGCCTGCAGGTCCTCCAGAACGGCGTAGGCACACGGCACGATCACGAGCACTAGCGCCGTGGCGGCGGCCAGACCGAAGAAGAGGCTGATGGCCATGGGCTGCAGGAAGCGCGCCTGCCCGGTGACGAAGAAGGTCAGGGGCGTGAGGCCCAGCATGGTGGTGACCGAGGTCAACAGGATGGGGCGAAAGCGTGTGCGCCCCGCTTCGAGCAGGGCCTCGATCAGATCCGCCCCGGCGCGCCGCGCCTCGTTCACGAACTCGACCAGGATCAGCGAGTCGTTGACCACGACACCGGTCAAGGCCAAGAGCCCGATCATCGAGAGCATGCTGAGGGGCCGGCCCATGAGCGCGTGTCCGACGACCACGCCCACGCCGCCGAAGGGGATGATGAACATGATCACGAAGGGCTGGAGCACCGAGCGGAACAGGGCGCCCAGGATCACGAAGATCAGGGCCAGGGCGACGAAGGCGGCGCGCGTCAGGTCCTCCATCGACCCCTCCGTCTCCTTCTGGTCTCCCTTGACGAGCAGTTCGTAGCCCGGGTGGCGCTCGGCAATGCGCTCGAAGTCGCCCACGATGCGGCTCGTGATGTCGCTCACGGAACTGCGGCTCGTCTCCACGTCCGCGACGACGTTCATCGCCCGCTCGCGGTCGTTGCGCGTGATGCGCGAGAGACCGTGGACAGGCCGCACCTCGGCCACCGACGCCAGGGGAACCCGGCCTCCGCCCGGAAGCGAGACGCGCACACTGTCGAGGGCCATGGGATCCGCCCGCAGCTCCTCGGGAGCCTTCACGATCAGCTCGACGTCGTCCCGCCCGCGCCGGACTCGACCGTGGCGCGCGCCCTCGAAGGAGGCCCGCAGCTGTGAGGCGAGCTGGGCCTCGTCCAGGCCCAGGGCCCGCGCGCGATCGGTGACCTGCACGACCAGCTCGAGCTTGCCCGTGTCCACGTTTTCGGTCACCTCGTGCACTCCGGCGTAGGTGCCCAGGAGCTCGGCCAGCTCACCCGAAACCATTCGCAGCTCGCCGAGGTCCGGACCGCGCACCCACAGGTCGAGGGCCTTGCCCGATCCGATCGCCTGGGGCAGATCGACCTCGGTGCTCTCCACCGGGTGGGAGACGTCGCGCACCAGCTCACGGACCAGGCGCACGATCTCGCGCGTGGTGAGCGTGCGCCCCTCGCCCTCGCTCAGCTCGACCCACAGTTGCGCCAGATTCTGCCCCAGCTCCCAGCTGTTGGCGTCGCGGGCCAGGACACCCGCGATGACGTTGACGCTCTCCACCTCGCCCGCCGGCAGGCCCTCGCGCAGCAGGCGCTCGATGGAGACCGCCACTCGCTCGCTCTCGACCAGGGAAGTCTCGGGCGCCATGCGCAGGTTCACATGGAAGATCTTGGACTCGAAATCCTCGTAGAGCACAAAAGGCAGCCAGGAGATGGCGAAGCTGCCCACCAGGGACGCCACGCCGCAGGCGGCGGCGAGGGTCACGTAGCGCCAGCGCAGAGCGCGCTCGAGCACGGACACGTAGGCGCGCCGCAGGGGCTCGTACCAGCGCTCCTTCCGCTCCTCACCGCTCGCGGAACCATCCTTCCCTGCGCCGCGCGCCGCACCCCAGTGCGCCAGGTGTGACGGCAGGAGCGTCAGAGCCTCCACCAGGGAGATCACCAGGCAAAAGCTCACCACCAGCGGCACGGGGCGCATCAGCTCCCCACTCGTCCCGCCCATCATCAAGACCGGCAGGAACGCGACGATGCTGGTCAGGATCGTCGCCAGCACGGGTTTGCCCACCTGGCCCACGCCTTCAACGGCCGCCTGCTCGGGGTCCATCCCCTCCTCCATCAGCCGGAATATGTTCTCCCCGACGACGATCGCGTCGTCGACGATCATGCCCAGCACGACGATCAGGGCCATCATGGTGACCATGTTCATGGTCACTCCCACGGTCCCCGCCAGCAGGATGCCGCCCAGGAACGAGACGGGGATACCCAGGGCGGTCCAGAAGGCCACGCGCGCGCTGAGGAACGAGAGCAGCGAGAGAGAGACCAGCAGCAGCCCGACCAGCCCGGAATCGCGCATCACGCGCAGGCGGTTCTCGACGTAGACGGAGAGGTCCGAGTTGACGCCCAGGTAGACGCCCTCGGGCAGCTGGCCGGCATACTCGTCGACGTGATCGCGGATGACCGCGGCGATGTCGATCAGGTCGCCATCGACCTTCTTGCGCACGTGGAGCTGGGCCGCGGGCTGGCCATTGAATCGCGCGCGGGTGACCGAGCGCTCGAAAGCGTCGCGCACGCGCGCCACGCTCGAGAGGGGCAGCCAGGTGCCGTCCGGGCCGGCGATCACCGGCATGCTCTCGAGGTCCGCCGCGCGCACGACCTCGGAGTCGACGCGCATCAGGAACTCGCCATGATCCGTGGAGAGACTCCCGAGGGGTAGGTCGCGGCTGCGGCCCTCGACCGCCCGCCCGAGTGCCGCCAGGGTCAGCCCGTAGCGCTCGAGGGCCAGGGGATCGACCTCGATCCACAGGCGCGGGTGGCGCACACCCGTGATCCGGACGCTGCTCACGCCCTCGATGTCCTCCAGCAGACGCTGATGTTCCTCGGCCAGGTGACGCAGGTCGTCCTCGTCCGCCCAGCCGTACACGTAGACGGCGATCACCGGGAGTTCGGTGCGCAGCTCGCGCGCGGCCGGCTCCTCGGCGTCCGCCGGCAGCTCGAGATCTCCCGACTGCACGCGCGCGCGCACGTCGTCGAGGAAGCGCGCGATGTCCGTCGAGCGCGAGGTGCTGAGGGTGATGGTGCTGAAACCCTCCTGGGAGGTGCTGAGCATCTCCTCCATGTCATCCAGGCCCGCCAGCTGGTCCTCGATCGGCAGGGTCACGAGACGCTCGACGTCCTCCGCGGAGGCGCCAGGGTAGACGGTCATCACGCTCACGCTCTGGCGCGAGAGGATCGGGATCACCTCGCGCGGCATGGCCGTGTAGGCCAGGACCCCCAGGGAGCACAGGCCGAGGGCGCCCAGGTTGACCGCCACCGGATTGCGAACCGCGGCCCACACGATGGCGCGAATCACCGCTCGCTCGCCTCCCGCAACACGCACGGCTCCCCGCCCAGAAGCCTGCCCAGGGGTGCGGTGACGAGCAGCTCGTCGCTCGCCAGGCCCGCGCTCACCACGAAGCCCCCCGCGACCCGCGCGCCGAGGGTGATGGCGCGCGCTTCGACCAGCGTTCCCGTCGCTCGCTCGACGACCACGAAGGCCGTCGGCGTGCCGCCCAGCCAGACGAATTCAGAGCGAGCGACGACCAGGGCGTCGGGCACGGAGCGGATCCGGATGCGCGCCTCGGCGAACTGCCCGGGACGCAGGGCCGGGACCGGCGCGCCATCGGAGCCGACGAGCGTGCCCGGCAGGTGGACCTCGACCGCGACCGCCCGCGTGCGCGGGTCAGCCTCGATGCCCACGGCCGTCACGCGCGCGTCGAAGGACTCGCCTGGCAGGGAGGGCAGACTCACGCGCGCGGGCAAGCCCGCCCGCAGACCCGCCAGGTCGTCCTCGTTGATACGCAAGGTCAGGACCAGGGTCGAGAGGTCGCTCAGGCGCAAGGCGGTCGCTCCCGCCGCGAGAAAGGTGCCCACCGCCGGCGCCGGGTCCACCAGCAGGCCGTCGAAGGGCGCGCGCAGCTCGGCCCGCTCGCGGCGCTCGCGCGCCAGGCCCTCGCCGGCGCTCGCGGCGCGCACGCCCTCGCTCGCCTGCACGCGCTGAGCGCGAGCCAGGGCCAGGGCACCGATGCTCTCCTCGAGCCCCGCGGAGGCGCCTACGCGCTTCTCGCGCGCCCGGTCCAGGGCGCTGCTCGAGGCATCTCCTGCCTCCACCAGCCGCTCCAGGCGCTGCTCCTCGCGGGTGGCCAGTTCCAGAGCCTCGCGCGCGGAGGGCAGCAGGGCCTCGGCTTGCCCGCGCACGGCATCAGCCGCTTCCACGCCGGCCCGGGCCTGGTCCAGCTCGGCCGCGGTCAGGGCCAGCTGCTGATCGAGCAAGGAGGGGTCCAGGCGCAGCAGAACCTCCCCGGCCGCGACGGGCGTCCCCCGCCGCCAGGGGCTACGCACCCAGGACAGGCGGCCGGAGACCTCGGCCGCGACACGCGCCTGGCGCACGGGCTCGAGGGTGCCGAAGGCGCGCACAGCGACCTCGGCCAGGGCAGGTTCGAGGCGCCGCACGGCGACCGGCACGGGGCCCGGTCCCGTCGCCGGGAGGCGCTCGGGGACGGGCCGCGCCCACTCCAGAAGCCACAGGGCACCGGCAATGCCCGCCGCGATGGCGAGTACCGCGAGCAGGCTCTGGAGGGCTCGAGACATCGTGAGAGAGGGCCCGCGCGTGCAGGGGGCGTGCGCGAGACTGTAGCATGCACGACCGACGAGTCCTCGACCCCGCGCATCAGCGGCGGTCGTCGCGGCCTTGTTTCCACGCGCGCGCTGTTCACTCGGCTCCGCGGGGGGTAGATTCCCGCCCACGGGCACGCCCGCCTCTCCCCACCCAGTCCCGATTCCCTGCCCGATTCTCGGAAGTTCGTCTCTTGGAAGTCACCGTAGACAGAACCGGCCCCTGCGAGGCCACGGTCTCCCTCACCGTCCCCAGCGAGGAATTCGAGCGTCAGGCCGTGCAGGCCGTGAAGCACCACGGACGCAACCTGCGCATGAAGGGCTTCCGCCCCGGCAAGGTCCCCCTGGCGATCCTTCAGAAGCAGTTCGGCGAGGGCGCCCGCAGGGAGACCGCCGAGCATTTCCTCGGAATGGCCCTGCGCGAGGCGATGACCGAGCACTCGCTCTCCCCGGTCGGCCAGCCGCGGATCGATCCCGAGTCCCTGGCCGTCGTTGAAGGCGAGGACTTCTCCCACCGGTTCGACGTCAGCCTGCGGCCCGAGATCGAACTCGGCTCCTACAAGGGACTGGCGATCGAGAGCGAGCTCGAGCCGGTCATGGGGCAGGAGATCACGAGTGCCATCGACTCCATGCGCCAGTCGCAATCGAGCCCCGAGCCGCTCGAGGAGGGGGGCCTGGCTGAGGATGGAATGGCGGTCTGCAAGCTGATCTGGAAGGTCGGCGACGAGGCGATCTTCGAGCGCGAGGGCATGCGCCTGTCCATCACAGACCAGATCCCAGGCGTCGCGGAAGAGGTCTGGAGCGAGCACCTGACAGGCGCCACGGCGGGCGCCGAGATCGAGGTGCCGATGACCGTCCCCGAGGACTTCGAGCGCGAGGACGTGCGCGGCCGTGAGGGCGTCTGCCGGGTCGAGGTGGAGGCGGTCTACCGGATGGTGCCACCCAGCGACGAGGAGCTCTGGAAGATGGCCGGGGTCGAGGACGGCGAGGCGTTCAATGCCCGCATGCGCGAGGACATCGAGCGCTTCAAGCAAGAGCGCGAGACGACGCGCGTCGAGGGGCGACTTCTGGAGATGGTCCTGGAGGCCCACGACTTCGACCTGCCCGAGGCGATGATCGAGACCCAGCTCCAGGGGCGTCTGGACACCCTGCGCAAGCAGCTCTCCGAACAGGGACAATCCGAGGAGGAGGCCGCCCAGCAGGCCGAGTCCGAGGCCCCGAATCTGCGAACCACGGTCGAGAAGGGCATGAAGGCCTTTTTCTTGGTCAGCAAGATTGCCGAAGAAGAAGGGGTGAAGATCTCCGATGCAGACCTGGCCGAGGAACTGACTCACATCGCCCAGCGCAACCGGGTCAGCGTCGAGGAGGTCCAAAAGTACTACCGCGAGAACGGGCTGCTGGATCAGGTCGCCGTCGAACTCGTGGAACGCAAGGTGCGCGGGCTCCTGCGTGAAGGCGCGAACATCACCCAGCCTGGTTGACCGCAACCAGGCCCAGTCACCGTCAACCAAGCCGACCAGCCACTCCAATGAACGAAGTGAACAACTACGTCCCCTATGTGATCGAGAAGACCGGTCGCGGTGAGCGGACCTACGACATCTACTCCCGCCTGCTCGAGGACCGGATCATCTTCCTCGGGACCGAGATCAACGACGCAGTCGCCAACTCGGTCATGGCCCAGCTCCTCTTCCTGGACAAGACGGGCCACTCCCAGGACATCAAGATCTACATCAACTCGCCGGGCGGATCGGTGACCGCGGGCCTGGCGATCTACGACACGATGCAGCTCGTCGAACCGGAGATCGCGACCTACTGCCTGGGCCAGGCGGCCTCCATGGGCGCGGTCCTCCTGGCGGGCGGAGCGAAGGGCAAGCGCTACGCCCTGCCCCACTCACGGGTCATGATCCACCAGCCCTGGGGCGGTGCCCAGGGCACGGCCATGGACATGGAGATCCAGATAACCGAGACCCTCAAGCTCAAGAAGAAGCTCGAGGAGATCCTCTCGGAGCACTCTGGCAAGACCGCCAAGGAGGTCGCCAAGGCCACCGAGCGGGACAACTTCCTCTCCCCCGAAGAAGCCCAAAGTTTCGGGCTGATCGATCATATCGTCGCGCGCGCAGGCGATCCCGAGTAGAGTCGAAAGAACGGGATGCGCGCGCATTCCGATGAAGACCAGATGAGTTCCACCGGCCGCGGACGCCACGTCGAGCGCTGTACCTTCTGTGAGAAGCGGCGCCACCACGTCAGCTCGCTGATCGCGGGCCCGCCCGGGGTCTACATCTGCAACGAGTGCATCGAGATCTGCAACTCGATCCTCCAGGAGGAGCAGCGCCGCAGCCCCGGCGCGCGCTCGGAGGGCGAGGTGACCGCCGGGACCGGCATCCTCACAGAACAGGGCGAGCACCTGCCCACGCCGATCGAGATCGCGCGCCGCCTCGACGAGTACGTCGTCGGCCAGCAGCGAGCCAAGAAGGTGCTCTCTGTCGCGGTCTACAACCACTACAACCGCCTGCGCCACCAGGCGACCGCGACGGACACCGAGGTCGAGATCGAGAAGTCCAACGTGCTGCTCGTCGGCCCCACCGGCTCGGGCAAAACTCTGCTCGCGCGCACGATGGCGCGCATGCTGGACGTGCCCTTCGCCATGGCTGACGCGACGACCCTGACGGAGGCCGGCTACGTGGGCGAGGATGTCGAGAACATCCTGCTCAAGCTGCTCCAGTCGGCGGACTTCGAGGTCGAGCGCGCGCAGCAGGGCATCATCTACATCGACGAGATCGACAAGATCGGCCGCACCACGGCCAACGTATCGATCACGCGCGACGTCTCCGGCGAGGGCGTGCAACAGGCGCTCCTGAAGATCCTTGAGGGCACGGTCGCCAACGTCCCGCCCCAGGGAGGACGCAAGCATCCCGAGCAGGCGTACATCCAGATCGACACGCGCAACATCCTCTTCCTCTGCGGCGGCACCTTCAGCGGCGTCGAGGAGATCATCGCCAAGCGCGTCGGACGCGACGCGATCGGCTTTGACCGTCAGACGGCGGCCATAGAGAAGGCGCGCGCCGTGCGCGGCACGGCGGAAGCGAAGGAGAGCGCAGCGCCCGGCCTGCCCCCCCTGAGCGAGCCCGGCGCCCGGGACGAGTACGTGCGCTACATGATCCCCAAGGACCTGATCGAGTTCGGCCTGATCCCCGAGTTCGTCGGACGCCTGCCTGTCGTCGCCAGCCTGGAAACTCTGGACGCCGACGACCTGGTGCGCGTGCTCCAGGAACCCAAGAACGCCCTCGTACGCCAGTTCCAGACGATCTTCGAACTCCAGGGCAAGACGCTCGAGTTCACCCCCGAAGCCCTACGGACCATCGCCCGCACCGCCATCGAGCGCGAAACCGGGGTGCGGGCCCTGCGCTCGATCCTCGAGGAGATGCTGCTCGACCTGCTCTACGAGCTCCCGGCCCGCAAGGACGCGGACTCCTTCCTGGTGGACGACGACGTGGTGGCGGGTCGCAAGACTCTCGCACGCGGCCTGACGGCCGACCCGACGACAGACTCCGAAGGCGACACGCCGGGCGATGAGCGGGCTCCCGCCGAGAGCAACGAGGAGTCCACCCTCGACGATGCTGATCGCGAGAGCGCCTGAGGGCGCTGGCTGATCAGAAAGGCGTCAGAAGGAGAGCCCGAGGCCGATGTAGGGCCCGGAGAAGGTCATGTCCGCATCCACGAGCGACTCGCCCGTGTCCACCTGCAGATCGATGCTCGTGTAGCGATACCCGCCGAGCAAGGCGAAGTGGGCCCGGCTGTCGTCGGGCAACAGCCACAAAGTGGCCTCGATCCCGGCGTCCATGTAGCTCAGGTGATCGCCGCCGATGTCGATGTCCATGCCCGCCAGGTCGAGCTCCAGGGAGAACCTGCCGAGGATCGCGGTGAAGCGCACGCCTATCACCGGCACGGGCGCGTCCGAGGCGGCCCGGATCCGCTGCCCGCTGGGGATCAGCACTTCCTCGTCCATCGGATCGATAACCATCTCGTCGATCCTCATGTCGAACGCCAGAGAGGTCGCTCCCAGACCGAGCCCAAGACTGACGCTTTCCTCGGGGATCAGGTCGAAGGTCAACAGCAACTCGTGCAGGCCGAAGTGGAAGATCGTATCGACGAAGGCCTCTTCGGGGATCACGACACCCCCATCGGAAATCTCCACCGCCAGTTCCCCCGAACCCGCGTGGGCCGAACTCTGAGTCGTGAGCAGCAGGTGTACATTCCCCATCTCCAGCCCCAGGCGACCGCCGTAGTAGCCGTCGTTGTCACCGATGCCCAGCTCTGCGACCGTGTTCTCGTCGCTTGGCACCGCCACGCCCTCGGTGATGCCCGCCGAGCCCGACACGGCCAGGGAGGTGCCGTAGCGCGGCGCCACGTAGAAGCCGGGAACGCTGCAGGAAGTGAGCGAGGGAAGAGCCGACAGGCAGACGACGAGCCACGGGCGGGGGTTCATGAAGTCCTTATGAACGACCGCGACCCGTGAAGCAACCCGCGGGCGGTCTCAGTCCTCCGCCGGCACGAGGTTGGGAAATGCTGAGCCGTAGGCCGCGACCAGTTCGGCCCCCTCCAGACCGATCTCCAGGGCGGTGATCAGCCAGCGACAGCGCTCCTCCACCCAGGGATCGTCCGCGACCCCCGAGCGCGCCAGGACCTTCTCCAGGGCCTCGCGCAGCTCGGCGACGTCCCCAGAGAGCCCGCGCTCGGCGCGCGTCAGGCGGTTACCAACCTTCAAAGCCGCGCGGTAGGCCTGGCTCGCGCCCAGCTCCTCGATCGCCCTCGCGGCCGCCACGCCGCCGCGCATCCCGACGAAGTCGTTCGCGGCGCCCTGCAGGGCAGCCATGGCCTGTAGCAGCCGGCCATCGGCCTCGAAGGCCCGCGCGGCGTCCACGCGGTCTGCCGCCAACACCTCCAGGCGCTCCAGCCCAGCCCGCGCTCGGGCCACCACCGCGGCGTTCGTGCGCTCAAAGGCGGCAATCGGCCCCCAGAGTCCGGCCGCCTCGGCGTAGCGTCCCGCGACCCAGGCGCGCTGCGCCGCGGCCTCGGGAGCGCGCGCCGCGCTCAGCCGCCCTAGACCCTCGCGCTCCACCAGCTCCGCCAGCGGCTGGTCCACGTAGGTACCGAAGTCGGGATGGAAGTCGGGGTTTCCCTCCCAGGCGACCGTGCCGTCGGAAGCGATCACGAGCACGCGCGGGAGCTGCACGGTCGGGTCGGCGATCGCGTAGTCCTCGTAGGCCTCCTGCCCGTAGCCGCTGCCCACGGGCCAGGGGTTGGGGCGCTCTGCGAGCCAGGCTTCGAGGGTCTCGGGCGGCTCGTTGTCGATGAAGAGCAGGGGAATCTCGTGCGCCCGGCAGAGGGCCTCCACCTTCTCCAGGCCGTCGATCAGGCGCGTCGTGCCCGCGGTCTCCACCAGGCTGGTCCAGAACACGAGCACCACCGGCCAGCCCAGCAGGCGGTCGAGGTCGCCGCCGGCGGCGGGCTCGCCGTGCCACTCGAGGCCGCGCAAGAGCGGCGGCGCCTTGCCCAGGTAGCGGGTCAGACCCGCCGGCGCGCGCTGGCCGGCCAGGGCGCCGCTCTCGAGAGCCGCGGCACCGGCGCGCCGGCCGATGCGCAGGCGCCGAGGCAGGCCGCGGTCGTGGTCGAGGATCTTCACCTCGCGGAACGACGAGCTGCCCGAGCCCGCCAGCAGGCCGAAGTCCCCGCGCAGGGGGGCGCGCGAGGGAAAGGAGTACTCGAGCGCTCGCGCGCCGTCAATGCTGACGAACAGGCTCGTGCCCGCCACGTCCACGCGCAGGGTCCGCCAGCCCTCGCGCTCGGCGACGCCCGCGCGCACCAGCGGGCGGCCGTCGGCGCCGAAGGACGAGAGGTCAACGTGACCACCGGGCAGAAGCGCCACACCGTGGAAGAGGCCGTCAGCCTTCTTCCCGAAGCAGACGCCCGCCATGCGGCAGTCGGACGCGAGGGAGACCTGCGCCTCGAGAGACCAGTCTCCAGCCGGCTCGTGGTCGATGAACAGGCGGCGGAAGACGAAGACGTCTCCCTCGTCCGCCACCGGTCCCGTGGCGGGCGCGCCGCCGCCGCTTTCCTCGGCGTCCACGCGCACCAGGATCACGCCATCGCTGACGCGGAAGCTGCCCTCGCCGCCTCCGTAGAAGCCCTGCAGGTTCCGCTCGTTGAAGAGCAGCTTCCAGCGCGCGAGAGAGAGGCCTGTGGCGTCCTCAATCGCGAAGAACAGCTCGCGCGCGTCGGTGCTGGGGGGCACGGCCGTCGCCGGCCCGCGCAGGACGCGCAGGGCGGTGCGCGGGAACCCAAGGTCACGGTAGCGCCGTGCCAGATCGACCGATTCAGCGTGGAAGCGCAGGCGCAGGGACTCCAGGCGGCGCGCGGTGCGGTCGAGGCGGCGGATGCGCGCCTCGGCCTCGACCACCAACCCCTCGACGTCGATCGCCCCGCTGCCATCGAGCAGGACGACGGTCAGCCACTGGCGCAGAGCGCCCGCGGCGCGGTCGGGGCGGTCGGCCTGCTCGAGGGCTCGCGCGAGCTTCCAGAGCACCTGCGGGTGATCGGGGTCGCGCTGGAGGGAGCGCTCGTAGAGTTCGCACGCGCGCTCCCAGTCCTCGCGCGCCGCCTGCAGGTCAGCGCGCTCCTCCATGGCGCGCGCGGCGTCCACCAGACCGCGATCCTCGGCTTCGAGGCGCTCGATGAAGGCGACGAAGTGCGGCTCGAACTCCGCGAGGGAAGCGATGCCCTCCACGGCGGCCCGCTCGATGAAGAAATTCTCGAAGCGCGCGAGGTGATCGGGGCTGTCGTACTCCTGGAAGTACTCGCGCATCAACGAGCGGTAAAGCAGGCGGCCGGAGGCGTCCTCGGCGTTGTAGAGGAAGTAGCAGATCCCCCAGCCCCACGGGTAGTAGACGCGGTAGTCGTCCACCTGCCCGGTGATGACGCGTCGCAGGTCGTGAGGACGGGCGGAGCGCAGGTCGTCGAGCAGGGGGTACAGCCGGCCCGGCGCTATGAGGTTCCAGTCGATGCGCCCGTTGGACAACAGCCGCGTGCCCTCGAAGAAGGACGCCATGCCCTCGTTGAGCCAGGCGGGAACGGACGAGCCACCGGCCAGGGAGGTGAACTGGTGGCTGGCCTCGTGGAAGAGGACGCCGAGGGTATCGCGCAGGGAGCCCTGGCCACCCTCGCGCTGGTCGTAGGTGACGACGTTGGTGCCGTTCCAATGGCCTGCGGCCCAGTCCACCGGCGAGCCGCCGAGACTGCGGTACTCGGAGCGGTTCTTGAAGAGATGCACACCGGCGACGGGCACTGATCCTCCGTCCACCTTGTACTGATGGAAGATGCGGTAGAAGCGCTGCATCTGCTCCATCGCATTGCCCACGATATGCAGCGCGCGGTAGCCAGCATCGGTCCGGATGCGGTAGTGCTCTGTCTCCAGGACCCAGGCCGTGGGCCAGGTCGCGTGCTCGAGATCGTGTTCGGCGACCCACTCCGGAGAGACCTCGGCCAGGGGGTTCGCGCCGCCGGTCTCGTCCTCGACGGCCAGCTCGTTGCCGCCCTCGAGCCGGATACGCGCCAGACCGGCCGCCAGGTCGGGGTGTTCGGGATCGGTGACGATCGCCTCCGCCAGCATGGCGCGCGCGGAGTGCCACGCAGCGCGGTCCATCTGGCGCGCGGCGAGGGAGAGCAGACTGCCGACGTAAGTCCGCCGCAGGCGCTCCAGGTCGCGCCGCAGGGGGTCGGCTTCCTGCACGAAGGCAGCCAATTCGCGCCGCAGGTCGAAGAGCTCGCGCGGGGGCTTGGAGCGGTGCCGCCAGGAATCGAGGAAGCGCCCGGCGTGATCGACGGCCTCGTCGGCGCGCCCCGCGTCCCGCGCCAGGCGAGCCAGGGCCGCCAGGCTCGCAAGGTGGCTCCCGTCGCGTTCGAGGACGCGCTCGAAGTGGGCGCGCGCCCCCTCCGGGTCCCCTGCCGCCTCGCACGCACGAGCCAGGTCGAGGTGGTGCTGCACGAGTCCACCGCCCTGACCGACGGCCGGGGAGGCCAGCGGGAGGGCTGCGCAGGCCGCGAGGAGCGCAGGGGAGAGACTCACGCCCACAGTGTCGCGGCCCACCGCGCCCAGGGCAACCGGTCGCGGCTTCTGCCGCGCGCCGACCGGCTCTTGCCTACTCTGGCGGGCGAGGGGATCGGCTCGTTATCCTCGGGCCCCACGAGCTCGGGAAAGCTCATTCGGCCCGGGGCAGCGAGCCCTGCCCACCCCGCCACGCACCCCTTCCCCGTTCCAGATGGACTCCCTCTGCATCCACTACCACCGCGACTTCGACGGATTGTGCTCCGCCGCGATCCTGGCCGCTCTCCTGCGCGAGCACCGCAGCGAAGAGTGCACCTGGCAGAGCGTGAACTACGACCAGCGCCGGGACTGGGAGAACTTCGGCGCAGGCACCCGCTTCGCGATCGTCGATTTCCACTTCCATCCCGATGCGCAGTACTGGTTCGACCATCACCCGACCACCTTCCTCACGCCCGAGCTGCGTGCGCGCTACACCCCCTCCGAGCGCTGGGCCTGGGACGAGGCCTCTCCCTCGTGCCCGCCGCTGATCCTGCGCCACGCCCGGGAGCACTGGGGCTGTGAGCCGAGCGAGCGCTTCGAGGAGATGTCGCACTGGTCGGACATCGTCGACGCCGCACAGTACGACAGCGTCGACCAGGCGATCTTCGGCGACGAGCCGGCCCTGCGCATCTCGCGCGCCCTGACCGTCGCCCCCAACAACGATTGGATCGATGACATCGTCGGCGCGCTGATCGAACAGGACCTCGATCAGGTCGCCACCTCGTCCACCGTGGAGAAGGCCCACCAGCGCGCGGCGCGCAACCGCGACCGCGCCCTCGAGCAGTTCCCTCAGACCGTGGTCGGCGAGCGCGAGGGAGTGCTGCTCTACGATGCGTCGAGCAGCAAGATCCGTCGCGAGCGCTTCGCCGCCTTCTACCACCACCCGCGGATCCGCTACTCGGTGGGTGTCATCCCGACCCGATCGGGCTTCCACGTGACCTGCGGCGAGAACCCCTGGAACCCGCCCGGGGAGGAGGGGCGACACATCGGGGAGATCATGGAACGCTACGGGGGCGGCGGCCACCGCGCTGTGGGCGGCGCCAACCCCGAGTCGCTCGATGAAGCGCGGCGGGTGGCAGCCGAGATCGCCGGGGAGCTTGTGAGCACCATCGGCCCGAGCTGAGGGGCCGTGGCGAGCCTCCTGGCCCTCTCCGACGAGGAACTCGAGCGGTGGGTCGTGGCCGCCGGCGGGCAAGCGTTCCACGCCCGGGTGATCACCGATCAGGTGCTCACGGCCGGCACCCTCGACTACACCGCCATGACGTCCCTGCCCGGACGCCTGAGGGAGCGCCTGACTGCCAAGCTCCCGATCCTGGCCTCCGAGCAGCGCGACGCAGTGCAGAGTGCCGATGGCACCACGCGCCTGCTGCTGGCCTTTCCCGACGAGCGCGGGGTCGCCGCGAGCATCGAGACCGTCCACATCCCGCCGCGCTCAGCGCGCTCGCGGCGCGGAGCGACCCTGTGCGTCTCGACCCAGGTCGGCTGTCCGGTAGCCTGCCCCTTCTGCGCCTCGGGCCGAGACGGCCTACAGCGCAACCTCTCGGCGCACGAGATCACCGAGCAGTTCGTTCGCGGCCGCGCCGTCGGGCGCATCTCGCGCGCGGTCGTGATGGGTATCGGCGAGCCCTTCCTCAACATCGACGCCTTGCTCGCGGCCCTCGAGCGCGTACGCGGCCCCTTCGGCCTGGGCGGGCGCAGCGTGACGGTCTCGACCGTCGGCTTCCCCGAGCGCCTGCGGCGCCTGGCGCCGAAACGCCCGCCCTTCCAGCTCGCGATCTCCCTCCACACGCCCTTCGACGAGCAGCGCGACGAGCTCGTGCCCGCCATGCGCGGGACGCCGGTGGAGGAGGTCCTCCTGGCCGGGGACGACTGGTTCGAGCGCACGGGCCGCGAGGTGACCTACGAGGTCGTGCTGCTCGGCGGCGTGACCGACACGAGCGAGCACGCCGCAGCCCTCGCCGCGCGCCTGGTGTCCCGGCGCTGCTCGATCAACCTGATCCCCTTCAACGTCGTCGAGGCCTCCGGCTTCCGCCGGCCCTCCCCCGTCGCCGTCGAGGCCTTCCGGTCCCAGCTCACCGACGCCGGCCTGGTCGCCACTGTGCGCCACTCGCGCGGCGCGCTGAGCGACGCCGCCTGCGGTCAGCTGCGCCTGCGTGCCCAGTAGGGCCCCCTCCAGCGCGACCCTCGCTGACCGACCGCGGCGCGCAGGCGCCGGGCCCGGGTTCGAGGCAGGGCGCAGTCGAGCGAGGCAGTCAGGCGCCAATGCCCGAGGGCACGCAGGCCGCGATGCGCTCGAGGGCCAGGCGCACCTCGTCCTCACCCACCACCAGGGGCATGCGGAAGCGGATGGCGCGCTCACCGCTCGGGAGAGCCAGCAGGCGCCGCTCGCGCATGTCCCCCAGGACCTGCTCGCGCAGGCCCGCGCTGTCGAGGGTGAAGGCCACCAGGGAGCCGACGCCACGCACGTTGGAGATCTGGTCGCGGTCCCCGGCCAGCTCGCGCAGACCCTCGACAAATTCCGCGCCGCGCTGGGCCACGTTCTCGCCCAGACGCTCCTGCTCGATGATCTCGATGAAGCGACGGCAGCGCACCATGTCCACCAGGTTCGAGCCCCAGGTGGAGTTGATGCGGCCTGAGCGGCGGAAGACGTTCTGCTCCACCTCGTCGATGCGACCGTTGGAATAGAAACCGCAGACCTGACTCTTCTTGCCGAAGGCCACCAGGTCCGGAGCCACGCCCTTGGTCTGCCATAGCCAGGGCTCGCCACTGCCAAAGAAGCCCGTCTGGACCTCGTCGAAGATCAGCAAGGCCTCGTGGGTGTCAGCCAGCCGCCGCAAGGTGGCCAGGAACTCGCTGCGAAAGTGATGGTCTCCGCCCTCGCCCTGCATGGGCTCGATGATGATGGCCGCGACGCGACCGGCGTAGCGCTCGAAGGCCGCCTCCATCTCCGCCACGGCGCACGCCTCGTCAGCAGCGGGGTCGCCGATGACCGCGCCGGAGAGATCGAACTCCACCTTGGGGTTGAAGATGCGCGGCCAGTCGAACTTGGGGTACAGCTCGATCTTGGTACGGTCGGTGTTCGTGAGGCTCAGGGTGTAGCCGCTGCGACCGTGGAACGCCTCGTGGAAGTGCATCACCACCAGGGCGTTCCCGTCCTCGACCGCCTCCACGCCGAGCTTGTGGGCCTTCCAGTCGAAGGCAGCCTTGAGGGCGTTCTCGACCGCCAGTGCGCCGCCGGCGACCCAGAAGTGGTGCGGGTACTCAGGAGGCGTGACGCGCGTCGCGAAGGCCTCGACGAAGTCCGCCATCTGGGTCGTGTAGAGGTCGGAGTTGGCCGGGTTGTTGGAGGCCGCCAGGGTCAGCTCCTCGACGAAGGCCGGCTCGGCCAGGCTCGGGTGGGAGTAGCCGATAGGCCAGCTCGCGAAGCAGGTGAAGAAGTCGAGGAACTCCTCTCCCGAACGCGCGTCGTGCAGGTACGAGCCGTGGGAGCGCGCCAGGTCCATGACCATCGGGAAGCCGTCGGCGAGCTGGTGGCGGGCCAGGATCTCGTGTACGCGCTGGGGTTCGGTCATGGGCGAAGGGTCGGGTCGCTCGCGCTCGCGGAGGGCGCGGAGTGGTCGAGGTCGAGGGCCAGGGCACGCGCCGCTGCGTCGTCGTGGGCCCGCAGGAGGCACAGCATGGGTATCGGCCTCCGTGCTGCCGCCAGGCGCATGCCGGGCTCCACATTCGTGAAGACGCAAGGGGAAAGGATACCCTCCCCGCTGACCCCACGCGACCCCGCCGCGGACCCCGGAGAGCCGCGTAGGAGGGTGGCGCCCTCGTCCATACCGAGGCGCAGGCGCTCCTGGCGCTCGTGGGCGAGACCGGGGTCGAGCAGGGCCGCCGGCGGGCCGAGGGCGTCGACGGCCTCCAGCAGGGCGACGGTCAGTTCGGAGAACAGGCGCTGGTGCACGACGGCCCTACCCACCTGCCCGTCGCGTTGGCCGGAGAAAGACGCCGCCGGCCCCATGGAACGCTCGACCAGGGCGAGGGCCGCCGCGCGCGGGTCCTCGTCCCCCAGGACGAAGGCGGTGCTGTTGGCGGGCGAGCACAGGTCGAGGGGCGACTCGGCGAGGTCGATCACCCCCGCACCGAAGGGCTGCAGGGCACCGCTCGCCGCCCGCCGCACGCGCTCGCACAACTCGGGTGGACCGGAGAGGCGCACCCGGCCCAGGTCGGAGCGGCCCAGGGCCGCGCGCAGGACCGTCAGGCCATCGTCGTGCAGGAGGGACAGGACGCCCGGGGGGAGACCGGCCTCGTCGAGCGAGCGGGCCACGGCAAGCGCCGCCGCGGGCCAGGCCGGATCGGAGAGGAGTAGCAGGGCCCCGCCCCCGGCCAGGGTCTCGAGGACGGTGCGGCAGAGCCCGTCGAGGCCCACAGCCGCCGCGGCACGCACGAGGGTGAAGGTGCCCGCGGCATCGGGTGCGCTCGCGCCCTCGACCAGGGTCGTCTCCAGGCGCTCCAGGCCGTCGCAGAGGGCGGGCTCGCCGTCACCGGGCCCCAGGCCGAGATCCCGGCCCAGCTCCTCTCCGGCGTGGGCCAGGCGGATCAGGGAGCCCTGCAGGACCGTCCGGCGCCTGCCGGGATCGAGGGCGCGCCACACGCTGGCCCCGGCTCCGGCCTCGGCCCGCGCCAGGGCCAGGTCCTCGGCGGTGGAGCGGGGCCATGAGCCCTCGCGGCCGCCAGCACGCGCGCGCCCCCCCGCGCCCGCGGCAAAGGAGTCCCCCGCCACGGCGGGCCGCCATGCCCCGCCGATCCAGTTCGCGCTCTCTCCCTGCGTTCGCCTCCGCTCGTCCAAGTCCGCAGCGTATCCTACACGCCGGGCGGGGGCCCCGGCGCCGCCCTCCATCCCTCGCGAGGAACCCGGATGAAGCTGCGTTTTCGACCCCACCACCGCATCAAGAGCACGCGCGACTTCACGCGTGCCTACCGCCAGGGGTCCAGGGCGCGGGGGGCGCTCCTGCGGGTGGTGGTCGTCCCCAACGGCCTGCAGCACACGCGCCTGGGCCTCTCGGTGGGCCGCTCCATCTGGCGCCACGCCGTGCGCCGCAACCGCGTGCGGCGCATCTTTCGCGAGGCCTTCCGCCTCGAGTTGAACGCGCTGCCGCCGGGGATCGACGTGGTGCTCATCCCGGCCGAGAAGGCCCTCGAGCCGACCCTCGAGCGAACGCGCAAGGAGCTCGTGGCCCTGGTGGCCAAGGCCTGGCGGCGCCACGGCGAGAAGACCGCCGCGGAGAGTTCGTGAACCTCCTGCGCAGAGCTGCCGTGGCGCCCATCCGCCTCTACCGGCGCTTCCTCTCGCCCATCACGCCGCCCATCTGCCGCTTCCGGCCGACCTGCAGCGCCTACGCCGAGGAGGCCATCGGAGTCCACGGCCTGTGGCGCGGCGTCGCCCTGTCCCTCTGGCGCCTCCTGCGCTGCCACCCCTTCGGCAAGGGCGGCTTCGATCCCGTACCTCCGGGCGCGGACGGCGACGACAGGTCGAGCTAGCGGATTGCGGCCCGGGCGCTCGCCGCGCTAGGCTCTCGCCCACCGATGAACCGCACCAACCCCACTCTCGTCCTGTCTTGCCTGCTCTTCCTGTGCGCCACCTCCTGCCGGGCCACCGGTCCGGTGGACCTTCTGCTCGAGAGCGCGCGCCCCGCCGATCACCTGATCCAGCCCGGGGAGGAGCACTTCGCCCACCTCTGGCAACTCACCGATGGAGGCGAGAACGCCGAGGCCTACTTCAGCTTCCGCGGCGGCCAGCTGTCCATGCAACGCCGCTGGGACGGCGTGGATTGCGACCGCATCTTCGTGATGGACGCCCTGGGCACATCGCGCCAGATCTCGAACGGGCGCGGTACCACGACCTGCGCCTATTTCCTCCCCGGAGACGAGCACGTCCTGTACGCCTCGACCCAGGCAGTCCACGAGGAGTGCCCGCCCAGGCCGGATCGCTCGAAGGGCTACGCCTGGGCCCTCTATCCCGAGTACGACATCTACCAGCAGCACCTGACCTCGGGGACAGAGCGCGTGCTGATCGGCGGGCCAGGCTACGACGCCGAGGCCACGGTCTCCCCGCGCGGTGATCAGATCGTCTTCACCTCTACGCGCTCCGGCGACGTGGAGCTGTGGATCACCGACATCGAGGGCCAGAACCCGCGCCAGGTCACGCGTGAGCTCGGCTACGACGGCGGCGCCTTCTTCAGCCACGACGGCCGCTGGCTGGTCTTCCGCGCGACCGCCTTCGACGAGGAGAACCTCCAAGCGGAGCACGATCGCTACCGCGACCTGCTCGCCCACGACCTCGTGCGCCCGCACACGATGGAGGTCGCGATCATCCGCCCCGACGGCAGCGGCCGCTTCCAGGTGACCGACCTGGGCGGCGCCAACTGGGCGCCGTACTTCTTCCCCGACGACCGGCGCATCATCTTCTCGTCCAACCACCACGACGGTCCCGAGAACGGTATCGACTTCGAGCTCTTCGCGATCGACGTCACGGGGCGCCGCCTGGAGCGCATCACCCACTTCGACGGGGGCCCCGGCAAGAACTTCGACAGCTTCCCGATGTTCAGCCGCGACGGACGCTACCTGGCGTTCTCCAGCAACCGCGGCGACGGCCCCGCGGGGGACACGAACGTCTTCATCGCCGAGTGGCGCGACTGAGCCTCGCCGGCGATCGGCGCGGCCCTACTCGACGTCGCGCGATTCGAGGGTAACGAGGGTGCTCTGCTCGCGGCCGTCGCGCTCGAACACCGCGCGCACGACGTCGCCGGGCTTGTGGACCTGAAGGAAGTAGACGAAGTCGTACATCGTCTCGATCTCCATGTCCCCCACAGCCACCAGCACGTCCCCCGCGAGCATGCCGGCCTTCTCGGCCGGGCTGCCGGCGGAGGTTCCGGCCAGGCGCAGGCCCGCCCCGTCCCATGCGTAGTCGGGGACGGTGCCAAAGCGCACCCGGAAGCTGCGCGAGCGACGCTGGTCGCCCTCCCCCGCCTCGCGCAGGGGCTCGCTGTAAACGAGCTCGCTCTCGCTCTGCATGCGGTCGATCAGGTCGAGGGCCAGGACGCAGACGCGCGCCGCTCCCTCGGCCTCGAAGCCGGACGTGTCATCGCTCGGCCGGTGGTAGTCGGGGTGCAGCCCGCTGAACAGGTGCAGGGCCGGGATGGCGCGACGCAGGAAACTCTGGTGATCGCTGCCGCCGATGCCCTGGCCCGAAAGGGAGACCGCGAGCTCGAGGCCGGCCGCCGCTCCGGCCCCATCCATCCAGTCCGCGAAGGACGGCGAGGTGCCAGCTCCCAGGATCGTCAAGGCCCCAGCACCGGCACGCCCGACCATGTCAAGGTTCAGGTTGGCCGCCACCTCCTCGAGGGGCACGGTCGGGTGGGCGCACCAGTGGTCGCTACCCAGCAGGCCGAGCTCCTCTCCCGACCAGAGGGCGAAGATCACATCGCCGGCCGGCGGACGCGAGCGACGGGTGTGGGTGCGCGCGAGCTCCAGGACCACGGCGCTGCCGCTGGCGTTGTCATCGGCGCCGTTGTGGATCTGGCCCAAGCCGTCGCGAGCGAGGGAGCCGGTCCCGCCGCGACCGAGGTGATCGAAGTGCGCTCCCACGACCACCGTCGGTCCACCGCGCCCGCGCAGCACGCCCAGCACGTTGTGGGCCGTCCCCCTCTCGCGTCGCACGTCGCTCTCGAGCGCCACGCGCAGGCCGGGGTCGGCGGCGGGCGGCGAGGCCGAGCAGGCCGCGCGATCAGCGGCCTGCACGCGCTCGACATAGTCGGGCACCAGCCGCTGCGCCAGGCGTGCGTCGATGAAGAGGGCCGGGATCCCGGCCCTCGCACCTCGACTGGGGTCGAAGGCCAGCAGCGCCGCGCCGGTGTCGTCGGGGTGCTGGGCCACGAGCACGGCCCGCGCACCGCGGCGCTTGGCGTTCATGACCTTGGTGAAGATGGACCCGCCGTGGCCCCAGCCACCGCTCGCCGGTGCCTCGCCGTGAGGGTTCGCCTCGTCCTCGATGACCGGCGCCGGGGGAAGGGCG
>DASCMO010000071.1:0-2105 GCA_036010965.1 Planctomycetota bacterium | reverse complement strand
CACCCCGAGTGAACCTGGATCGTGCCGCCCAGCGGCACCGGTTCCGGCGCGTGGGCGAGGGGCTCAAGGTTCAGGCGCAGAGCGGTTCGCTCGCCTGCTCGTACGGCGGCCTCCCGGCTCAGCAGGAGTCGCCCACTGCGCCGCATGCGGCGCAGGTTTCCTTCGGAAAACGCCCTTTGGAGTACCTATCCGCAAAGCCGCGGGTCCCCGGATGGCGTATACTGGTATTCAGACGTGGAACTCTGGTTATTCCGGGGAAGGACCCCTGGCCGACCTCCCGCCCCCCCCCGCCGCTCTTCGTCCCTCGCCGGGGAGCCGCGCGTATCCCCGAAGGGATGCTCAGCATGAACAAGTCGACCCTCTGGCGCCTGGTCGCTATCGCGCTCCTGGGAGGCCTGGGCCTGGCCGCTCTGATCGATACGACCCTGCGCGACTTCGCGCTATCGGGCACGCAAGCGGGATCCCTGCCGCCGGGGAGGATCCAGCACTCGGATGCCTGCGAGGGTTGTCACGGCTGGTACGACATCCCGAACACACCCTACAACACCTGGCAGGGCAGCCTGATGGCCAACGCCGGGCGCGACCCGCTGTTCTGGGCCCAGATGGCCACAGCCAATCAGGACGTCGAGGGCGTCGGCTACTACTGCCTGCGCTGCCACGTCCCGATGAGCTTCACGACCGGTCACGCACTGCAACCGGACGGGAGCACGATCGACGATCTGGACCGCGACGGCGTCACCTGCCACCTGTGCCACACGATGGTGGACCCGATCTACCGCCCCGGCGTCAGCCCGCAGGAGGATCTGCCCATCCTGGCCGCGCTCGAGTCCGTCCCTGCCCACTACGGCAACGCGATGTTCGTGCTCGACCCGAGCGGCCTGCGACGCGGCCCCTACGACGACGCCTCGACCCAGCACCGCACGCTCCAATCGCCCTTCCACCGGGAGGGCGAGATGTGCGGGACCTGCCACGACGTCGGCAACGTGGCGATCTCGCTTCAGGATGATGGGAGTTACGCCTACAACGCGTTGAACGCGCCTCCGCCCTCCGAGGATGCCTGGGAGCAGTTCCCGCTCGAGCGCACGTACACCGAGTGGAAACTTTCCGAGTTCGAGAGCAAGGGCGTCGACATGGGCGGCCTGTTCGGCGGAGTCGGCGACCCGGTGATGTCCACCTGCCAGGACTGCCACATGCCGAAGACGGTCGGCGACGGCTGCTGGATCGGTCCGACGCGGCGCGATCTCGCCCGCCACGACTTCGCGGGAGCCTCGGCCTGGGTGCTCGAGATCATCGGCCTCTACTACGCGAACGATCCTCTTGTGGACCAGGGCGCGCTCGAGACAGGGCGACGCAAGGCGATCGAAATGGTCGAGCGCGCCGCCACCCTCGACCTGCGCACAGCGGGGGACCAGCTCGCCGTACGCGTGACGAATCAGGCCGGGCACAAGATCCCCACCGGCCACATCGAAGGCCGGCGCATCTTCCTGAACGTGAAGGTCTACAACGCCGCGGACCGGCTGCTGGTCGAGTACGGTCACTATGACTACGACTCGGCTCACCTCGACGAGGACTCGACGGTGGTGTACGAGATGAAGGTGGGGCTCTCCGCCGCCGCGGCCGAGGCGACCGGGCTACCGGAAGGCGTCACGACGCACATGGCGCTGGCCGACACAATCGAGAAGGACAACCGCATCCCGCCGCGCGGCTTCGACAACGCGCGCTTCGCCCTCGGTGGCGCTCCAGTCATCGGTGCGGACTACGCCGACGGGCAGTACTGGGACGACGCCATCTTCAACCTGCCCGACGGGGCCGCGCGCGCCGAGGCGACGCTCCACTACCAGACCGTCACGCGCCACTACATCGAGGCCCTGCGCGACGGCAACGTCACCGACCACTGGGGGGATACGCTCCACCGGCTCTGGCTCCAGACGAACAAGTGCCCCCCGATCGAGATCACGTCGGGGGAGCTGCTCCTGCCGTAGACGCCCGCAGCACGGCTCCTCGGACAGCCCGGGTGCGCGCGCCCATGGGCGACCGATATGCCGAGGTAGTCGCCGATGAGCTGGAAGGGCCCCGATGTCGCCAGATCGCTCTGCATCGGCACC
>DASCMO010000070.1:0-3475 GCA_036010965.1 Planctomycetota bacterium | reverse complement strand
GGACATCCTCGACTACCTGGCGCGGGACGCCTACTTCACGGGACTGCGGCTCGAGGTCGACCCGCGCGTGACCAGCTACTTCAAGGTGCACCGCGCGAGCGGCAACCTCTTCATCGACCTCACCAAGCACGACCTCTTGCGCGAGGACATCCTGAGCGAGATCGTACGCATGCTCGAGGCGCGCTACTACTTTTCCGAGCGCGTCTACTACCACCACGCCAAGGTCGCCTCGGGCGCCATGGTGGCGCGCGCGGTCGAGATCGCTCTCTCCGGGGGAGGCGTGTGCGAGGAGGACTTCTACGACCAGACCGACGCCTCGGTGATCGATCTGCTGCTGCGTGCCGGTGGTCCCGACGCGCGCGAGTTGCGGCGCTTGCTGGAAGACTTCTGCGCTCGACGACTGTTCAAGCGTGCCTGCGTGTTCCCCCGCTACGAGAACGAGGGCGTCCAGGCGAGTCTCGTGGAGCGCTACTTTGCCCGTGGCGGGGCAGAACATCGTGCTGAGGCCGAGGCGCAAATCGCTGATCTCGTGCGCTTCGCCTCGGGCCGGGAGGTGCGCATCATCGCCTACTGCCCCGCCCGCCGCATGCAGCTCAAGGAGGCCCGCACCCACGTGCGCTGGCCAGGCGTGGAGGGCGTCGAACCCCTGTCTCATTTCGCCGAGCACGTCCCGCGCCTCGCGGACCTCGAGCGCTCCTATCAGAATCTCTGGAAGTTCTACGTCTTCGCCGACACCGCCGACGCTGAGGTGCTGGCCCGGGTCCAGGAAGCTGCTCGGCAGGAGTTCTCCGAGGCGACGAACGTCTACTCGCCCGACTGACCGGCCGTGCACAGGTACGGTTGACCGCCCAGGGCGCGTCGATCGGCGGTGGATGGTCGCGGAATGCAATCAGCGCGAATGCGGCCGTGAAGACCGCACTCGCGCCGAGTCAGTTAGGTGGAGTGATGTCTCAGGGAGTCCAGAAGGCCTCGATACCGCTGGTCAAGTTGAAAGTCGTCCCGCACATGCTGGTCTGGGGGTCGCGGTACCAGAGTTGATAGCGCTTGGTCTCCCCGCTGAAGACGCCGCCGGCGGAGCCGATGTCGATCGTCGTTGAGGACGCGCCGCTGGCGTCCGCGACTTTGACCTGCAGGCGCACGACATTGCCGCCCGCGCAGCGCAGGCCGTCGCCAAAGGGGACGCCGCTGCCCCCGTTGACGGCATTGTCCCCCTGGAAGTAGAGCCCGGGCTGGCTGGCGATCAGCTGGCTGCCGGAGAGGACCAGGTCCCCGGCGCTGACACTGGTGGTTCCGCTGGCGCTCAGGATGGCTCCGGAGCCCGTTCCGTTGGCGCAGCCCTCACCGGCGCTCGCGCCGTTGCCGCAGGGGCACATGGTGCCCGATCCGTCGCCGAAGCAGTACGAGCTCAGGGTGATGAACTCGTCGGCGACGAGGATGCCCGTCACCGTGAATTCAAAGTCGATGCCGGTGTTGGGTTCGGTGACGATGAACTGGTGGGACTGGGGCGAGTCCAGGTGGATCAGTCCGTTGCTGCCGATGGTGAACTGGCCCGTAATGACCTGGGGATTCGAGCTGAGGCCCCCCATGTCGATGTCAAATTGCGTGCCCCCGGGAATCGTGACGGTCACGATGCCGGTGTTGCAGACCATCCAGGCGTCTCCCTGGAACGAGCCATCAGAGGTCGCGGGATCGCCAAAGTCCAAGGGCAAGGACTCGTAGCCGAGGTTCACCGAGTGCATGTGGAACGATATGCCCAGAGCGGGGAATGAGCCCTCAATGTCCGGGGAGAAGCTGAAGTCGGCCGAGGAGAACTGGCCCTCGCTGACCTCTCCACTGGCGTTGGTGCCCAAGGAGGTCACCATCGAACCGAAGAGGTTGAAGGCGTCGGTCGTCGCGGGGACCGCGGTCATGCCCAGGGCTTGGACGGTCCACGTCCATGCGCACGCCGGTTCGTCGAACTGGAGGTCGACGTCGGACTGCTGGGACCAGGCGTTGGGAGCGCACAGGAGGGCCGGTGCTGCGGCTGCTGCGAGAAGGAAGGGTCTCATGGGGATCTTCTCCGGTAGGGAGGTTGGATAGGGGATCGGGCGGAAAAGCCAGCGCGCGGTTGGGCCCCGGTCCCGTTCCCGGCGACAGGAACAATCCAAGTTTGCCTCAGGATCGCCCTGCCTGCCACCGGACCCGTCGCTATCCACGCGGAAGGTCCCCTCAGGGCCCATCGCGGGGTGTCAGGGCAGGATCGTGAACTGGATCGCGTCGCTCAACCCGGTCGTGCTCGCGCTCTGGGGATCGCGGCTCCAATACTGGCCGTAGACGGTCGCTCCGGCCGTCAGGGCCGGGTCGCTGCCCCCCTGGATCCAGGCGTTGAAGTCCACCCCGTAGGTGCCAGAGCAATCAGCTGGCGCGCCGTTGCCTCCCGAGTGCTGGATGGCCGTGCGCTCGATCGGAGGGGCCACGCACAGGGTACCGTCCTGGAAGGGCGTCAAGGCCGGCGCGAAGCCGTAGAAGAACAGGCCGAACTGCTGGTTGAGGACCTGGCTCGCCGTCACATCGAAGGGCGTCGGGGCCGTCGCGCTCGGCTCTCCCTGGTGTGCGATCATCGGCACGCAGCCGAGGGAGTTGGGCTTGGCGGTGCAGTAGCTCTGCGGGTCCTCGTCGCCGAGGCGGAAAAAGACCGGGTTGGTCTGCACGATGCTGCCCGACCCCGCGCTGTAGGCGCGGTACCAGGAGCTGACCGCGGTCTCGAGGGTGTCATTGCACTCGAAGAAGCCGCTGCCGGTGAGCGGCCCGCTCTGGCACAGCACCGTCTCAGCGCCGTCGCCGACGCGGCCCTTGAAGAGCGTGATCACGCTCGAACCCGAACCGAAGTTGTAGGCGACGCGAATCACCAGCGGGGCGGGCGGCACTCCGCTGGGCAGGGTCTGGATCGTGCCCATGGGCAGGGTCTGGCCGCCGACGTCCACCTCGATCGTGGCGGCGTGGCCGTCCGACAGGTAGAGGCGGCCCGCCATCAGGGCCGACTGGAGGTTCTCGGGCGTGAAGTCCACGCCGACGAGCAGCGCGTGGTTGGCACCGAAGGAGTGGGCCTCGTCGTGCGTGTCGCTGCCTGCGTAGGCGTAGAGCAGGTGCCCTTCGAGCAGTCGATCGACCCAGTACCCCACGCTGCCGCCCTGGCCGGGAGAGGCGCCCCCGTTCCAGATCTCGAGGCCGTGCAACCCTGCCTGCTCCATGCCGACCAGGGCCTCGACGCTGTTCCAGCCGAACATCCCTGCCGCTGGATGGTTGGCGATCGAGTACCCGCCCATGGCGCGCACGGCATCGACGTTCTCAGTGAAGGGGTTCAGGACGTCGCCCGTCAGACCGTCGCAGAAGCCGAGCAAGCCGTCCTCGCCTCCCGGGATCCGGGCGTTGATGCCGTGGGCTCCCATGTGGTTCGCCTCGGTCGTGAACAGGCACAAGAGGTTCGCCGCGTCGG
>DASCMO010000069.1:0-16749 GCA_036010965.1 Planctomycetota bacterium | reverse complement strand
GTCGGCGCCGTTCCCGGCCAGTACGGGCTCTTCTACTACGGTGCCGGCCAGACACAGATCCCCTTCGGGGAGGGCTTGCGGTGTGTCTCGAGCGGTGGCGCGGGTATTTTCCGCCTCGGGCCCCCGCAGACCGTCGATTGGGCGGGGGACCTGTCGCGTCCGGTGGACTTCACCCAGCCGCCGGCGGGGTCGGGCGCGGGTGCCATCGCTCCGGGCTCCACTTGGTACTTCCAACTCTGGTTTCGGGACCCGGCGGGTGGTGCATCGGGATTCAACCTCTCCGACGGGTTGAGTGCGACCTTCTGCCCTTGAGCAGCGCACGCCGCCGCACGCTCCCCTGGCAGCTTGGGCGCCCTGCCCGTACATTGACGCTGGCCCTCGCCACCCCGCTTTCTCACGTCCAAGGAGGTTCAGATGTCTCCCCTCAGTCGCCGGCAGTTCGTTCAGGGTTCGACCGCGAGTGTCTTTGCCTTGAGCTTGCCGACCTTCGGCGCTCCGAAGGTCCGCCACCGCAGTCCAAACGAGGAGATCCGTTGCGCGGTGATCGGGTTCCGCAGCCGGGGCGGATCACACATCAACGGCCTGCACCGGCTCGAGAATGTCCGAGTCGTGGCGCTCTGCGATGTGGACTCCGATGTGCTGGCGAAGGGAGCCAAGCAGTTCACGGATAGGGACGAGAAGGTCGACACCTACACCGACCTGCGGCGCGTGCTGGAGCGCGACGACATCGACGTGATCGCGACCGCGACCCCGAACCACTGGCACGCGCTGATCACGATCTGGGCTTGCCAGGCGGGCAAGGACGTCTACGTGGAGAAGCCCGTCTCGCACAATGTGTGGGAGGGCCGGCAGATGGTGCGCGCCGCCCGTGAGTATGGCCGCATCGTGCAGACCGGCACCCAGAGTCGCTCCAGTCAGGCAATCGGAGCTGCGGCGAAGTGGATCCAGGAAGGCAACCTCGGGAAGGTCGTCGTGGGCCACGGCCTCTGCTACAAGCCGCGCAAGAGCATCGGGAAGGTGGACGGTCCGCAGGACCCGCCGTCTAACGTGGACTACGGTCTGTGGAGCGGCCCGCGCCCCGAGCGGCCGCTGATGCGCCGGAGCCTGCACTATGACTGGCACTGGGTCTTCGACTACGGCAACGGCGACGTGGGCAACCAGGGCATCCACCAGATGGACATGTGCCGCTGGGTCATGGGCGAGTCCACCATCGCTCCGCGCGTCTTGAGCATCGGAGGGAGATTCGGGTACGACGACGACGGCGACACGCCGAACACGGAGATGGTCTTCCATCAGTACGAGAAGGCCCCGCTCATCTTTGAGGTGCGTGGCCTACCTAGAGATCAGGCAGCTCAGGAGAAGAACTGGGGCGGCAGCATGGACACCTTCAAGGGCGCGCGGATCGGCGCCGTGATCCAGTGCGAAGGCGGACGGCTGTTGGTCCCGAACTACAGTTCGGCCAAGGCCATCGACAACGACGGGAACACCGTCAAGGAGTGGAGCGGATCCTCGAATCACTTCGCGAACTTCATCGACGCCGTACGGAGCCGCAAGCAGGAAGATCTGAACGCGGACATCGAGGAGGGGCACCTCTCCAGCGCGCTCTGTCACATGGGCAACGCGTCGAATCTTCTGGGGGCAGCGGTTTCGCCAGGGGAGGCCCGCGAGCGGGTGGAGGGCGACGAACACGCGGCTGACAGTTTTGATCGGCTGCGCGATCACCTGTCGAACAACGCTATCGATGTCTCGGAGGAGCGCGTCACTCTCGGAGCGCACCTGGAATACGACCCGGCCACGGAGGAGTGCACGAGCCATCCGGAGGCGAACCGCCTTTTCCGGGACTACAGCGAGTCCTTCGAGGTGCCCGCACAAGTATGAGGCGTCCGCATTGGGCGCCGCTCTCCCGCGCCATCCTCGCCGCGCTGTGCGCCGTGGCTTGCGCGGGGACCGAGGTCGGCGAGTCGCGGGTGCCTGAGGGCTACTCGCTGGTCTACTCCGAGGACTTCAGCGAACCGGAATCCCTGGATGGCCTTGCTCTCAGTGACCGCGCCGATTGGCGCTGGAGCGACGAGGGGGATGTACCGTCGCTGGAGCTGGTAGGGGGCGGAAAGTACGCGCCCCAGCACCGCTCTCCGCGTCACATCGCCCTGATCGATGAGTTGCTCGTGAGCGACTTCGTGCTCGAGGCCGACCTCTTGCAAACCGGTCGCCAGTACGGGCACCGGGACCTGTGCCTGTTCTTCGGCTTCGTCTCGCCCACCAGCTACTACTACTGCCACCTGGCTCCCGCACCGGACGAGCACGCTCACAACACCTTCCTCGTGCACGACGCGCCCCGTCGCAATCTGGCAGGAGTGATGGAGGCGGGGGTCGAATGGGGCGAGGGCGTGTGGCATCGCGTGCGCCTGGAGAGGAGCGCGTCCAAGGGCTCGATCAGCGTCTTCTTCGACGACATGGAGCGTCCCACGATCGTCGCCTCCGACTCGACCCTCGGCTGGGGTCGCGTGGGGTTCGGTTCCTTCGATGACACCGGGCGCGTGGCGCGCGTTCGGATCTGGGCGCCAAATTCCCGCCCGCCTGCCGCTGGCTCGCGCCCGTTCGACGGCTAGCGCGTCCAGGCCTTGGCGGACGGATTCTCCGCTTGCCATACTCGCGCGCCACGGGATCCACCGCCACGCTCGACGGGAGCAAGAACAGCCTGCTCGCCCTGGCCATGGCTTCCCTGGTCGGCTCCGGGGTTGCCGTGTTCTGGAGTGTCTGCATGCACTTTTGGTGTCTCCCCGAGACGGACGGGGCCTACGGTCAATTCCCCTTCGCGAATCCCATCGTCATCTGGTTCTCCGGCTTCTCCGGCTTCATTGCCTGGCTCCTGACGTTCTGCGTCTCAGCCTTCACCCTGCGCCGCGCTCCAATCACTTCCTCGTTTCTGTGCATCCTCGGGGCCGCCCTGGTCACGATCACGGTGGCGACCCCGTTCCTTGGCTTCATCGGAACCCTGGCTTCCATCCCTGTCACATTGGGCGGGCTGGTCTGCTTCCACCTGAAGTACCGGTGACCAGCACGGCGTGGCGGAACCCTCTCCGGGGACCACGCCTGAACCAAGTCGAATAACGGGCGCGAGCTAGTGGAAGCGGCCCGGGACTGTCAGGCGCACGCGGTAGAGGCCCGTGCGTGCGGTGATGAACAGGGTGCGCGCGTCGCTGCCGCCGAAGGCGCAGTTGGCGGGTTTCTGCGGCACCTCGATCACGCCCCAGCGATGCCCGCCGGGGGAGAAGACCTCGACGCCCGCCTTGGCGGTCACGTAGAGATTGCCGTCGCGGTCCACCGCCATGCCGTCGGGTCCCGGAGAGGTCTCGACGAACACTTCCCCCTGGTCGGTCGCCCCGTCGAGGGCGACGGCGAAACGCCGCACGACGCCCTCGCGCGTGAAGGCGACGTACAGGTGGTCCTGGCGCGGAGAGAGGCGGATTCCGTTGGGCCGGGTCTTCTCGTCACCCGCCCAGACGACATGCAGCTCGCCGGAGGGGCTCCGGCGAAAGACGTGGTTGGTGCCCAGATCGGAAGGCTTGCCCTGCAAGCCATAGGGCGGATCCGTGAAGTAGAGGTTTCCGTCATCGCGCAGCGCGAGGTCGTTGGGGGAGTTCAGGCGCTTGCCATCGAACTCGAAGGCAACGGTCTTGGGCTCGCTCGCGTCTAAAGTGCTGCGTGAGATTCGTCGCCCCCCGTGCTCGCAGGCCCAGAGCGTGCCGAACTCGTCGACGAGGAGGCCGTTCGAGAGGTGGCTGGGCTCGCGAAAGACCTGGACTTCACCGGCGGAGTCGAGCTCGTAGATCCGGTTGGCGGGGATGTCGGAGAACAGCAGTGATGTCCTGCGAGGGACCCAGGCCGGGCCCTCCGTGAACTGGAAACCATCGCGCACGAGCTCGACCTCGCCGACCTCCGCGAGCGGCGACCGAGGCACCGGCGGATCATTGACGTAGCGCTCGAAGGCCTGGGTCAGAGCGGCGGGCGCGGCCTCCCCATCGGCGACGAGGATGCGGTAGCGGAAGGCGATCGTCTCACCACGTGCGACCCTGCGCTGGCCCGTTCCCGCCGGCTGTCCCTCGAAGTCGTGGGCGCCGAAAGGGTTGGCGGCGAACAGGCCGTACTTGCGCGCGTGCCACCAGGTCGGGTGGTTGACATTGTCGGGGTGATCGAAGATCGCGACCGTGCTTGCGTGTTCGGCCACCTCACCCCGGTAGGCGACCCACACAGCCCGCTTGCCCCAGCAGTCGCCGTCCGTATGGCCGGCGCTGTTGATGCTGTTCCCCGCGGCGACGCCACCCTCGATGCGCAGGCTGGGCGCGAGGCGCACGGCGAAGGTGCCTTCCTTCGTGTCGCCGAACAGCAGGTCGTGATCCGCGGAACCGAGCACGATGTCAAAATCGATCGTGCGCCCCTGTTCGGTTGCGGCGAAGCGCATGGTGCGGCGCTCTACACAGATCAGGTCGCCGTCCAGGGTGCGCCACTCGTTGCGGCTGACGACCAGTGCGGCGCCTCGCCCGTCGTGGCCGACCATGTCAAAACCAGCGTGGCGGATGGTCGTCTTCGCGGGGTGCCAGAAGTCGTGTCCGTTGACGGCGCCATGGGCGAACCACACGGAGCGGTGGTGGGGATGATCGCGGCTCTCGCCGGGGAGCTCCTCCATTGGGAACCCACGCGTGACCGCGACTCCGCTGGGTCCGAGCAGGGGGTAGAGGAAAGGAGTGAACGAGTCGTCGTGGTGGTAGCGGCAAAAGAGGTCCTCCCCTTCGCGTACGACGAGCGCCCCCTCCTCGAGGGTTGCGGTCACGTCTCCTGCAACTGCGTACGGGGCGAGGGCGTGGATCGGGAGCGCGGCAAGCAGCAGGTTGAGGGTGGCGCAGAGAGAAGGCATCAGGTCGAGCTCCGAGACGAGGCGCAGTGGTCGGGCGGCTTACGGTACCATCTGCCGCGGAAGGCTAGTCCGCCCCATGAGCGCGCTCTCTCGACGCAACATCCGTTCATTCCTCGCGACCGTCTCGATCGTCATGGCCGCCTGCAGCAGTACTGGAAGCGATGAGCCGCTTGCCCCTGGCTTCGAAATTCAGGCGGGCCTTGCTCCCTCCGCGCGCGTGGCGCACCTGGGGACGACCGGCGGCGACGCGGAGGGCATGGCCGCCCTGCGCGCGGCTTTCGTCGAGCGCAACAGGGGCTACGACCTCGAACTGATCGATCCGCTCGAACGCCTCGAACCTTCGGCGACCGCGCGCGTGGCGTTCGTCCAGCGCGGCGAGGGAGAGGGGACGCTCAGCGAGGCGGGCGACGGAGCGAGCACCACTTCCGGGCTCGCCGTCGGCGACGTGGTCTTCGTTCGGGCGGGCGAGGAGTTGCACGTGGCGGGCGGGATCGCCGCGCTGGTCTTCCACGTCCCTCTCGATCCGCCCGCCGATCTTCCCGGTTTCGTGCGACCCGACTGGGACTCACGGATTACCGATCAACCCGGAGGTTGTGCCGAGGAGACGGGTGCCTACCGGCGCATCCTCCTGACCTGGAAGCGGGAGGTCGGGCCCTACGTCTACCGTGCCCTCAACGCTCACCGCGTTCGCATCAGCGATTCCTTCACCCACTATCATCCCGTCGACGGCGGCTTTGACGAATTCTACCTCGTCCAGATGGTGCAGCAGAGCGCACGCCTCCTCACGAGCGATCAGGTCGCGCGCATCGAGGACCCCTCCTCGGTTTCGAGTGCGCAGGTGGCGGGGCTCTTGAGGAGCACCCCGCTGTCCACTGGCGATCTCGTCTATCTGCCGCGGGGCACGATCCACCGCGGCCTGGGTGGTGTGCTCGCGCAGATCATCACCGTCCCTGGATTTCGGCCGGGCGCCGAGGTCGGCGTCGACCACCACCTGCGCGCCATCGCCGAGCGATTCGGCCTCGAGGGGGGCACGCTGCTGCCCTTCCACGAGGCCGCTTCTTCGCGAGCCGTCGTCAAGTAGACGGCGCCGGTGCCGCAGGAACCCCCTTTGTGCAGGGTTCGCGTAAGAATCAGGTTGTTCGGAGGGGCTCGTGGGCCACATTCTCCCTATGGAGCGGCCGCCCTCCTGTATGCTGAATCACGTCGGCGTGTGGCCCTCGCCGTCCTCGGTCTCATATATCCCCACCACTTCATTCGCAGGAATCAGGTCATGAACTCTGGCCATCGGCTGCTCTTCGTTGCCGCGCTCACCGCGCTTGTGCCCGCCGTTTCCTTCGCCCATGACGATGACCCCAAGGGCAACGTGCCGCCCAACCCGCGACCGGGTCCGGGCTATCGCAACGCCTTGGTGAGCACGCCGGGCGCGAACACCGGGAACATCCAGATGGGTGGAGGCGGGTTCCTGGGCACTGGGATGGTTCTGCTCGCCCAGCTGCCGCTCGGGAACTTCGGTACCAACTACGGAAACGACTGCTGGGGTTACACGTCTCCCTCGGGGGGCGAGTACGCGATCATGTGTACCGGAGACGGCACCTCGTTCATCGACATCTCGAACCCGACGAACCCGACGGTGTTGGCCAACATCCCCGGTGCGAGCTCGACCTGGCGCGACTGCAAGGTGTATCAGACCTATGCCTACTCGGTGAACGAGCAGGGCGATGGAATCCAGGTCATTGATCTCGGGAACATCGACAATGGTCAGGTGACGCTGGTCAACACGACGAATCAGAACGGCACCACGGCCACGCACAACATCGCGCTGAACACCGACAGTGGTTTTCTTTACCGCTGTGGTGGTAGCAGCAACGGGCTTCGCATCTACAGCCTCGCCAACCCGGTCAATCCGCAGTGGGTCGCGAACTGGAACACTCGCTACGTGCACGATGCCCAGATCGTGTCGTACACGACAGGGCCCTACGCGGGGCGCGAGATCGCCTTCTGCTGTACGGGCGGCTCCGTCAGCCTGACCATCCTGGATGTCACCGACAAGTCCAACATCTTCGAGATGTCCGACATCCCCTATCCGAACAACGAGTACTCGCATGAGGGCTGGCTCTCGCCCGACAAGCAGTACTTCTATCTGGCAGACGAGTTGGACGAAGACGGGAGCTTCCCGTCGACGACCTATGTCATCGATGTGAGCGATCTGAACGCTCCCTTCGTGGCGTCTTCGTTCAGTAACGGGTTGCCTTCCATCACCCACAACCTCTACCAGAAGGGGAACCTCATCTTCGAGGCCAACTACACCAGCGGAATCCGGGTGTTCGATGCCACCAACCCGCTGAGCCCGACCGAGGTCGCCTTCTACGACACCTACCCTCAGAACGACAGCGCCAACTTCAGCGGGCTGTGGAGCTGCTTCCCGTTCTTCGACAGCGGCGTGGTGATCGGAAGCGACACGAGCGGGGGCCTGTTCGTCTGGCTGGTCAACAACGAGACCCTGTCGTTCTCCTACCCCAACGGCCTGCCCGATTACTTTGATCCGGGCGGTGAGACCGTCCTCGTGAGCGTGAACGAATCGCAGCCGGGTGTCTTCGATCCCGGCACGGCGTTCCTGCACCTTGATGCGGGGAGTGGGTATGTGACCCTTCCGATGCAGGGCCTGGGCAACGGGCTCTTCGAGGCTCCGTTCCCCGCCATGGCCTGCGGGAGCGCGTTCGACTACTACGTGAGCGCTGACTCCACGGCCGGCATCACCTTCTCCGATCCCCCCGACGCGCCCATGTCCGCCTATAGCGGTGTCGCCGCCTACGGCGCGAGTACCGTGGCCGAAGACGATGTCGAGGTCGATCAGGGCTGGACCGTCGGTGCTGCAGGCGACGACGCCACGACCGGGATCTGGACGCGCGTGGACCCCATCGGCACGGACGCGCAGCCCGAAGACGATCACACCCCGGCCCCGGGCTCGATGGCCTGGGTCACCGGGCAGGGCTCCAACGGGGGGTCGAATGGCGAGAACGACGTCGACGGCGGCCAGACCACCCTGCTCTCCCCGATCTACGATCTGAGCGGCGCCTCCGCGCCGGTCATCAGTTACTGGCGCTGGTTCCACAACTCCGCCGGTGGCTCGGCCAACAACGACATCATGGAGGTCGACATCTCCAACAACGGGGGTTCGACCTGGCAGAGCGTAGAGGTCGTTGGGCCGGGCGGCAACGAATCCAACGGGGGCTGGTTCCAGTACTCGTTCAACGTTGCGGACATCGTCGCCCCGACGTCCCTCGTGCAGCTGCGCTTCATTGCTTCGGATGAGGGGGCCGGTTCCATCGTCGAGGCGGCGGTGGACGACATCGCGATCGAGGACGTCGATTGTGGTGGCTGCGGAACGACCAACTACTGCGTCGCCGCCCCCAATTCATCGGGCAGCGGAGCGATGCTCTCGAGCTCGGGAGACACGAGCGTCAGTGGCAACACTTTCACGCTAGAACTCATCGGTGCAGCGCCTGGCCAGCCCGGTCTCTTCTACTACGGGCCGAACGAGGTCCAGATTCCCTTCGGAGAGGGTTTTCGGTGTGTCGGCGGGACCACGTTCCGCCTGAACCCACCCCAGAACGCCGACGCCTTCGGCGACACCTCGCGCCTGGTTGACTTCACCCAGGCCCCAGCCTGCTGCGGCCCGGGTGCGATCTCTGCGGGTGACACCTGGAAGTTCCAGTACTGGTACCGCGACCCCGTCGGCGGCGGCACGGGCTTCAACCTCTCCGACGGTTTGAGCGCGATCTTCTGCCCCTGAACCACGTTCCCGCAAGGGACGGACACGCGAGCCGGTGACCTCGGTCACCGGCTCGCGTCATTCTTGGCCCGCTCAGAACCCGATGCCGCTGCGAGCGCTGTCGCGATTGAGGGGACGACAGTGATCCGGGCCGTGGAGATGGAGTGGTGGGGGCAGGTCATGGTCATGATCTGCCTGCCATCGCCCCCCGGCCAGATTATTGAGGTCCGGCCCGGCGGCAATGTGCCCCCCGCTACAATCCTCTACGAATGGCCTTCGAGAGTGCACGGATGGGCGCGACGGCGTCGTGGGCAAGACTGCGTTCCCGCTGCAGCGCTGTCATCCAAACACTCCAACCGTTCCGCCGCTCCTGATCCCACGTCTTCCGCCGATGATCCAGCACACCCTCCGCGTACTACTCCTCGCTTCCTTGTTCCTCTCTGCACCCGCAGCCGGTGCGGCCCTGCAGGACCCGTTGCGGGTCTTCATCCGCTCGGGGGCGAAAACACACGGCCCCGGAGAGCACGACCACCCGCGCTTTCTCGAAGAGTGGACTCGGATCCTGAACGATCGTGGAGCGCGGGCTGCGGGTGCCCAGCGCTTCCCCACGGCCGAGGAGTTGGACGCCACCGATGTGATGATCCTCTATGCGGCCGAGGGCGGCTCGATCCACGGAGACGAGCGTGCGCGCCTCGAAGCGTTCCTGGGTCGAGGTGGTGGCCTGGTCGTGCTTCACGATGCCGTCTGTGGGGACGCGCCTCACTGGTTCAAGGGCGTCGTCGGTGGAGCGTGGGAGCACGGTCACGCCAAGTGGTACACGGGCGAGATGGGCCTCTACTTCCCCGACCGCGAGCACCCGATCACCAGCGGTGTCAGCAACTTCGACCTCACCGACGAGATCTACTACGAGCTGCACATGGACCCGGGCGCCCATGTGATCGCGAACTCGTTCCGCACCACTCACGAGATCAGGCCCCAGATGTGGGCGTACGAGAAGGACGACTACCGCGCCTTCGTCAGCATCCCCGGGCACTACCACGACACCTTCAACCTCGCACCGTACCGGACCCTGCTGCTGAGGGGCATCGCCTGGGCAGGCAAGCGTGATGCCGGGCTGCTGGTCAGCGAGGCGGAGACGGCGAGCCTGCGCTACCCCGAGGGCGGCCCACGCCCCCCCGAGGCGGCGGTCGAGGCCCTCGCGCTGCATGAGGACTTCGAGGTCGAGGCCGTCGCGGCCGAGCCACTCCTGATCAACCCGATCTCCATCGATTGGGATCCCAATGGGCGGATGTGGGTCGCCGCCACGCCGGGCTATCCCTACAAGGAGAAGTTCAACGGCGTCCCCGCCCACGACCAGATCCTGATCCTCGAGGATGGCGACGGTGATGGGCGCATGGACTCGCGCACCGTCTTCTACGAGGGTCTCGACCTCGTCACCAGCCTGGTGCTACACCGAGACGGGGTCATCGTGACCCAGGCTCCTGAGATCCTGTTCCTGCGCGACACGGACGGAGACGACGTGGCGGATGTTCGCGAGGTGCTCTACTCGGGCTTCGGATACGGCGACACGCACGCGACGACGAGCAACCTGCGCTGGGGAATGGACGGTTGGATTTATGGCACCCAGGGCTACAGCGGCGGCGGGTCCAATCACGTCGTGGGGTCCGATGGCGTCGACCACGGAAAGATCGGAAACGGTCTGTTCCGTTTCCGTCCCGACGGCAGCGAGATCGAGACGGTCGTGTCCTACGGGTCGAACACCTGGGGCTGTGACTTCACCTGGGACGGGGAGTTGTTCTTCACCATGGCCAACGGCTCACACCTGCGGCACGTGATCCTGCCCGACCGCGTGATGCAGCGCGGTCGCGTCGGGAACGCGTCGAGCTGGAAGGACGTCACCGACCACAGGAAGGCCTTCCCCACGGTGAAGCACGATCGGCATCCCTACCTCCAGATCGACCACGTGGGCGGATTCACGGGCGCCGCGGGCAGCCTGATCTACGACGGTGGCGCCTGGCCTCGGGAGTACTGGGGCGACCATTTCGTCACCGAGCCGACGATCAATCTCGTTCACCGCGACCACATCGAGCCGCGCGGAGCGACTTTCGTCGCCAGCCGCTACCGCGAGAAGGAGTTCCTGGGTAGTCACGACCTGTGGTTCCGGCCGATCCACTTGCGCACGGGCCCTGACGGGGCGATGTACGTGCTCGACTTCTACAACCAGGCCGCTGTCCACAACGACACCCGTGGGCCCAAGCACGGCCCGACCAATGCGGCCCTGCGCCCCGACCGTGACCGCCACCACGGTCGGATCCTTCGCGTGCAGCACGCGGCTGCGCGCGATCTCTCGGTTGCGGTCGGGCCCGAGCCGGCGACCCTCGTTGCAGACCTCGCTCGTCCCAACCGCTGGGCGCGCATGGCGGCCCATCGCCTGCTGTGTGAGGCGCAGAGCCTGTCTGCGCGGGTGCTAGCGCAGCTCGAACCTTCAGCGTCCGCGACGGCCAGACAAAAAGTTCACGGCCTCTGGATCCTCCACCAGCGCGACGCCTTGAGCGACTCGGCGCTGCTCGCGGGGCTCTCGGACGCGAGCGCCGGTGTGCGCAAGAATGCGGCGCGCATCGCGGGTCTACGCCAGGGGAGTAACGCAGAGATAACGGTCGGGCTCGCCAGATTGAGCGGCGACGTGGACCCGCGCGTGGCGACCGAAGCTGCGGTCGCGCTGGGAGAGCGAGGTGGTCGAGTTGACCTCGCCCAACCCTATATCGACCCTGCCGTGATCGGCGTGCTCGTCACGAGGTATGCCGACCTTCCCGACGACTGGGCGCGTTCGGCCTTCGTCGGTGCTCTTGCTGCGGATCCGCACCTCACCATGGGTGCGGCCCTGAGTCAGCGCGAGACCGGTTCATTCGAAGGCTTGGTTCGGGAGATGGCCAAGGTGGTTGGCCGGTCACGGGACCGGGATCAGGTAGCCGAGTTCGTGGTCGTGCTCGGGGCGTACATCGGCACCCGTCCGCAGCTGGTCGAGGCGGCCCTGTTACAGCTCGTCGAGGCCCTCCCAGGAGACTTCACGCCGACGCCGAGCGCCGACCTGCAGGGCGCGCTGGCTGCGCTGCTCTCCACGGACGAGGTTGAGGTGGCCATCGCCGTCCTGCCCTTCGCGTCGCGCTGGGACAAGGAGGGCGGTCTGGTGGAGCACGTGGACCGGCTCGCCGCGCGCCTCATGGCCGTGCTGGACGACGAGGATAAATCCCCGCAGCGCCGGGCCCAGTGCCTCACGACCCTGCTCGAGATCGACTCCCAGCGCGCTGGCGCCATCGAAATTTCCCGTGCGCTGCTCCAACCGCACGTCTCGCTCGACGTTCAGGAACGGGTGATCGAACTCCTGGGCCAGGTCAGCGAACCCACCGCGGCCGAGGTGATGATCGCGGCATTCCCAGCCTTCTCCGGAAAGCTGCGCGAGGCCTCCTTCAACCAGCTCACCAAGCGCGTTGAGTGGGCGGGCGCCGTCCTGGACCACGTCGAGGCCGATGAGCTGTCCGCCAAGGACCTGGGGCCGGGACGGGTCTTCCGCCTCTGCAACCACCCCGACGCGGTCGTCGCGAGCCGCGCCACCGCCCTACTCGAGACCCGGAAGGGGGCGGACACGATGGAGTTGGAGGAGCTGATCGCGTCGCTCGTCCCCGTCGTCAGCCAGCGGGGCGACCTGGCGCGTGGGGAGGAGCTGTTCAACGTCAACTGTGGGACCTGCCACACCTACAAGAGCGCCGAGGGTAAGGTCGGACCCGAGCTCACCGGCATGGGCGTCCACCCGCCCCAGGACCTGCTGCCCTACGTCCTCGACCCCAACCGCACCGTGGAGGACAACTACGTCGAGTACGTGGTGCGTACCTGGGACGGGCTGTCGTACGGCGGGGTGCTGATACGCGAGAGCGACCACTCCGTCGTATTGCGCAACACGAGTGGCGACGTTGAAATCGCGCGAGAGGACATCGAGAACCTCAGCAACACGGGCCGCTCGCCGATGCCGACCGGATTGCAGGAGCTCGGCGCGGAGGGCCTGCGGGACATCTTCACGTGGCTGCGTTCGGAGTTCGAGGGCTACCGCGTGCTCGACATCTCGAGGGCGGCCACCGCGAACACCCAGACGGGCCTCTACGACCCGCGGGAGCCGAGGACCCTCGAGTTCAAGCGATTCGGCGTGCACGCAGCCGAGGGCATCCCTTTCTCGGTGCTCGACCCCACGCGCAGCGTGAGCGGGAACAACGTGATCGTCCTCAAGGGAGGTCTCGCGAGAGACTGGTATTGCAAGAATCACCTGCCGAGCAGCGTCGAGGTTCCCGTCGGCGTGGCCGTGGAGCGGCTGCACGTGTTGGGGGGCATCTCTGCCTGGGGATTCCCCTACACCAAGGAGCGGCTCCCCGCCGCGCGCGTCACCTGGCACTACGCGGACGGCGGGACCGAGGAGACGGTGCTCACCGATGGGCACGAGTTCGCCGACTGGATCAGGCCCATCGAGGTGCCTGGGTCGACCCAGGTTCACGGGATCCTGCGCGACAACAGTCGCGGTCAGTTGCGGCGCTTCGCCATCGAGCCGTCTCGCGAAGAGGTCGTCTCGAAGATCGTCCTGGAGGGCTTCGACGGCGACACGGCCCCGACCTTCGTCGCGCTGACAGCAGAGCTGGGAGGCCCCGCGGGAAATTCTGGCGAGGAGACCCCGACCCATTCCCTGATCGTCGGCGGCGGCTCGAGTCACGACTTCGAGCGTTGGTTCGCTGGCGCTGACGTGGAGACGCTCGGGGCGCTCGGCGGCTCGGTGGTCTACACCGAGGACGTTGACTCCCTCGCGGGTGCGCTGGAGGACCTGAGCCTGCTCATGCTCTCTAACAACCAACCCCTGCCCGAGGATGCCCGCGAGAGCATCGACGTCTTCGTGGCGGCCGGCGGCGGGTTGCTGCTGGTCCATCCCGCGTGCTGGTACAACTGGCGCGACTGGCCCGAATACAACCGCGACCTGGTCGGGGGCGGCGCCAGGGGGCACGAGTCCTACGGCGAGTTCGAAGTGCGGGTTGTCGACGGAGAGCACCCGGTGACGCAGGGCGTGCCGGCGTCCTTCCGGATCACTGATGAGCTCTATCGTTTCGAGCGAGACCGGGCGGGCCCGGACATCCAGGTGCTCGCCATCGGGCGCTCGCTCAAGAGCGGCGAGGAGTATCCGGTGGTCTGGACGGTGGCGCGCGAGAAGGGCCGGACCACCTGCATCACCCTTGGCCACGACGGGAAAGCTCACGAGCATCCCGCATTCAAGCGACTCCTTGAGAACTCAGCAGCCTGGGCCGCTCGGGAGAGGGACCAGTGACCGTCTTCCTCGTCGCAACCCTCGACACCAAGGGTGCCGAGGCGGAGTTCGTCCGGCGTGAGCTTGAGGGTCACGGGGCGCAGGTGTGCCTCGTGGACGTGGGCTGCATCGGGACACCCGAGGTCGAGGCGGACGTGACCCGCGAGGAGGTCTTCGCTGCCGCCGGGACGAGTCTAGAGGCGATGGTTGCGGGCGGCGATCGCGGCGAGGCGGTCACCCACGCGGCCCAAGGCGCGAGGCGTGTGGTCCTCGACGCCTTTGCCCGGGGGGAATGCTCCGGCGTCCTCTCCCTGGGGGGCTCGGCCGGGACGACCATCGGCACCATGTGCATGCGTGCTCTCCCCCTGGGCGTCCCCAAGCTCATGGTCTCGACCCTGGCATCGGGCCAGGTGCGCCCGTACGTGGGCGACAAGGACATCCTGATGATGAACTCCGTCGTGGACATCCTCGGCGTGAACCGCGTCAGCCGTCTGGTGCTCTCTCAGGCGGCGCGGGCCATGGCAGGTCTCGAGACACTGCGCGCCCCGGAAGCGACCGGCGAGGACCGGCCTCTGGTGGCGGCGACGATGTTCGGGGTGACGACCCTGTGCGTGGAGCGTGCCCGCGAGGTGCTGGAAGAGGCGGGCTACGAGGTGATCGTCTTCCACGCCACGGGAACCGGTGGCCAGGCGATGGAATCGCTCGTGCGCGAGGGGGTCGTCAGCGGCGTTCTCGACATCACCACCACCGAACTGGCGGACGAACTCGTGGGTGGCATGCTGTCCGCGGGGCCCGAACGCCTGACGGCGGCGGCAGAAATGGGCGTGCCGCAGGTGGTCTCCGTGGGCGCTCTGGACATGGTGAACTTCCACGCGCGAGACACGGTCCCCGTCGAGTTCGGTGAACGCCTCTTCTACCGCCACAACGAAAACGTGACGCTGATGCGCACGACCTCCGAGGAGAACCGCTGTCTCGGCGACGAGATCGGCCGCAAGGTCGCCGCCGCCTGCGGCCCGGCCGCGATCATCCTGCCCCTGCGAGGTGTCTCGGCCATCGACCGCGCTGGCGAGCCCTTCGACGACGACGCGGCGCGCGGCGCCCTCTTTGACGCCATTCGCGAGCACGGGGCGGCCAGTCGCACCGAGCTCGACCTCCACCTGAACGACCCGGCTTTTGCGGAAGCCGCCGCCGGGATGCTGATCGATCTGATGAACACCCAGGGAGACGAACAGTGAACGACGTGCAGAACGACAACTCACGCGAGGGGATTTTGAAACGCTTCCGGGAGCAGATCGCTCGCGGCGAGCCGATCATCGGTGGCGGCGCCGGCACAGGCCTCTCGGCCAAGAGCGAGGAGGCCGGAGGCATCGACCTGATCATCCTCTACAACTCGGGCCGCTACCGCATGGCGGGCCGCGGCTCGACTGCGGGCTTGATGCCTTACGGAAATGCCAACGAGATCGTGAAGGAGATGGCCTTCGAGGTCTTACCGGTCGTGGAGCACACGCCGGTGCTCGCGGGCGTCTGCGGGACCGATCCGTTCATGATGCCGCACCTCTTTCTGAGGGAGCTACGGGAGCTCGGTTTTGCCGGCATTCAGAACTTCCCCACCGTCGGTCTGATCGAGGGACGCATTCGCGACACCCTCGAAGAGACGGGCATGTCCTACCAGCTCGAGGTCGACATCACGGCGATGGCGCGTGAGATGGACATGTTGACGACTCCGTATGTCTTCAACACCGACGAGGCGCGCCGCATGACCGAGGCCGGCGCCGACATCGTCGTGGCCCACATGGGCTGCACGAGCGGCGGGACGATCGGCGCGGAGTCGGTGAGCCCTCTCGACGAGTGCGTGGGACACATTCAGGAGATCGTGGAGACCTGCAAGTCCATCCGTGATGACGTGATCTGCTTGTGCCACGGCGGGCCGATCGCCATGCCCCCCGACGCGGAGTATGTCATCCAGCGCGTGGAGGGGATCGACGGCTTCTACGGAGCGAGCTCCACCGAGCGCTTCCCGACCGAGGTCGCCATCAAGCAGCAGATCGAGACCTTCAAGGCCATCCGCCTTCCCAAGGGGGGTTGAGCGTGTGCGGCGCCGAGTGCCTGCGCTTCGTTTCGACAGCGGACGTGGTCGTGGAGGACTTTCCCTGGGGTCCCCATGCCTGGTTCGTTCGGCCCGGACTGACTGCCAGCGAGCACCTGATGGCGGTCAAGGTCAGCATGCCGCCGGGCCAGGCCCACCAGTTCCACCGCCACCCGCACTTCGAGGAGGCTCTCTACTTCCTCGAGGGCCGCGCGGAGCAGTGGGTGGATGGAGAGAAGAGGATCCTCGGTCCCGGCGAAGTGGCCCATGTTCCCATGGACGCCGTGCACGGCACCTACAACGTCTTCGAGGAGCCCTGCGTATTCCTCGCGTTCCTCGCTTCACCCTCCTTCCAGGAGCCGATGGTGGTGGACGTGTTCCGCGAGGAGCCGTGGGTGTCGCTCAAGACGCCGATCGAGTACTGATCATCTGAGGCTATCCCGGACCATCGGCCACCTACGCCGGACCCTGATCCTCATCGCCCTGGGCCACGAGTTCGACCGGCTTGTAGCCACCGCGTGAACGGAAGTAGAGGAAGATCGCGCCGAATACGATGACGAGGATGACGGGGAAGCGCGTTGCGTAGACCAGGACCTTTCGGCCTGCTTTTTCGTCTTCAACTGCGTAGAGGTTGCGCAACT
>DASCMO010000068.1:0-68810 GCA_036010965.1 Planctomycetota bacterium | reverse complement strand
AGGGGTGGATGTCGCATCCGATGGGGACCGGGGCGGGTTCTTTGCGATCGAAGACGAAGGTGAAGTCCGCGGCTCCGGCAGCCTGGGTGTTGTTGGGGAAGGTCTTCCTCCGGGCGTAGACGTGGACGTTGTGATTGAGAGGGTCGGCGTTGCGTACCCGCAGCTCCTGGTCCACTTGCAGCCCGATCACGCGCGGTGAGTACATGCAACCGAGCTGGTCGAGATAGACAGGCTCCTCCGGCGTCGGCGAGTCCACGCCGCGCAGGCTCTTGACCGTCACGTACACGTTCTGCAGCCGACCGTCCGCGATCAAGATCCTATTGTCCAGGGGTGGGGAGGTTCCCTCGTGTTCACAACCGGAGAACTCGATCGCTTCGCGTGCGGGCGCGTTTCCCGGGAACAGGGCCACTCCGACGACGCTGCCGGGTGTGTCGTCCGCCACGGGATCACCCGTGTCCGGGGGCGTATCGATGACCACCGCGGGGGCGGGGGTGGGAGCGGGCGTGGCAGGTGTGTTGGACGGTGACGGTTCGTCCCCCTGTCCGCCGCCGCAGGCTACGAGCAGGAGGGTGAGGAATGCGGGCGCGGGCGGGAGGCGGTGGGGCATGGGAGGATTGGGGGCGGCCTGTGGCTCAGGGGGGGGCGTAACGGGGCCGACAGGACTGGCATGGTAGCGCTCGCATCGGCTGTGCGCTGCTTCGGCTGGGGGTATGGAGGGCCGCCTGGTACACCCTTGCGCGCTGGATTGGAGATGATTCTTATCTCGTCTAGACTCTCCTGTACCGTAGTGGGGGCCAAGAGAGCCTCCCCACCCCAGCCTGCTAGAGGACGAAAACCTATGAACACACTCACCACTGCGCTGGCCCTGGGCGGCGCGCTCATGGTCGGCCCCCGGATCGACGTCGTGAAGGTGGGGGACGTCGCCCCCGAGATCGAAGGCGAATGGCTGCAGTCAGAGGTCAACTCCCTTGCCGCCTGCCGCGGGCGCGTGGTGTTGATCGAATTCTGGCGCACCTGGTGAGGCCCCTGCACGACCCAGGTCCCCCACCTCAATGAGCTCCACGAGGAGCTGGGTGACGAGGGGCTGGTCGTCGTCGGCGTGTCCGACGAAGGAATGGGCCTGATCGAGAAGCACATCGAAAAGACGAACATGCGCTTCCCCGTTGCGCGCACCAAGGCGCGCGTTGACATGCTTTACGGGGTCAAGGGGTTCCCGAGCGCCACTCTGATCGACGCGGCGGGACGCGTCGTGTGGACGGGGCATCCGGGCAGCCTCGACGCGTCGCTGGTGAAGGAGCTACTGAAGGACGTGGCCTTCGTCGCCCAGGTGGAGGGAAAGGCCTACAAGGCCCTCAACAAGCGCATCGCCAAAGGGGACTACGGCAAGGCCCTCGCCGAGGCCAAGAAGGGTATGGAGAAGACGCCCGAGGACGAGGGCTTCAGCGGGGCGCGCGACGCCCTGACGGGTCTGCTCGAGCACAAGCTCGCCCAATCGGAGGCGGCCGTCACGGCGGGCAACCACGGCATCGCGTGGGGGCTGCTGTCCGATGTGCAGGAGCTCTTCGACGGGCTGGATGAGGCCAAGGCTGCCAAGGACCGTGCGCGGGAACTGGAGAAGCTGCCTGAGGCCAAGGGGGCCATCGATGCCTACAAGAAGATCCAGAAGGCGGACGCCATCGCCCTGACGGGCGACTTCGAGAAGGCGGCCCGCAGCTACAAGGGAGTGGCGAAGAAGTTCCCCGACACGGCCTCTGGAAAACGCGCGCAGGCCTTCATGAACAGGCACCCGCTCTAGCGGCCAGTTGAGCGGCGCCCACCCCGGGGTCCTCACCCGTGAACAGGTTCGGCTCCTCGATCGCATGGCGATCGAGGAGCTCGGGATTCCAGGAGTGGTCCTGATGGAGAATGCCGGCCGGGGCGCGGCCGAGGCTTTGCGGGCTGCCGTGGCGGCGGGGGAACTTGGACCGAGCGCCAACGCGCCACGTGTGCTTGTGCTCTGTGGCGCTGGCAACAATGGCGGTGACGGCTTCGTGATCGCCCGCCACCTGGCTTGCGCCGGATGGTCAGTAGAGATCGGCGAGACGGGCGGGGGGCGCGCGCTCACACCCGACGCTGCTGTTTTTCAGGGAGTCACCCGGGCCCAGGGCCTGCGCCACCACGCCATTGAGGACGCCCAAGCCTGGCGGGACCTTGAACCGTCACTGAGGGGTGTGACCTTTCTCGTCGATGCCCTGCTCGGTACGGGGGCGACGGGGGAGGTGCGCCAACCCCTGGCTGGCTTGATGGGGGCCGCGGGCGCCTGGGCCGAGCGCGAGGGGTGCACGGTAGTCGCTGTTGACTCTCCTTCAGGGCTCGACATGGACAGCGGTCATCCTGCGCTGGCGACCTTGCGAGCCGCCTTGACCCTGACCTTCGTGGCGCCCAGACCGGGCTTCGAGACCGCCCGGGCCTGGACTGGGCTCGTGCGGGTCATTCCCATCGGAACGCCGCCGGAGCTGGAAGACCGCGCGCGCGCCGCACTCGATCTACCGTGAATATCCGCCCGGCGGCGGCGTAGACGGCGTCGGTTGGGACCCTGCCGTTGACGGCCGTGGCACGGGCAACCAGAATGCTTCCTCTTTCAATCCTTGGAGCCCCAAGATGAGCGAACAATCGAAGTCGAGCACACCGCCGCCCTCACCTGCTTCGTCTTTTGAGCCGAGCGCTGCCGATCCCGGCGCAGGCCCGACCCAGGAAGAGCGCAACTGGGCGCTGGGGGCGCACCTCTCGGGCTTGCTGGGCTACGTGCTGGTTGTCGGCTCGGTGATCGGGCCCCTGGTGATCTGGCTGGTCAAAAAGGAGGAGAGCGACTACATCGCCGAGCAGGCCCTTGAGGCCCTGAACTTTCAGATCACGATATTGATCCTGTCGCTGATCTGCGCTGTGCTCACCCTCTGCGTCGTAGGTGTCTTCCTGCTGATCCCGCTAGTTGTGGCCGACCTCGTGCTGACGATCATGGCCGCCGTCGCCGCCAGCCGCGGCGAACCGTATCGCTACCCCTTCAGCCTGCGCCTGGTCCGCTAGGCCGGAGCAGGTTTGGCCCGCCTCAGGGGCAGAATTCGACGCTCAGTCCGTCGGAGAGGTTGAAGCCGGCCGGGCCCCCGGCAGGATCGCGATACCAGAGCTGGAACTTCCAGATGTCTCCAGGGAACACCTGTCCGGGGCCGGCGTTGGCCGGTGGTGCCGTCAGGTCCACGGGGCGGGCGAGTTGACCGCCCGCACTCACCGGCGCAGGGGGGTCGAGGCGAAAGGCGCCGCCTCCGACGCAGCGAAAACCCTCCCCAAAGGGCAGCTGGATCTCGTTCGGGCCGTAGAAGAACAGGCCGAATTCGTCGGGGACGGCAGCGAAGGCCCGGATTTCAAACTGGTTCGCGCTGACGCTCGTCTCGCCGTTAGAGGCCATCAGCGCGCCATTGCCCACTGAGTTTGGAGCGGCCTGGCAGTAGTGGCTCGGCGCGCTCTGACATGAGGGGATGATGCGCCATACCGCGGGTCCCTCGCTGGAGATGATGCCGAGGTACAGCTCGCCGACGCCGTCCTCGCCGAAGGTGTAGATCGACGCCCCCGGCGGCAGGCCGAAATCGGCGCTGTGCTCGACGAGGTCCATGGCCACGCCGTTCTGGAAGGCGAAGGACCAGACCCGACCCGCGCAGTAGTCCCCGAAGAGATAGCGGCCCTGGAGGGCTGGGATCTCCAGACCGCGGTAGCGAAAGCCGCCGATGATCGAGCAACCGTCCGCGTGGGAATACTCGAAGACCGGTGCGGTCAAGCCGACCGCATTGCAGGTACAGCCGCCGAGCCCCGTACACTCGAGGCCCTCCATACATCGCCAGCCGTAGTTGTGCTGCCCCTCCACGGCAGGCTCGAAGTTCACCTCCTCGCGGGTGAACTGCCCCACGTCCGCGATCCACAGGTCATTGGTCTCGCGGTCGAAGCTGAAGCGCCAGGGGTTGCGCAGCCCAAGTGCCCAGACCTCGTCACGAACGGCGCCGTTGCCGACGAATGGGTTGTCGAGGGGGATGGTGCCGTCGAGCTCCAGGCGCAGCAGCTTTCCCAGCAGGGACTGCCCGTTCTGAGCGCGGTTTTCGGGGTCATTGCCCGCTCCACCGTCTCCCAGGCCCACGTAGAGCTTGAGATCACGGAGGCCGATGCGGATGCATCCCCCGTTGTGGTTCGCGTAGGGCTGGGGAATGGGTCCGAGGACGTCGAGAAAGCTGTTCGGGTTGGCCTGGTCGGGATCGTCGGGGAACACCCGATAGGAGCGCACGACCGAAGATCCGGCGAGGTCGGTGTAGCTGACGTAGAAGACCCCGTTGGTGTAGTGCTGGGGATGGAAGGCCATGCCGAGCAGCCCCTGTTCAGTGCCATCGCTGACCAGGTCGGAAAGGTCGAGAAAGAGGGGTTGGACGACCGCCCCATCGCGCACGATCCAGATGCGCCCTGCCTTCGTGCCCACGAATAGCCGCTGGCTGTCGCCGCGCGGTGCGTCGATCACGACGGACGAAGCGAGCGGCACCAGCAGCTCAGCCGTAGCCTGGCCGCGCGCCGCAGGAGCCATCGAACTCGTGGCCAGGAGCAGAGCCCCCTGGAGGACGACCATGAGCGTGGAGTTCTCAGGATTGCTGATCATGGTGCGGGGCGCGCGCAACGGCCGCGAATCTCCTCGCGGCACGGTTGGTCACGCCGTGGAAATCAGCGGCGCGACGAGTGTCTCTCGCCGCGCCAACCGATTCGGAGTCCTTTCAGGGGCAGAAGTCCGCGCTGAGAGCGTCGGAGAGGTTGAAACCTGACGCCCCTCCAGTGGGGTCGCGGTACCAGAGCTGGAATTTCCACGTGTCGCCGGCCGAGATCATTCCGGGGCCCGAGCTGGCAGGCGGGGAGTTCATGTCCACGACCCGCACAAAGTCACCAAAGACATCGGTCTGCTGGGGCGGGTTGAGGCGGAACGTACTGCCGCCGACGCACCGGAAGCCGTCGCCGAAGGGGACCTGGATCTCGTTCGGTCCGTAGTAATACAGCGCGAACTGGGCGGTGGGGGAACCGAAGGACTGCAGCTCGAAGTCGTTGGCTGCGACGCTGGTATTGCCGTTGGAGGCGATCTGGGTGCCCGTGCCCACGGAGTTGGGAGAGGTCACGCAGAACGTCGTGGTGATGCCGGCGCACTCCTCCTGGAGGCGCCAGATCTGGCCGCCGCTGGCGTCCACGATGTAGAGGTCGCCATTGTCGTCCTCACCGAAGCTGGTGATGGACTCCCCTCCGGGGATCGCCAGGTCCGAGGTGTGGTCGACGAGGTTGCTACTCGAGCTGCCGTTAAAGGCGAAAGACCAGACGCGGCCACTGCAGTAGTCGCCGAAGAAGTAGCGCCCGGTCATGCTCGGCATCATCGTTCCCCGGTAGCGGTAGCCGCCCGTTACCGAGCATCCCGAGCCGTGGCTGTAGTCGTGGATGGGAAGGGTCAGGGCGCTGCTGTTGCAGGTGCAGCCCGAGAGCCCCGTGCAGTTGAAGCCCTCCATGCAGCGCCAACCGTAGTTGTTGCCTCCGTCGCCGGCGGCCTCGAAGTTGATCTCCTCGCGCGAGTTCTGACCGACGTCGCCCGTCCAGAGGTCGCCCGTCTGGCGGTCGAAGCTGAAGCGCCACGGGTTGCGCACGCCGATGGCCCAGATCTCATCACGCACGGACCCGTTGCCGACGAAGGGATTGTTCGCGGGGATGCTGCCGTCGTCGTTGAGACGCAGGATCTTGCCCAGGAGTTGCTGGCCGTTCTGCGCGCGATTCCCCGGGTCGTTTCCGCTGCCGCCGTCACCCAACCCGAGGTAGAGCTTGCCGTCAACGGGACTGAATCGGATGCACCCGCCGTTGTGGTTGCTGTAGGGTTGGGAGACGGGGCCGAAGATGTCCGTGAAGCTCGCTGGGTCGGCGACGTCCGGGTTCGAAGCGGAAGCCTCGTAGGAGCGGACCATCGAGTGCCCCGAGTTATTCGAGTAGCTGACGTAAAAGGTGCGATTGGTCGCGTAGTCGGGGTGGAAGGCCATTCCCAGCAGACCTCGCTCACCGCCGCCGAGCGAAATCGAGCCGATGTCGAGGAAGGGCGTTGGGAGCACGACACCGTCCTTGATGATCTTCACGCGTCCGGTGCTCTGCTCGCAGATGAACATGCGCGAGCTGTCCCCGGGGGGCGAGCCCAGCCAGAGAGGAGCCGAGAACCCGCTGGCGACCAGCTCGGCTTCGAGTTGGGCCTGTGCGGGCGCTGTGACGAGGGTCAGGCCGAGAAACAGGGAGGTGGTTCCCAGTGCCAGTCGTTGGAGATTCATGCGGCCATCCTCGATGGGTTGGTGAGACGGATTGTGTGACGGATTGTGTGGCAGATAGGCAGAGTCTGTTCGGGGAGTACACCCCGAATCCTCAAGCCCGGGCGGGGAAGGGCCTAAATGATCTTCAGGGCAGATCCGATCCCTGTCAAGGCGAGGCCGTGTGCGTGAACGTCCTGACGGAAAACTTGCGTTCAACAGCCCCGGCGGCACAGAGGAGGGGACTCTCAGAGGGGGGGTCATTCGCAGAAGTCAACGTGCAGGGCTGGGGAGAGGTTCGAGCCTCTGAGCGCCCCGGCGTCGCGCACCCAGAACTGGTAGTGGCGCTCGGTGTCCACCATCGATGCATCTATTGGGATCGGCAGGGTGGGGCTGTCTCCCGCGTCGTCTGTGGTGAAGAACGCCTCGCGTGTCAGGGGCTGGGCCAGGTAGAGGGTCCCGCCACCGAAGGGCTCGCTGTCAGATTGCGGGCTGGATAGCAGGACACCGTTGCTGGAGGGGGCCGAGTCCTCGAGGCGCAGGGAGAATCCTCCGGAGAGCATTGATGGTGTTCCGCGCCACAGGATGCTCGGCACGCTGCCGCCGGAGGTCACCGTCGGCGAGCCAAAAGTGATCGGTGCGGAACAGGTGCTGGGCCCTGTCAGGTCGAGGTTCTCGCGTTGCATGGTGGCCGGCGCGCTCTTGCCGTGCAGGACCCACTGGTCGTAGGCAATCTGACCGGCGTTGGTGGTTGTGTTCTCGTCGCGCAGGAACTCGATGTACTCCCTGGAGGTCGTCTGGTAGTAGACCGACACGAGTGCCCGGATGGACCGGGGAGGGACCAAGAAGGCACTGTCGTGCCAGTAGTACTCCTCGGGATAGTCCTCGCCGACCGGCTCCGCCTGGGCGGCTTTGAATCCATCGAGGGTGAACCCGCGCGGCGGGATGCGATTGTCGAAGAGCACGACGTTGTTGAGAGCGAAGTGGAAGCTCTCGCCAACGGGCAAACCGGTCGCCTGGGCCATGGCGGCGTCGAGGCCCAGGGTCTGTTCGAAGACCGTCGTGTTGTGGGTGAGTTCGGCGCTAACGGGGTCGTAGTGGCCGTGCTCGCCGAGCAAGGCGCCTCCGGGACCGATGAAGCGCACGTTGATCCACATGCGCCGTCCCTCGGGGTAGCCCGTGGGGAGCTTGTGTCCGGTCTGGTTGATGAGGCGCACGACGAGCTCGTTGTCGCGCTCGAAGACATCCAGGTCGAGGCCGGCCACGAGCATGGCTCGGGACCGTGCAATGGAGTCCGCGGCGCCCTCGGGGGTCATGCCCGTCTCCGAGTCCGGATACAACGACCTGATTGCGTTCAGAACCCAGGTGTTCCCGCCGTTGAAGTCGTGCTGGGGCAGATCGTCGCGCAGTTCGCCTCCAAGACCCGGAGCGCAGGCCTCACCGGTGGTGTCGGGCATATGGCAGTCCTGACAGGTCGCGTAGGCAGTCGTGTTGCCACCGTAGCGGTTGCGCAACTCGACCGGGCGCTCCGCGAAGTCGCTGCTGGCCCACTCGCTGAAGGTGCGCTCGACCGGGAACTCGTCACGCTTCTCCTGGGTCGGGTGAGGGGCGTCGAGCGCGTTGAGTTCATAGGCCCCCGTCTGCGGGTTGCGGCTGAAGGCCGGATTGCTCACGTCGTGGCAGGTCCCGCACAGGCTCGCCTGCTGATGGAAGGGTGACTCGAGCCACTCGTGCCAGAAGAAGTTGGGACCGAGGTCGAACGGTCCCCGTCGGCGATCGAAGGGGTCGACGATGTACTGAGCGGAGTGAGGATCGGCGGGGACTGGGCCCACGCTGGCGTGGATGGCGACGTCCTCTGCCGGGTCCTCTCCGGGGGTGTAGACCGGATCCACCATCCGATGGCAGAAGTGGCAGTTCACGCCGTCGAAGTCACCGAGGTTAGGGTCCAGCGCAGAGCCGTCCGTGGGCCTGCTACGCCCGTCCAGCCACCCCGTGGGCGTGTGACAGCGTAGGCACAGGTCGCCACCGGAGCCGAGGTCCTGCTCGACGATGGCCAGGCAGGCGTGGAATATCGGATCCCGCATGGACTGCGCCATCAAGCTGTGTTTCCAGCGCTCGAAGGGTTCCTGCTCGGGGTCGAAGTATCCGTGGCAGGAGGAACAGTTCTGCGCCGGCTGTATGGGATCTACCAGGGACAGCGGCTGGGACCCGGGCTGGAAGAAATCGTTCAGGGTCGTCGGCAAAGGTAGCAGGCCCGCGGGCCTCAGACCGGCCGTGGCCAGGCCCGTGACGATGCACAGGATGGCGGCGACGGCGCTCGGTCGACTTCTGGATCCGATGGGGCCCATGGGGCGGACGGCGAAAGAAAATAGGAGGGACGAGGCGAATTCCGGAGAGGCTCGAGGCGGTCGGGCGAGGCCGGGGATTCAGTTTATCCTCCCCCGGATTCGGAGAATCGTCAAGCAGGGTTCATGCAGGAAGGAGCGAATCGGGTGCAACGGGCCACCCTCACCAGGGTCCAGAAGGGAACGCGACACTTGCGGACGTGGTCCGCAGGTCGCTGGGGATTCCATTCAGGGCTCCCCGCCACGCGATGCCCTTCCTGGAGATTCCATGTACGTATTTGGTTCCGTTTCCCTCGTAGTCTTGGCCGTGGCAGCCGCGCTCGCGGCCCCGCCCGCAACCCCCGGCCTCTTCCCCCCCGAGCTCTGCCCCGTCGGCGCCCCCACGGCCGCACCGGGGTCAGCCGAATTTATCCCGCCGCGGACGGCCCGCAGCAGGCCACCGAGCCCCCAGCCAGGCGACCTGGTCGTAAGCGAGTTCATGAGCAACCCGACGGCGGTGCCCGATGCCCAGGGCGAGTGGATCGAGCTCCAGAACACCCTGCCCTGGCGCCTGGACATGGAGGGGCTGGTGATCAGCGACGCGGGAGGCGATCTCTTCGGCCTGTGGAACGGCGGCCAGGGAATCCTGGTCGGCCCTGGGTCGAGCCTCGTTCTTGGCAACAACCCCGATCCGGCCACCAACGGGGGGGTGAGGGTGGATTTCGCCTACTCCGGTTTCGTGCTCGCCAACGTTGCGGACGAGATCTACGTCCACACCAGGGAGGGAGTGCTGCTGGATGCGGTGGAGTATTCCACGAGCGAGGCCTGGCCCCTGGAGGCTGGCCGCTCCGCCAGCCTCGACCCGCGGGCGAGCGATCCGCTCCTCAACGATGACCCGGACCAGTGGTGCCCCGCGACTGCACCCCTTCCGGGTGGTGACAGCGGTAGTCCGGGTGCCGCGAACGGAGTGTGTCAGTGATCCGTCAGCCGAGGACGTTCTGAGCTGACGCCTGTGCCCGGCATCAGTCCGAGGCCGGTCTCGCGACTTTGTCCTTCATGAATTGTCCTTCATGAATCGTCCTTCATGAAGCTGGCTCCATGAAACTAGCCACCGTGAAAATCGGCGGGCGGCGCGCCTGTATGGCACGCCGCCCGCCGTGGTGGACTCCGCCGCACCCTGCTGGGCACGGCGGAGGGGGCCTCCGTCTCGCCGATCAGGCGTCCCAGGAGATCGAGTAACCGTTGGTGAGGTTGAAGGTGGCGCCGCAGGGCGAGCTTGCCGGGTCGCGGTACCAGAGCTGGTATTCCCTCGAGTCGCCGGCGGCGGCGCCGCCGGCGGCTCCGATGTCGATCGAGGTACTCGAGTTACCGGAGGCGTCGGAGACGACGACTTGCAGGCGAATCACGTTGGTTCCCGCGCAGCGCAGGCCGTCCCCGAAGACCACTCCGGAGCCGCCGCCGATCTGCAGGTCACCCTGGAAGAACAGGCCGGGCTGGCTGGCGATGACCTGCGAGCCCTCGAGCACGAGGTCGCCGGCTGTGAGGCTGGCGGAGCCGCTCGCGCCCAGGACGCCGCCCAGGCCAGAGCCGTTGGCGCAACCCTCGCCGGATCCGCCGGTGTTCCCGCAGGGGGAGCCGGTCCCGGTGCCGTCGCAGAAGCAGTAGGGGGTACCGAGGCCGCCGCCGCCGCAGCCGCCGCCGCTACAACCTGCGTGGCATCCGGGGGTGGTCTGTGCCACCACGTTGGCCTCTTCGCAGATGTCGTCGCCACTGCAGCCGGCCTCGAGGGTGTTGGCTCCAGGAATGGTCCAGTCGGTCGTGGTGAAGACGCCGCCGTTGGCGGTGTTTCCACAGCGGTAGGCGTAGCTGTCGGTGTACTCCCAGGCCGTGCCGGAGCCGTCGATGCCCAGGTCGCCGTAGATGTCGATGGTGGTGGCGTTGGTGCCGTCGCCCGTGGCCGCGCCCAGGAACAGCGCCAGGACGTCGTCGCCGTTGACGTAACCGCCGCCCATGTAGAAGTCGGGCTCAATCCCGTAGACGCTGAAGAACATCGACGCACCGGGGCCGTTGTCTGCCTCGTAAGCGATGTTGTAGGAACTGCCCGCGCCGAGGCCGCCGGCCAGGACCGTCGCTGCGCCGCCGCCAAGATTTGTGCCGCCGTTGTTGAAGTTGCCGAAGCTGTAGAGCGTCAGGTCAATCGAACCCGAAGCATCGGTGTTGGTGAGCTCAACCCACTTGGGCTGGCCGCCGGGCAGCGGGGCGTCCACGATCTCGGTGATGAGCAGGTCTGCGCTGGTTGTGGAAGCCGTGAGGGCGAGGCCCGCCGCGGAAAGTAGGATGTGTTGGATCTTCATGCTTGGAGTGTTCTCTTGGATGGTCATCTCGGGGGCACCGCCACGAATGGACGGCGTCTAATCAACGGCCGGCGGCCCGAGATAAGGGGCCGGTCAGCCTGAACTGGTGAGCCCTCTCACACCTTCCGGTTGGGAGGGTCCCGTCACGGGGCGCCGCCTGCCCGGCACTCAAGTTCCGGTTCGGCGAGGGTTGCCGAGTCAGGCCATCTTCAATCAGGGGGGTGGCCTCTACCGGGTCGCGCGCTGGGGAGTGCGTTCGTCCCATCTGGGGATACTCTCGCAGCTTACCGCTTGCTGAGCGTCGTCGGGCTCCGCGCTCGGTAAAACTGATTGGGAGGCCCGATTGGGGTCAGGGACGGCCCTGGCGGGGGTCTGGCGGTTCCGCCGGGTGAGGGCGACGACAACAGCCGGGGCCTGCCAGCCAATCCGGACTCAAGGGGCCCGGCAGGCCCCAGCCCGCTGCGCGGGATACGCTCAGCGGCGCTTGACGAGGACCATGCCCGCGCCGCAATCGGGGCAGCTCCCTCGTTCCTCGTACCGTGACCGATCTTGAGGACAGAGCCACTGCCAGTTCGGGTCCAGTCCCTGCTGGTCGCCGCTGCTGCTGTAGCCGATGGACTTGAGCATGGAGAGGATGTCCGGCGAGGGCGACTCGCCTTCGAACATACGCAACACCCAACCGTCCCGGCGTGCCAGGTCTGCCAGCAGCTCCCGTACTCGCGCGCCCTCGCTGCTCAGCAGGTTGCGCGTCTCAAGCGGGTCCTCGCTCAGGTGGAACAACTCTGAGCGCTCCGGGCGCGTTGGACGCCAGATGAGCTTCCAGTCCCCCTTCAGGACCGCGTACAGGAAGTCAGCTTCGGGACGTCGATCAACCATCGTGGCGTTGAGGTCGAAGCCGTTGATCTGGTCGGCATACACGCTGCGCTCGGGCACGGGGAATCCCTCGATCAGCGGGCGCAGGCTGCGACCCTCGATGCCGGCCGGACCGGACAGGTCGGCGTAGTCCAGCAGGGTGGGGAAGAGGTCCACGCTCGAGGTGAGGCCCGCCAGCGTGCCCCCGGCTGGGATTCCGGGCCCGGCGAGGATCAGCGGCACACGGATCTGCTCGTCGTAGAGGATGCGGTGAAACTCCCAGCCGTGGCGCTCGAGGCCGTCCTCCAGTCCCTCGCCGTGGTCGGCCGTTACGGCAATCAGCGTTCGCTCCAGGGCATCGCGTTCCCGTAGGTGCCCGAACAAGCGCCCCAGTTGCTGGTCGACGAAGCGTACCTCGGCGGCGTAGATCTCGGAGCCGGGAGGGAAGCCTATGCGCCCGTCGCGAGTCTCGATGCGCGGCGCCGAGTCCGGGATCCACTCGGCGGGGGGGACCAGGCGCGGGTCATGCGGGTCCCACAGATGCACCCACAGGAAGTACGGGCCAGAGGTGCGCTCGAGCTCTTCGAGCACCATGTCCATGGTCAGGTCCGAGCGCCGCTCTCCGGCCTCGGCATTCCAGCCCTGGCGCCCGCCGGGGCGCCCGGTCATCTCCAGTTCCAGGCTCTCGAAGACGTCGAAGTCGCGGGCGAAACCGAAGGTGGAGGAGACCGGGAAGGCGCTGTGGACAGCGATCGTCCGGTAGCCGCGGGCGCGGAACACTGTCGCCAGGGTCGGTACATCATCGGGCAGGCGGTAGCCGCTGGGGGCCGCCAGCACGCGCAGGCCGTGCTGGTAGGGGGTCAGGCCGGTCAGGATCGAGGCGTGGGAGACGGGGGTCACCGCTGAGGTGCTGTAGCTGCGCTCGAAGAGCACGCCCTCGCGCGCCAGGCGGTCGAGGTGTGGGGTGGCGTTCTCGCTTCCATAGCAGCCCAGGAAGTCCGGCCGGGTCGTGTCGAGGGTGACGAGGATCACGTCCGGGGGCGCGGCCCCGCCGCCCGGGCAGGACGCCAGGGCGAGGGTCAGGAGGGTCAGGCAGGGGGGGAGGCTCTTCACGGCGGTCGGCTCGGGCCAGATCCTACGGGGCTCGGGCGGGCGGGTTGGCCTGCTCCTCCTCTCATCGGCAACGGCGCGGCCTTCCTCGCCTTTCCACCGCCGATTACCATGCTCGCATGAACACGTCCCGCACCGACAGTGTCCTGTGGCAGGCGGTCGATGCTGAGTCCGTCCGCCAGGAGACCCAGCTGGAGTTGATCGCCTCGGAGAACCACACCTCGCCGGAGGTGATGGCGGCCATGGGAACGCCCTTGACCAACAAGTACGCCGAGGGATACCCCGGCCGGCGTTACTACGGCGGCTGCGAGCATGTCGATACGGTCGAGGACCTGGCGCGCGATCGGGCGCGCGAGCTGTTCGGGGCCGAACGCGCCAACGTCCAGCCCCACTCGGGGACCCAGGCCAATGTGGGCGCCCTGATGGCACTGTGCGAACCGGGGGATCGGGTGCTCGCCATGAGTCTCGACCACGGCGGCCACCTGTCCCACGGCCACTCGAAGAACTTCTCGGGCATCTTCTACGAGTTCCACCACTACGGACTCGACCGCGAGAGCGAGCGCGTGGACATGGATCACGTGCGGGACCTGGCGCTGGAGGTGCGCCCCAAGGTTCTGCTGGCCGGAGCCTCGGCCTACTCGCGCATCCTCGACTTCCCGGCCTTCGCCGCGATCGCGGAAGAGGTCGACGCGCGCTTGATGGTCGACATGGCCCACATCGCCGGCCTGGTGGCGGGCGGCGTTCATCCCAGTCCCGTCCCGCACGCTCCGGTGGTCACCCTGACGACCCACAAGACCCTGCGCGGTCCGCGCGGAGGGATGATCCTGTGCGACGCGGACAGCATCAAGGTCATCAACAGCCGCATCTTCCCCGGCGCCCAAGGCGGGCCGCTGATGCACGTCATCGCCGCCAAGGCGGTGGCCCTGGGCGAGGCACTCCAGCCTTCCTTCGCCGACTATGCGGCGCGCACGATCGAGAACGCCGCCGCTCTGGCCGCGGGCCTCGCCGAGCGCGGCCTGCGGATCGTGTCGGGCGGCACGGACAACCACCTGCTGATGGTGGACGTCGGCTCCTCCGGTATCTCGGGCCAGGAGGCCGAGGACCGCCTGCACGCCGTGAACATCACGGCCAACAAGAACCTGATCCCCTTCGACGAGCGCCCGCCCATGGAGGCGAGCGGGGTCCGCCTTGGCACCGCCGCGCTCACGACGCGCGGCATGGGCACCGACGACATGGGGCTCCTGGCCGGCTGGATCGCGGACGCTCTGGGCTCGCTCGAGGACGAGAGCGTGGCGGCCCGCATATTGGGGGAAGTGGCCGAATTGGCCGCCGCCCACCCGATCTACGCGGGAGCTTGATCCGCCGTGAGGCCGGCGCCCGACCCGATCCCGGTGACTCTTCTGGCCGGTTTCCTCGGCGCCGGAAAGACGACCCTCCTCAATCGCATCCTGGCTGAGCGCCATGGTGAGCGCGTCGCCGTGATCGTCAACGAGTACGGCGCGGCGGGCATCGACGGGCGGCTGGTCGTCGGGGTCTCTGACGAGCTGGTCGAGCTGGTCAACGGCTGTGTGTGCTGCACCGTGCGCGGAGACCTCTCGCGCACCCTGCGTAGCCTGCTCGCCAGGCGCCGCGCGCCGGACCGGGTGTTGATCGAGACTTCGGGCCTGGCCTCGCCCGGCCCGGTGGCCCAGACCCTCCTGCTGGACCCGGAGCTCGCCGGCACCTACCGCCTGGTCGGCGTGCTGACCCTGGCCCACGCCGCAAATCTGCCGCACCAGTTCGACCGCCATCCCGAGGTCGCCGAGCAGCTGGCCTACGCGGACGTCGTCGTGCTCAACCACATCGACCGCACGGACAGCGCCGGGCGTGAGCGAGCTCGAAGCCTGGTGCGCCGGGCCAACGCTCTGGCGCAGGTGCTCGAGACGACGCGCGCCGATCTGCCCCTGGCGGAGTTGCTCACGCCGATTTCCGCCTTCGACACTGCTCGCGCCGCCCGCGTGCCTCCCGCGGCTCACTCGGGGGGCGTCAGCACCGTCGCTCTGCGGGCCCGGCGTCCCCTGGATCTGCACGCCCTCAAGATGTGGTTGCGCTTCGTGGCCGGGAGACGCGGTCAGGATCTCTACCGAGCCAAGGGGCTCCTGCATTGCGCCGGGCACGCCGAGTCCGTCCAGGTGCAGGCCATGTACGAGTGGATGGAGCTCGGACCCGGCGTGGGGGCGGCCCCGGAGGAGTCGCTCCTTGTGTTGATCGGAGACGGGCTGGATGGAGCGGAGATTGAACGCGGCTGGGAGGCCTGCCTGTCGTGAGCGGAGCGCAGCGGCCCACCTTCCTGTTCGATCTGGACGGGACCCTGATCGACTCCGTGGACCTGATCCTCGCCAGCTACCGCCATACCCTGCGCATTCACCGCGGCATCGACTTGCCGCCGGAGCACTTCAGACCGGGGCTCGGAAGGCCGCTCGTCGAGCAGCTCGCGCTGATCACTTCCGACCCTGGAGAAGTGGAGGCCATGGTGGCCAGCTTCCGCGACCACAACCGCGAGCACCACGACCGCGGGGTGAGCGCCTATCCAGGGGTGGACGCTGCCCTGCTGGAACTAGCTCGTGGCGGGGCGACCCTGGGCATCGTCAGCAGCAAGAACAGCGCGACCGCCTGGCGTGGCCTGGAATGCTGCGGCCTCGCGCAGCACTTCGAGGTCCTGATCGGCTCGGACGACGTGAGCCAACACAAGCCGCACCCCGCGCCGGTGCTTGCCGCGATGGTCCGGCTCGACGCGCGGGCCGCGACGACCGTCTTCATCGGAGACTCGCCCCAGGACCTGGAAGCTGGGCGGCGGGCAGGCGTGCGGACGGCCGCTGCGGCCTGGGGGCCATTCGATCGGGCAGAGCTCGAACCCCAGGCGCCCGATGTCTGGCTGGCCTCTCCGTCGGAGATCCTGAGTCTGCTCGACGGCCCGCTGAACGGCGCCGCCGTTCCGAGTGAACGCCGGTCTAGACCGCCTGACGGTCGTACCCCAGGGCCTTGAGGATCGTCAGAACCTCGCTCCATGTGGGGAATGGACGGGCGTTGAGGCGCTTGTAGTCGTCGATGGCCGTGATGAACTCGATCACCTCGGCAGACATCTCGTCGGGTCGCAGGGCGGTTTTCTTGCGCTTGGGCTTCTTATCGGTTGTCTTCTCGTTCGCGTTCATGGGATCGTTCGCCGTTGGTCTTGCGGTGAGGGAAACCGGCGCCGTGATGGCGCCCGATCCATGCCTTCGGCGCGCGGAGGAGCGGATCTGAATGTCCTCGTGAAAAACCGCTATCCTTGCCCGGGAGGGCTGGCCCGGAGGCCTCAGGAGCCCGTCAGGGAGGCGCCAGCCGCGCGCAGGACGGCCTCGACCTTTACCTGGTCCGGTTCGCGGATCAGGCCCGCCTCGGTCACGATGGCGCTCACCAGGCGGGCGGGGGTGATGTCGAAGGCCGGGTTGTAGACCTGGACGCCCACGGGCGCTGTGCGCGTGCCAAATCCGCAGGTGATCTCCTCCGCCGGACGCTCCTCGATCGGGATCTGCCCCCCGTCGGTCAGGTCGCGGTCAAAGGTCGAGAGCGGGGCCACGACGTAGAACGGAACACCGTGCTCGCGGGCCAGGACGGCCACGGAATAGGTCCCGATCTTGTTGCAGACATCCCCGTTGCGTGCGATCCGATCGGAGCCGACGAACACGGCATCGATGCGACCCTCGAACATCACCCGTCCGGCCATGCCGTCGGTGATCAGTGTCACGTCAATGCCGCCTTCCATGAGTTCCCAGGCCGTCAGTCGAGCGCCCTGGAGCAGGGGGCGAGTCTCGTCGGCGAAGACCGAGACGCGCTTGCCCTGTTCCGCGGCCTCGTAGATCGGTGCCAGGGCCGTTCCCTGGCCGGCGGTGGCGAGGGCACCAGCGTTGCAATGAGTCAGGATCGTCGCTCCGTCGGAGATCAGTTGCGCGCCCACGACGCCCATCTTGTGGCAGGTTTCGCGGTCCTCGGCCCAGAGCGCGTGGCCCTCCTCGAAGAGCGCCGCCACGATCGCGTCCCCATCCGCACCGGCGATCGCCTCGCGCCGAGCCCTCTCGCGCATGCGGTCGAGGGCCCAGAAGAGGTTCACCGCCGTGGGCCGGGCGCGCCCAAGCTCGTCGCAGACCGCCCTGACACGCTCCAGCATTTCCGCGGCGGAGAGTCCGCTCTCGCCCTGCACCCCGATCATGACGCCGAAGGCCGCCGCAACGCCGATGGCTGGCGCGCCGCGTACCGCCAGGCGGTAAATGGAGTCGACCATCGCGGGCACGGTGCGGACCTCGAGCAGAGTGTGCTCGCCCGGGAGCATGGTCTGCTCGATCAAGAGCGCATGCCCCGGGCGTTCCCCGACCCAGCGAATGGTCTCGACGGCCATGGTGTGGTCCTAGCCGAGCCGCTCTCGCAGGCGAGCGTCCTTGGCGGCGACCTTCTCCGCCATCGTGGCGCGGAAGACCTCCAGCTTCTCGGTCAGCGCCTCGTCTCCCAGGGCCAGGATGCGGGCAGCCAGGAGGGCGGCGTTCTGGGGACCGCCGCCGCCGACGGCGACGCTCGCGACCGGGATGCCGCCGGGCATCTGGACGGTCGCCAGGAGGGCGTCCAACCCGCCCAGGGGCGGGTTGTCCATGGGCACCCCGATCACCGGGCGCAGGGTGTGGGCAGCCACCACGCCCGCCAGGTGGGCAGCACCGCCCGCGGCGCAGACGAACACGCCCACCTCCTTTGCGTTCTGCACGAATTCCACCACCGCCTCGGGTGTGCGGTGCGCGGAGAGCACGCGCGCGATGCAGGGGATTCCGAGTGCCTCCAGTTGCTCAACGCAGGGCCGCAGGCGCTCTAGGTCGGAGTCCGATCCCATCAGGAGCGCGACCTTCACGCTGGCGCACCCACGGTGTTCTCGCCGGTGATCAGGGCGCACACCTCACGGTAGCGTGAGCCGACCCGCTCGAGCACGGCCGGGTCCAGGGCCGGGGCCGGGTAGGCCTTGTTCCAGTCGAGGGTCTCCAGGTAGTCGCGCAGGATCTGCTTGTCGTAGCTGGGGGGCGAGATATCGAGGGCCCAGGCATCGGCGGGCCAGAAGCGCGAGCTGTCGGGAGTCAGCACCTCGTCGATCAGGATCAACTCGCCGTCCACCAGGCCGAACTCGAATTTGGTGTCGGCCAGGATGATGCCCCGCTCAGCGAGGCGCTCGCTTCCGCGACGGTAGAGAGCGAGGGCGGCGCTCTCTGCGCGGTTGAAGACCTCCGTGCCGACCAGTTCCCGCGCTTCGGCCGGGGAGATCGGTCGGTCGTGGGTATCTTCCTTGGTCGATGGCGTCAGCAGGGGGGCCGGCAGGGCCGAAGCCTGGCGCAGGCCCTCGGGCAGGGTGATGCCGGAGACCGTGCCGCTGGCGCAATATTCCTTCCAGCCCGAGCCCACCAGGTAGCCGCGCACGATCCACTCGACGGGCGTGGGGCGCGCGCGTCGGACGATCATGACCCGACCGCGCAGGGCCTCGCGCCAGGTCTCGTCGAGGCCCTCGACGTCGTCGACCGAGGTGCTCAGGATGTGGTTGGGCAGCACGTCGGATGTGGCCTGGAACCACCAGGCAGCGATGCTCGTAAGGACGCACCCCTTGCCCGGAACGCCCTCGTTCATCACCACGTCAAAAGCCGAGATGCGGTCGGTGGTGACAAAGAGCAAGCGCTCCTCGTCCAGGGCATAGATGTCCCGCACCTTGCCCGTGGCGAGGTGCGTCATTCCCGGAGGTCCACCGTCACCACCCAGATAGCACGTTTGGCTCGTCATGGTCGGATTATGGCAGGAGCTTGGGGTCGCTACAATCCAGTGCTCGTGCGTCCCACACCCTCCGATACGCCGCGCGGCTTCGACGGCGCCGTTCCCTTTCGGGGTTCGCTGTGGCCGCCGCCCTCTAAGTCCCTCGCCCTGCGCGCCCTGGTCTGCGCCACGCTTTGCGGCGAGCCCCTGCGGATCGTGGGGATAGGAGGGGGAATGGATGTGGCGGCTGGAGTAGGCCTGCTCGCGAGCCTGGGGGTCGAGCATTCCCTGGAAGGCGGCACCCTGATCGCGCGCGGCGCGCGCCAGGGTGGTCGCCTGTCCTGGGTCTCGCCGTCGGTCGTGCAGGTGGGGGAGTCGGGAACCCTGGCGCGCATGGCCACCGCGCTGCTCGCCCTCTGCGGCGATCCGCGCCAGACGGTGGAGGTGCGTGGGGGGGGCAGCCTGGCTCGTCGGCGGAGCCCGGCGCTCTTGAGGGCCCTGGAGCGCGCCGGCGCGCGGGTGGAGGTGGCCCGCAGCGGGGGTTGGCCCGTGACCTTGCGTGCGAGCGTGGGTGCGGCGGACCTGTCCCTAGACCATCCTTCCTCCAGCCAGGAAGCGAGCGCTTTGCTCCTGGCTCTGGCGGGCCGGGAAGGAGTGGGCACTCTCGCGGTGCGGGGCGTCCTGCCCAGCCGTCCCTACCTGGACATGACCTGCGGCGTACTGGCCGAGATGGGGGTCGAGGTTCGAAGCGAGCGCGAGGGCGATATCGAGCGCTTCACTCTCCGGGGTCCTCTGCGACCGCCGCCCGGCGGGTTTGCGATCGAGGCCGACGCGTCCGCCGGCGCCGTGGCCCTGGCGGCCGGGTGCCTGTCCGGCGGGAGCGTGCGCGTGGATGGCGTGGGGGCAGGATCGCTCCAAGGCGACGTGGCCATCGTGGCCCACCTGCGGGCCTTCGGCTGTGGGGCCGGCGCGGAGGCCGACCATTTGTGGGCCGAGGGCCGACCGGTCCGGGGCGCCGTCTGTGACCTCGCCGGCCAGCCCGACCTGGCGCCGGTCCTTGCCGTGGTCGCCGCCGGTGCGGCGGCCGCCGGTTTTTCCAGCCGCCTGGAGGGATTGCAGACCCTGGACGGCAAGGAGAGTCCGCGCCTGAGGGTGCTGGAGGCCAGCTTGCGCTCCCTCGGGTTTCAGGCTCGGGTGAGCGGTGTGAGTCTGGAACTGGAGCCGGGCGGGCCGCGGGTAGCCGAGACCCTGCTCGATCCCGTGGGGGATCACCGCATGGCATTCGCCCAGGCACTCCTGGGGCTGGTCTCGCCCGGGGTGCGCGTCACCGATCCCGCCTGCGTGGGAAAGTCGTGGCCCGGCTTCTGGGAGGAACTCCCGCGACTTCAGCACCCCGGGGCATGACCCACTCAGGGGCATGGGTCCCTGAATCTCCCGGCCCGCGTACCTTTCTGGCTGCCAACGGGGTGTGGATGATCGCCGAGTGCTGCGCGCGCAGTCCCCGGATCCGAAACCCGTGGGACTCACGGCTCCTCGCAGGCTATCCTCGGCTGTAATGGCTAACTCCAGTAATGGGCGCCCGGTACTCGTGGCCGGCGGCGCGGGATACATCGGGAGCCACACCGTGCGACTGCTGCAGGAGCGCGGCATTGACGTGGTGGTGCTGGACGACCTCTCTGCCGGTCATCGCCAGGCGGTGAACTGCACCCTGGAGGAGGTGAACCTGGGGGACCGGGACGCTCTGGAAGACGTCTTCGATCGCCACAACCCACGAGCCGTGATTCACTTCGCGGCCAAGTGCTACGTGCGCGACTCGGTGCAGGATCCCGCGGTCTACTACCGCAACAACGTGCACTTCACCTGGAACCTGCTCGAGGCCATGCGCGGGCACGATGTGGGGTGCATCGTCTTCTCGAGCAGCTGCGCTACCTACGGGAACCCGGTCGAGCTGCCCATGACCGAGGACCACCCCCAGCGGCCGATCTCGCCCTACGGGCGAACGAAGCTCCACATGGAGCACATGATCGAGGACTTCGGCCGGGCCTACGGCCTGCGCTACGGCGCCCTGCGCTACTTCAACGCCGCCGGTGCCTCCCAGCAGGGTGACATCGGCGAGGACCACGATCCCGAGACGCACCTCATCCCGCGCGCCCTCAAGGTGGCCCTGGGCCAGGTTGAGGAGGTGCAGGTCTTCGGGGACGACTACCCGACGCCGGACGGTACCTGCATCCGCGACTACATCCATGTCGAGGACCTCGCCACGGCCCACCTGACCGCGCTCACGCGCCTCGAGGGCGGTGCCCACCGGGTCGTCTGCAACCTGGGCACGGGGTCGGGCTACTCGGTTGGCCAGGTGATTCAGACGGCGCGCGAGGTGACCGGTCTGCCGATCAAGATGCGGGTCGTCGGTCGCCGCACGGGCGACCCGCCCCAGCTCGTGAGCGGGGGGACGGGCGCGCGTGACGTGCTGGGCTGGGAAGCGCGGCGCCCGGGCATTCGCGAGATCGTCGAGGACGCCTGGCGCTTCATGCAGAGCCATCCCGACGGCTACGCCGAGTAGTGGGCCCGGCAGTCTGGACCGTTCTCGGGGCCGGATCGATCCTGCCGCGTGCGGGGTACGGGTGTTCGGGGTACGCCCTGGTCGCCGAACCGGGGGGCGGGATCACGCTCTTCGACTGCGGGCCGGGCACCCTTCGTTCTCTGGCCGCCTCGGGCCTCGGACTGAGCGACCTGGGGCGAGTAGTGATCAGCCACTTTCATCCCGATCACTGCCTCGATCTCGCTGCCCTGGCCTTCGCTCGCCGCAACCCGAACAGCGAGGCGAGGCCCCTTGAGCTGGTCGGACCGCACGGGCTCGGTGACTGGCTGGAGCGCGTCGCTGGCGCTCTTGGCCCGTCGGTCCGCTTCGAGGGCGTGCGCGTGCGCGAGGTGCGTCCCGGGGACTCCCTGCCGGCCGCCAGCGAGAGCGAGCCGACTCTCTCCTGCGTGGCGACCGGACATACGGCCGAGGCCCTTGCCTGGCGCGCGGACCTGGGCGCGCGGGGGAGCGTGGTCTACAGCGGCGACAGCGGCGAGGTGGACGCCCTGGCAGAGCTGGCGCGCGACACGGACCTCTTCGTGTGCGAGTGCTCCTTTCCCGAGCGAGAGGCCATTCCATCGCACCTGACCCCTCGTGGCGCCGGTCGGCTGGCGCAGCGAGCGAGGTGCCGTACACTTCTCCTGACTCATTTCTATCCGTCCATGCAGCCCGCGCGGGCCGCCATCGAGGCGGGCGAGGTCTTCGACGGCGCCGTGGAACTGGCCCGCGACGGCAGCCGCCATTTCCTGCTGGAAGCACCGTGGTCATGACACCATGAGCTCGCAATGCCCTTCCCGCCCATGAACCCCCACGTTAAGCACAGTGTCCCGGCCATCGTGAGCTGCGCCGTGGTCGCGCTCGCCTGGGCGTCGCCGCCCGGGGGGAATGGTGCGAAGGAGATCGATGAGAAGACGGTCCGAACGCACGTCGAGTTCCTCGCGGCCCCCGGCCTGGAAGGGCGCGACACTCCCAGCGAGGGCCTGCGCCGCGCGGCGCGCTACATCGCCGATCGCTTCGGCGAATTCGGGCTGCTTCCGGCTTCGGACTCGGTCGAGGTCTTGCAGCGTGAGGGTGCGGAGTTCGGCTACGACGACGCTGGAGAGGACGCGCTTCCCGGCTTCCTGCGGCCCTACCGAATACGGCACGAGGCCCCCGTGCCCGAGGACTGCTTCCTGGCCCTGAGCTTCGATGGAGACGAGCTCTCCTTCGCCTTCGGGCGGGACTTCGTGCCCGTCTCGCGCTGCACGGGCAGCGCTCGCGGAGAGCTGGCCTTCGCGGGTTTCGGCATCGACGCCTCGAGCGAGCACTATGACGACTTCAAGGGCGCGCGCCTGAAGGACAAGATTGCCCTGATCTTCGAGGGCGAGCCGCGCCACCGCACGCGCTTCGACGGCCCGGAGATCACCGTCAATGGTTCCTTGTGGACGAAGCTGAGGAGTCTCTCCGACGCCGGTGTGCGGGCCGTCCTGGTCGTGCGCCGTGCCCCTGAGGGTGCCGAAGAGGACGATCAGAACCTGCTCGATTTCCGGCACACCTTCGCGCGCTTCTCCGGCGATCGACCCCCGCGCACGCCGCGCTCCCGGCCCCCGGTGCTCGAGGTCAGCATGCAGGCCGCCTCGCGCCTGTTGGGCACCGACGCGGCCAAACTCGTGAAGCGCATGGACAAGAGCGGGCGCCCGATCTCTCTCAAGTTGAGCGACCGGGAGGTCAGCCTGGCCGCCGTCACCGCCCAACGCCCGGTGCGCGTGGACAACGTCGTGGGCCTGCTGCCTGGTACGGATCCGGTCCTGCGCGAGGAGGTCGTGATCCTGGGAGCGCACTACGACCACATCGGTGTCGACGCCCGGGGCCGGATCGGCACGGGCGCCGACGACAACGCCTCGGGGACGTCGGCCATGCTGGCGGTGATGGAGGCCCTGGCGGCCGACCCTCCGCGCCGGACGGTCCTGGCCTGCGCCTTCTCCGGCGAGGAGGACGGCCTGGTGGGATCGCGCGAGCTGGCTGGCGCCCTGCCGGTGGAGCGTGGTCAGGTGGTCGCGATGGTGAACCTCGACATGCTCGGCTTCGGCGACGACAGCGAGCTGGCGGTCATCGGCCTGCGCCAGAATCCCGGCCTGGCGACACTCGTGGAGCGCGCCCGAAAGCACAGCAAGACGGGCATCCGGCGCCTGGTTACCAAGGGTGGAGAGGACCTCTTTCGGCGCTCGGACCAGTACTCGTTTCACCAGATCGGCTTGCCGGTGCTCTTCTTTTTCGAGGGCCTGCCGATCAGCCGCAACTTGGACTACCACACCTGGCGCGACCGCATCGAGGGGGTGTCGATCCGCAAGATCACCCGCTCGGCGCGCCTGGTCCGCAACGCAATCTGGTTGCTGGCGTCCGATGACCGGCGCCCGCCTGCTCCCGGGCGTTGAGTCCCCAGCCCTTTCTGCGTGCGGCCTTGCTCCGCGCGTCGGGAAGCACTACGACTCCTCTTCGGGGCGCGAACCTTCCTGCCCTGACGCGAAGGCGGGCGCGCGGGCCCTCCCTGCACATGGACGGACCCAAGCGGATGCGAAGCACGGCTAGCTGGGCGGCGACGGTGGGTCTGTGCGGTGCCGTGGTTCTGGCGGCGGATGCACTCAGACCAGGTGAACCGCTCGTCGCGCCGCAGCACGCGCCGGCGCCGGCGGCTGCTGCAGCCTTGACCTCTGCCCCGCCGCCCGAGCCCGACCGCCGCCTCACCGAACGCCTGCGCACCACGATCGCCGCGGCCAAGGCCGAGGCCGTGCGGCGTGGCGCTGCCCGCGAGCGCCTCACGGTCTCGGTCTGTGTCCGCGAACTGTCAGGTCACCCGGCCCTGGCCTCGATCGACGCCGACATCCCCCTGCGGCCGGCCTCCAACATGAAGCTCGTCACCACCGCTGCCGCGCTCGTGCTGCTGGGGCCAGATGCGACCTTCGATACGCGCTTCGAGTCCTCCGCGCCGATCCGCGACGGCGTCCTGGAGGGCGACCTCGTCCTGCGGGCGGGAGGCGATCCGCTCTTCGATCCCGAAGGTGAGGGGGCCGTGACGCACTTGCTGGAGCCGGTCACGGCCGAACTTGCTCGCCTGGGAGTGCGCCGTGTGCGGGGGGCCCTGGTCCTCGATGAGGGCAGCTTCCCCGCGCCGGGGCCGGGGCCCGCCTGGCCGGCGTCCACCCAGCACTGGAGCGAGAGCTGCGCGCGGGTCGCGGGCTTCACCGTCAACGCCGGATGCCTGACAGCCGTAGTGGAGGCCGGGCTGGCCGGAGAACAGGCGCTCGTGAGGGTCCTGCCGGCGGGCCACAGTCTGCTGCGGAGCGGCAAGGTGCGGACGACCCCCAAGCGCAGCGCCCTCAAGGTTGCGGTCGAGGCGCGCCCCCCGGCGGTCACCGTGCGCGGGGAGATCCCGGCCGATGTCAGGCGCTGGAGCGCGCGCTTCGCCCACCCCGATCCGGTCGAGCTCTTTGGGGAGGTGCTGCTCAGCGAGTTGGTGGCGTCGGGGGTGGACGTACAGGACGGCTGGCTTCGGGAACGTCACCGCGCCCCTGAGCGCGGGCTGTTCGTCCTGCGCTCGCCGTTACAGGCCACCCTTGGACCGATCAATCGCGATTCCAACAACGCCGTCGCCGACCAGCTCTTCCTGGCCACCGCCCAGGCCGTGACCGGGCGTGGCGACCGGGCTGGCGGGAGCGAGGCCACGCGCCGCGCTCTCGTGCGCCTCGGCGTCCCGACCGCTGGCCTGGTGCAGGTCGACGGTTCGGGCCTGTCGCGGGACAACCGGGTCACTGCGCGCCAGATCGCCGCCCTGCTTGACGCCGTGGTCGGGCTCGGTGGCGAGCTCTCGCGCGCCTACCTCGACTCCCTGGCGGTGGCGGGGGAGAGCGGCACCCTCGCGCGGCGCATGAGGGAGGCTCCAACTTGCGGTCGGGTGCGCGCCAAGTCGGGCTGGATCTCGGGCACGAGCGCTCTCGCGGGCGTGGTCGAGACCCTCTCGGGTCGGCACCTGGCCTTCTCGATTCTGGTCGACTATCCCAACATCTCGGGGCTCAACACCGCCTGCTGGAAACCGATGGCTGACGAGTTGTGCGCGCACCTTGCGAGGTGGGATGGCTGACGAGACCCTGGCGGGCCGCGAGTCGGCAGCGGTGCTGGAGGTCGCGCTGGCGGCCGCCGCCGCGGCGGGGGAGTTACTGCTCGAGTCCTTCGGGCACCTGCAGGCCTCGCAGATTCGCAGCAAGTCAGCGGCACGCGATCTGGTGACCGAGGCCGACCTGGCCAGCGAGCGTCTGCTCGTCGGGTGCCTGCGGGAGGCTTTCCCCGAACACCGCATCGAATCTGAGGAAGAGGTGCGGGACGCGCCGGATGATGGCGATGCGCCGCGCTGGTTTCTGGACCCCCTCGACGGGACCGTGAACTTTGTCCACGGCCTTCCGATCTTCGCGGTCAGCATGGGGCTCATGCAGGGCGGCGTTTCAGAGGTGGCGGTCGTACACCTCCCGCGCCTGGGGGAGACCTTCAGCGCCGTGCGTGGGGGAGGGGCGTGGCTCAACGGGCGCCCGATCCATGTCTCTCAAACGAAAGAACTCGGCCAGGCGGTGCTGGCCACGGGTTTCCCTTACCGGCGCGGGGAGCTGAAGCACTCCAACCTCGAGAACTTCAACCGCTTCTTCTACGACCTGCGCGGGGTGCGGCGCATGGGCGCGGCGGCGGTCGACCTGGCCTTCGTGGCCGCCGGGCGCCTGGACGGGTTCTGGGAGCTGCATCTTTCACCCCACGATGTGGCCGCCGGCGCCCTCCTTGTGCGCGAGGCGGGGGGCGTGGTGACCGACGCCGACGGCGGCGAGGACTGGTTGCGGGGCGGGCATCTGGTCGCTGCGGGCCCGGCCCTGCAGCCGCAGATCCGGGCTCGCGTGGAGCACTGAGGGCGCAGATCGAACGTCCAGAGCGCGGTTCGCGCCTACCGACCGCGGCCGGGCGGTGCTAGGATCGTCGGTCTTTCCCTCACCCCATCCCGGCGTGCTCGAACCCTCCCCCGCGGAGGCTTGGCGCGCGTCGCGAGTGAGGGCACCGCGCATGTCCGCCGCCAGCCCAGCCCAGTCGATGGCCGCCGGGGGCTCCCAGGGAGTCCTGCGGATACGAGGAGCTCGCCAGCACAACCTGGCGGGAGTGGACCTCGAGCTGCCGCGCAACCGGCTTGTGGCCGTCACGGGCATCTCGGGTTCCGGCAAGTCCTCCCTGGCCTTCGACACCCTGTTCCGCGAGGGGCAGCGACGTTTCCTGGAGACCCTCTCGGCTTATGCGCGCCAGTTCCTCGGGCGCATGGAGAAGCCCGACGTGGACGCCATCGAGGGGCTATCGCCGACCATCGCCGTGGACCAGAAGTCGATCGCGCGCGGCTCGCGCTCGACCGTGGGCACCCTGACCGAGATCGTCGATCACCTGCGCGTGCTCTACGCCCGCGCGGGCAGGGCTCACTGCCCGGGCTGCCATCTTCCTGTGCGCCGGCAGACCCCCGAGGCCATCGTCGGGGCCATCCTGGCCGACCACGCCCAGGCGCGCGTTCAAGTGCTCGCCCCGGTCGTGCGCGGTCGCAAGGGCGCCCATCGCAAGCTGCTGGACGACCTGCGCCGGGCCGGGCTGGTGCGCGCCCGGATCGACGGAGAGCTTTACAGGCTCGAGGAAGTGGACGAGCTGGAGCGCTATCGCCTGCACACGATCGAAGCCGTGGTGGATCGGCTCAAGCCCGACCCCGACCAACCCGCGCGCCTGCGCGAGGCCGTCGAGGCTGCCCTCGACCTCGGCCACGGCGACCTGATCGTGCTCGAGGAGGACGGGGAGCGGGCCTTCTCGACCCAGCGCTGCTGTCCGGGTTGCGGAGAGGAGGTGCCGCCCCTCGAGCCGCGCCTGTTCTCGTTCAACTCCCCCCACGGAGCGTGCCCGAGCTGCGAGGGTCTCGGGTTCGTGCGCCTCGCATCGGAGCAGGCAGTGGTGCGCAACCCCGCGCTCACTCTGCGCGAGGGGGCCCTGGCGGTGACCCGCGCCAGCGGCGGGGCGTTGCTCTTCCCGCGAGTGGACTTCGCGTTCCTCGAACGGGTCGGCGAGCGCCATGGGTTCGACCTCGACACCCCCTGGGGAGAGCTCGACGGCGAGGCCCGCGCGTGCTTGCTGCACGGGACCGGCGAAGACCGCTATCCCGACAGCTCCTCCTGGAGCGGCCGGCGATTCCGCGGCAAGGCGCGCCGCAACCGCCTCTACCGCGGGGTGCTCCCGGCCATCCTGCGCGGACAGGATTCCGGCTCGCTCAAGCGCATGGCGCGCCGTTTTCTGGCCGAGGAGGCATGCCCGGCCTGCAGTGGGAGCCGCCTGCGCCCCGCCGCGGACGCTGTGCTGCTCGACCAGACACCCCTGAGGGAGATCACGGCCTGTCCCGTGGCAGCGCTCCCGGACCTTCTCGAGGCCTTGCAGCTCGATCCCCGCGAGGCGCGCATTGCCCGCGACCTGCTGGCGGAGGTGCGGCGCCGTGTCGACTTCCTGCTGGGCCTGGGCCTGGGCTACCTGACCCTCGACCGGCGCGCTGATTCCCTCTCGGGCGGGGAGGCGCAGCGCATCCGCCTGGCAGCCCAGCTGGGCGCCGGCCTGCAGGGCGTCACCTACGTGCTCGACGAGCCCTCCATTGGCCTCCACGCCCGGGACCAGGCGCAGTTGCTCGAGGCCCTGCGCGCCCTGCGCGACGCCGGCAACTCGGTGCTGGTGGTCGAGCACGATGAGGCCACCCTGCGCGCCGCGGATTACCTGGTGGACGTCGGTCCCGGCGCGGGCCGTCATGGGGGACGCATCGTCGCCTGCGGTTCACCCTCCGAAGTGGCGCGCGCGGACAGCCCGACCGGGCGCATGCTGCGGGGTGAGATCGAGATGCCCGCGCCGAAGACGCGGCGCAGCGGGCGGCCAGAGTCCCTGGTCGTGCGCGGCGCAAGCGCCCACAACCTGACCGGGATCGACGTCGCCTTCCCCCTTGGTCGGCTGGTTGCGGTCACGGGGGTCAGCGGCTCGGGCAAGAGCAGTCTCGTGGACGGCGTCCTACGGCGCGCCCTCCAGCGCCACCTGGGTCGGGAGGCGCCCCTGCCCCTCGCGCACCAGGGGATAGAGGGCATGGATCTCGTAGACGAGCTGGTCGTCATCGACGCCGCGCCCATCGGCCGCACGCCGCGCTCCAATCCGGCCACCTACACCGGCGCCCTGGGTCCGATCCGTGACCTCTTCGCCAGCCTGCCCGAGAGCAAGCTGCGGGGCTACACCCGCAGCCGCTTCTCCTTCAACGTCTCTGGCGGGCGCTGCGAGGCGTGTCAGGGGGCCGGTGCTCTGCTTGTCGAGCTGCAGTTCCTGGCGCCGGTGACCGTCACTTGCGAGGACTGTGGAGGACGGCGTTTCCAGGCCGCCACCCTCGACGTGCTCTACGAGGGTCGCTCGATCGCCGATGTCCTGGACATGACGGTAGAGGAAGCGCTCGAGCTATTCGCGGACCACCCGCGCATCGCGCGCCCCCTGGACCTGTGCTGCGATATCGGCGTCGGCTACCTGACCCTCGGCCAGCCGTCAACCACCCTCTCCGGTGGCGAGGCGCAGCGCATCAAGCTCGCGCGTGAGCTGTCCCGCCGACCGCGTAATCACACCCTGTACCTGCTGGACGAACCCACGACCGGCCTGCATGCCGCGGACGTTGCGCGCCTGCTGGCGGCGCTGCAACAACTGGTCGACCGCGGGCACACGGTGGTGGTGGTCGAGCACGATCTGCCCCTCATCTGGGCGGCAGACCACGTCATCGACCTGGGCCCGGAGGGCGGCGAGGGCGGTGGACGGATCGTGGTCGAGGGTACCCCCGAGCGGATCCTGGAGGCAGCGGACGAGTCGTACACGGGCCGTGCTCTGCGTGCCGCGCGCGGGGCCGGGAGCCCGCGAGGGGCGCAGCGGGCCTGCAGGGCGCCGCGCGCCGCGCTTGATCGGCTACGGGTCGTGGGGGCGCGCACCCACAACCTGCGCAATCTGACCGTCGATCTGCCGCGCGACGCACTGACGGTCATCACTGGGCGCTCCGGCTCCGGGAAGAGCTCCCTGGCCCTGGACACGATCCATGCCGAGGGTCGACGGCGCTTCGTCGAATCCCTCTCCACCTACGCGCGGCAGTTCCTCGGCGCGCGCGATCGTCCGCCGGTGGAGCGCATCGAGGGACTGGGCCCGTCGGTGGCGGTCGAGGCTCGCACGGCGCGCGGGGGACCGCGTTCGACCGTGGCGACGACGACCGAGATCCACGACCACTTGCGCGTCCTGTGGGCGCGGGCGGGTACGCCGCGCTGCCCCCAGCACGGTCTGGCGCTCGAGCGCTCCGACGCAAGCACGGTCGCCGGACGCATCCTGCGCGAGTTCGCCGGAGAGCGCGGCTGGGTGCTGGCCCCGATCCAGAGCGCCCAGCGCCCGGCTCCGGCCGAGGGCGGACGGACCCTCGCCGAGCACATCGAGGGCTGGCGCGCAGCCGGCTTTGTGCGGGTCCTGCTCGACGGAGAGGAGCTGCGCCTGGAGGACTTGCCCGGTCGCGTGGGAAGGCGCAGGACCCTCGACCTGGTTGTCGATCGTGTGGCCTTCGATCCCCCTGTCCGCTCGCGCCTGGCGGAGGCCGTTGAGCAGGCCGAGGCCATCGCGGGAGGCCGGGTCGTGATCGTGACCCGCGGCGGCGAGCGGCGCGAGCACAGCACGCGCGGGAGTTGCACCGAGTGCGGTTTCCTGCTCGAGCAGGCACCGGAGCCGCGCCACTTCTCCTTCAACACCCACGCTGGGGCGTGCCCTGCCTGCGATGGCCTCGGCGAACGCCTGCAGTGCAGTGAGGACTTGTTGGTCTCGGCGCCCGACCATCCTCTTTGCGATGGCGCCATCCCCGGCAAGCTCGGTCGCTACCTGGTCAAGGGCAAGGGCTACTACGAGCACCTGCTGCGCGGGGTCGCCCGATCGCACCGCATCGACCTTGAGCGTCCGTGGGGCGCGCTCAAGCCTGCCCAGCGCGCCTTGTTGGCGCGCGGCGTCGGCGCAAGGGAGAACTACTCGGTCACCCGCGAGCGGCACACGGCCAACGTGGACCTGGAGGAGAGCTATCACTCCGACTGGCCCGGACTCTGCGGGCACGTGGACGCCTGGTACCTGCGGGCAGAGGACGCACAATGGACCGAGGCCCTCGAATCGGTCATGACCCGCACCCGCTGCCGCGCTTGCGATGGACGGCGCCTGCGACCGGAGTGGTCGGCGGTTACCCTCGGCCGCAAGCGCCTCCCCGAACTCCTGGGCCTGACCGTCGATCAGGTCCTGGCCTGGCTCGAGCGCCTGACCCTGCGCAAGGACCGGCGCACCGCAGCCGGGCCCCTGGTCGAGGAGCTGCGCTCGCGTCTCGGGATGCTGACGCAAGTGGGCCTCGGCTACCTCGCTCTCGATCGCCCGACCGCGACCCTCTCGGGCGGCGAGGCGCGGCGCGTGCGCCTCTCCGCCAGCCTGGGGTCGCGCCTGGTGGGAGTCTGCTATGTCCTCGACGAGCCGACCGTCGGCCTCCATCCGCAGGACGTCGCGCGCCTGACGGCTGCGCTCCACGAGCTACGCGATGGTGGCAACACGGTGATCGTGGTTGAGCACGATCCGGCCCTGATGGAAGCCGCCGACTGGATCATCGACCTCGGTCCGGGAGCAGGGGAGCAAGGCGGGCGCCTGGTCTGCGCCGGCACCCCGGCGGAGGTGCGTGCGTGCCGCGAGTCCCCGACTGGAGCGGCCTTGCGTGGAGAACTGCACCCCGAGCGCACCCTGCGCGAGGGCGAGGACGGGGCGGGGCGGGTGCGACTGCGGGGAGCGAGCACCCACAACCTGCGCAAGGTCGACCTGGACGTGCGCTACGGTGAGTTGCTTGGGATCTGCGGACCCTCTGGCTCCGGGAAGAGCAGCCTGGTCATGGACACGCTCGTGCCGGCCTTGCAAGGCGAGGCGTCCGGCGGTCGCTGGCGTCGGCTGGAGGCTCTGCGCGGGGGGCGGGGTCGGGTGGTGAGCGTGGATTCAACGCCCTTGGGCCGGACACCGGCCAGCACCCCGGCCACCTATAGCGGCCTGCTCGACCCCCTTCGAACCCTCTACGCCCGCACCCCCGAGGCGCGCATGCGCGCCTTCGGTCCGGCGCACTTTTCCTACAACTCGCCCCGCGGTCGCTGCGCTGCCTGCGAGGGAAGAGGGGCGAACAAGGTCGAGATGCAGTTCTTGCCGGACCTGTGGCTGGTCTGCGAGGAGTGCGACGGCCTGCGCTATCGCCCGGAAGTGCTCGAGGTGTTGCACCGTGGACGGAGCGTGGCCGACATCCTGGCGATGGACGTGGACAGCGCCCTGGAGTTTCTCGAGCACCAGCCCCTGCCGCGGAGAATCCTCGAGACCATGCGCGATGTCGGCCTGGGTTACCTGCGACTCGGCCAGTCCTCGACGACCCTCTCGGGTGGCGAGGCGCAGCGCCTCAAGCTGTGTTCGGAACTGATGCGCACCGGTGGCGGAATCCCGAGCGTCGTCGTACTAGACGAACCCACGACGGGCCTGCACGCAGCCGACGTGGCCCAGCTCGTGGCCGTCCTCGATCGACTGGTGCGCCGCGGCGACGCGGTGGTGGTGATCGAGCACCATGTGGGCCTGCTCAGCGTCTGCGACCGGCTGGTGGAGATCGGACCGGGTGGGGGAGACGAGGGTGGCTGCGTGATCGCCAGTGGAACCCCGGCCGAGTTGGCGCTGGACGAGGACTCGCTCACGGGGCCGTTCCTGGCGAGGGCCCTCGAACAGGTGCGACCTCGCCGCGGCCGGCGCGTGAAGAAGGGCGCCGTGGGATGAGCTTGCATCCCGACAATCCGCTCATCGTGCAGGGCGACCGCAGCTTGATGCTGCACACGGTCTGCCCCGTGACGGACGCCGAGGGACGCGCGCAGAAGGACGAAGACGGTCAGCCCATGACCCGCGAGCACCCGCGCTTCGCAAAGGCTCGCGACGCGCTGAGCCAATTCGCCGAGCTCGAAAAGAGCCCCGACTACCTGCACACCTACCGCATCACGCCCGTTTCCGTCTGGAACGCCGCGGCCCTGGGGCTCGACGCCGATGGCATCGCGGAGGTGCTCGAGGAATACGCCTGTGTCCCCGTGCCGGCCAACGTCCTGCAGGAAGTCCGCGAATGGATAGGCCGCTACGGAGTCCTGCGGATCGAGAAGCGCGGGTCGGGCTTCGAGTTGCTCTCCGATGAGCCAGGCGTTCTCGAAGATGTCCTCGGCTACCGGGACATCGCCCGCCTGGTGGAGCACAAGGGGGGGCGCGTCATGGTGCCGCCCCTCGCGCGTGGGACCATCAAGCAGGCCCTGATCCGCGTCGGGTATCCGGTGGACGACCGAGGCGGATACCTGGACGGGGACGCCCTGGAGATCACCTTGCGGGAGCGTACGAGAGCGGGCGAGTCCTTCGCGATTCGGCCATATCAGGAGCTCGCTGCTCAGGGCTTCTACGCCGGCGGGAGCGTCCTGGGGGGCAACGGGGTCGTCGCTCTGCCCTGCGGCGCGGGCAAGACCATCGTCGGTATGCGCGTGATGAGTCTGGTGGGGACCAAGACCTTGATCCTGACGACCAACACCGTCGCGGTGCACCAGTGGCGCAATGAGTTGCTCGACAAGACCGAGCTCGGCGAAGACCAGGTGGGGGAGTACACCGGCGAGGGCAAAAGCGTCTGTGACGTGACCATCTCGACCTACCAGATGCTGACTTGGCGGCGCACCAAGGCGGACGAGTTCGAGCACTTCGGTCTATTCTCACGCGAGAACTGGGGGCTCGTCATCTATGACGAGGTGCACCTGCTCCCGGCGCCGGTGTTCAGGGTCACGGCGGACTTGCAGGCGCGCCGGCGTCTGGGCCTCACGGCGACCCTGGTGCGCGAGGACGGCAAGGAAGACGAGGTCTTCTGTCTGATCGGGCCGAAGCGCTACGACGTTCCGTGGAAGGTCCTCGAGTACCAGGGATTCATCGCGCAGGCCACTTGTATCGAGGTGCGCGTGCCACTGGATCCCGACCTCAAGTCCGTGTATGCCTCGGCGGACGCGCGCGGGAAGTTTCGCGTGGCTTCCGAGAACCCGCACAAGGACGAAGTCGTCGACATGCTCGTGCAGCGTCATGCGAATGGGCGAGTGCTGGTGATCGGGCAGTACATCACCCAGTTGGAGTTGCTGGCCCGGCGCCTGAAGGCGCCCCTGATCACCGGCAAGACCCCCAATTCGGAGCGCCAGGAGCTGTACGAGGCTTTCCGCCAGGGTCGCGAGAACTTGCTGGTGGTCAGCAAGGTGGGGAACTTTGCCATCGATCTGCCCGACGCGAACGTGGCGATCCAGGTCTCCGGCACCTTCGGTTCACGCCAGGAGGAAGCCCAGCGCCTGGGTCGTATCCTGCGCCCCAAGTCGGATGGATCGGCCGCAATCTTCTACTCGATCGTGACCCTCGGATCGCGGGATCAGGAATTCGCTGAGAAGCGACAGTTGTTCCTCACCGAGCAGGGATACACCTATCAGATCACCGAGCCCGGCCACCTTGAGGTCACTCTGGAACCGGGGGCGACGGCATGAGCCGTTCCGCATCCAACCCCTCCCCGCGCCGGAAACGAAGCTCCGCGCCCGGTGCCGGGCGCAGGCGCGAGGGGCGCGGTGACGGGAGTGAAACGGCACGCGTCTCCACCGCGGACAGTGTGGCGGCCGTGCGGAGTGGAGACCTTAGCGACCTCTTCCGTTTCTGGGCTGGCGATGGCGGTCTGCGGGCGCCGACCGGCGAAGCCGCCCTGCGGCGCCAGGTCCTGGAATGGATGCAGGACGACGAGGTGCTGGAGGCACGCATCGCAGCTATGGGGAAGCGCTTGCAGGCCATCCTCGACGTTCACCTGGCGGCTCCGCGCGGGGAGGTCGCCACGATCGACCTGGCCTCCAGCCGCCAGCTCGCGTACCTCTCCGAGTACGACCTGCAGGCATCCCTGGCTGTGCTGAAGCGCCACGCCCTGCTGGTCGGGCTAAAGAGCGCCGAGATGGCCCGGCACGGTGTCGCGGTGCACCAGGTCCCGCACGATCTTGCGGAGCGCATCCTGCGCCTGCGGCGCTCCCATCGGCGGGGTGTGTTTGACCGCACGACTCTCAAAGGGCACCTTGATCGTGTCTACAGTGACCCGTCACGTAGCACGCGCATCGGGGCGGGCCGCTTGCGGGAGATGTACAAGATGTACGCCGAGGAGTCTGCGGCGGTGGCGCGCATCGAGCGACTCCCGGACGGCCTGCGCCAGCTGGTCGAGAAGGCGGTCATGCAGTTCGGTGGGATCCTCCCGCGCTCGCTCTTTGAGCGCATGGAGACGGACCTTCCCCACTGGAACGGCCGTCGCTGGGGGATGATCCTCGAGGAGTCCCTGGTCGGGACGGTCAGTCGGCTCGACCTCGCGCGCTACGGGCTGCAACACGCGGACGAGACTCTGGTGGTCTTCAACGAGGTCACTCTGGCATGGCTGCGACGTGTGGCCGTGCCTAGCGATCCCGACGCGCCCCATGACGAGGCCTCACTTGGAGTCGACCTGGTCTCCAATCTCTCCCGCTTCATCGGATACATCCTGGACCACAACGTGCGTTTCACCGTGCAGGGTGAGATCTTCAAGACCACGGAGCGACGCATCCTGCAGGAACTGATCCCCAACCCTGGGCGTGAACTCGAGCGGGCGGAAGTGCTCAACTTCATCTTCCGCTTCGCCCGCCACGAGGGAATGATCGAGAGCACCGGCGAGCGCGCGTTTGCCCTGACTGCAGCCAGCCGCGAGTGGGAACCCCAGGATCTCGACATGAAAATGCGCACGCTGCTCTCCTACACCGTCGAGGAGACCCAGCTTGGTGGGGAGTATTTTCACCAGGCGCGCCTGCGGCGCATCTACATGCGGCTCCTCAAGCGTTGCGAGGCCGGGACCTGGTACGACCTGATGTACTTGCCCTTCCTGGCACGCAACTCCTACCTTGCGAGCCTCGACGATCTGGCCGTCGAGGAGTACTTCTCTCCGGCCGATGGAAGCTGCGCCCGGGGCGCCATGGACGATCTCCAGCGCCTGGCCTGGAACCTCGTCCATTGGGTGCGCAAGCGGCTCTACCTGCTGGGTATCGTCGACCTCGGATACGACCAGCGCGGGCATCCGGTGGCCGTGCGCCTGACGCGCTTGGGTGCGCGTCTTCTGGGGGGCGCGCTGCCCGAAGAAGTGGAAACGCCGACCATGGGCAACCTGGTCGTCACGCCCGACTACGAGGTAGTGTTGTTTCCGACCGGTGACGACTCGGAGCTCGTGCACGACCTCGACCGGTTCTGCTCGCGCGAAAAGCGGGGCTACCTGATCCACTTTCGGATCCTGGAAAAGGGCGTCGGACGGGCCCTTGCAGAGGGCATGCCCCTGCGCCGCCTGATCGGGGTCCTGGAGGACCATTCGCGCACTCCCGTGCCTCAGAACATTCTCTATTCGATTCGCGACTGGGCCTGTCGGGCAGGGATCATCGTCCTCGATTCCAAGGGCCGCGTACACTGCGAGAATCCCGAAGTGCTCGAGCGCTTCCGGCGTGATCCGGGGGTCCGCCCCTACATACGGCGCGTCGTGAACGAGAGCACACTGCAGCTCAAGAGCGGGCCCACACCGTGCAGGCAGCGTGCGCTGCTCTGTGACCTCGGCTACATCATCGAGCTGGCGGAGTGAGGTCTCTGCGCTTGCCAGGCCGCCTGCTGGCCCTGACCCCCGGCACCCTGCGGGACGGTGCAGGTGCGGCCGTACTGGAGCGCGCGGTGGGCGCTGCCTTCGAGGCGGGACTGGGGTCAGTCCTGGTACGCGAACCTGGGCTCTCCGACCGGCGTTTGCTGGTCCTCACCAGGCGCCTGCTAGCCATTGCGCCTGCGGGCACGGATGTCTGGGTGGGGGTGCACGATCGCCTGCATGTGGCCCTGGCCGCGGGTGCCCATGGAGTCCATCTGGGGTACCACTCCCTGCGCCCGGCGAGGGCGCGGGTCGTCGCTGACGGCCGCCTGAGCGTGGGCTTCTCGGCCCACGAGGGTGACGAGGCAGAGGCGCGCGTCGGGGCCGACTACCTGTTCTTCGGACCCGTGCACGACACGCCCTCCAAACGTGGCCTGCTGGAGCCAACCGGTCAGGCCGCCCTTGCGAGCTGCGCGAGGGCCTTCGACGGGCCGGTCTGGGGTATCGGCGGCATGCGCCCCGACCGTCTGGGAGCGGTCCTCGAGTCGGGTGCTCGGGGGGTGGCCGTGCTCTCCGACTTGCTCGGGAGCGAACGGCCGGCGGAGCGAACGCGAGCCTGGATGGAGGAGCTCGCCTGTCGTGGCTGACCAGCGCATCCTCCTGGCTTGGGCGCGACGCGTCACCCTCCTGGCGGCCCTGGCCGGCGTGTTTTATGCCGTCTCGCGCTTCGAGATCCTTGAAATGCCGAGCGACCGCTGCTCGCCATTGCTGGCGCTCGCTCCGGGAACGACCCTGGTCGTTGATCTGCGCCCGGGCGCCTGCAAGTCTGGCGACGTCGTCTTCCACGAGGGCGACGCCGGAGAACTCTGGATCGGGCGTATCGACGAGGTGAGGGACGAGGGTTTCTGGATCGTCACCGACGATGACACCTGTCCCGTGCCCGACAGCGAGCTGCTGGGCCCTGTCCGCTCCAAGCGCTTGCGAGGGCGCGTGGTGCTGAGCGCAAGCTGGTAGAGAGGTGCACTGTGTGGGATGAGGACCGACTTCATCGCTGGCTCGCGACTCTGGGAGCCCCGCCTGTTCTGTCGGGCAGTCGTGGGCACGACGCGGCGGTGCTCGTGCCCGAGAACGGGCGGCGGGTGCTTTGTGTGGACGCGACGGTCGAAGGGGTTCACGCGCTGCTCGGGGTGGCGCCATCGCACCTGGGTCGTAAGGCTGCGGCGCGCGCTCTCTCGGACCTGGCGGCGACGGCGGCCGCTCCCTCCGCACTTTTGCTTGCCTTGCGCGCGCCGCGCGAGCGATCTACGAGCTGGATGAGGGCCGCCATCGAAGGCGTGCGGCGCGAGGGAGCGAAGTACGGCGCGCCCCTGGTTGGCGGCGACCTGACCTGCGCGCCGGGCCCCGCGAGCCTGTCGGTGAGCGCCGTCGGTGTGCTCGCAGGCCGGCGCCGTGCGCCGGGACGGGATCGGGCACGGGTGGGTGACGTCGTCCTGCTGAGTGGGCCCGTGGGAGGCAGCGGCCTGGGACGTCACCTCGCACCGCGTCCGCGCCTCAAGATTGGCGCGGCTCTCCACCACGCGGGCGCGCGAGCCATGATTGACGTCAGCGATGGCCTGGCCCTGGACCTTTGGCGCCTCGCCCGTGCCTCGGGGGTGCGTGTGGACCTCGAGCGTCTTCCCCTCCATCCCGACGCCCGTCGGGCCTCGCGCGCCGGAACGCGTTCGGCGCTCTGGCACGGCCTGCACGACGGGGAGGACCACGAACTGCTGGCCACCATGGCCCCCGCTGCCCTGGCCCGCGCGTCCCTGAGAGGGGTGAAGGTGATCGGCGTCGTTCGCCGCGGTACGGGGCTCTTCCTTTCCAGTGGCTTGCTGGGCGAGGATGGGCGCATGTGGAACCCACTCGAAGGGGGGTACCGTCATGGCAAGTGAACCCAGCGTCGTGCGCACCTTCCTCAGTCGCTCGCCCGAGGAGACCGAGGCCCTGGGGTGCAGCCTGGGGGCGGTCCTGGAGGCGGGCATGCTGATCGCCCTGCACGGCGATCTGGGGAGCGGCAAGACCTGCTTCACGCGCGGTGTGGCGCGCGGCCTGGGGGTGGAGGATCCGGTGACCAGCCCGACCTTCGTGCTGCTCGCCAGCTACCAAGGGCGCCTGCCCCTGCAGCACTTCGATGCCTGGATGGAGGGTCGCGAGCGCGCTCTGCTGGCGGACGGTGCGGCGGACTGCTTGCCCGGTGAGGGCGTTGCCGTGGTCGAGTGGGCGGAGCGGGTGGAAGAATGGCTGCCCCAGCCGCGCCTGCGCGTGGACCTGGCTCACCGCGCTGAAGGTGAGCGCTTGCTGATCCTGACCACCGTCCCGGCCCTGTCCGAGGAGGAGCCCTTGGGGGCCCTGCTGGCGGCCCTGACCCATGGCGGGGGTGTTCTGGAAATCCACCCAGGCCGGACGCCGTGAGGAACCCGCAAAAAGCGCCCGCTGAGGGTGAACCGTTTGTCCGCGCACGCGTTCGGGAGCCACGTTGACTGGGTGCTGGGACCAAGAGCGCGACCCTCTGGAGGCCCTGCGCGCCGGTGACCCGGGGCCCTTCGAGGCCTTCGTAGAGACTCACACGATCACCTTCCTGGGCTACTTTCGCCGTCACGGGGCCGGGCCCGGTGAGGCGGAGGACCTGGTCCAGGAGACCTTCCTGAAGCTTTTCCGCAACGTGCACTCCTACCAGCCAACCGACCGCTTCGCTGCCTACGCCTTCCGCGTGGCGCGCAACGCGTGGATCGACCGGCAGCGCCGGCGCGCCACGGCTCCCGGCGGTGCCCGCGAGGGGAGCGGGGGGCCGACGCAAGACTCGGGGGACGAGGGCGGCGGTGTTCCCGAGACGCGTGACCTGACGATCGGGCCTCTCGAGCGAGCGCAACGGCGTGAGGAGGCGGATCGCATCCGTTGGGCGGTGAGGGAGCTCGGCGAGGCCCACCGCAGCGTTTTTGAACTGGCGGTCATCGAGGGCCTTCCCTACTGCGAGATCTCGGCCTTGCTGGAGATCCCCGAGGGGACGGTCAAGTCGCGCATGCACCACGCCCTGCGCAAGCTGCGCGGGATGCTGGAATCGGACTCCTCGGGAGGGCCGGCGTGAGCGGCGAGCGAGAACGGGAACCCGGCGAATGGAGTGAGGAAGCCTTGCTCGACTGGCTGCTCGAAGACGAGGGTCCGCGCGAACCCTCGCGCTCGACGCTCGTTGCGGATTCCGAGGTGGGTGCGCAGCTGATCGCCCTGGAGGACTGGTTGGGGCGTTGCCGCGGGGCCCTGGCGCCCGCGGTCGACGCGGGGCAGATGGGCCGCACGCGACAACTCGTACGCCGCATTCTGTCGGACACCACGCGCGAGGACCTCAGCTGGCGTGGCGACCTGCGCCTGGTGGCCGGTTATGTGGGAGCGCGCCTGCGCGCGTCGGCGGCCCTGCGCGTGATCGCGGCCAGCCTGTTGCTGCACATGCTCGGCTTGCCGCTCCTGGCCTGGGTCGGCTGGCTGCGCCCCGAGCCGAGCGGCTCCCGGATCCTGGTCGAGGCGCCGCGGAGCGACCCGTTCTCCACCTACGACGAACCGCTGCGTGTGGTCACCGGTCCCGAAGAGGAGCGCCTCGACGACTTCGATCGGGACGCCCTGCGCGCACGCCGCTACGTGCAGAACACCCTGCGCTGGAATCGCTGGGCCCTGGCGCAGGGCCTGCCTCCGGTTCCCGCACAGGCCCCCGACGAGGCGCGCGCGGACGCCATTCTGCGCGCGCGTCTGCTGGTCCTGGCGGGGGCCCCGCCGACCGCCCCTCTGGCCTCCCTGCAACCTGCCCCAGATGCCGGCTCGTTGCAGAAGAGCCTCTGGTGCGAGTTGTTGCTCGACCGATTCCTGGTGAGCGGGAGTGGGAGTGGCCTGCTCGACATCGCCCTCACGAGCCTGTGCGCCGATGAGAGCGTGGCCGAGCGCCTGCGAGTGAGCACCCTGTCCCGGGCCGACGCCTACGGACAGCTGACAGCGACTCAGGCAGAGGCCCTCGAACGAGCCAGGGCGGGTATCGCCAGCGACGATCCCGTGACGCCGCTCCTGCGGCGCGAGGGGGAAGCGCGGCGCGTGGCTCCCCTGGATCCTGCCTGGCTAGCGCTGCTCGGTGACGAGGGGGCCGGGGATGTCTCGCCGAGCCTGCTGCGCGCACTGCAGGGGCGCTAGCCCATCCTCGGCAGCCTGTTTCGAATCGGAACGATTGTCTCCAGAGATTGGTCTGGCGCTGCCGGCGCACCCAACCCGTCGGCGTCCTCGACGGCCTCCCAGGACCGATGACTTTGCGGTCCGACCAGCGGCCGAAAGCGCACATCGAACCCGGGCCGGGGACGGTCCCGTATCGAGTGGTGGTGGAGCCGGCTCTTACCATCGCCTATCCTGTCCCACGATGATATGTACGCCCTCCTTCGCTCGGCGCGCAGCGACCTTCGGGGTTGCTCTGCTGCAACTCCTTCCCTGTGCGGCCCAGGACGGAAGCCCCCCCAGGGAACCTGCCGGGCAGGCCTCGGCGGAGCCTTCCGAAGGGACAGCGGAGAGTGAGTCCACTCAACAGCGCCTCTCCCTAACCATCGATCAGGCCCTGGCCCTCGCCCTGCAGAATGACATCGGCCTCTCTATCGAGGAGTTGGCCAGCGATGTCGCACACCTCACCGCGCGCGGCAGCTGGGGCGCCTTCGACTGGCTCTTCGCCACCAGTGCCACGATCACCGATGCTGAGCAGGAGGCGAACTCCCAGCTCTCGGGCGCGGATGTCCTGACTTTCAATACCCAGTTCGTCAGCATCGATCTGACGCGTCCTTTGCACAGCGGCGGGACCTTCGCCGTGCACTTCGATCGCACGAACACGGAGACCAACAACACCTTCATACTCGAGAATCCCTCCACCGCGGACGGCGTGCGGGCGAGCTTCACCCAGCCCCTGATGCGGGGCTTCGGCTCGGAGTTTGCCACCGCCAACCAACGCCAGGCGGACCTGACCTACCTTCAGTCCCTCGAGCGACGGCGTCAAGTCGCCCACGATCTGCTGCTGGGGGTGAGCGATGCCTACTGGGACCTGGTCCTCGCCGGCCAGCAGCTCTCGGTGGCCGAATCAAGTCGAGAGCTCGCGGCGGAACAACTGGAGCGCGACAGGCGCGTGAACGACGCCGGGCTCAACACGCATGTGGAGGTGCTGCAGGCCGAGGCTCAGCTGGCGCTGCAGACCGAGGTCCGCCTGCAGGCCCTGGTAAATGTGCGCACGGCGGACGATTTGCTCAAGCTGCTGCTCTTCCCCGGTACGGACCCGGACAGCTGGAACACCGAGCTGGAACCTGTGACGCCCCTGCCTCCCCCGTCGAGCATCGAGACACCATCGGACACCGCCTGGCCTCACATGCTTGCGGTGGCCCTGGATAATCGGGCAGACCTGCGCCAGGCCCGCCTGGGGATCGAGATTGCCGAGGTGCAACATCGTCAGGCCGTCTCCCAGCGACGCGCCCAGCTCGATCTGCAGATGACCGCCAGCAGCGGAGGCTTCTCTGGGCAGGCCTCGGAGGCCTTCGAGGAGGCCTTCTCCTACGAATTCCCGACCTACTCCCTCGGGCTCGTTTTCAGCGTGCCCCTGGGGAACCGGACCGCGCGCTTTGCCGAACGTGCAGCGCGTGCGCAGGTGCGGTCGGCCACTCTGCTCTTCGAACAGGCCGAGTCCCTGGCGGTCAGCCAAGTGCGCGACGCTCGCCGGCAGCTGGCGCACCAGGCGCAGGCTGTCGGGGCGGCATCCACCAGCCTCGCGGCCAGTCGCCGCCAGCTGGAGGCGGAGCAGGCTCGCAATCGCGAGGGGATCTCGACCAATTTCCAGGTTCTCCAGTTTCAGGACCAGTTCGTGCAAGCTGCCCAGCGCGAGAACTCCGCGCGCGCCTCCTTCATGAAGGCGAAAGCTCGATGGCTGGCCGTACAGGGAATCCTGGGAGACTGAAGCGAGCGCTCCGCAACGCCGTTGCGTGCGCTCGCGCACTGACCTTGGGCGCGCTTTGCCTGTGGGGATGTGCTGACCGGCCGCCCGTGGAGGATCAGGCCGTCCCCTGGCGTGCGGATCCGCGCCTGCGGGCCCTGTTCGATCCCTGCCCTCCGCGGGGGCACTTCGACGCCGACACAAGCCACCTGGTCCCAAGCCTTGTGGCCAAGCTCAGCTCCGGACGCCTGGAGGTGATCAGGCACTTGAGGGAAGAGCTGGCGCAGGCCGGGGATGAGGCGGTCCTGGAGCTCGAACGGGAGATCCGGCGGCACTACACGAGCCGTCTCGGTATCCCGATCCTGCGCAACGCCCTGGGGGTGCTGCGACTCTCCGAATCACCCCTGGGTCGCGAGATCCTCGCTCGCTGTCTCGAACATCCCCACGAGGATGTGCGGGCGTCGGCGGTGCGCGGCCTCGTGCGCCACGCCTCGGCGGCCGAGTACGACGCCCTCCTGACGCTGCTGCCTATCAGCTCGCCCGAGCTGCGCGTCAGCCTCGTGCAGGCCCTATGGACCTCGGACCCCGCGCGCCTCTCCCAGGCTTTTCTGGTCTGGGTCGGGGCGGCGGAAAACGGCGACCTGTGGACAACCGTGGCTCGCGGGATGGCCGCCGACGGGGTCGCAGACGGGGCCCTCATCGCGGCACTGCTTGAGGAGGTGCTTCCTTCGGATGTCCGCCCATTCCTGCTGGCTGCCGCGGCGCGCGACGGATCCGAGGATGCGCTCGGAGAGCTGAGCGAGCTCCGGGCGGACCCCGATCCCCAGCGCCGCACCTGGAGCATGGAAGCCATCGAACTCGCCGGGCGACCCGCTCTGGCCTTGCCGCTGCTGGAAGACCCCCTCGAGACCCTGCGCGCCATGGCCGCCAGCCTGCTGGCGGGGTCGGCCGCTAGCGAGGACGTTCGCGCCGCTCTGACGGAGGGGCTCAAGGATCGTTCGCGTGCCGTTCGTCAGGCTTGCCTGACTTCCCTGCTGCAGATGGGGGACGAGGGCGCGGGGGACCTGGCGCTGACCATGCTCGACGGGGGGCAGCGGGATATGGAGATCGCCTTGTTGTCGCTGCGCGACCATTGGGACGCCACTCCCGGCCTGGCCCGCTCTGCCATGGCGGGCCTGGAGCGACGTCTGGCGGAGACAGATGATGAGACACTGCGCCAGCGCCAAGCGCTCTTCCAGGCCCTGGGGCAGATCCCCCTGGAAGCGGCGGGGCGCCTCCTTCTCCAGCAGGCTCGCGCGCAGCGGGGCGAGTTACACCGCATGAGCGCTCACCGCTGGCTGGTGCGTCAGGCCGGAAACACGCCGCAAGGGCGCGAGGTGCTGGTGGAGGCCTGGGAAGAGGAACCAGATGCCCGCCGACGTCTCGACCTGATCGAGGCCGCCGCCTTCGGCTCCGACGACTCCACGCGCGCCTTCTTGGAGGTGGTCCTGCGCTCCGAGCGTACGGAACCGCACGAGTTCCTCTATGCCGCTGATCGTGCCGTGCGCCTGGGACCGGCCCATGTGGTGGCTCCGTTGCTCAAGAGGCGTGCCCTGGCGATGAGCGACCGCGAGGTGCGTCCGGCGCTCCAGTGTCTGCTATGGCGCTGGTACGGCCCGCCGGATCAATAGCGCGTGCCCTCGCCCCCCGGGGCGTCGACTGGACGCCAGCCTTCGTCCGAGAGGGGGCCGGGAATCGGAGGGGCTGCGGGGCCGCTCCAGCGCCCAGCGCGGTTGGGGTGGCCCAGGATGGCAGTCGGTGTGACCAGGAACGCGTCGTGGCCCGTGGAGCCGTGCCGGCGCGGCCAGGCCCTCAGCAACGCTCCCTCGGAGGTCTGGAGCAGATCGAACAGGTATCCGTGGTAGAGCAGGGTCGTCCCGTCGTCCAGGACGCTGGCGTCCCCCAGGCGCCGCAGCAACTCCGGGTGCGCGGGCAGGATCGCTCCCAGATGTCGAGCGCTGCCGGCCTCCTGGGCCTGCTCCTGGGCCATGACGACCCGCTCGAGGAGTACTGCCGCCCTCAGGGCGTCCAGCTGGTTCTCCCGGCGGGCAAAGGTCTGTAGACAGGAGAGGGTTACCAGGACCAGCAGGGCCCCGACCGCCCCCAAAGCCAGGTGCCTAATGAGGCGCCGTCGATCGCCGGAAGCACGGCTGATCTCCTCGCTCATGAAGGCCACCCCCGCGCGCGGTGGACTCCGGCGGCGAGCGGGCTAGGCTGCGGGTCGGCCCTGCGGTCGGTCTCCATGGAAGTACGATCCCAACGCCGCCCCTCCGTCGAGGGACTGCCCGCCGAGCTGCGCTCTGTGGCCACGTTCGTGGCCCAGCGGCTGGTCGATGCCGGGTTCCAGGCCTGGATCGTGGGCGGCGCGGTACGCGACCTGGCACTGGGGCGCGAGCCGCAGGACATCGACATGGCGAGCGATGCCCTGCCCGACCAGGTGCAGGTCCTCTTCAAGCGCAGCCTGGCGCTGGGCAAGGCCTTCGGAACCATGGTCGTCATCGTCGATGGAGTACAGGTGCAGGTGACCACCTTCCGCGCCGAGGAGGGCTACAGCGACGCGCGGCGACCGGACACCGTCACTTATGGAAGTTCGGTCGAAGTGGACGCCCGCCGCCGAGATTTCACCTGCAATGCGATGTACCTCGATCCCCTGGACGACCGCTTCCGAGATCCGGAACAGGGACTGTCCGACCTCGAGCAGAATGTCCTGCGCTGTGTCGGGGATGCGCGGCGCCGGTTCTCCGAGGACGGCCTGCGGATGGTGCGCCTGGGTCGCTTCTGCGCCCGCCTGGGGCTCGACCCGGATCCCGCGGCGGTCGAGGCCGCTGCAGGGTGCCTCGATGTCCTTCGTGGAGTCAGCGGCGAGCGTCTACGAGCCGAACTGGAGGGTCTGCTGACTGCCGAGCAACCCGCTCGAGGTCTGCAGGTCCTGGAAGCCGCCGGGGTTCTCCAGTGCCTTCTGCAGGGGTTGGTGGGTCTGGACGAGCGGGCCGCAGCCGTGGATCGCCTCGAACCGCCGCGGACCTTCGCCACAGGCCTGGCGGTATTGCTCTTCGCCGATGCCCGGTTACTGGAAGACCTGCGCCCCTCGCGCGGCCTGCGCCGGGAGGTCGAGGGCATCTGGCGTCTGGGCGCTCGTCTGGAAGGGCTGCTGGCGGATACGGACCAGGGACGCGGTGCGCGCCTCGAGGCCATGGGGGACGAGGCCTGGGAAGGCGCACGGGTGACCCTGGCCGCCCGTCGCCCGGAGCTAGCGACCGGCCTGGCGGAGCTGGAAGCCGAGCGCTGCGCCCTCTCCCCCGAGGAACTGCGTCCCGAGCCGTGGATCGAATCGGCGGACCTGACCGCACTCGGCCTGGCGCCCGGGCCGCGCTGGGGAGAACTCCTGGAGGAGGCCTTGCGGCGTCAACTGGACGGCCAGTGGGACGACCGGGCTGAGGCTCTGGAGTGGCTGCGGAATGTGGCGGGAGGGGAGGCTCAGGACGGAGGAAAGGCGCCTCGCAATCCCCACGAGAGCGGGTAACCCAGGAGGATGCCGAGCGCCACGAGCTGTCCTTCGGGCGGTCCGCTGGCGAGAGCGAAGGCAGCGCTCATGACCAGCAGGCGCCGCAAGGCCAGGCCCATGGCACCCTGAACCTCAGCGGGGCTCCATTCCTTCACGATCCGCGCGCGGTGCACCAGCCCGGCAGCCGCGGCCCCCGTCAAGCAGACGGCTGTGAGGCCGGCGAGGGGGTGGGAAGCGGAGGATACCGAGAGTCCGCCCAGCACGAGCAGGGCGGCGGCGGTCCATAGCAGGCGCCGGGGGCGGCCGGTCTGCAGGCCCTCGTCGGCGCCGTCCTCCAGGCGACCGAGGCGCGCCACGCAGCACACGTAGGCACCGTAGACCGCCGGGGCCAGCCAGGGACGCCAGGCCGTCGCGTCAAGGACGAACAAGCCCAGGCCCAGGTTGCCCGCCCGACAGGCGGCGATCAGCAGCGGGCCGGACCATGGTCCACGTCCGACGAGGTTGTAGAGGACGGCCAGCAGCCCCACAGCTCCCAGCCAGGCGGCGGCCCGGGGTGCGATCAGGGCGGCCAGGCCCACACCCGCGACGCAGAGGAAGAGCGAAGCGGTGAGGGCGGCAGCGGGGGACACCGCACCCGATGGCAAAGGTCGCTCTGGGCGTGTGCGGGCGTCGGCCGCACGGTCACGCCAATCATTGAGGATCAGGTTGGCGTGATAGATGCAGAGCGAAGCCCCGACGAGCAGCACGCACACCCGCAGAGCGGGCAGGTGCCCGGCGCCGCCCAGGACCAGGCCCGCCAGTACGTCCGCCGCGGCCGTGGGTGCCAGGGACAAACGAAGCAGGCGACCCCAGGCGAGCAGCGCTACCGGCAGCGCACGGGAGGGAGGAGAGGCCGGGCCGCCCATTCCTCAGCTGATAACGCGCTGCAGGTCGTTGTAGATCACGTAGATGAACAGGGTGACGATGAAGACCAGACCCACGAGATGGCTGTAGCTCATGGTGCGCTCGGACACCGGCGACCCCTTGAGTTTCTCGATCAGCAAGAACAACAGGTGTCCGCCATCCAGCAAGGGCACGGGCAGCACGTTCAGGAAGGCCAGGTTCATGCTGAGGATGCAGAGGAAGAAGAAGAGCTTGACGACGCCGGCCATGGCGAAGTCATGGGCCGCGACGCCGATGGTGATGATCCCGCCGACTGTCTTTCCGCTCACGTCGCGCCTGGCGATGCCCTTCAGCATCAGGACCGCCTGTTCGACGAACTTCCAGCAGGCGCCCACCCCCAGGCGCGCGGCTTCGAGGGGATTCTTGGCCTGCAGAACATAGGTCGGAGGCTGGAGTGCGAGGCCGTAGGTCGCCGACAGGGCCGGGATGGGCCGCACCTCGAAGAGCGGAAAGCTGGGCTCGGCGCCCGCGCTCCCCGGGCGTTCGACCGAGACCAGCATCGAGCGCTGCTCGTCGACTGCCGCTCCCACCATCTGCCGGATGTCCTCGAAATCCTCGACCTCGGCGCCGTCGATGCTGAGGACTCGATCGCCATCGAGCAGGCCGGCCTGGTCGCCGGCGCCACCGAGGGAGACCGTCAGGCGCGTCGTCTCGAAATCATTGCGCAGAGCCAAGTCTCCCCGCAGGGCCAGGGCCTCCCCCTCGGTCATGGCGGGCAAGAGCAGCTCGCGCTGGGTGCCCTCACGCTCGATCAGCAGGCGTGCGCCCGCCGTGCTTGCCAGGAGGCCATGCAGCAGGTCGCCGTGACGGAAGATCGGCCGTCCGTCGATGCTCAGCAAACGGTCTCCGGCTACCAGGTCGAGGGAGGCCACCAGAGGCGTGGCTCGTAGGTCCAGGAGATGGTTGAAGGGAGTGCTGACGCCGAAGAGGGGGTCTCCCAGTCGCTCCAGGAGCGGCTCGATGGTGGCCTTGAAGGTGGAGGCCTCGCGCTCGAAGAGTCCGTTCACGGGTTCCCGCCGGCGCAGGATCTCGTTCAGCTGTGCACGCAGGGAGCGGCCAGGAATGGCCCCCTCCACCGACAGCAGGCGGTCACCGGAACGCAGGCCGGCCGCGGCCGCGGGACTCTCGAGGGTGATCTCGAGGTGGTGCTGCTGGTCCGACGGCCGGCTGACCCCGATGGTGGAGAACCCCAGGCGCTCGTCGTACTCCGGGGTCAGGCGCACGATCCGGCTCTCCGTCGCGCCGGGCTCGCGAACTTCCATCTCGCACTGATCGGTGGAGGCGAGCGCGACCTCGAGGTGGATGTCGGAGAAGTCGTGGACCGCGCTTCCGTTGACCGTCAGGACGTGCGTGCCCTCCTGGAGGCCGGCGTGCCAGGAGGGGCTGCCCGGCGGCGGGATACCGAGCATGGGCGAGTGGAAGGGCACACCCACGGCGAACAGGATCGGGAAGACCACCAGCCCGAAGATCACATTGGCGATCACTCCGCCCGAGAAGATCAGAAAGCGCGCGCCGACCGACTGGGCCTGCAACTCGTCGGGTTGGGGCTCGCGGCCCTCGCCATCGGACCCATCTCCGGCCATGCGTACGTACCCCCCCAGAGGCACAGCGGCGATCTGGTAGCGGGTTGAGCCCCGCTGCCACGCGAGCAGCGTCGGGCCGAAGCCCAAACTGAAGACCTCCACGCGCACGCCGCACCAGCGAGCCGCGAGGAAATGCCCCAGTTCGTGGACAAAGATCACCAGGCCGACGCCAAGGACGACCTCCATCATGACCCAGAGGGACTGGAGTTGGTGCAGCATCGGATCTCGGTTAGGCGGAGAGGACTTCGATTTCCCGGCGGGCCAGGGCGCGCGCCTGCGCGTCGGACTCGAGCAGGTCTTCGAGGGATCCATCCAGACCCGGGCGCTGGTCGAGGACGCGCGCATTGATGCGCGGTATGGCCTGGAAGGGGATGGCGTCTTGCAGGAAAGCAGCGACGGTCACCTCATCCGCGGCGTTCAGTACGCTGCCCGCGTCGGACCCCTCCTGGATGCACCGGAATCCGAGTTCGAGAGCGGGGAAGCGCTGCGGGTCGGGCGCGCTGAAGTCCAGGTGTCGGAAGAGTTCGAGATCGAAACCGCGCAGGTCCGCGGGACGCCGATCAGGATGGTGCAGGGCGTAGTGGATCGGACCGCGCATGTCCGGTGGGCTCATCTGGGCCATGACCGAACCGTCGACAAACTCGACCATCGAGTGCACGAGGGACTGGGGGTGGATGACGACCTCGATGCGATCCCGTTCGAGGCCGAAGAGGTGATGAACCTCGATCACCTCGAGGGCCTTGTTCATGAGCGTCGCCGAACCGATCGTGATGCGCGGGCCCATGTCCCAGTTCGGATGTTGAAGGGCCATCTCGGGCGTGACGCCGGCCATGTCCTCTACTGGGATTTGCCGGAAGGGACCGCCGCTCGCCGTCAGCAGGATGCGGCGGACGCGACCCAGGGACTCACCCCGCAGGCACTGGAAGATCGCACTATGCTCGCTGTCAACGGGGATGATGGAGGCCCCACGTTCGCGGGCAAGTTCCATCAGGTAGTGCCCGGCGACCACCAGGGATTCCTTGTTGGCCAGGGCCAGGGTTCGACCGGCTTCCAGGACGGCTACCGACGGGCTCAGCCCAGCCGCACCCACCACGCCGTGGACGCAGGTTTCGAAGCGGCTCTCGCGTGCGATGCGCTCGAGGGCGTCGGGACCGGAGAACAGCTCCACGCCATCCGGCAACTCGGGCCGCAAGGCCGCGGCAGCGTCGCTGTCGGTCAAGGCCACTTTTTGCGGTCGGAACTCGCGCGTCTGCTCCAGCAATGTCTGCCAGGAACTGCGGGCAGCGAGCCCCACGACCTCGAATGCACTGCGCTGGGTCCGCACGAGGTCAAGGGTCTGGACGCCGATTGATCCGGTGCTGCCTAGGATGAGGATGGGCTTCATGCAGGTTCAGGGCCGGGGCGTTTGCTCCGGCCCCGGTCCAGAGCCTAAGTTTAGGCTGCCTTGAAGTGCAGCTTGCCAGTGGTGACGTGGAAAATCCTCGACCCGAGGAGAGCCTAGAGTGAGGTCGCGTCGGGCACGCTTTTGCCCTCTGTGCGCGGCACCTCTGGCGCTACGGGAAGTCGGGGGGCGCCAGCGACCGCGCTGCCCCGAGTGTCGCTTCGTTCTCTACGAGAACCCGGCCAGCGCCGCCGCCGGTCTGGTCCTCGACCCGCGAGGCGCCGTGCTCCTCGTCCGGCGGGCGATAGAGCCCTTCAAGGGGCAGTGGGCGATCCCTGCCGGCTACCAGGAAGCGGACGAGGACCCTACTGGAGCCGTGGTGCGCGAAGTGCTCGAGGAGACGGGCATCGAGGTTCAGGTGGAGCGGCTGGTGGACCTGATCCATGTGCCTGACGACGCCCGCAAGCCGGCCAACGTGGCGGTGTTCCTATGCCGCTCCCTGGGCGGGGCGCCGACACCGGGACACGATGCGGCCGAAGCCGCCTGGTTTGACCTCGATGACCTGCCGCTGGAGTTGGGGTTCGACAACGAGTCGCGTATCTTGAGGCGACTGATGGCGGGCGGGGACCTGCACGACGAGTTGCCACCCCGAGCCTGAGCCTCCAACCTGCTCCACTTCCAGAACCAGGGCATACCCGTGACCGAGAAAACCTCCCTCAGCTACCGTGATGCGGGCGTCGACATCGCCGCCCAGGACGAGGCGCTGGCGCGCGCACGCGCCGCCATTCGCGCCAGCTTCACTCCGGGCGTCGTGGGCGACGTGGGCTCCTTCGGAGGCCTCTTCGATCTCGCGCGCGTGGGTGCCGACGGACAGGTGCTGGTGGCCAGCGCTGATGGAGTCGGCACCAAGCTTGAAGTGGCCAAGCGCTGCGGGGTCTACGACACCGTCGGCCGCGATCTGGTGCAGCACTGCATCAATGACATCCTCGTGCAAGGAGCGCGCCCCCTCTTCTTCATGGACTACGTGGGGACCGGCAAGCTGTCGCCCGCTGTCGTTTCGGAGTTGATCGGCGGGTGCGCGGCGGCCTGCTCGGACAACGGCCTGGCCCTTCTGGGAGGGGAGACGGCGGAGATGCCCGGTCTCTACGCCGAGGGCGACTTCGACCTGGTGGGCTTCATCGTCGGCTCTGTCGCGCGCGAACGCATCCTCGACGGGAGCCTCGTGCGACCCGGAGACGTGCTGCTCGGTCTGGGGAGCGACGGGCTGCACACAAACGGATACTCCCTGGCGCGCAAGATCCTCTTCGAACGTGAGGGACTGAACGTGGATGACCGCCCTGCGGAGCTCGCGGGACGGAGCGTGGGCGAGGCCCTGCTCGCGCCCCACCGGTCGTACCTCGAGCCTCTCTGGCCTGCTCTGGAGGCGGGGCGGATTCATGCCTTGGCCCACATCACGGGAGGCGGATTACGGGACAACCTTCCGCGTGTGCTCGGAGACCAGCACGCTCGGATCGAGCGCGGATCGTGGGAGGTGGGAGCCCTCTTCAATTTCCTCTGCGAGAGGGGCGGGATCGATCTCGACGAAGCCCACCAGGTCTTCAACATGGGCGTCGGGATGGTGGCGATCGTCGCAGCCGACGACGCCGGAGCCCTGGCTGAGGAGTGGACGGCCCGTGGCGAGCGCACGGCGCTGATCGGTACGGTTGGGGCAGGGGCCGGCCCGGTCGTCTGGTCCTGAACGTGATAGGCGCCCTGCTCTGCTGCGTGTTCTGCTGCGGGGCTTTGGACGAGGACTGGAGCGCGGTCTGGGAGGGCCTGGCCGAGCTGGAAGCCCTGCCGGTAGCCAGCGGGCCTGAGCGTGCGGCGGCGACCCTGCGCCTCGAGGATCTGGCGGCAGCTCACAAGGATCCGCGGCGTGTTGCCGTGCTGCGGTTCCACCTCGATCGCCTGGCTGGCGGGTCGCCCGTGGCGGTCCCGCCCCCCGATCGGCTCGACTTGCGGCCCGGGGAAGCCTGGCCGTTCGCGCGTGCCCTCGACTCGAGTGACCTGGCCGACGAAGCCCTGGTCGCCGCCGTCGGCGAGGTCCCCGAGGGACCTGCCCTGGCGCGTTGCCTGGTCCTGGCCTACGAGCACTTTCAGGTCCTGTCGGACGCCTTTCAGCCCCTGCGCGCCCTGCGCCTCGCCGAGGCGCTCCAGCGCCGTGCTCGGGCCCCCTGGAGTGCCGGGAACCTGGGGCGGGTGCTCGGGCGCCTGGGCCGTGGGGGAGAGGGCAGGGCCATCCTGGAGGAGCAGCTGGCCCTTGAGAGCGACCCTGCTGTACGCCTCGCCCTGCGCGACGACCGAGGCTTGCTGGCCCTGGGTGCCGGCGATTGGGAGGCCGCCCGCCGGGACCTGGGCCACGCTCTGGCGAACGGCTCTTCCAGCGCCGCGGACGTGCTCGGCCAGCGAGCCCTAGCGCAGGGCCGTCTGGACCGGGCCCGTGCACTCTTTCGGGGCGGCGCGGGAAGGGACTCGGCCCGCCCCTGGGCCCTGCGAGGCTGGGGGATTAGCATGTTGGCGGGCGCGGATAGAGAGCCCAACGCCGGTCCGACCCTTTCTGTCACCAACCCCTCCAGCTCAGATAGATGAGAGGCATGCCGAAGACTCTTTCGATCCTTTGTGTCGTGTTGCTGAGTGGGCTGCCCCTGGCCACCGCCATGCGTACGGACCCGGTCGAGGAGCTCCTGAGCTCAAGCGAGCACGGAAAGGTGGGTTCCAAGATCGCAGACTGCGTTGCCGCGAAGCAGGCCCGTAAGGGCCAGACCGAGGCCGAGGAGGATCTGCGCAAGGCTCTTGAGAAATGGGGCAAGAAGCGCGTGGCGGGGGGGCTCGATCCCCTGGGCCTGAACCTGACCGAGGACCTGGGGCGGGCACTCTGGCAGTCCTACGGTTACTCGAAGATGCGCGGCATCCGCAAGGGCAAGGTGACCTCCATCGAGACCGATCCGATCCCTTTCTACGGTCCCGACTTCACAGTTGAGTACGCGCTTCACGCGCCGTCCAAGTACAACGCGCGCGAGGCTTACCCTCTGATCCTCTGCATCCCCGATGAAGATGAGCGTCCGACAGACCACCTGATCGAACGCTGGCTGGTCGACCCGGCGATCAAGGCTGGTGCCATCCTTGTCGGTTTGCCGATGCCGGAGGACGTCGCGGTCTGGACGGGCATCGGTTCCGAAGGCAACCCGGGAGGGGTAGGGATCCTCCTGAGCGTCTTCAAGTCCATCAGACAGACCTACGCCATTGACTATGACAGGGTCTTCATCGCCGGACGAGGGGTGGGGGTAGGGGCCGGGATGACGATCGCGTCCATGTTCCCCGATCGCTTTGCCGGCGTGATCGGGCGGACTGGAGATGCGGCGGACATCGCTGTCGAAAACTTCTGCAACCTGCCCACCTTCTTCGCGGGCAGCGGGAAACGCGCTTCGGCCTTTGCGGAGCAGCTGGTCGCGGCCGGAATTGAGAACTGCACCGTCCAACCGGATGGAACCACGGCCCACATCTGGGCCTGGCTTCAGGGGACCGTTCGGGCCTCCAACCCGACCGAGGTGCAGTTGAGACCCGGCGTCCCCTTTCCCAACAAGGCCTACTGGGTCGAAATTCCGCCCCACGACGGCTCGACCGAGGCGCGCCTTGTGGCCCGCATCGACCGGGAGTCGAACACGGTCGTCATCGAGGCCTCGGGGATCGCCTCCGTCACCCTGTCCTTCAACGACCTCCTGGTGGACCTCAGTCGACCGGTGAAGGTGATCTGCAACGGCGCCGAGAGCGAGGACCTGTTGCCTCGCAACTTCACCACGACCTTGCAGCTCATCTACAGCACGCGAAACGATCCGGGGAAGCTCTACACGGCGGCCAAGGTGTACGACATTCCCAGCGCCGGAGAGTAAGGATGGCCTGCTACGGGCGGGCGAGGGAGCGCGGGCGTCCTGGCCACGAGTGGGGGCCAAGGGCGTGAACGGACGCGGAGCATCGGGCAAGACTGTCTTGCGCGGGCTGGGTCCCTTGAGCGTGGCCTTCTGGGCCGGATCATTGACCATGGTGGTCGAGTTGAGCGCGGTGCGCTTGCTGGCCCCCTGGTTCGGGACGAGTCAGGGTGTCTGGACCAATGTGATCGGTGTCGTCCTGCTGGCCCTCGCCCTGGGCTACGGCATCGGCGCCCGGCTGGCAGCCCGTGCACGCCCCATGCGCTCCCTGGCCCTGGTACTGCTATCCGGTGCTGTGTTCACGGCCTGGCTGCCCCTCGCGGCACCCGTGATCGCGGAATCCTTCGTACCCGTTGGCATGACCCTCGACCGCGCCGCTGATCTGGTCCTGTGGGGGAGCCTGGCCGCATCACTGCTGCTCTTCCTGCCGCCCGCAGCCATCCTGGGCTGCGTGAGTCCCCTGGTCGTGGAACTGGTCGGTGTGCGGGGTTCTCTTCACGCGGGGACCGCCGGCGGGCGCGTGCTGTGCGTCGGGACCCTGGGAAGCCTGCTGGGGACCTTCGGGACCACCCACGTGCTGCTCCCCCGATTCGGCTTGCGAGCTTCTTTCCTCGGGGTGGCCGTGCTGCTCGCCTTGATGGGCCTGGCGTGCCTTTGCTCAGATCGTCGTCCTCGGGGAGCGGGGGTGGGTGGCCTGAGCCTGGTGCTTGGCCTGCTCCTTGGCGCGGCTTCTTTCCCGCCCAGGGCGCCGGCCTCGGCCGAGGGCCTGCGCCTCCTGGAAGAGGTCCAGTCGCCCTACCAGATCGTGCGAGTGGTGGAGACCGTGGGAGGTAGTCCCCCGCGCCGGGTGCTGCAGGTCAACGAGGGACGCGACTCTTTTCAGTCCGTGTGGCAAGCGGACCCCGGTCTGATGGGGGGCGGCCACTATTATGATTTCTTCGCAGCCCCCGCCTGGTGGTCGGGAGCGCGGGGAACCTGGCGCGTCCTGGTGCTGGGGCTGGGGGCCGGATCCACCTGGCGCGTTCTCGAGGGCTGCCTGCCCCCGGATGCTCGGCTCGAGAGCGTCGGAGTCGAGATCGACCCGCAGGTCGTGGCCCTCGGCCGACGGCACATGGAACTGGCACCAGAGGGGCCCGACCGCCGGACCCTCGTCGGCTGGGATGCGCGAACCGCATCGCGCGCGCTGGCCCCCGCCGTCTTCGACCAGATAGTTCTCGATACCTACGCCAACCAGACCGAGATCCCTTCCCACCTGTGCACGGTTGAGTTCTTTCGCGAGCTGCGCGAGCGCCTGGTTCAAGGCGGCTGGGTCACGGTCAACGTCGGAGGCTTCGGCCTCCAGGATCCGGTGGTGCGCGCCCTGGCTGCCAGCCTGGCGGAGGGCTTCGGTTCCCCAGTCCTCGCTCTCCGTGTGCCCTTCTCGCGCAACCAGGTGCTCTATGCCAGGCGCGACCAGCTTCTGCCGAACCCCGATGCTTCCACCTGGACGGTCTCGCACCCTGAACTGCAAGCGCTGCTGGCTCGGACAAGTCTACCGGGGGTCTGGGCTTTGCTAGGCAGGTCCGATGGGCCACTGTTGTTTGATGACGGCAACAGCATCGAGACCCTGCAGCGCCAGTCTTTGCGACGTGCCGCCTTCAGCCAGGGCGGGGGAGAAGGCTGATGTTGATGGGAGCCTGGATCCTCGCCCTCGCGGGCAGCGGGCTGGGCACGCTCAACGATCAGCAGGGTGATGATCCGGTGCGCCTCGTCGTCGAGGGCCGCTTCGTTCAGGCACTTGACGCGGCCCGGGCCGAGGGCGATTCGTTGCGACGCTGGCAGAACGAGTTCCACGTCCTGCACACTGGAGGCGCGCTCGATGCGGCCCTGCTCGCGGGGAGTGAAGGAGCGCGGCGCTTTCCAGAGGATCCGTGGCTGTGGGAACGGGTGGTGTACGTCGCCCTCACCTTGCGCCAGCCGGGCGCCGCGCGCGAACACCTGAATGGGCTCGAGCAGGCGCTGGCCGGCCTGACACCTTCCCTCCGCGAACCATGGCTTTCGACTCTCGGAAACCTGGCGTCACACGTGGCGGATCTGGAGGCCGCTCGGAGTGCGCGCGCACGAGGCCTGGCCCGCGCCCAGCTCACCGTGGCGATCGTGCTGGCGCTGCTGGCCGTGGGCTCGTCGCTCGGATTGGCACGCGAGTTCCGGAATAAGAGCCGCCCGGCCGCGTGAGTCGCGACCGAGCGGTGTGTCCAGGGCCGCATTGGCCCCAGGCGCTTCCCGCAATCGAGAAGTTTGGCGGTTGCAAAAGGATACGCGGCCCGAGCAATTATTGCTTCAGGCCTCATGAGAACGGCCCTTCAGGGCGCTCACCGGCGGCCTGCGGCCTGAAACAAAGGTCCGCCCCAGCCAGCGGCGGCCGGGGCGGGCTTCCCACATCTCTCGGGAGGGGTGGGGACTAGAGGATGTCCAGCACGCCGGTTCCGTCGGAGGCGCTGGTCAGGGTCGTCGTGTTGGCTCGGTAGTTGATGTCGACGGAGATCTTGGAGTTCCAGGGCAGGGTCTCCTTGTCCGCCACGATCCCCAGGGCCACACCAGCGAAGGCGCGCGCCTTGGCCGTCACATCAGTGCTCTGGAGCATCTCGACCAGGGGGTCGATGGAGCGCGAGTCACCGATGAACCCCAGGGCCGACGCGATCGCTGCCTGGGTAGAGAGGGTCTTGGCCTCGTTGCGTAGCATGCTCGTCAGCTCCGGCACGGCATTCTTGTCTCCCAGGAGGCCCAGAGAGATGGCCGCGCTCTTGAGCAGGGCCGAGCGGTACTTGGAGGCCTGAACGATCTTCTGGATCGGCTCGATCGCCTCTGCGGCATTCATCAGACCAAGGGCCACAGCGATATCGCCACGGGGCTCGTCCTGCGAGATGCGGTCCAGCTTTTCGAGCAGCAGCGAGGCCGACTCGCTGTCACGTGCGATACCCAGTCCGATGGCGTAAGCCCCGACCTGTGAGGGAGCTCCCTCTTCACGCAGCTTGATGCGCAGGGCGCCGAGGGCGTCCGAAGAGGGCGTCTGCCCCTTGTCCAGCAAGGATCGCTCCATCACGCCGATGGCGAGACCAGCCCAGGGCTTGAGCTGGCTCTTGCCGCGCGAGAGATGCTTCATCAGGTGCGCACGCATCTCTTTCTCGCCGGCCAGTGGAGTGTCTCCGGTGCCAGGCCGCCCTCCGACCTGCCCGGCGGAGATAATGCTGAAGTTCTTGGTCTGGGCATCGCTGTTGCCTACGGCGTCGATCAAGGCCGCGCGGATTTGCTTGTCCTCGGGGTCCTCATCCAGGTCACCGATCTGCCCGAACGCCAGGGTGCAACTTTGTCGCAGTTCCGCCTGACCCGGCGCGCGCTTGCGCACGAACGGAACGAGCGCATCGACCACCTGGGTTTTAAACTCCGGGGCGCCGTCGAGCAGGAGCGCGATGGCGTGCGGAGCATGAGCTCGCACGAGGTAGTGCTTGTCCTTGTCCCTCTCTGCGAGGAAGAACTCGATCAGGTATGCGATCTGCTCCTTGCGCGTCCAGTCCTCGATCGTCAGTTCACCTTCGTCTGTGGCCTCGTCCTCGACGGCCGCGGGGCCGATGTCGAGGGGGACGAGGCCCAGGGCTATCAGAGCCCCGACCTTGACGTCGCGGGTCGATTGACGGGGAGACTCAAGAATCTCCCACAGGGACCGCACGATCGTGCGCCGGGTCTCGATGTCCTCGGTGCGGTTGCCGATCAGGCCCAGGCCGTAAGCGGCGAAGGCGCGGGTACGGTAGTTGATCCCACCCTCGTCACTGGTCAGAGCCCGCGCGTCGGGCATGTCGTTCATGATCCCGAGCAGCGTCTCGATCGACGCCGGGTTGGCCAGGATTCCGAGGGCCAGGGCTGCCGTCTCCTTGATCTCCTGGTTCGCATCGCTCAGGAAGGGTCTGATCACCTGCTCGAACTTGGAGACGCCGTCCTCGGATTCCGAGTCACCGATCTTGGCCAGGGCCATCAGACAAGCGGTGACGATGTCGTTGTTGGTCTCCTTGTCGAGCGCATCCAGCAGTGCGGGGACCACCTTTTGACGGATGGTCTCTTCCGAAGGCCGCAGGTTGTCCTTGGCCGAGGTCTGCTGGCCCTGGCCGAGGAAAAATTCGTCGCTTCCCGTGAGGGTGCTCGCCGAGTGGATGTGTGCCTTGAGGTTCAGGTAGGGGTCCTTGTTGAAGCCCCACCAGAACTGCCAGACCGTGAGGTCGGGTCCAGCTTGCGCGCCGCCGCCTGTCGAGGGGCGTGCGGGACCCGCACCGCCGGGGGTTCCGGGCGAGGCCGGGCCGGGGGTCGAGGGGCCCGAAGGGCCGGGGGTGGCGGGACCCGCAGGGCCGGGCGTGGCCGGTCCGCCGCCGCCGCCGCCACCGCCGCCACCGGGCGGGACCGTGTCGCCGGGGCCGCGGTAGGTGCCGCCGTGCCCTTGAGAGGTTTCCTGAAGGCCGAGAGCCCCTGCGGTGAGCAGGGCGCAAAGGAGAAGCAGCTTCTTCATCATCATCGGTCGGTGTATCGGTAATTGGGATCCCCACAGGCCGCTCGCCGGTAAGCGACGGCGCTCGACAGGTCAGTCGATTCGGGTGGCCTGGTAGCAAGGCCCGTGCCAGGAGCTTGGATCGGAGTCTGGGGGCTGAGGGTCACGGCGCGCGAAACGGGTAGTAACCCGCTCACCATCCTAGTGGGGGAGGGAGCGATGTGTACAGGCAAAGGGCAGGACCGGCCCCAGGGCTCCTGGCCCCTCCATTCGTGTTTCCTGCGCGTAGCGCAATGTCCCCCACGGGAACGGCCAGCCCCCGGGGCCTCTACTAGTGGCTTCTTCCTGGGCCGTTTCCAAGGCAGACTCTCGAGCGTGGAATCCACTGCCTCCAGGCGGCTCTCGAGCGCACCTCTGATGGGGTCCGAGGGGGTGGCCGAATGTGCCCTCGGCGCCTTGGCTCGCGGTGAGGATGGGCTGGCCGCTTCCCTGGGCCGGGCCGTGGCTGCCGCGGGTGCGAGTCTGGCCCTATGGCGCGGCCAACGAGGCCTGCGCTGGTGTCGGGGGAGAGTGGATGGCCTGCGCCTAGGCGAGCTGGTTCTCCTGGAACGCAGCCTGCCCCTCGGTGACCTCGCACGCCGCCTCAATTGCGGAGACCTGATGCGGCTGCCTGGCCCCGTCGCGCGGGGGAGCCGGCAGGCCTGGATCGCCCGGGCCCCTGGCGGGGGACTCTTGTGGCTGGAAGCTCCTCGTGCGATTGACATCGATGGTCCGCAGATGGAGTCGATCAGCGCGCAGCTCGCAACCGTGGAGCGCCTGGGCGACCTGGGCGCCGGCGCGGAGACGGCACGCTTGTCTCGTCTCGGGGCGCGAGCTGCGGCCGTCGCACACGACTGCAGGCACCTGGCTTCCCTTGCGACCTTTCAGCTGGAGCGCGGGATCGAAGGAGCTCAAGGGTCGGAGGAACTTGCGCGAACCCTGGGAGAGCTCCGTTCCTTGTGCCGTGACTTCCTGCACGGGGGTACGAGCGAACCCTGGGAAGAAGTGTCCCTCGGTCCCTTACTCAAGCGCGAACTGGAGGGCGCCCGACGCATCGCCAGGCGCGGCAGTGAGGTCACCATTTACGCCGACCTCGTCGACGCGCCGACCCTGCGTACGCGGCCTGGACTCCTGAGGCGGGTCCTGCGCAACCTGGTGCTGAACGGCATCCAGTCCTGCCCTCCGGGTACGGAGGTGTCGCTTTCGATCGAGCGCGAGATAGACGGCGTGCAGATCGTGGTGGCGGACAGTGGGAGGGGGATGCAACGCGCGGACCTCGATCTACTTCGGGCCGGTGCCAGCGGGCGAGGTGGAACGGGCTTCGGCACCGTGAGCATCCTTGAGTGCATCGACGGCCTCGGGGCACGGCTCTGGATCGAGTCCCTGCCAGGCGTGGGGACACGCTGTGTCGTCCGGCTGCCCCGCGCCTGAGCGTCGCGTGAGGAGGGGACATCGGCGCCGCCCACTTCGGCGGGAATGACCAGGGCCCTGCCCCGCCTTGGTGCTCACGCCCTCGACGGGCTGAAGAGCTTGCGCAGAATCCACGCGATCGGGTCGTAGAATCGGTCCACCACGCGTTCCTTCATGGGAATGATGGCGTTGTCCGTAATGACGATGTGCTCTGGACAGACATCGGTGCAGCAACGGGTGATGTTGCAGTATCCCGAGCCGAACTCGGAGCGCGTGGCGGGGATCCTGTCCGCTGTATCCAGCGGATGCATTTCGAGCCCAGCAAGGCGAATCATGAACCGTGGCCCGACAAAGTCATCGTGCCTGCCATGGTCCCTGAGCACGTGGCACACGTCCTGGCACAGGAAGCACTCGATGCACTTGCGGAACTCCTGAACCCGGTCCACATCCTGTTGCTTCATGCGGTACTGGCCGTCTGAGCCGGGAGGGCCCGGCTTGAAGGGAGCGATGCGCCTGTTCTGCTGGTAGTTCCAGGAGACGTCCGTTACCAGATCCCGGATGACCGGGAAGGTCTTCATGGGTTGTACCGTGACAGTCTCGGACGGTTCGTAGTCTGAGAGCCGGGTCATGCAGGCCAGCTTGGGCTTACCGTCGATCTCAACGCTGCAGGAGCCACACTTGCCCGCCTTGCAGTTCCAGCGAACGGCCAGGTCGTTGGCGTGCTCGGCCTGTATTCGGAGTATGGCGTCCAGGACTACCATTCCCTCGCCTACCTCAATGTCATACTCGCCAAACCCACCAGCGTCCGCGTTGCCACGCCATAGCCTGAACTTGCGGTCAGGCACTGGCCTCTCCTTCGAGTTCTTCCAGGGTGGCCGTGGCGATGCTGAGTAGTTCGGCCGGCGGTTCGGGAGCGTTCTCCTGTCGAACGTGCATGCGGCCGTCCTCGCCGCGCTTCGTCACGACGTGAACCTTCTGCCAGGCTTCCTGTTCCCCGGGGAAGTCTGTTCGGGTATGGGCTCCGCGGCTCTCCTCGCGCATGAGGGCCGCACGGGTTACGGCTTCGGCCGTGATCATCAGAGAGTGCAGGGACAGGGCCTCATGCCAGCCGGGGTTGTACTGGGAGGAGCCCGACGCTCGCACACCCTCGACGTCCGCTTTCAGCGTCTCCAACTGAGAGATGGCGAGGGCAAGCCCCTCGCTGTCCCGAACGATGTTGACGCCGTCGTTCATGATCGTCTGCAGCTCTTCGTGTACCAGATACGGGTTTGCTCCCTCCTCCCTGTTGAGGATGCCTGTGGCTCGCCGGATGGCAGCGGTCACGATTGTCTCTGGTGGGTGGGGATGATCGCCGATTGCGCTGATGTACTCGAAGGCCCCTTGACCGGCCAGAGCGCCGAACACCAGCAGATCCGAGAGTGAATTGCCGCCCAGTCGGTTCGCGCCATGCATTCCTCCGGAGCACTCTCCACAGGCGAAGAGTCCCGGAACGCAGGTCTGCTGTGTGTCGGAGTCGACTCGGATACCGCCCATGAAATAGTGCAGGGTCGGGCCTACTTCCATGGGGTCCGTGGTGATGTCCACCTCGGCCAGTTCCTTGAACTGGTGGTACATCGACGGCAGTTTTCGCCGGATGTAATCGGCCGGTCGCCTGCTGGCGATGTCGAGGAACACCCCGCCGTGCGGCGAACCGCGACCTTCCTTCACTTCCTGGGTGATGGCTCGGGCGACCACGTCACGGGTGAGGAGCTCCGGGGGTCGCCGGGCCTGTTTGTCGCCGTCGAGCCAGCGCTCGGCTTCCTCTTCCGTGTCGGCGGTCTCGGCTGCGAAACGCTCCGGGATGTAGCGGAACATGAAGCGCTCGCCCTTGCTGTTGGTCAGGATCCCGCCATCGCCGCGCACACCCTCGGTGACCAGGATGCCCCGGACCGAGGGCGGCCAGACCATCCCGGTGGGATGGAACTGGGTGAATTCCATGTTCACGAGTTCGGCACCAGCGTCGTAGGCCAGGGAGAACCCGTCTCCGGTGTACTCCCAGGAGTTGGAGGTGATGCGCCACGCCTTTCCGCCGCCGCCGGTCGCAAGGATGACCGCCTTCGTGCGAAACAGGACGAATCGGCCGGTCTCGCGCCAGTACGCCAGGACTCCGCAGATGCTTCCGTCCACCCGGATCAACTCCAGGGCGGTGCACTCCATGTAGACCTCGATCCCCTGGTGGATCCCGTGATCCTGGAGGGTGCGGATCATCTCGAGGCCCGTGCGGTCCCCCACGTGAGCCAGGCGCGGGAAGCGGTGCCCCCCGAAGTTGCGTTGGCCTATAAGGCCTTCCTGATTGCGATCGAATACCGCGCCCCATTCCTCCAGCAATCGGACTTCCTGGGGGGCGTTCCTGGCGTGTAACTCGGCCATGCGCCACTGGTTCAGGAACTTCCCGCCGCGCATGGTGTCGCGAAAGTGGACTTTCCAGTTGTCCCTCGGATCGGAGTTGCCCAGGGCCGCTGCGCACCCCCCCTCAGCCATCACTGTGTGGGCCTTTCCCAGGAGCGACTTGCAAACCAGACCGGTCGACAGTCCCTTCCCAGAGCACTCGATAGCGGCTCGCAGGCCAGCACCGCCGGCACCGATGACGACCACGTCGTGGTCGATGGTCTGGATCTCGGCCAGGGAACTCACGACCAGGTATTCCAGTCGGTCCAGATGCCCATGGACACCAGCCGAACGTAGAGGTCCGTGAACCCGACCCAAACGAGGCTGAACCAGGCCCACATCATGTGGCGGCCGTTCATCACCGTCACCTTGTCCCAGACGCTCTTGCGTGTGTCCGACAGGGCATCGCAGGAGAAGCAATCGAGCTTGCCACCGATCAGGTGTCGAAAGGAGTGGCAGCCGAGAGCGTAGCAGGCCAGGAGGGTCGGGTTGACGAGCAGGATGACGCTGCCCACTCCGATACCGGGGGTGCCCTGGGAATCAAAGAAGGCCTGGTAGGCGTCGTAGTAGAGGATGACGATGTAGAAGAGCGCTATGTACAGCGTGTAGCGGTGGATGTTCTGGAGCAGGAACAGGCGCGTCTCGCCGCGGTACTTCCCCTGACGGGCCCCACCGACCGCACACCCCGGCGGGGACAGGAAGTACGCCCGGTAGTAGAACTTGCGGTAGTAGTAGCAGGTCGCTCGGAAGGAGAGGGGGGCGGCCAGAATCAAGAGGGCGGGGGAGTTGGGCACCCATGAGGGCCAGATCGACCCGAGTGATTGTGGCCAGGCCCCGAACCATGCGTGCAGCAGGGGGGCGGCACCGGCCGCATCGCTGTCCACGAAGAGCAGCGGAGAGTAGAACGGTGAGAGGTACGTCTCGGCGTAGTAGTGCTCCCCTTGGAAGGCCGCCCAAGAGGAGTAGAGGACGAAGGTGAGAAACCCGAGACCTGTCCAGAGTGGTTCGATCCACCAACGGTCCCTACGCAATGTGGCACCCAGCCCCTGTCGGGGGGCGACTGCGGCGGTGGAGGAGGGCATCGGCTGGTGCTGGTTGGCAGGTGCACCTGGGAGGAGTCCCAGGACTAGCGGTGGAGGGCGAACCTGGCGCAAGGACGCCTGAAACTGGGTCGTGCACCGCTCGCGAGGGGCGTGATTGTAGGGCGAACCCCTACAGGGACCAGTATCGGGAGAGGGGACTTTTTGGCGCCAGGCAAGGTCGAGGCTGGAGGAGGAAGAACACCCTCAGCAAAACCCGCCTGCGGGTGAGGTGGCGGTCGACGGGGCAGGGAGTGAACCGGATCCTCAGCCCCGGGGACTACCGGACGGCGGGCCTGGCTTCACCGATGCTGTCGAGCTCACGAGCCCCGCGGTTCAGTTGTTCGGAAAGCCCTTTGGGCCTTTCGGACTGGCCCCTGGAGGACCGGGGCCTCCTGGACCACCGGGACCAGCGCTGTTCTCCAGCGTGCGCTTGATCTCGTAGAAGCCCTCGCCGAAGTGGTAGGCGAGCCAGATGAAGTAGCAGTCGACGTTGTCGACCGGGTCATCCACTTCAAAGGCGGCCTTACAGGTGAGGTCGCACACACGATTGGAATCCTTGAAGCAGTACTTGGAGGGCATTGCGTTGCTGCGATCCTAGCCTTCCACCCTGGCCTGGGCTCTTCCCATAAGGGGCAAAGGAGTGCGAATGCGGGCGCAAGGGCGACCTCGTTTGCTGGAACGCATCTCAGGGGTGCAACATAACGTATATTATCAGACGCCGTAACGAGCCCTACCCCAGCCCTCCGTACGGCTGGCTGAGCTCCCGATGATATCCCGGGACCAGGGTTCGACTCAGTTACGCTCTGCGCCATCCCCGCCCGTGCATAGCAGGGCTCGGGCCTGGGGCGGATAGCAGCGGAAGAGCCGAACGGCACCGACCTCGTCCACCTCGGCTCGCAGGACATCACCGGAGCGCAGGTGTGTCTCCACGGCCGTAGGCAGGCAGACCTCTCGGGTCGATCCGCCACCGGATGCGATGCGCGCCTTGCTGCCCGTCAGTTCGACCACTTCCCAGACCTCGCCAGTGCCCTCGCTGGCCGCGCCCAGGGCGCCGTTGGCGGCGGCGGCCCGCGGCAAGCTGTCACAAAGCTTTTCGAGATCGGCGCCAAATGCCTCGACCAGAGGCAGGTCGTGATGGGCCTCGGCCCAGGCGCAGAAGCGACCGACGCCCGTCAACAGTGCCCGTGCCTTGGACGCGGAGGCGATCCCCCCGCGCTCGATGGACCAGAAGGCGCAGAAGGTCAGTAGATCGCGCGCGCCAAGATTTTCGAAGACACCCACATGGCCGGCGAACTCGCCCAGCATACGGACGGGTTCGAGAGCCAGGGATGCCTCCTGTCCATCCTCTCGGGCGATGTCCCACAGGAACTCCTCGACCATGGCGGCCACGACTCCCGGGAAGTCAGGGGCTTCGTGCTCGACTTCGTCCTCGTCGTCATCTTCGCCCAAGCCCAGATGGTGTTCGAGGGCCGTGATGGACGACTGCACGTCGACTCCGGTGCGCCGTGCCTGATCGAAGGCTTCCAGAGCCCGCGCCGGATCCCCGCCCGGATCCGTGCTAGAGCCCGGCTCGTCGGCGGTCGTGTCGGTCGTGGTAGCGGACTGGGTCCAGACCTCCAGAAGGAGTACCCGCGCACGATTGAGGTCGACATCGGTCTCGAAGGCCAGGCGTTCGAGCGCAGCAGCCAGTGGGTCGTCCACGCCGGGAGTCAGTCTTTCGGGATCGTAGGGCAGCGCACGGAAGAGACCCACGAGTTCCCGGGCGTCCTGGGGTTCCAGGCCGCCCAGTTCCAGACAACGCTGCGCCGCCACCTCCGCATCCTTTCCGGTAGCGGCTCCCCCACCGCCTTCGGGGACAGCGCCCCGGCCCCAGAACATGGTCTCGAGCTCGGCCTGGGAGATTCGCAGGATGGTCTGCGCGCGCTCCTCCCGCATGCGATCCAGATCTGCCCTGATCGCCTCCAGCAGGAACTCACTACGAAAGACCCCCGCTACCGGGGAGCTGCGGTGTCGCCCCTCACCGACCGGAAAAAGGCGCCCTACGATCAGATCTCCGGGGGCCACCGTTACCCGGGTGCCGGCCGTCTCCAGGAAGAAGGAACCCAGGCCGGCGACCTCCTCCAGGACCGTTGCACCATCAACCTCGACCGATTTTACCAGGAACAGCCCCACTTCAGACTCCATGTAGGCGGCGGCGTGCGGCCTGAGTTCAGTGTCGGCACGCTCACGCCAGGTCGCCAAAATGGCATCGGCTCCACCGTTCTCAAAGAGGTACCACTCCAGGTGTCGTCGTCGGCTCTGTGCCTCGCTCTCAGGCCGCCCGTGAGTGTCCCTTGAGAGGCCCGGGAAGCTCTCCCAGGAGGCTTCAAGGGCCCGGGCCTGCACCTGCTCCTCGCCAATCAGGGTATCGAAGAGGCACAAGCCCCGTTCCAGTGTGTCCGCGTCGAGGATCATTGCCGATAGACAGGGTCGTGGGGTTCCGGTTCGTTCCGGGTCAGCCCCTGATTGTACCCTCACGCGCCGGTGCGACTCCACCGGTGGCCTCACGGGGAGCCCGGAGCGATCGCGCCGGAGCCACGCAGCGCTTTCCCTGACCCAGCAATACGTCATGAACATCGAGACCAACCCCTTCAAGGAATTCACGGCCGCCCTGCTGGAAATGCACTGGTTGGACCTGATCGGGCTGGTCCTGTGCCTGGTGTTCATCATCCTCGGCACCGTCCGCGGGCTGTGGTGGCAGGTCATCCGCCTCGTGGGCCTGGCAGCTGCCGTGGCCCTGGCGCGCCTGCTCGCGCCACGCTGGGGCGGGACCTTCCAGGAGGCCAGCGGCCTCGAGGCGCACGTCTCCCAGGGCCTGGTCTGGATCGCGGTCTTCATCGTCGGGCTGCTCCTGGCGAGCCTCCTGGGGATCCTTGGCATGCGCAGCATCGAGGCCATGAAGCTCGGCCTGGTGGACCGCTTCGGCGGCGCCGTGGCGGGACTTGTGACGGGCCTCTTGCTGCACGCGGCGATCCTGATCGGGTTCTGCTACCTGGGACCGCAACCACTGACGGCCGAGAGCCTGCGAGGCACCTGGAGCGAAAGCCTGGCCCAGTCCGTCTCGACTAACCTACCGGTGCTTCTGGACGGGGCCTCCCTGGACCGCCTGGGCATTCGCGACTGGCTCGCCGGTGACGGTGCTGCACGGAACGAGTTGGCGCCCAGCGCCCCCCCGGCTCCCGGCGATACAGACCGCTAGCCGCGCAGCTTCCAGACGCCCCGGGATCAAGCTGCCCACGGCGCCGGCGACCCCGCAGGTTCAACGTCTTTCCGACGATCACCGGGGAAGCATCGATGCAGGCGTCGAGCTCGTTGAGCTGCAACACCTCGAATTTCGCCCCGGTCCAAGAGCCGAAGCCGGGGACTTCCTGCTGCCAGCGCACGTTCGATCCCTCGCTCTACACGAACGGGACGCCGCGTCGTCCGCCGCCAGGGTGCGCGCCGAAGCCGCGCGCCTACGAACGGCTCGTGATCTCGAGCAGGTGGTATCCGAACTGCGTCTTTACGGGGCCGTGCACCTTGCCGACCTCTTCGTTGAAGACGACGGTATCGAACTCCTTGACCATCTGCCCCGGACCGAACTCGCCGAGCGACCCGCCCTGCTGCCCCGAAGGACAGGTCGAGTGCTCCATCGCGAGGCTCTCGAACGAGCTCCCCGCGTCGATCTTGGCCTTGATGTCAAGGCACTCTTGTTCGGTCGAGACGAGAATGTGGCGCGCGCTGGCTGATGTCATGGAGTTCTCCTTAGGGGGTTGGAAGGGAGGCAGGATAGGGAAGAGTCGAGAGTGGCGAAAGACCGGAATCCGACTCGCCGAAGGTCCTAGGACCCGACGACCGCGAGCTCGGCGGCGGACGCCCAGGCGCCCCCGTTGACCTCCGACAGCACGCGCACCTTTAGATATCGCGCGCGGACGGGTGTTTCGAGCTCGGCCGCCTGCGCCTTGCGAAACTTGCCGAACGTGGCGCGCGCGGCGGGTTCCGCGTCGAAGCCATCGCGCGTCAGGGCAAGGAAGAACTCGGTCTCGGCGAACGCTCCGTTCCAGCCCTGGTCCTGGCGCGCGAGGTAGCGAAACCCGGTCACGTTGGCTTCTGTCCCGAAGTCGATGAGGAGCTCGTGCGGGTGTTTGGCGAGCCGCTCGGAGAAAACCGAATGCCAGACGGTGAGCGGGTCGCCGTCGCACGCGTTGGCGGCCAGCTTGCCGGATACGGCGTTCTCGCTGCTGAACTCAAGCACCTTCAGGCCGCTCAAGAGGCCCGACTCTTCGATCGCGTGCACCTTGCCCGGCTTGCGTGGCTGCGGCCGGTTCGCGGCCGTGCCCCACTTGGCCCGGCGGTCGCGCTGGTGCCGCTTGCGTGCCGGATCGGTATAGCTGCCCGGTTGCGCAGAGACGAACTCGCGCGCGGCCACGGACGCCAAGCGCGCGATCACGTCCGGGTGCCCCGCGGCCAGGTCGTGCGCTTCACTCACGTCCCGCCCGACATCGTAGAGCTCCCAGCGAGGCGTCTTGCTGGCCAGGACCTCGTGCCAGTCGCCGCGACCCTTGCGGTGCAGGATGCCCTTCCAGTCCCCCATCCGCACGGCGAGCTGGCCGCCGTACTCCCAGTAGAGGAAGTCGTGAGTCGCCTGCTCCCCTTGTTGCAACAGCGACGGAAGGAACGACAGCCCGTCGACGTCGGTCGGCGTCTCCGCACCGCACAGCGCCGCCAAGGTGGGCAGCACGTCGGGCTGGTAAAAGACGTGCTCGTTCACCTGCCCAGCGGGGACGCGCCCCGGCCAGCGCGCGACGAACGGAATGCGCAGCCCACCCTCGTACAGGTTGCCCTTGCCGCCGCGAAACTCGACGCCGCTGCGCGGGTCGACATTGGGCCCGTAGAAACCTCGCGGATGCGCGTTCGAGCGGAACCGATCCTGACCGCCGTTGTCGCCGCAGAACACGACCAGCGTGTCGTCCTCGAGCTCGAGCTCGGCCAGCAGGTCAAGCACCTGACCGACGTTGCGATCGACCATGCTGACCATCGCCGCATAGCTGCGCACGTCCGCGGACACGTCTTGCATCCACGCGGCGTCGGCGTACAGGCCCCAGGCGGGATCGTTGGCGGGGATGTCGTACATCCCGTGCGGCGGAGTGATCGGGAGGTAGCAGAAGAACGGCTCGTCCTTGTGGGCGCGAATGAAGTCGAGCCCCGCGTCCATGATCGCGTAGTGCGAGTAGGTCTCGCCCGAACGCCCGCCGACGTTGCCCGCGAGCGCGACCTCTTCGCTGTTGCGAATGAGGTACGGCGGATAGAACGAATGCGCGTGTACCTGGTCGTAGTACCCGAAGAACACGTCAAACCCGTGCTCCTCAGGCACCCCCGTCGAATCGCGCCCGCCGCAGCCCCATTTGCCGAACCCGCCCGTCGCATAGCCACGCCCTTGCAGCAGGTTCGCGATCGTGACCTCGCCCTCGCGCAGCGGAGTTCCGCCGTCGTTCGCGCGCACCGATGCGTGGCCCGCGTGCTTGCCGGTCATCAAGTTGCAACGCAGCGGTGCGCACACGGGCGAGCCGGCGTAGGCGTGCGTGAAGCGCGTCCCCTCGGCCGCCATGCGGTCGATGCGCGGTGTCTCGATGTACGGGTTGCCCATGTGCCCCAGCTCGAAGTAGGCGAGCTCGTCGGACATGATGAAGACGACGTTCGGCGGGCGCTGGGAGGCGGCGGCCGGTGAGAGCGCGAACGCGCAGGCCGTGAGGATGGGGGTCAGCTGCATCGCCTGCTGTCTACCACGGCACGCAGATTCGTGCACGGACCGC
>DASCMO010000067.1:0-20993 GCA_036010965.1 Planctomycetota bacterium | reverse complement strand
GGCATGGTGCGCGTGGACGAGACCTTCGACGCTCGCCTGAAGCAGGCCTTCGAGCAGGCCATGGCGGAGGAGTTGTGGAAGGGAAAGTACGCCTCGACCAACAAGAACGAGTACTTCGCCGAGGGCGTGCAGTCGTGGTTCGACGACAACCGCGAGCCGGACCACGACCACAACCACGTCAACACGCGCAGGGAGCTGGTGGCGTACGACCCGCGCCTGGCCGCCCTGTGCGAGGAGGTCTTCGGAGCCACGCTGCTGGTCTACACGAAACCAACCACGCGCCTGCGCGGTCACCTGGAGGGCTACGACCCGTCCAACGCGCCGACGTTCCGCTGGCCCGAACGGCTCGATGAGGTCGGCGAGGAGATCCTCGAGAAGGCGCGCAGCCGAGGGGAGTAGGGACGCTGACCGTTGGCCCGGGCCCGCCCTGGAAATCCGGGCTCCACTGGGAGACCATCCCGAAGGAGGATGACCATGAAGTGGACCGCAGAGAGAACCCTGACCCTGATCTCGGCACTGATCATGTTCGGCTTCGGCGCCTGGCTGTTCGCCGTGCCCTCGGCCCTGGCTGGCATCGGCATCGAGCTCGACGGCCCCACGGCGCGCATCGATGTGAGGGCGACCTACGGCGGGTTCGAGCTGGGCGTGGCGGCCTTCCTTTTCGTGTGCGTGGTGCGGCCGGAGTGGACCCGGGCGGGCCTGGTGGCCTCGGGCTTCACCGTGGCGGGCTTCGGCGCGGGCCGAGCGGGGGGGATTTTGATCGAGGGCGGCGCCGAGCCGCTGATGTGGATGTTCCTGGGCCTCGAGGCCGCCCTGACCCTCGCCATCGTGGCGGTCCTGCGCCGCACCAGGCCCACGGCAGACGCGCCGGCCTAGCCCCTCGTTTCGCGGGAGGCCGTCCGCGTCGGGGCTTCTACTTCTGTACCCAAGACCTCGAAAAGGCCGTGACGGTGCGCGGAGGGAACACCTCGAAGGAGAAGCTCTCCTTGATCTTCTTCGCCTCGCCGACCAGGTAGTAGGGCATGGCCTTGGCCGCCTCGGGGTCCCGATCCGCCAACAGACCCATCAGACGGCTGGCTTCCTCCTGGTTGTTGCGCATGAGATGGAACAGGATCTCGCCGGCGAGCACCTTGAGCTTCAAGTTCGCATCCCCCGACCACAGATCGCCAGCGCTTCGGGAGTCTGGGCGGCCTGCTTCCACAGACGAGTCGACGTAGCCGAGCGCCCTTAACCCTTCCAGCGCCCGGCGGTCGTCCTCCTCGCTCGCGGGCGCGACGCCAACGAAGTTCCACTCGCTCTCATAGCGATTAGTCGTCTTGATCGGGCCGCTCTTGAGGAAACCCGGCTGCAGCAACTCCTCGGGGAGCCTTCCGGGCAGCTCCGCGGAGATCGGCAGGTCGAGCAGGGCCATCAGGAGGGGGGCCACTTCCATGAGCGAGATGTGTTCGTAGACCCCCGCCCGGATGTCCGGTCCAGCAGCCAGTAGCAGGCCGTCGTAACGGTGTGCGCCGGTCAACTGTGCAGCGAGCTGGGCATCGGGGATCGCATAATCCCCAGTCGCCGAGCCGAAACCGTGATCAGAAACGACCACGACGTTGACGTCCTCGCCATACGCCGCCAGCAGCTCTCCGATGAAGTCGTCGACGAGACGATAGGCGGCCGGAATGGTGTCCTCCAGGAGCTCCTGGCTCACTGGATCGCTCGGTTCGGGAAAGTCGGTCCCGTCGAAGTAGCGCCAGGTGCGGTGGCTGGCGTGGTCGATGACCCGGAGGTAGGTCATGAACAGGTCGACGCCCTTCTCCTGCAGACTCAGCGCGGTGGTGCAGACGTTCCTGTCGCGGATGACGGCCGAGTCCACCGCGCCTTGGATGATCTTCGACGGTGCCTGCAAGGGCGAGTTGGGGTCGACGCTGTCGAGAGGGTTGTAGTCCCAGCCAAGGAACTCCGAGAAGATCGGGTGCTGTTCCGGGGGGACGCCGATCAACTCAAGCCCGCCGGCCAGCTCGGGCGGGTAGGTGCTTCCCCTCCTGCCTTCCATCAAGGCGTCCGAGACGATGAATCCGTTGACCTCCTCGGCCGGGTGCGTGACGTAGTAGCCGACGACGCCCACGCTGCGACCGGCGTCCGACGCCACGTTCCAGATCGCGGGAGCACGGCGCTCGGTGGCCTCGACCGGGCGCTTTCTCCCCCCACCGCCGAATGGATAGGTGAAATCGAGGACGTTGTGGATCCGTGGAAAGACACCGGTGGCGTAGGTCGTCCAGACGACCGGTGACTGGGTCGGCGGGAGCGTGACGAGGTCGCAGCGAGCGCCTCGTTCGACGAGTCCTCGAAGGTGCGGCAGCTCCCCGCGCGCCACCAACGGATCGATGACGTCCCAGGTGGCCCCATCGACGCACACGACCACCAGCGGTCTGCCGATCCGACGCCCCCCTCGTTCACGGCAGGAGAGCGCCACCGAGCAGGTCAAGGCGAGGACCAGGACCAGCGGGCACCGAACGCGGCTGCTCGGTCCCGAGCCAGGCCGACGGCACGCACCCCCGATGACCGTCCCGACCTTCTCAAGCCTCTCCCGCATACCCCTCAGCCGCCTCAAAGTGACACGCGCAACCGCCCCAGGGCGTTCCCCATGGCGACCGACCTCGCGATGCGCTGTCCAGGGCATTCCCATGACCAGATCTATCGGCCAGGGAAGCACCCAAGCTCCACGCAAAGGGACTGTAGCTGGCTCGATCGGGGTGCGGAGGAACTCCACCGAGCCCGTGTGGGACATCGAGAGACCGTTGCCCTGCCTCCAGGCCACGCGTGCGTTGATGTGAGGGCGGCGCCGAACCGCCGATGTGGATGTTTCTGGGTCTCGAGGCCGCTCTGACCCTCGTCATCGTGGCGGTCCAGCGCCGCACCAGGCCCGTGGTGGGCGCGCAGGACTCGCCGTCGCATCCGTAGGCGGACACCCTGCAGCGGGCGCTCACTCCACCGCCACGATCCGGATCAGGGCCTTGATCATCGTCGCGTCGCCCTCCTCGTGGGCAAGGAGATCCACGAAGGCGTGGGTCCGGTGGGTGCCGAAGTGGAGCTCGTGGCGGCTCCCGCCCCCGCCGGTACCTCGGGTCCCGAACTGTTCCAGTTGACCCCACGCCTGCTCGCTCGCCACGCAGATCTCGTGGAGGTCGGCGGCGTCCATGCCAGACACGGTGTAGGTGGAGTCCATCGTGTGGATGTTCCCCGCCTGGCCCCAGGCGTCGGATCCGATCACGGTCCACTCGTGTCCGCGCCTCGAGAGCTCCGCTTCGAAGGCATCGATGAACGGGATGGCGGCGCCAGCGCCTACCTGGGTCTGTCCAATCTTGTAGACGACCGCGCCCCCACAGCCCGGCACCAAGGCCAACAGCAGGGTCAACAGCAACGCCCGGGCTCGTCCGCGTTCTCGCCTCATCGCTCTCTCCTCCAGTGAATTTCCTCGGCCGCCCTGGCCGCCGTCACTCGTCAGCCCACGGGTCGTAGGTGCCGAAGCTCCAGACGTGACCCTGGGGGTCGCGGCAAGTGTAACCGCGGCCGCCGTAGTCCTGGTCCTCGAGCGCCAGCAGGATCTCCGCGCCGGCCGCCCGCGCCCGCGCGTGGTGCGCGTCCGCGTCGTCCACGATCGCATAGGCGCCCTGGGTGCAGCGCCCGCCCAGCTCTGACGGAGGCCGCATGGCCTCGTCGAAGGCGCTGCCCGCGTGGGTGCCCGCCGAGCCCAGCATGATCATCCCGTTCCCCAGCACCAGCTGGGCGTGGGCGATGGCCCCCTCCTCCTCGCCGGGGACCACGAGCTTGGCCTCGAAGCCGAAGGCCTCGCAGAGCCACTCGATGGCGGCGGGAGCGTCGGCGTAACGCAGGCCGGGGATGATGCTGGGGTGACGGTCGCGGGTGGTCTCGGACATGTTCCTCGCTCCGGTTCCGGCTATCGGGACCACCAGAGATTATTCCCGGGCGCGCCTCATCACCAGCAGGGGACTCGGGGGCGCCGCGCTCCGTCCTAGTCGAGGGCGTCGTACTCGGGGTTCACACACTTCTTCCCCCAGCGCTCCTTGATGGCCCGCAGCGCGACAGCTGATTCCGGATACTGACCCTTGTCGTCGGTCTCCTCGATCCACGACTCGAGCAGCTCGCGATGTCGCGCGAGCTCTCCGGCCTGATCCGGATCGTCGGCGAGGTTGTTCATCTCGTGTGGGTCCGCGTCGAGGTCGTACAACTCCTCGCTCGGCCGCGGCCCGAAGAAGATCGCGTCGACCTGCGGCGCGAGGGTCCCCTCGGCGTGCCCCTCGCGCAGGGCGATGACGTAGTCCCGGTTGTCGCGATACTGCGGCTGGAGCAGCGGGCGGTCCGTAAGAAAGTTCCTGATGTAGCGGTAGCGATCGGTGCGCACGGTGCGGATGCGATCGATCGTGTAGTCGCAGCGGTCGCGGGCAGAGATGACGAACTCGCGCGGTGTGAATTCGGCGCTGAAGAGGTGCTGGCCCTCGATGTATGCAGGGAGCTCCAGCCCGGCGAGGCCGAGCGTCGTGGCGGAGACGTCGAGCAGGGAGACGAGGTCATCGCGCACGGTTCCCGGCTCACACAACTCCTCGCGCCCCTCGGCCATCACGTACAGGGGCACATGGCATCCGCCCTCGAAGCAGAACTGCTTGTGCCGAGGGGAGTGGTTGTTCCCGTGGTCCGAGAAGAAGAACACGATCGTGTCTTCCAGGAGGCCGTCCTCGCGCAGCTGGCCCATGATCTGCGCGATGTCCGCATCGGTCTTTCGAACCGTGTCGTGGTGATGCGCCCACCACTTGCGGAAGAGGTCCGTGTCGGGGAGATAGGGAGGCACCGTGACGCTCTGGGGGTCCACCTTCTCCTTCACGGACCGCGTGTTGCTCTTCCCGCCCCCGAGTTGGATCTGCCCGAAGAAGGGCACGCCCTGCGGCCGGTCGCCCCAGCCTCCCTCGCCCTTCTTGCCATAAAACCTCCCCGGCCGCTTCTTCGGGTTGCCCGTGCTGTACAGGTCCGATCGCTCGTAGCGGAAGTTGTAGTCGTCCTTCCCGCGGTTGAAGGTGAAGTAGCCGGCCTCCTTCAAGAGCTGCGGGATCGGCAGGATGCCCTCGGGCAGATGAATGGCCGCCGCCTCGGACCTCGACGACCGGTGCTGGTGCGTCCCCGTCGTCGTCTGCATCGCCCCTGTGATCATCGCCGAGCGGCAAGGCGAGCAGACCGGCGCCGGAACGAAGGCGCGGCTGAAGCGCACGCCCTGTGCCCCGAGCGCGTCCATCGCAGGCGTCCGGCCCGCGTTCACCTCGTGGCCGAAGCTCCCGATCCACGGCGAGAGGTCTTCCGCCACGATCCACAGGATGTTGGGACGGTCATCCCCCGCGGCTGGGCCCGCAGCGGTCGACAGTGAGAGGGCGACAACAGCGAGGGCTTGCAAGAGGGTCTTCATGTGTCGGTGGGACGCTCGGTTCGATTGTATGGGGTGTCACCCTCTCGGCGACGCAGGCCGACGGTCGGGAGCGCTCGATCAAGACCCGCGGCGCCTCAGGGATGCCAGCCAACGACAACGAACGGCGAAGGCGAAGCACTCCTCGACGAAGCCTGCGCTGGGGGTCCCGGTCAGCGACCGAGGGAGCCCGGCTCCCATCCGTCTCGGTAGGTCTGTGTGAGAAAGTCCGAGGCCTCGGGAACACCCCTGGCCTTCAACCTGGAGGCGTCCCACTCGATCTTCTTACCGACGCGATGGGCGACGTTGCCCAGCAGGTTGTGCTCGATCAACGCGCCGGAGTACTCGAAGTTGCAGGTCGTCGGTGCGCCGGTCTTGCAGGCGTGGAGCCACTCCTTGTGGTGGCCGAGCGACTTGGGAATGGAAGCCTTCGGCGGTTCGTAGTCCTTGAAGCTCGCGGATGGACTGAGCAGGAGCTTTCCGTAGTCGGCAACCAGGATCCCCTCGTCGCCCACGAAGGCGACGCCGATGTGCCACTTGCCGAGGTCAGTATCGTCGCCGAGCTGCGCCTGCAGGCGCTCCGAGCGGCGCCGCATGCCCTCCGGCCCGTGATACCAGAACACCTTGGTCGGCACGTTCAGGTTGGCGTTGCCCTTCCGCGGCCCATGCTCCCAGACGATGTCCTGCCATTCGGGACAGGCGATCGGGTCGGGGTCTGGACCTCTGGACTCGACAGTGAGAGGGCGCTTCAGCTCGAGCGCCCAGAACGGCAGGTCGATGAGGTGGCTGCCCATGTCGCCCAGCACGCCGTTGCCAAATTCCCAGCGCCGGTTCCAGTTGAGGTTGCCGCCCTTCCAGTAGCCCTGGTTGTAGGGCCGATCCTCGGCCGGGCCCAGCCACACGTCCCAATCGAAGTCATCGGGGATCGGCTGGGCTTCGAGCTGCGCGGTGCCGACCGCGTTGATGGTACGCCCACACCAGACGTGGGCCTCTCGTACGGGACCGACCGCACCCGCCTGGATCAGTTCGACAACACGACGGTAGTTTTCCGAAGCGTGGATCTGCGTACCCATCTGGGTCGCGATCCTCCTCTTTCGCTTTCCGTACTCGTCCTGCATGAGCCGGGCCTCGACGACGGTGTGGCTCAGGGGTTTCTCACAGTACACGTGCTTGCCACGGCGCATCGCGGCGATGGCGGCGAGCGCGTGATGGTGGTCCGCGGTGCTGATGACCACGCCGTCGATCTTCGGGTCCTCGACGAGCTCTCGCCAATCGGTGAAGACGCTGGCGTCCTTGAAGCGCTGCTTTGCACTGGCGAGCGCGGCTCCGTTCACGTCACACAGAGCGCGGATGTTCTCGCCGGCGACCTGGTTCAGATTAGCCCCGCCGCGCCCGCCGACCCCGATGATGCCGAGATCCAGCTTGTCGGGGTTGACCGACGGCAGGCCCGCAGCCGGTGCCATGTACGCCGGAGCGATCGCCCCTGCGATTGCCAGACCGGATGTCTTCGCCAGGAATTCGCGACGCGTGCTGGTCTTGGACATGACTCGTCAACTCCAATCGGTCCGAAGTAGCGCTGTTCGGGCTCCACAGGTCAGGGCCATTGAACCGCGGCGCCGACTGCCTGTCGATCCCCCGCTGCACTCACGCGCGCTGAAGAGCGCCGAGGGTCCTCGTGCATCGTCTGCTGGAACCACGCTCGGCTCAGAGCTCCTTGATCCAGAGCTTGCGGAACTGCAGATGGTTGGGCTGGCCGTGGTCCTGCAAGCCGATCGCTCCGGAGAGGGGACGATCCTCGATGGCCGAGCCCTTCAGTTCGAGAGTGACGATCTCCCGTCCGTTCAGCTCGACCTGCAGGCTGCCACCACGGGCAATGACGATCATCCGATTCCATTCGCCGGGAGAGCGCGATTGATTGCTCGATGCGCCGACAGTGCCGATGATCCCGCCGTGGTCGTGAGGCCCTAGGGCGCCCTTCTTCTTTGACGAGTCGAGGATCTGGGCCTCGATGCCGGTCTGGACAGGATTCGCCGGGTCGCCGACGCGAAAGAACAACCCGCTGTTGCCGCCAGGAGGGTAGGTGTACTCCACGTCGAGGATGAAGTCGGCGAAGACGGCCTCGGTCCAGAGGTAGGCACCGTAACGCTCCCAGCCCTTTTCGCCCGGACGCGGGTGGATCGCCAGCACGCCGTCCTCCTCGGGGATCCAGTTGCCGATCGTCTTCCAGCCCTTGAGGTCCTTGCCGTTGTAGAGCGAGCGCCAACCGCTCTGCTCATCGCGCACCTCTCGCAGGCGGATGTTCCTCCAGCTGACCTCGAAAGGACCCGCGCCGCGGCCGACGCCGTGGACCTGCAGGCCGATGAACCCGCGCGGGTGCGAGGCGTAGATCCCTTCGTGGACGAGGTCCGAGACCGCCTGGCCGTTGACCCAGGTGCGGATGCGCGCTCCCTCGGCCAGGACGCGGTAGGCGTTCCACTCGCCGTCTTTGAAGTGGCGGTGCGGGATGCGCTGCGCCTGGGGGGTCATCCACCCACCCGCTGCCTCGCCGTAGAGATAGCCGGCGTCTGCTCCCTTCGCGCCGCTGGCCTCGACCTCGACCTGCGGGCCATTGACGCGTCCTCGCGGTCCACCGCGAGTCTGCGATCGAATCTGCACTCCCGAGTTCAGGCGATCGTCGACGCGCACCTCGAAGAGCAGTTCGAAATCGGAGTAGCCGCGGTCGGTGCACAAGAACGAGTTCGGGCTGCCCTCGGTGGTCCGTCCGACCACTGCGCCGTCCTCCACTCGGTAGGAGGCCGTGCCGTTGCGCAGGGTCCAGCCGTCGAGAGTCTCGCCGTCGAACAAGGAGACCCAGCCCGGGTCGGGCACGGCGGCGGGGACCTCCTGCGAAGCGGCGGCGGTCAAGCCGCTGAGGGCGGCCAGGCAAATCGTCGCAGAGCGGATGAAATCAGCGTTCATGAGGACCTCTCGATGGGTGTCGGTTGCTGGATGATACGGCACGGGCTTCCAGACCGCCCAGTCGCACACTCGAGCGCCGTCGGCGGGGCGATGTTGGGGTACATTGAGGTGGTGAGCCAGAGTCGGCCCTCAATCGATATGTCACACCGTGAGCCGTTCCGATCGCTCCGGCTGATCGCACTTTCCCTCCTGTTCCTCGCTGGCCGAGCCCCAGCCCAAAACGTCTTCGGACCGCAGGAGGTGATCTCGACCCAGGCGGACTACGCCTCAAGCGTGCACGCCGCCGATCTGGATGGCGATGGAGACCTCGATGTGCTCTCGGCCTCGATCCTCGATGACGAGATCGCCTGGTATCCCAACCTGGGCGGTGGCGCTTTCGGGCCTCAGGTGGTGATCAGCTCGCAAGCGGGCGGGGCCCATGGAGTCCACGCAGCCGACCTCGACAGCGACGGAGATCTCGACGTGCTGGCGGCGTCTTTCTTCGATGACGAGATCGTCTGGTACGCGAACCTGGGCGGGGGCACCTTCGGCCCCGCACACATCGTGACCACGCAGGCCGATGGTGCCGAGAGCGTCGTACCCGTGGACATCGACGGCGATGGGCTGCTCGATGTGCTCTCATCGTCCTACAACGACGACAAGATCGCCTGGTACTCCAACCTGGGTGGAGGCGCCTTCGGCCCACAGCAAGTCATCAGCCTGAGCGCCAACGGCGCACACAGCGCATACCCTGGCGACCTCGACGGCGACGGTGACATGGATGTCGTCTCTGCGTCGGTTATCGACGACAAGGTGGCCTGGCATCAAAACCTCGGCGGCGGGGTCTTTGGCTCGGAGCACATCATCAGCTCGCAAGCACTGGGCGCGCGCTGCGTCTTCGTCGCAGATCTTGACGGCAACGGCGCGCCGGACGTGCTCTCCGCTTCACTCGAGGACGACAAGATCGCCTGGTACCCCAACCTCGGCGGAGGGACCTTTGGAGACGAACGTCTGCTCACCCTCGCCGCAGACGGCGCAGCCCGCGTGCACGCGGCAGACCTGGACTCGGATGGTGATCCAGATGTCCTGTTCGCTTCCCGGGAAGACGACAAGGTCGGCTGGTTCGAGAACCTCGGTGGGGGTGACTTCTCTCCCCAGCGAGTGATCAGCACGAACGCCGACGGGCCCCTCGGCCTGTCCGCCGCCGACCTCAACGGTGACGGCTACATGGACGTACTCTCGGCGTCGAGGCACGACGACGAGATCGCCTGGTACCCAAACCTCGGCCCTTGCGGCGGCACCACGTACTGCGTCACGAGTCCCAACACCAGCGGGCCCGGCGCGCACATCTTCTCCTCGGGCGAGGCTGCGATCGCCGCGAACACGTTCACTCTCGAAGCCATCGGCGCTGTCCCCTCCCAGGTCGCGATCTTCTACTACGGCACCGAAGCGACGTCCGCGCCCTTCGGAGAGGGCGTCCGCTGCGTCGGCGGCCTGACGACTCGCCTCCTGCCCCCCCTCTTCATCGACGGCGCGGGCACCGCCGAGCGCCACGTCGACTTCACCTCTCCGCCCGCCAGCGTGGGCACGGGACACATCACGTCCGGCTCCACCTGGCATTTTCAATTCTGGTATCGCGATCCCGGCGGCGGTCCGGTGGGCTTCAACTTCTCAGATGCGCTCGAGGTGACTTTCTGCCCGTGAACCTGGGCGCCCGAGCATCTCGGTCGGGCAGATCACACCTGGCGCAGGCCGCGCCCGAGCGGGGGTTCCGCCGCCGCTTGCGTCCACTGGTGCCAGATCCCACCCTGGTTGCGGGCCGGTGCAGCGGGACTGATGAACACGTGAACACTCGCGAAGAACAGGGCGCATGCCGCGCGGCAGCATGAGACCGGTCAAGCTCGGCCTCGCCCTCCTGTTCGCCGGAGGGATCTGTTTTGTCTGGGGGTTCTTCGCGCACCGCGATCACTGGTTCCCCCACGGGATCCTGCAGGGGCTCGCTCAGGAGTTTGCGGATCGGGACGCTCCGCGGGATCCCTTCCCCAAGCAACTCGTCGAGTCCCGCTCCCCCGCTTTCGATGACCTGGCGGCTCTCGGCTACGTCGACGCCAGTTTCGACCCCGACAGTGACCAGCGCGGTGTGGTCCTCTCGGAGACAGACCGCTTCTTCCCGGGCTTCAACCTCTACAGTTCGCGGACCGCACGTTCCGCCCAGCTGATCGACATGCAGGGCGGCATCGTCCACAGCTGGGCAAGCGACACGACGGATACCTGGCAGAGTGTCTCGCTGCTGGAGGACGGGCGGCTGTTCGTGCTGGAGAAGGACCAGGCGCTGCTCGCGCTCGACCGCGATTCGCGCCCGCTCTGGAGGTTCGAGGCGCGCGTTCACCACGACCTCGATGTGTTCGACGAGGGGATCCACGTTCTCTCCCGGCGCGAGGAGATGCGGCCCGAGTTTCACCCGACGCGGCCGATCGTGGTCGACATGCTCTCGATCCTGTCGCTCGACGGGACGCTGCGGGAGGAGATCTCCCTGCTGGATGTCTTCCAGCGCTCTCCCCACGCCTACCTGCTGCCGAGCTTGATTCCCGCGCACGATGCGGGTGACCGGAAGGCGCTCGACCTCCTCCACACCAATCACGTCGAAGTCCTCGACGGCACCCTGGCGCACCGCTCCGAGGTCTTCGCGCGCGGCAACCTGCTCTTGTGCGCGCGCAACCTCAACGCCGTCTTCATCCTGGACGCCGCGGCCGAGCGCATCCTGTGGCTGTGGGGGCCGGGAAACCTGACCTTCCCCCACCACCCGCAGCTCCTCGCGAACGGCAACCTGTTGTTGTTCGACAACGGCCTCGAGGCCAGCCGCATTCTCGAGCTGGAACCTCTCGAACGCTGCATCACCTGGTCCTACGAAGCCGAGGGCTTCTTCTCGGTGACGCGCGGCAGCGTGCAACGCCTACCCAACGGCAACACGCTCATCACCGAATCCGACGCGGGCTACGCCTTCGAGGTGGACCCGCAGGGGGAAACGGTCTGGGAGTTCGCCAACCCCGACGTGGACGCATTCGGCCATCGCTCGGCGATGTGGCGCGTCACGCGCTACGCTCCCGGAGAGCTGCTCTTCGTAGACGCTAACGCCTCGCCCCCACGCTAGCTCGGGGCGGGAGCGAGCGGGGAGCAGATTGCGGTCGCTCCGTTGTGGTGGCGGTACGGGTGGCCACCTAGAGCACGTAACCTGTCCCTCAGACGCCGCGGCCCCTCGAGCTGCTCGCCGTGCGCGAATGCGCCGATCAGCGCGCCGTCTCAGCCTCCGAGAGAGCGCGGACATGCACGAGCACGCGCTGGTGGATTCGGTGCAGGATCGCGTCGCTCCACAGCTGCCAGTAGCCGCTCGGGCCCATCTCGACCACGTACCAGGTGCTGCCCTCGAGCAGGGTCCCGCCATCGGGCGTGGGCGTCAGGCGAAACTCTCCGCGCACGCTGCGGAAGGAGCGCTCTAGGTGCGGCGGATCGAGGTGCGCGTAGAAGCTCCACTCCTCCATGGGCACCGGCTGCGCGATCACGTCAAAGGACAGGCGGCGCGGCTCGTCCCAGAAGGTGATGGGCTCGACAAAGGCGCCGGTCGTGAACTCGCAGTGCCGCACGGCACCCACGCCCTCGCCGTCGATGCGCGCGCGCAGGGGATAGGCGACGCCGGTGCGGAAGAGCCAGTGCTGCGGCGTGGGCAACTCGCTGAAAGACACGACGTTGTTCCACACGACCGCGGGCGGAGCGTTCACCTCTATCGTGGTGACCACCTCGCGCACGCCGGGCTCCACCACGTGCTGGTCGAGACGCGCTCCCAGGGGGAAGGCCAACAACACCAGCCCCAGGCTCATGTCGGGCGCGACGGACTTGCGTGCCAGTGCACGACCAAAGAGCGCTCCCGGCATGGCGGCGACCCACATGACCGGGTAGGCGAGCGCAAGGCAGAGAAGGCCCTCAAAGGCGAAGACCACCAGCGCCATCAGCCCGACCAGCAGGGCGAGGGTCACCATGCCGATGGTCGCCGTGACCGTGCGCTCGACGGGCAGGTTGTAGAGATAGGCCGTCACCGTGCCGAGCACGAACGGCGTTCCGAGGAACAGGGCCGTCCCGTAGTAGTAGAAGCCCTCGGTCAAGACGCCGACCAGCACGGCCATCAGGACGGTGCTGACGGCGACGCCGAAGAGCGTCATGCGCGGGGTGAACAGATCGGGACGCAGGCGCCTTCGCTCTACGGTGCGGGTCGGCACGACGACAAGGACGACGATCATCGCGTAGTGGACGATCGGCACGAGGAACAGCAGGCCCAGCCACGGGGAGAGGCCCGCGTCTCGGGCACGGCGAGCGCTCATTCCGACGCCGACCCACAGGAAGGGCAGGGCCCAGAGCAACAAGAAGGCCAGGTACACCGGCGGCAGGCTCTCGACCTCGTGGAAGCGCTGGGCGAAGGTCGGGTCGAGGTAGGTGAGCGGGTCCCAGAATCTCCCCGTAATCGCCAGGTAGCTGCCGGCATCGACGCTGTACTTGACGAGCGCGAGGCCGAGGCCCGCGGCGAGGTAGCGCGATCTGGTGACGCCCCCCTCCAGGGCGAAGAGCTCTCTCAACCAGGCCATGCTGCTAAGGGTAGCGACCTTCCTCCGCGGATCCCCCCCTCGCTACCATGCTCTCATGATCGAGCTCGAGCGTGCGGCCTCCGGCGACTGGGAGCGGGTCAGGGCCTTACGCCTGCAGGCCCTGGCGGACTCACCCGACGCCTTCGCCAGCACCCTCGCGCAGGAGGAGGGGCTGGAGCCCGATGCCTGGCGCGAGCGCCTCGTCACCGCGGCGACCTTCCTTGCCCACGTGGAAGGCGAGGCTGTCGGGATGGTCACCGCCGCTCCGTTCAGAGGGCGGCCCGAGGCCGCAGGGCTCTTCGGGATGTGGGTCGCGCCGGACTGGCGCGGGACGGGAGCGGCCGATCGGCTCGTGGAGACCGTCATCGACTGGGCGCGCACGGAGGGTTTTCGCCGGGTCGTCCTCGAGGTGGCGGACGAGAACGCCGCGGCCATCGCCCTCTACCGGCGCCTCGGTTTCGAGCGCACCGGCGCGACGGCGACGCTACCCGCGCCGCGCACGCACATCACCGAGCACGAGCGCACACTCGTGCTCTGAACCGCGCCTCCGCGCCGGATTAGACGGTCGCGCAGCGATCGAGGCGGCGCAACATGAAGGTGCAGCCGTCGACGCGACGGATGTAGTGCGCCTTCTTGCGCAGGGCGTCGATGGCGCCGTTCACCTGGTGCGGCTTCGAGCCGGTGGCGTCCACCAGCTCCTCGAGCGTCATCGAATCATGGCAGCGCAGGGCGTTGAGCACCCGCTCTTGCCTGGAGCCCGATTTAGGCTCGACTGACGGCGGCACGCGGAGCGGGTTGAAACGCTCCCTGGCGGCGAGGAGGAGCAGGTTGTCCCCCGGGAACGGCCGTTTCCCCGCGTCCCGACGGTCACGGGCGGCCTGGAGCTTCCTGTTCTGGATCATGGAGACATGATCGACGCGCCCCGACAGGCCCTTTAGGCATTCCCGACCCCACCTCCTTCACATCGCCCCCGCGCCCGATTCTGCGACCCTTGATCGGCGCTGGACATGGTGGATGCTAGAAGGTGTGCAGCGGGCTGCGTAGGCGTATGCGCGGGTGACAGTTACATGATGGAGTTCAGCCTTTTTCTGATCTCGCTCCTCTCCCTGGGAGCGGTCCTGGGTGGGGTGATCCTGGGGGCCATCGCCCTGGCTCACATCAAGGCGCTCACGCGCCGGGTGAAGGCGCTGGAGGAAGGTGATGGTGTGCGCCTCGCGACACCTCCCTCGCAGCCGTCCGCAGCGGACGAGGTGGCATCCATCGAGACCGACGCGGCCCGCGAGGAGTGGCCCCCGCGCAGTGCAGCAGCCGAAGTCAGCAGCTCCCCTCCCCTCGAGGAGGCCGCGACACCGCAAGGCGCGGACCCCGCGCCGGCATCGCAACCCAATCCAGCGCCGCGGCGCAGGATTGAGTGGGAGCGACTGCTCGGGGTCCGGGGCGCCGCCATCCTGGGCGGAGTGGCGCTGGTGATCGCCGCGCTGTTCTTCTACCAGTACGCGGTCCAGGAGGGATGGTTCGACGCGCGCATGCGCGTTTTGACCGGCGCGGTCGTCGGCACACTGTGCCTCTTCTTCCAGGGGCCTCTGCGCGCGCGCGGTTATGGGATCGTGGCCAATGTCCTGGCGGGCAGCGGCGCGGCCGTGCACTACGCGGCGGCCTGGGCGGGCTTCCGCCTCTTCGAGATGCTCCCTTTCTGGGCGGGGTTCGGCTGGATGGTCGTGACGACCGTCGCCTGCTGCGGCCTCGCCCTGCGGCACTCGGCCCAGCTGATCGCCGTCTTCGGCCTGGTCGGGGGTTTCGCGACACCCCTGTTGCTCTCCACCTCCGACGCGAGCGCGGTCAGCCTCTTCGGCTACGTCCTGGTACTCGACCTGGCCCTGCTGGCAATGGGCCGAAGGCAGGACTGGCCGTGGCTGGGACTGCTCGGGCTGTTCGGCACGACGGGCATCCAGATCCTCTGGCTGCTCGACGGCCACACCGAGGAGGCGGCCGCGGGCCTGGCCGCCTGCGGTGTCTTCGGCCTGCTCTTCGTCGCTTTTGGCGGGAACGAGGACAGCCCCTTCCGGGTGCGCTGGCTCCTGGGACGCATCGCCGGCGTGATGATCCCCTTCGGCATCGCCCTGCACTACGCCACCCTCGTGGAGCTGGGCGAGGACTTCTGGATGGTGGCCGCCGTCGCCGCCCTGCTGGCCTGCGCCGCGACCTTCGTGGGCCGCCGAATGGAGCTGGCCGCGCTGCCGATCGCCGCCGCCGCCGGCGCCGCTGCTCTGAGCGCGACCTGGGTCCTGTCTTCCGATCTTGCCTCCGACTCCCTGGTGGACTTCGCCCTGCTGACGGGGGCAACCGCCCTGTGCCTGGCAGTCTTCGACGCCTGGCCACGGCGCGCGCGACCGAAGGACCTCCATCCCTCGGCCGCCTACTCGCTGCTGGTCCTCTTTGCCGTCACCTGGGTCGTAGGCTGGGCCATGGTCCCCGCCTACGCCACGGCGGGCAAGGTCCTCCCCTTCTGGCCGATCTGTCTCGGGATCGGCATCCACCTGGCGTTCGCAGTCTGTGCCCGCGCCGCCCTGCCTGCTCTCCCGGTCCTCGCCGGCCTCGCGGCCGGGATCAACTTCGCGGTCCTCAACGGCTCCCTGGCAGAAGCCGCCCTCGTATCCGATGCAGTCGAGTCCCTGGTAGGAACGGACCTGCTCTCGCTGTTCATCGCGCCCCTGACTGCGGGCGCGCTGTTGCTGCTCGCCGTGGTCTGGCGCGCCCACCCAGCGCCGCGCGCCCTCGCTCTGGCCGCCGTTTGCTGCGCCGTGCTCCCCATGCTGGATCAAGATCGGCCCTGGGAAGGAGCGAGCCTGCTTCAGCACCACGTGCCGTTGTTACTGGCGATATGTGTCGGCGCTGCTGCCGCTGCGAGGTGTGGGAGCTCGATCCCGACCGCAGTGGTGGTCCTGTTTACCGGCACGACGCTCTACGCGTTCGCGGGAGGTGGCGACATCTTCAGACTCGGCTGGACCATACCCGAGGTGCTCCCCTGGTTACTCGCGGGCACGGCCGCCACGACCCTCGCCCCGGTGTTGTTTCGCGGGCAGCTCGCCCGCACCTCTCTCATGGGCCTCGTCGCCGCAACTTCAGTCTTCATGGGGTTCGGCGACTTCGCCCTCGACCGCTGGGTGCAGCTCTTCGAGCATGCCTGGGGAGACCGGTGGATCGGCATCGTGCCTCTGATCCTGGCCCTGCCCGCGGGGCTGGCCGCGCTCTGCCTGCGCGGCGATCACAAGCCCGACGGCGTGCGAAGTGCGCGAACGGCCTACATCATGGTCGCCTGCCTCCTGTGCGCCCTCGCCCTGCCACTCCAGGTCGACTCTCGCCAACTGGGCGGAGTCAGTGGCATGTGGGGCTGGATCGGCCTCGCCCTGGGAGCGGGTCTGTGGGCGTGGCTCGCACAGCGCCGGTCCAGCCCTCTGTGGAGCCTGGCAGCCATGGTGGCGGTAACCATCGCGGCGGCCCCCTGGTGCCTTCCTCTGCGGCTCATCGGTGTCACCGAGTCCGACATCAGGCCGTTCTCGGTGCCCGATGCGTTCGAGCCTCAAGAGGCCCTGCTATTGAACGGCTTCACCTACGCCTACGGCCTGGTCTTCGCCGCCCTGCTGGCCGTCCTTCGCTTCAGCGCCGCTCCGATCGCAAGGCCGGATGGTTCTGGGGAAGGTCGGGGGAGGAGCGGTGTCATTGCGAAGGCCGTCACCGGCCTGCAAGAATGGCTCACGGTCGAGGGCGGCCTCTGGCGTCCGCGCGCCTTCCTGCGCGGGGTCGTCGGCGCTCTCGCCTGCCTGGTGCCCTTCATCTGGGTGAACGTCCTGGTGGTCAACCGCTACGGCGAGGGCGAGCACCTCGTGATAGAGGGCACCAACCTCAACCGCGACCTTGCGCTATCGCTGGCCTGGGCCCTCTACTCGTTCACCTTGCTCGCCCTGGGCACACGCCGCGGCATCGTCGCCCTGCGCTGGGTGTCGCTGGCCTTCCTGCTCGCCACGATCTCGAAGGTCTTCCTCGTCGACCTCGCCAACCTTGAGGGCCTGCAGCGCGTGGGATCATTCCTCGGCCTGGCCCTGTGCCTGATCCTGGTGTCGCTCTTCTACCAGCGGTTCGTGTTCGGCCGGGACGCGGGGGACTGAGCCGAGGCAGCGCCTGCCGCCTCTCGCTCACGCGACGGATACGATCGCAGAGGCACGGCTCGCGGACTGCAAGGCACGGGAGACGCCGCCCATCCCCGGCACCTGCAGTCACTGGGTAACGGTGGTGGCGATCGGCAGGGATGGCAGCCCCCCCAGTGGTACGCCGGCTCGGCCTTCCCGCGCGCTCTTGTAGGATCCCCACATCAAGCTGATGTTCTCGCGGGCGCGGACCCGATAATTTGGGACACCATGGCCCAACTCCCGCCCCATCCCCGCACGGACCCATGCGCACACTCACGCAGCTCGTTTTCTTCCTGATCCACCTCGCGGGGGGTCTCTTCGCCCTGCGCGCCTGCGGGAACGGGATGGCCGAGCGCGTCCACTTGCGAGTGGTCGCGGACCGCTTCCTCGAGTTGCGTCTCGGCGACACCACGAACTGGGGGTCCGGACTGGCCATTGCCCTGCTCATGGGGGCGGTCGGAGCCTGCGCTCTCCCCGCCCTCGCGTGCCTCGTCGCTCTCGTACGCCGCCGCAAGGAGGCGGTGCCGGTCCCCGACGCGGCCCTGCGCCTGCAGGTGCTGGTCTTCTGCGCTGCAGTCTGCATAGCGGTCTGCGCCTTCGGCCTCTCCACCGCCGAGACCCACGCCGGCCCGTTCCGCGTCCGCCACCCGGTCCTCGCGGAGTTCGCCGTGGCCTTCGCCTACGGGACCTTCGCTCTCTGGTCCCTGCTGCTCCCGAGACTCCGGCGTCTCCTGCCCGAGCGGGCGCGTCGTGTCCTGGCGGGACTCTCCCTCAGCCTACCGCTGCTCCTGGTCACCGGAGAACTCGGCGTGCGCGGCCTCAGGATCGCGTGGCCCCACCCGATCCTGGTCACCGAGTCGGCATCGTCGGAGATCAAGCGCGGAGCCGGACGGCGCCAACCCGGGAGCTTCCTCTACGGCTTTCCACTGAACAGCGGCGGCCACTACGACACGGAGTTCGTCCCGCGCTCCGAGCTCTCCGGCCCCCTCGTCGTCAGCATCGGCGACTCGTTCAGCTACGGAACGGTCCCTCTCCCCCACCACTACACGAGCGTCTGCGAACAGGAGCTCCCCGGGGTCGAGGTCTACAACATGGGCTACCCGGGCATCGGCCCCGGCGACTACCTCTACCTGCTGGAGACCGAGGCCCTCGCCCTCGATCCCGACCTGATCCTGATCGAGATCTTCCTCGGCAACGATATCGACGCCCTCTCGAAGGCGCCGACGGCGCCGCGCTGGTTCGACGCCGACAGCTACCTGCTCACGGTCCTCGCCTTCCGCCTCAAGAGCTTCGACCAGGCAGAGATCGCCGACACCGTCGGCGCGGCTTCGACGGCCGAACGGGCCCTGAACCAGCCCTGGCTCGCCGATCCGCTCCTCGAGAAACCGAGCCTCGGGGAGGAGATCTACATGCTGGTGGAGACCCAGGCGGCCGCGGCAGTCTGCGAGCACCACGAGCGGGTGGCCTGGGGGCTCAGGCACGCGGAGTTCCTGAAGTCGCTCATCCGCCTCGAGCGCGCGGCCGGCGACGTGCCCCTGGTGTTCGTCCTGCTCCCCGACGAGTTCCAGATCGAGGACCGGCTCTGGCAGGAAATCCTGCGCCGCACCGGCAAGAGCCTGGACCGAGACCTGCCCAATCGCGAGGCCCTCGCCTGGGCCCGGAGCCATGGCCGCGCGATGCTCGACATGACCCCCGCCCTGCGCGCGGTCGCGCCCCTCCCCGACGGCGAGCGGCACCTCTATCACCTGCGCAACATGCACTTCAACAAGCGCGGGAACGAGGTCGTCGGCCGCGAGTTGGCGCCCTTAGTGCGCTCGCTCCTCGACGGCAGCCTGAGCGCGGGCGTGCCCTACCGCCCCGACGAGAACCTGCCGAGCGCCGAGGAAGCCGTCCCGACGGTCCAGGCCTTCGGCCGCGTCCTCAGCAGCGTTTCCCTCGACGGCGAGAAAGTCTTCGACGCCTCCTTGCTCCCCCTCTCGAAGGACGAGATCCGCGATGGCGTCTTCGGCCTGCTCCGGTCGGTGAAGACCTCCGAGGACATCACCAACCTGACCAACGCGGCGGTCCTCCTGGCATATTTCCAGGAGGGCGTCGGCACGGACGCCGCCAGCCTGGACGACCTCGCCCCCGACGGCGCCCCCTGGAGGGACCGCGTCCAGGCCGAGATGGCAAAATTAACCCTCGAGGTCGAGGTCCTGGTCGACTAGAGGGGGAGCGGACCGAGACCGCGTCGGCCGCGGTTTACCTGACCTGCAAGGGAAACCGTGCGGCGCCGGCTTTCGCTTCCGCCGCGCTCAGAGGCACTGCTCGAGGATGGCGATGTCGCTCTCGAACGAATCCGGGCCGAGGGGGCCGAAGGAGAAGCGCATCATGGGGCCCAGGGGCCCCTCGTCGCCGCGCCGCGCCATGTCGCACAGGCGTCCGGGGAGGATGCCAGCCTTGTGCTTGAACAGGCGCTCGTTGAAGGCATCGCCGGTGAGGCCGTCTGGCAGCTTGCACCAGTGATAGAAGCCGCCGTTGCCGGAGAAGAGCTGCAGGCCGAGGCGTTCGAGGGCCTCGCCGTAACGTTCGCGCTGGCTGGTGTAGAAGCTCGCGATCGCCGAGCGGGCGTGGGCCACGCGCTCCAGTTCGAGGAGCTCGGTCACGTAGAGTTGCGAGGCGCGGGAGACGCCGCCCATGCCGAAGGAGGAGTAGTTGCGGAACAGTTCGACGTGGTCCTTGGCGGCGACGACCCAGCCCACGCGCATCCCCGGGACCTGTAGTCCCTTGGTGGCCGCGCCGACGATGAAGAGATTCGTCGCGTCGATATCGTCGATGTGTGCCAGTGCACTCTCGGGTTCGGGGTCGCAGAAGAACTCGTAGGCCTCGTCGAAGAGCGCCGCGCGTCCGTCCTCGCTGTAGTGCCGCACGAGCGCCGCCAGATCCTCCCCGCCGGTCATGATCCCCGTCGGGTTACAGGGATTGCTCTTGAGCAGCATGATCCCCTCGCGCGCCGGGTGGTCAGCAGGGCCTGGGCGGAAGGCGTTGCTCTCGTCGCTTCTGATCAGCGAGAACTCGCGCCCGAAGATCTTCAGGAGGTCCCAGTAAGGCGTGTACTCGGTCTCCTCGACGACCACCTCCACTCCAGGCTCGAGGAAGGCCAGCACGGCAAAAATCGCCGGCCGGCCGCCGGCGAAGACGGCCACGTTATCGGCCGTGATCCGCGCGTCGTAGAAGCGGTTGTAGTAGGCGGCGATGGCCTCCCGCAGGGGCGGCTGCCCGTCGGCCTTGGGGTACTTGCGATCGTCTGCTCCGATCCGCACCCCATCCGGCAGCTCGGGCCCTCCCGGGACCTGGCTCGTCATGGGAAAACCCTGCGCCCACGGGTGGGTCCCCACCTCCCCCATGTAGTCGTCGGTCGCCTCGGCGAAGCGGAACAGGGTCTCGTAGACCCCCATGGGCGGGAACTGGCGCAGGATCATTGGAGGGGAGTGCTGGGGTGGATGTCCCGCGCAGCTTAGCGGCTGTCCCCCAGCCCGACACCCCGCCTCGCCCTTTCCGCGCGGTCGGGTACCATGCTCCAGTCAGATCCACGCCGTGAAGGGAGAGCGATGGCCGGATTCTTCAAGATCTACGTGATCGGAGGCCCCGGGGGCTTCCGGGGGAGCGACGGGGTCAACCCGATCTACTTCCAGATCCTCGTCGGCACCTCGAGCCGTCAGTGGTGGGAGCCGCACTACTTCATGGAGGAGATCAAGCCCATGGGGAAGCTGCGGGTCATCGTCCCCGCGGGGCCGGACG
>DASCMO010000066.1:0-3032 GCA_036010965.1 Planctomycetota bacterium | reverse complement strand
GAAGACGTAAGCGTTGTGGCTGCCTGCGTCGTTGAGGACGAAGCGCGCATTTCTCAGCTGTAGCTGGAGGCAATGCTCCACGCCGATGTAGTTGTCCAGCAACGCCGGGAAGGCCTCGTAGTCGGGGGAATCGGGGGGCGAGCCCGCTTCGATACTGGCCGCGGGCTCGTGCACCACGGGAGAGCCATCCCCCCAGCGCCAATCACCCTCCTCGGCATCGTCGTTGGCCCCCATCAGGAGGAGGAGGAAAGTACAGACCGGACGTTACACCAGCTGCAAGAGCGGCCAGGGGCATGGCCACCGCAGGCGAGGCACGAGGACACGGTGCTGGGCGCGAGGTGCGCCGGATCGTCCGTGCCGACTAGACCCGCATCGACCGCCAGGGGGGCCTCCCTGCCGATCTCGCCGCCGTGTACAGGATTGTGTGAACGCGGGCGTCGCCCGAGGCGCGCAGCGCCGCGGCGTCAAGCGGAGGCCTCGAACCTGGCGCGCCCTGCGATCGGTCGCTACTCGTCCTCCTCGCCGCTCTCGACATAGCCGAGGGCGTCGAGCATCGCTCGCTCGGCCTCCCCGATCTCCCCGGACGGGCTCGCAGTGGCCGTCCCGAGCGCCTCGAGCTGCTCCACGATCAGCTTCACACCCCGCCGCGCCTCGGCTGCATCGCGAGCGGCGCGGTCCCTCAACTCCTTCTCGTCGGAGATGAGGTCGTAGAGCTCGGTAGCTTCGACCGGCCGCCCATCCCCCCCGTCCTCGCCGAGGACCGCCACGACCTTCCGTCCCGGAAACCGCACGGCGAAGACTCCCACATCCTCCTGCCCCCGGAGCAGCAGGCTCTCGTGGAGCGACGGGCCGTCGGGGGCGGAGAGGAAGGGATCCAGGGAGCGACCGTCGAGCTCGTTCACCGGCCGGCGCAGACCACTCCAGTCGCACAGGCTCGGGAGGAGGTCCATGAGCGAGACCATGGCCGGCACGCGCAGGCCGCGCGGCCGGTCGGGGCCCGGTAGCTTCAGGACCATCGGCACCCGCACGTACTCCTCGTAGAGGTGTCTGCCGTGGCCGAGGTGGCCGTGCTCCCAGAGGGACTCGCCGTGGTCGGCGGTCACGGCGACCAGCGCGTTCTCGTAGAGATCGTGCTCGAGCAGCGTGTCGAGGACGCGGCCCACATTCGTGTCGACCCACAGGATGCTCGCGTCGTAGATGTGGCAGAGTCCCTCGCGGATCTCATGGATCGCCCCCTCCTCGCGGAACCGCTCCTTGAGCTCCTTGCACTCCCCGTCCACGTAGGGGCCCGGGTAGCGTTCGTCGCGGAAGCGCTGCCTGTACTCAAGGGGTGAGTCGTAGGGGCCGTGCGGCTCGAGGAAGTGCAGATACAGGAAGAGCTTCTCGTTCGGCCCGAGCTTCTCGATGCGCTCGCGCGCGATCCCCGCGACTTCGTCGGCTCCGGGGAGGTGTACCGTCTGGCCCTGTCTCACCAACGAGACCGCGTTCGGCCCGCCCGGTCCGATCCAGACTGATCGCACCTCGTCGAAGCCTTGGCCCGTCCCGTACCTGGAACTGCCGTTGATCACGGACATGGCGGCGAAGGTGCTGTAGCCTCGCTCGCGGTAGAGCTCGGCGATCGTCTCCTCGCTCTCCGGAAGGACGCGGTCGTACCAGGTCAGTCCGTGACGGTCGGGGAGGCGCCCGGTGAGCAGGCTGGGGATGCTGGCCACGGTGTACGAGGCGGGCGCGATGGCTTGCTCGAAGCTCACGCCGTCGGCTGCGAGGGTGTCGAGGCGCGGCGTGGTGAGCCGGTCGTAGCCAAGGTGGGAGACGTGACCGGCGCCGAGGGTGTCGAGGACGATCAGGACTACGAGCCGCGGATCGTCTGGAGCGGCCTCGCCTGATCGGGGCGAGCAGGCGGGCAGGAGCGGTGCGAGGAGCGTCCAACCGAGGAGTGCAAACACACGGAGGACGAGTCCGGGGCGAGGTGTCGGTTGGAGTGGCATGCAAGTCAGTGTCGCGACGACTCTTCCAGGTGTTCTTCGGCAGTCTGCGTATCACCGTTGGCGAGGAAACGGATCGGGGCCTTCGCTGCCCGCACCCTCGGCCGCGGGCGCTCGCCGCGGGCAGGCGGCTTGACTATTGAACAGGAAGGCGGGGCTGTTGGCGAGAGCCCAGGCCAAACCCTGGGCGGCGCACAGGCGGATCAAGGGCGGTGAGATCGGGGTGCTGCCTGCAAACATCCGCCCAGAAGGACGCCCAGACAGCGGCGGGCGGATTCGTAAGCTCTTGCTGTTCAAGGGGGTTAGGCGAGTCGAGCAGCGGAATCATAATCCGCGTGTCGGGGGTTCAAGTCCCTCCTCCGCTACCACTATCGGGCCTCTCGCTATCGTCAATGGGGTCACCCTGGTCAGGCACAGGCACCCGACTGCACCCGACTGTGTCCTCCGACGCCCAGCAGGACGCCCAGACACTCGAGTTGCATTTGGGGTCGAGAGCGGCCGTTCCGGTGGCGTTCAGGGCCTGAACGTTATCTCGACGCCGTTCGTCAGGTTCTGGCTTGTTCCACAGGGACTGCCGTTCAGATCGCGGTACCAGCTCTGGAAGTAAAGGGTGTCGCCAGCGCCGGGCGCCCAGATGCTCGGGCCTGAGAGGTCCGTGAACCAGGTGAGACCTCCGGACGAGTTCGGATAATCCCAACCGATTGTCACGGTGCTCTGGTCAGTGCAGACCAGCCCGTCGCGAAAGACACTACCGTTCCCACCGTTGGTGGCGTTTTGGCCAACGAAGAGAAGAGCTGGCCCGCCGGGCACCAGATTAGAGGCGGTGAACCTCAGGTTATTGACGGAGACCCTGGCTGATCCGCACGCCCACAACTCTGCGCCGTCACCTGTCGAGTTTGCGCAGCCCGTGCCGCCGCTGCTCGCATTCCCACAGGGACAGGGCGTGCCGCTGCCGTCACCGAAGCAGTATGCAGTGCCGGGATGGTGGCAGGGCCCCGTGGGCCCGGTTCCGGGCGTGCCGAGCGAGGGGGGAAAGGGCCATATGAG
>DASCMO010000065.1:0-14842 GCA_036010965.1 Planctomycetota bacterium | reverse complement strand
CATGAACTGCTGATCGACGACCCAGCCTCCGACGTCATCGAAGGCCTCGGCCTCGACCAGGACCGGCAACCCAGCGTCGCCACCCTGAGTGGCGGAGAGGACAGTCAGAATGAGGGACGTGAACTGGAGCATTGGAGGACCACAGACGCCGTATCTGGATGCGTTCCCTCCCAGACCGGCGACTTCAGTCTACTGACAAGTGCCCCGAGACCAGCGAACCGACCCGTCTACGCCCGCCGTCAGGACCTGAAAGGGACTCCGTGTGATGCGATCTCGGTATCGGGTAGCGTGCGGCTTGCCGTCCCCCCTCGACCAGCCAGGTCCGCGCCACTCCTCATCTCCACCATGCACTCTCCAACGCCTCGCCTCGTTCTGCTCGCCCTGATCATCCTGCTGGGAAACGCCGCCGCGGCCGTTGCACAGGAGGACACCGAGACCCTGCGGGTCTTCATCTTCGCCGGCCAGTCCAACATGGTGGGCTCCGACTCCCGGGTGGCGGACATCCAGCGCTTCCCCCCCTTCGAGGGGCTGGAACACCCTCAGGACGAGGTGAGGTTCTCCTACTGCATCGGGCGAGAGAACAAGCAGCGCTCGCAGGGCTGGGTCCCCCTCGCCCCGGTGAACGGCGTGGTCGGTCCGGAACTGAGCTTCGCCAGGACCGTCACCGAGAACATCGATGCGCCGATCGCCGTGATCAAGGTCGCGGCCGGCGGCACCCATCTGGGCGGCGACTGGAACCCCGAGGAGCCCAGCGGCTTCGAGATGTACCCCCTGGCGCTGGACTGGGTGCGCTCCTCCCTGGCCGCGCTCGACGAAAAGCGGGTCCCCTACCGCATCGAGGGGTTCGTCTGGCATCAGGGTGAGAACGACATGTTCGAGGAGGAGTACATGGCCTCCTACGGGAAGAACCTGGAGCACTTCCTGGACCGCTGGCGCCGGGACCTCAAGGTGCCCGAGCTGCGCTTCTTCATTGGCGAACTGTGCACCAAGACCATCTGGGGCATGGACCTGCGCCCCCGCATGTATGCCATCAGCCTCGGCCAGAGGCAGGTGACCGACGCAGATCCGCTGGCGGACTTCGTCCCCACCTCACACGTGGGCGTGGAGATCGGAGGCGGCGTGGGCCTGCACTATCACTACGGCACCCTGGGTCAGCTCGAGCACGGGGTCAACCACGCCGACGCCTACCTGAAGAGCATCGGGCGCGCACGACCCACGGACCGCCCGCTCGAGGCCTGGCCCTACTCCAAGGGCGGCAAGGTGAAGCTCTTCGTGCTCGCGGGGCACCGCAACATGGAAGGGGAGCGGGCCTTCGTCCAGGAGCTCGCAGAGCTGAAGGGCGGTCCCGCTCTGCTGGCCGACAACCCGCGCATCGCCTACCGCTACAGCATCGGCGGCGGCTACCGGACGTCCGACGGATGGGAGCCCCTGGGACCGGCCGGCTTCTACGACACCTTCGGTCCCGAGTTGAGTTTTGCAGCCACCGTCGAAGGAGAGATCGAGGGCGACCTCGCCATCGTCAAGTTCACGCACAGCGGCTCTCAGATCATCGACTGGACGCCGAAGGGAAGCGAGGCCGTGACCCGCAACCTCTACCCGAGCTTCGTGGAGTTCGTCCGTGAGTCCATGCGGCAGCTCACCGAGCGCGGCCAGGAGGTCGAGCTGGCAGGGATCCTCTACCACATCGGGGAGAACGACATGTCCTGGGGTCACTTCCGAAGAGGGGCTGCCGCCCGACTGCAGTCGATCGTGGAACAGAGCAGGGACGACCTGGACCTGCCGGCGCTGCGCTGGTTCGTCAGCCAGCAGCCCCCGACAGACGACGAGCGGGTCAACGACATCGACGTCACCGCGCAGGTCGAGGAGGTCGCAGCCGCCGACCCCTTGCTGATCCACGTCAAGGCCTTCGACCTCCCGCCACAGGAGAAGAAGCTCGTGCTGGACACCGAGGGCGTCGTCGCCCTGGGAGAAAGACTGGCCAGGAGCTGGCTGGCGAACCGCGGCGCCACGTCGTCCAGCGCGCTCGTCGAGCCCCCGTCCGATCCCGACCACGTCGTGCGCGAGATCCAAGGCTGGAGTGTGCACGTCGACCGGGCATTGCTCGAAGGCGAGCTGGTCGCGCTCGGCGACGAGGCGCTGAAGTTGCTGGACGCCAAGCTGCTCGATGTGCACAGCGTGCTCCCGGCCCGGCGGGTGGATGAGCTGCAACAGGTGCCTATCTGGCTCGACGCGGAGCATCCGCTCGAGTCGCTGCAGTACCACCCCGACGCAGGCTGGCTGGTCGCGCACGGCTACGACCCGCGTCTGGAGAAGGCCGTGCACGTGCCGCGGGCGCGGAACTTCGTCGACCTGGTCCGCTCGAACCGTCAACCGTGGGTGATGCTGCACGAGTTGGCCCACGCCTGGCACGACCAGGTGCTCGGCTTCGACCATCCGGGAATCCGAGCAGCCTGGGAGGCGGCGCAGGCGCGCGGCAACTACGAGTCCGTGCTGCACGTGTCGGGCAAGCAGCGGCGGCACTACGCGTTGACCAACCACAAGGAGTTCTTCGCCGAGTGCAGCGAGGCGTACTTCGGCACGAACGACTTCTATCCCTTCGTGCGCGCCGAACTGGCGCAGCACGATCCAGGCGCGCTCGAAATCCTCGAAGAGACCTGGAACGCGCGCTGAACGCTCAGACCGGCGAGGCAGGTCGCCGGTTCGGGCTGAAACCACCACTGGCGTGCCCGAACCAGCCTCCCCGCGAGCTTCCGACTCCGCCCGAATAGGACCCTGCTAGGATCATTCTGGGAGTACCCTTCCACTCCCCCACTACCTCGCAAGACCATCACCATGAAGCTCTTCGCCGCGCCCCTGCTCGTTCTGCTCGCGACCTCAACAGCTGCCGCGCAATGGCCCAGCGACCCCGCGCTCAACCTGGCCGTCTCCGATGCTGCCGGCGACCAGGTCCAGCCGATGATCGCACCGACCGCGGATGGCGGCTGCTACATCAGCTGGTTCGACAGCATCGCCAACGGCTTCGACGTCCGCTTGCAGAAGCTCGACGCGGGCGGCAATGAGCTGTGGGCCCACGGCGGAATCCTGGTCTGCGATCGGAGCTTCAGCTCGACCCAGAGCTATGGGCTCGACGTCGTCGGGGGTCATGGTGGAGACAATGCCCTGCTCACCTTCCGCGACGACAGCGGGACGGGAGTGCAGATCACCGCCGCGCGGGTAACCCCCGGAGGCATACTCGTCTGGGGCACGGCAGGCGTGACTCTGACCAACACGACTGATTTCGTCGCGTCGCCGAAGATCACCGGCGACGTAGGAGCCGGCGCGATCATCGCCTGGACACAGGGCAGCTCGGTGATGCTCCAGAAGCTCGACCTCGCAGGCGCGCCGCAATGGCCTGGAGGCATCACGCTCACGCCTTCGGCCGGCACCTACTCGGTCAGCGACCTCCACAACAGCGGCTACGACGTCATCCTCTCGATCGTGCACCAGACCGGCCCCCAGTTCTGGCATCCCAAGCACCTGCTCGCTCAGAAGTTCGACGCCGCGGGGAATGAGCTCTGGGGGGCAACTCCGCTGAGCGTCTTCGACTCGGGGTCGCTTCAGATCGGCAACTTCCCCCCATTCACACCAGACGGCAGCGGTGGCGCTCTCTTTGCCTGGTACGGCACAGGCCCCCTGCAGTGCTACGCACAGCACGTGCTCGCCGCCGGGACCGAGGCATTTCCCCACAACGGCGTGGCCGGATCGACGAACTCCGCGCAGGTGCGGGTCAATCCCTCGGTCGATTACGACGCGGGCAGCGGCGCGACGTATCTCTTCTGGACCGAGCAGAACACCGGGCAGTCCATGTGCGGCCTCTCCGGGCAGAAGTTCGACGCAGCCGGCAATCGCCAGTGGACCGATCAAGGTGCGACCTTGATCCCGGTCGGTTCGCCTGAGATCCGACAGGTGAAGACTACCGTCAGCGGTGGAGGGGCCTTCGTCTTCTGGACGCACATCCCCAGCTTCGGCACCGATACCCTGCACGGCGCTCACGTCGATGCGACCGGCGCATACGACGTCACCCCCTTCGAAGTCGGTTCGACGCCGAGCGGCAAATCACGGCTGGACGTCGCGAGGGGAACAACCGGGCAGGTGGTGCTCGCCTGGAGTGATCAGCGCGTGGATTCGGGAGACATCCTGGCACAGAACGTCAACCCCGACGGAACCCTGGGCTCGGGGGGGACCGGCTCGGCCTACTGTTTTGGAATCAGCTGTCCCTGTGCAAACGACGACCCCACGGCGGGCTGCGCCAACTCCGGTGGGAGCGGCGGCGTGCTCTCTGCCTCAGGTGACGCGGTCGTCGGCGCGGACACGGTCGTGCTGCACGCAGCGGGCCTGATCCCGGGGCAGTTCATGGTCTTCTTCCAGGGGGACAACCAGGTCAACAACGGCAACGGCGTCTCCTTCGGCGACGGCCTGCGCTGCGCGGGCGGCAACGTCTGGCGCTACTACCCCCCGTTGACCATCGACGGAGCCGGGACCGTCGATTCGACCGGCCACTCGATCTCCGGCGAGCCCGGAGCGAACTCCACGGTCAACCCAGGAGATACCAAGCACTACCAGGGCTGGTACCGGGACCCGGGCGGCTCGTGTGGTCTGACCTTCAACTTGACCAACGCCCTCTCGATCACCTGGCAATAGGGCCTCGCGTTCCATCCAAACCTCCCGGCCACCCGTTCGCTTTGGCCTCTGAGCCCGACTATTCCGGGAGAGGCCGAGCCAAAGCCTCAAACATCTCCGGTGAGGTGTTTTCGGCGGCAGGTCCTCCAGCTCAACGGGACTGGATCGACCGGTCAGCGGTCACGACGACGCCTGAGGGTGCAGGCATCACGTTTCATCGTGGGTCAACCACGCAGTGCGCAACATCTGGATCGCGGTGATGAGCACGACGGCCACGACGAGCCACTTCAAGGCGTAGAGCGGGAGCGACTTGACGACGAGCGCGGCGATCAGCACCGCCGGCAGCCCTCCGAGAGTCAGACCGAGGGCCGCTCGCATGTGCAGCTTTCCGGCCAGCACGAAGCGTGTGCTCGCGACGGGCATCAGGAAGGCGCAAGCGCCCATCATGATCGGAAAGGCGGCTATCGGGTTCATGCCCATCATGCTGACGAGGATCATGCACGGCGCGTAGAGCCCCACGCCGATCGTCATCAAGGCGCCGAGCATCGCGATCGCGAGGCAGGCCGGGACCAGGCGAGGCAACTCGAGCCCCAGGGCCTCGGCGCCTTCAGGTTTCAGGTCGAACTGGAAGGCGGACATGAGCAACGCAGCGATGAGCAGCGCTCCGCCCATGCCGAGCTGGATGCGTCTCTTCGGCAAGCTCGCCACGATCCCCGCGCCAAGCCAGGCCCCGACCACGGCACTCATGATCATGGCGACCAGGGTGACGGACTCGATCTCGACGATCCCGATGAAGAGATACGCCATCAGCATCACCGGCAGGGTGTGCCCGACGTTCATGGTTCCGGGGATCAGTTCGTCTGGAACGAGCTTCGCGTGGCGATACCAGGCGGTGGTCGGCGCGAAGTTGCCGATGCCGAGGGTGTCAAAGAAGTTGGTCACGAAGCCGATCAGCGTTTGCAGAGCCGATGGCAACCAGGGACCGTCCGCTTCCGACTCGTCGGCAGACCTGCGGCGGGCCTTGCGGACACCCGTGACGAGCACCGCCACGTACGCGACGGCCAGCAAGACGAGCCCCGCGATCAAGATCGGTTTCATGGGTGCGTATTCTGGCGGACGCTGGCTCGCTTCAACACCATCAAGGCACACCTCTCTTGACCCTGCGCCTCGCAAGGTGGTCGCTCGGCGTCCCGCACTTAGAGCAGATTCGAGGTAGGGTGGCTTTGTCTCGCTGGCAAGAAGAACGGACAGGTCTAATCCAAGCCGCTTCTGGCGGCGGGCCCTAATGGCGGTCGATTCGGGTGGCATTCCCGCCTGGGGCGGATGGACGCGCGGTCGGCGCGACTCGTTTGGTAGACTCCGCGCACATCGGGGCGACCAGGTCCTTTGACCCGCCGCGTATCGCCAGCCATGTGGGAAGCGCAAATCACCTGCAGTGAGTGTGAGAAGACGCATCTCGTCCACGCCGACCTGAACCCCCGGGCGTTCTCCTTCGAGTGCCCGGAAAAGGGACGGCGGGTCGACATGCCCTTTCGCGATCCGTCGCGGTTAGTGCTCGAATGGCACGAGGTGGAACGCTGCTCCCCAAGCTCGATCCCGGCATCGAACACGGAAGCGCGCGGCAAGTTCGAGATCTGAGCCTGGGCGAACCGAGAGGACCCGACGCCGATAAGCCAGCACGAGAACACAGAAGAGGATCGTATCGATGCACGACAACGTCACGCGTTTGATGGAAAACGTGAAGGCCAAGAACCCCGCCGAGCCGGAGTTCCACCAGGCCGTCCAGGAGGTCGCTGAGTCGCTGGAGCCCGTGTTCGAGCGCCACCCCGAGTACCGCAGCGCCAAGCTCCTGGAACGCATGGTCGAGCCCGAACGGGTCATCCTGTTCCGCGTGCCGTGGATGGACGAACGCGGCGAGATCCACGTGAACCGCGGCTTCCGCATCGAGATGAACAGCGCCATCGGGCCCTACAAGGGCGGCCTGCGCTTCCACCCGTCGGTCAATCTGAGCATTCTCAAGTTCCTGGCCTTCGAACAGGTCTTCAAGAACTCGCTGACGACCCTGCCGATGGGCGGCGGAAAGGGCGGCTCGGACTTCGACCCCAAGGGCAAGAGCGACGCCGAGGTCATGCGCTTCTGCCAGAGCTTCATGACTGAACTCCAGCGCCACATCGGAGCGAACACCGACGTGCCGGCGGGCGACATCGGCGTTGGAGGGCGCGAGATCGGTTACCTGTTCGGACAGTTCAAGCGCCTGGCCAACGAGTTCTCCGGCATCCTGACCGGCAAGGGCATCAACTGGGGGGGATCGCTGATCCGGCCCGAGGCGACGGGCTACGGCGCGGTGTACTTTGCCCAGGAGATGATGAAGACGCGCGACGAGAGCCTCGACGGCAAGGTCTGCCTGGTCTCGGGCAGCGGCAACGTGTCGCAGTACGCCGTCGAGAAGCTGATCGAGCTGGGTGCGCGGCCGGTGACCCTGTCCGACTCGAACGGCTACATCTATGACGAGGCCGGGATCGACTCCGAGAAGCTGGCCTTCGTCATGGAACTGAAGAACTTGCGGCGCGGGCGCATCAGCGAGTACGCCGACCACTTCCCGGGCGCCGTGTACACCGCCGCGGACGCCTCGCGCGACCACAACCCGCTGTGGGCGCACACGGCGAACTGCGCCTTCCCGTGCGCCACCCAGAACGAGATCTCGGCGCAGGACGCCCACAACCTGATCGCCGGCGGGGTGAGCCTCGTCAGCGAAGGGGCCAACATGCCCACCGTCGCCGAAGGGGTGAAGGCCTTCCTCGAAGCCCGCATCCTCTACGGCCCGGGCAAGGCCGCCAACGCCGGAGGAGTGGCCGTGTCGGGCCTCGAGATGGCCCAGAACAGCATGCGCTACTCGTGGCCGCGCGAGGAGGTGGACAACCGGCTGAAGATGATCATGGCCGACATCCACAGCTCCTGCGTCGCCACGGCGGACCGCTTCGGGACGCCAGGCAACTACGTCAACGGAGCCAACATCGCCGGCTTCCTCAAGGTAGCCGACTCCATGTTGGACCAGGGGCTCGTCTGAGGAAACGCGAGCACACAGAACCAATGGCCGAAAAGAGCGAGCGCTCGGAACGGAAGCGACCCGCCAGACTGCGCAGCTTTCACGAGCTGATGCGACACCGCGTCAAGCGCATCCTCCTCATCTCGAGCCTCTACGACTCCTTCGTCATGTCGGAGGAGGGGCACCTGGCCGAGGCGCTGCTCAGCCACTTCATCGAGTTCGACCGCAGCAGCATCCCGGACGTGGTCCGGGTCTCCACCACCGCCGAGGCCCTGAAGCTGCTCGATGAGGGCAACACCTTCGACCTGGTAGTCGCGAGCCTCAACGCCGGCGACGGCAACGCGGTGCAGATCACGAACCGGCTGCGCGAGGCCGGCTTCGACATGCCCGTGATCGCGCTCGCCTTCTCGCCGCGCGAGCTGCACGAATTCGTGACGAAGAACGACGTCAGCGGGCTCGAGCGCATCTTCCTGTGGCAGGGCGACGTGCGCATCTTCCTGGCGATGGTCATGTACCTCGAGGATCGGCTAAACGTCGCCCATGACACCAGCGTGCGCGGCGTGCCGGCGATCATCGTCGTCGAGGACAGCGTGCGGTACTACTCGTCCTTCCTGCCGACGATCTACGCCGAACTGTTCCGCCACACCCAGCGGCTGCTCTCGGAGGATCTGAATCTCTCGCAGATGATGATCCGCATGCGCGCGCGGCCCAAGGTGCTCTTGAGCACCACATATGAGGAGGCCTGGGAGTACTTCGAGCGCTACGGCGAGTACGTGATCGGGGTCGTGTCGGACTTCGAATACCCTCGCGGCGGGCGCCTGGAGAAGCTCGCCGGGTTGGAACTCTGCCGACGGGCAATCGAGCTGCGGCCGGACATACGGCTCGTCTTGCAGTCGAGCCGGCCGGAGAACCGCGAGCTGGCCGAGGAGCTGGGGGCATCGTTCCTGGTCAAGGGCTCTCCGATCCTGCTCCAGGAGCTGCGCAAGATCCTTGTCCAGCGCTTCGGGCTCGGCGACTTCGTCTTCCGCATCCCCGGTGGCCCAGAGGTCGGCCGCGCCCAGGATCTGAAGAGCCTGGCGCGGAAGATCGCCTCGGTGCCGACCGAGAGCTTCGCCTATCACGCGAGCCGCAACCACTTCTCGAAGTGGTTGAAGGCGCGCACCGAGTTCGCTCTGGCCGAGAAGCTGGTGCCGCCGCGGGACGAGGACGCACTGGATCCCGAGCGGCTCCGCAGCCACTACCTGGAGAGGATCGACGAGTTCCGAAGAGATCGCGACCGTACCGTCATCGCCGACTTCGACCGGCAGCGCTTCGAGCCTTCGGTCAGCATCACGCGCATCGGCTCCGGGTCCCTGGGCGGTAAAGCGCGCGGCGTGGCCTTCGCGAACAAGATGCTCGTCGCACCGGGCGTCATGGACCGCTTTCCCCAGATCGACATCGCCGTGCCGCCGTGCGTCGTTCTGGGCACGCAGGTCTTCGACGAGTTCCTCGCGTACGAGTGGATCCACGAGTTCGCGATGTCTCCGCGCACGGACGAGGAGATCATCCAGCTCTTCCTGCAAGCGCCTTTCCCGCGCGCCGCGGGGGCGGACTTGCGGGTCTTCCTGCAGCGCGTCAAGCATCCCCTCGCCGTGCGCTCCTCCAGCTTGATGGAGGACTCGCTGTCACAGCCCTTCGCCGGGGTCTACCAGACGTTCATGCTGCCGAACAGCGACTCGGACCTGGAGGTACGCCTGATGCAGCTGACTGACGCGGTCAAGCGCGTGTACGCGTCGACCTTCGCCGAGCGGGCCAAGACCTATCTCTCCGTGACCTCGCACCGGCTCGAAGAGGAGAAGATGGCGGTGATGATCCAGGAGCTGGTCGGCCAACGGCACGACGATCGCTTCTACCCCGACTTCGCCGGCGTCGCGCGCTCGCACAACTTCTACCCCGAGCCCGGCCATACCTCCGAAGACGGGGTCGCGGCGGTCGCCCTCGGGCTCGGCCGCACCGTGGTGGGCGGCGATGCCTGCTTGCGCTTCTGCCCGAAGTACCCGCAGCAGATCGTCGGCTTCTCGAGCGTGGAGGACGCGCTGCAGAACTCCCAGCGCGAGTTCTACGCCCTGGATCTCGGGCGCGTGGCGCAGCGGCACAGCGAGGCGAAGATCGAGCGCTTTCCACTCGAGCTCGCGGAGCGGGACGGCACCCTGACCTGGCTCGGATCGACTTACGCTGCGGACGACAACCGCATCGTCGACGGCATCTCGCGCGCTGGGGTGCGGCTGGTCACCTTCGCCCAGGTCTTGAAGCACGGCGCCTTTCCCCTGGCCGAGCTCTTGCGCGTGCTCCTGGAGCGCTGCACCGCTGGAACCGGCGCGCCGGTGGAGATCGAGTTCGCCGGCGACCTCGGGGGGCCGGACCGCCGGCCGCGCCTCGCCTTCCTGCAGTTGCGCCCGATGGCGCTGTCCAGGGAGGGCGAGGAGGTCGAGATCGGCGAGATCGGCGAGCGGGACCTCGTGTGCCGCAGCGACCGCGTGCTGGGCAACGGTCGCATCGACGACCTGCGCGACCTGGTCGTGGTCGACCTCGATCGCTTCGATCGCCAAAAATCCTGGGAGGTCGCCGGCGAGGTGGCCAGCCTCGACGCGACGCTACGCGAGGCGGGCACGCCGTACGTGCTGGTCGGCCTGGGCCGTTGGGGCTCGGCCGACCCGAGCCTGGGCATCCCGGTGACGTGGAACCAGATCGCCGGCGCGCGCGTGATCGTCGAGGCGGGATTCGAGGACATCAAGGTCGCACCTTCCCAGGGCACGCATTTCTTTCAGAACCTGACCTCGTGCAACGTCGGTTACTTCACTGTGAACCCGGACGTGGGAGACGGTTGGCTCAACTGGGAATGGCTGTCGGGGGTGGAGGCGGAGCGCGAGACGACCTTCCTGCGGCACGTGCGGCTGGCCGAGCCGCTGGTGGTCAAGATGAACGGCCGCTCGGGGGATGGGGTGATCCTGAAGCCGGCTGCCGCGGACTGAGGGCAGCGACTTCTCGACGGGCGCCGAGGCGTCCCTGCTCCACTCGACTCAGGAGGCGTCGAGGTTGTCGCTCTTCTCGGCGGATAGGTACACCCATCCGCCAACCGTTCAAGTTCGACTGTGACAGCGAAGGCGCACGTCGATCGAATGACGCTGGTAGCCAGGATATGATCTCGGTCGCTCAGACGTCCGTCGCCAAATCCCCCCGATCATCCTGACCATGTTCCGCACACACAGATCCACAGTCCTGGCCCTCGCCTCTCAAATGATCATGCTGTTCGCCGCCCCCGCCGTCGCAGCGCAGAAACCCGATCAGCTGCCGGACCCCGATGGCGTTTCCGCGGACATGAACAAGACCGTGCAGGTGTACATCCTCATGGGCCAATCCAACATGCTGGGCTTCGGCAAGGTCAAGGGCGACGACGGCTCGCTCGAGCACGCGGTGAAGGAGAAGAGCCTCTACCCCTACCTCGTCGACGACGATGGTGATTGGACCGTGCGACAAGATGTTCGCAACGTGCGCGTCATGGGAAGCGGCACGGGTGGCATGAGGCAGTTCAACAATGAGTTCCTGACCATCACGGGCGGCAAAATCGGCCCGGAGATCGGAATCGGACATCACGTGGGTCATGCCGTCAAAGCTCCGGTCTTGGTCCTCAAGAGCTGCATCGGCAACCGCTCGCTCGGCTGGGACCTGCTGCCTCCGGGCTCCGAGCAGTATGAGCACGAAGGCAAGATCTACGCGGGTTACAAGGAGTCGCCAGACTCGTGGGACAAGGGCACCGAGCCCGAGCCCATCGGGTGGTATGCCGGCATGCAGTACGACGGAGACGTGGCCAGGGCGAAGATGGTCCTCGACGAACTCAACAAGTACTACCCCGACGCCAAGCGCTACGAGGTCGCTGGCTTCTTCTGGTGGCAGGGAGACAAGGACCGCTACAACGCCGCCCATGCCAGCAAGTACGAAGAGAACCTCGTTCGGCTCATCAAGCAGTTGCGCAAAGAGTTCGATGCGCCAAAGGCCAAGTTCGTCATTGCCACGCTCGGGCAGACCGAGAAGGGCTCGACGGGCAACGAGGGCATGATCCTCGATGCGATGCTCGGGGTCGACGGCCAGTCCGGCAAGTACGCCGAGTTCAAGGGCAACGTCGCCACCGTCTACAGCCACCCCCTCTCCAAGGGCGGCAGCTCCAACGGTCACTACAGCGGCAACGCCGAGACCTACATGAACATCGGCGAGGCGATGGGCAAGGCGATGGCGGAGCTCATAGAGGGCAAGGGCCGGTAGGCCTGGCGGCGGCGCGGAGCGCTCGGGCCGCGGGCGGGAGCGGGTCTACCGCTCTCAGTCGTGACCGCCGAATCGATTGGACTCAGGCTGGTACCAGAGACACTTGCTTGCGCGCTCGGCGCAGCGGCTTATGGAGTTGATGCGAGGATCTCGCTCATATCTTGACCTAGGACAAGACCGGTCCTCTGGTCCAGTGAATGTACCCTACGACTCCATTCATGGGCACGGGCGCGAGCCCTCCCTCTCCTCCCGACCCGCACAAGCGCGACACCGCCATGAGACCCGTCTCCTTGCTCTTCAGCGCAGCAGCGCTCTTCTTCCCCTCGGCAGCCTTGGCAGACGTCAAGCTGCCGGCGGTCATCGACAGTCACATGGTGCTGCAGCGGGACGTTCCGCTTCCCATCTGGGGCTGGGCCGACGAGGGTGAAGAGGTCATCGTCACGCTCGGAAAGAAATCGGCGAGAGCAACGGCCGGAGCGGACGGCAGATGGACTGTCGAGCTCCCCGCGATGAAGGCGAGCCGAAAGACCCACACACTGACGGTGTCGGGGAGCAACACCATCACGCTCGAGGACATCCTCATCGGAGAGGTCTGGGTCGGATCGGGTCAGTCCAACATGGAGTGGCCGCTCAAGAGCAGCACCGGAGCTGCTGCAGCGATCAAGACCGCAGACTTCAAGAACGTCCGCTTGTTTCACGTCCCGAAGGTTCAGGTTCCCGCTCCCGCCCAGGACGTGGTCGCTGATTGGAGAGTTTGCACACCAGAGAGCGTCCCAGCCTTCTCTGCGGTGCTCTACTACTACGGCAAGAAGCTGCACGAGGAGCTCAAAGTGCCGATCGGTCTCATCAACAGTTCGTGGGGCGGCTCGGCGATCGAGCCCTGGACGATCGCCGACGGCCAATCTGGCGGCATGTACAACGGCATGATCGCTCCACTCCAGCCCTTCGCAGTGCGGGGTGTGATCTGGTACCAGGGCGAGACGAACGTCCTGCACAAGAACGGGCTCGCCTACTACGACCGCATGCTGGCGCTCATCGAAGGCTGGCGAAGCTCCTGGCCGCAGAAGAACCTGCCGTTCTACTTCGTACAGATCGCCCCGTGGCAGGGCAGCTACGAACCTGGACAGCTGCCGGCCTTGTGGGAAGCTCAGGCCAAGAGCCTGACGATCCCCGACACAGGAATGGCTGTCATCACGGACCTGGTTGACAACATCGCCGATATCCATCCTCGGAACAAACTGGACGTCGGCGACCGGCTCGCGCTTTGGGCACTCGCGAAGACATACGGTAAAGAGAAGCTCGTCTACTCGGGGCCACTCTATGAATCGATGGAGATCAAGGGAGGCAAGATCCAGGTCAGCTTCGCCCACGCGAAGGGCCTGAAGGTTCGCGTCAAGAAGCCCCTCTCTGAGTTTCAGATCGCGGGCGACGACGGCAACTACGTCGCCGCGAGAGCAAGGATCGTCGGCGACAAGGTCGTCGTGAGCGCCGCCGAAGTCAGGGAACCCAAGAACGTCCGCTTTGCCTGGCACGCGCTCGCGAACCCCAACCTCGTGAACGGCGCCGGCCTCCCCGCCTCACCGTTTCAATCAGACAACTGGAGCGGAGGAACCGGTGAATGACCGCCGTGGAGCTAACGTTCAAAGACCCGAACAAGTGAAGTCCCGGCAAAGGCGAGGACGACCACGGCACAGTTGAAATTCCGCATTGCACGAGACAGCTCATTTCCTGAACCCGTCCTTGGAATCTCGAGTGCAGGCCCAGGCAAGTCCATGTCACAGAGGGCACGCCCCTCGGGACCCCCTCGAGAACCACAGCACGGCCCCCGGGCTATAGTGGCGCGGTGATCACCCCCCCCATCTGGCTTCTCCTGGCACTCCCGTTGGCTGCCCAGGCGCCAGAACGACCCAACGTCGTTCTGATCATCTCCGACGACCAGAGTTGGATGGATTTTGGGTTCATGGGCAGCACGGAGGTCCGCACTCCTCACCTCGACGCACTCGCTGAGGAGAGCCTCGTCTTTCCACGCGGCTACGTTCCGACGGCGCTTTGCCGCGCGAGCCTCGCCACGCTCGTGACCGGGCTCTACCCGCACCAGCACAAGATCACGGGCAACGATCCGCCGAGAGGAACCGACCGCGCTCGCATGCTCACGCACATCGAAGCGGTAGAGACCCTCCCCAGGCTGCTCGGCCTGGCGGGCTATCGGAGCCTGCAGACCGGAAAGTGGTGGGAGGGCAACTACAAGCGCGGTGGCTTCAGCGAGGGCATGACGCACGGCGATCCGAGCCGAGGCGGGCGGCACGGAGACGACGGACTCGCGATCGGACGCGAGACGCTCCAGCCCGCTCTCGACTTCGTCGATTCCTGCAGCGCAGAGGGGGTCCCCTTCTTCCTCTGGTACGCGCCATTCCTTCCGCACCGCCCCCACAACCCGCCCGCGCGGATCCTCGAGACCTACTCGCGGCCCGGCGTCCCCACCCCGATCGCGAAGTATCGGGCGATGTGTACCTGGTTTGACGAGACCTGCGGAGAGCTGCTCGAGCACCTCGCCGTCCGAGAAATCGCCGAAGAAACCCTGGTCGTCTTCGTGACGGACAATGGGTGGATCCAGAGGCCCGACACCACGGGCTACGCGCCGCGCAGCAAGCGCTCTCCGTACGAAGGAGGCGTTCGTACGCCCATCCTGCTGCGCTGGCTCGGCACGATCGATCCTGCGCGTTGCGAGGTCCCGGTCAGCAGCATTGACATCGCCTCGACGATCCTCGAGGCGTGCCGCCTCGAAGTCCCCGCGGATTGGCCGGGGGTCGACCTGCGTTCGGACTTGCGAGACAGGGG
>DASCMO010000064.1:0-1594 GCA_036010965.1 Planctomycetota bacterium | reverse complement strand
ACCGGTTTCACACGGGTTGTCGATGGCCTTGAGGAAGTAATGACAGGATCGAAGCCTGAGCTGGCTTCCGGATCTGAATCGGTCCTGCTCTTGACGTATCGAAACGTGCCGAACCTTCCTCCAACAAGAACTGACAGCTTCAGTTCACTTGAGGGTGCAATTCAATACGTCAAAGAGGTTGAACCGACCTGCCCAAGGGTCAGCCTGGACGGCAATGCGCCGGAGCCGACGCCATCGTGGCAAGAGCACTTGGCCTGGTTGCATGGATTGGGACTTCGGTCGGCAGCCGAGGGAGATGAACCCAGGCCCGACTGGGCGATCAGGGAAGGGCGTTTCCCAACGTAGAAAGCAGCCGGCCAGCCTGGTGCAACGATCCAACGGGGCCTGGACGTCGTCCAAGCGCTCAGGTGCGCGAGGTGATAGATTCTCCGCGTGGCGAAGAAAGCCGACACGGTCGAGGCCTACGTGGCCACCCTCCCCGACGACAGGCGCGAGATCGTCGAGGCGGTGCGGGAAGCCATCGCCGGCAACATCGATGAGGCGTTCGAGTTCGGGATGCAGTACGGCATGATCGGCTGGTATCTGCCGCACTCGGAGTACCCCGCCGGCTACCACAGCGACCCGAGCCAGCCCCTGCCGTTCATCGCGATAGGCAACCAGAAGAACCATGTCGGCCTGTACCTCTTCTGCATCTACTGCGATCAGAAGGAGCAGGAGCGCTTCGTCAAGGAATGGAAGGCGACTGGCAGCCGTTTGGACATGGGCAAGTCCTGTGTGCGCGTGAAGAAGCTCGAGGACATCCCGCTCGAGGTCCTCGGCGGCGCCGTGAAGCGCGCGAGCGCCGCGCGGTTCGTCAAGGCCTACGAATCGAGCGTGGGCGCCTCTTCCGGGAAGAAGAGAGCTAAGGCGAAGGGCCGCTAGGAGGCTGATCGGCGTGATGCGAATCCTGCTCAGCACCCTCCTCGTCCTGGGCCTGACTGCGGCAGGACCGCAGGACGAGCACGCGGGGCTCGCGGGTCACTGGCGCGGCGACATGGCCTTGCCCGGCGGCACCCTGGAGATGGTCTTTCTCGTTGAGCGTGACGGCGAGGGCTGGAAGGGCACGGCGGACACGCCGGCCCAGGGGGTCTTTGGCGTGCCCCTCAAGATCGAGGCCGACGAGGGCGCCTTCCGGCTCGCCGTCCCCGCCACCGGCGGCGTGTTCGTGGCAGAGCTGGCCGAGGGCAGGCAAGAACTCCTCGGCCACTGGGAGCAGCGCGGGGCTCGACTCGAGCTCTCTTGCAAGCGCCGGCCACCCCCTCCGCCGCTTCCCGAGGGAACCGATGAGCGGCTCCCCGGCATCTGGGAGGGCGTGCTCGAGATCGGTCCGGTCGAGCTGCGTATCGTGCTCACCATCGAGCGCGACGAGAGCGGGAAGCTCGGCGGCCACATGGTGAGCCCCGATCAGAGCCCACTCGAGCTCTCGATCACGCGCGTGGACTACCTCGCCGAGGGCCGTCTGCGGGTCTGCATCGGCTCGGTCTTCGTGACCTTCACCGTCGATCTGGATGGACAGGCGCGTCAGCTCGAGGGCTCCTACCGCCAGGGAAATCGG
>DASCMO010000063.1:0-38032 GCA_036010965.1 Planctomycetota bacterium | reverse complement strand
GGGATGGTCCTACCCATTCCTGTTTCGCACTCCTCTTTCTGTCGAGGGCCACGGCCAGGGCAGTCGTGACCGGTTCGCTCGTGAAAACCGGGGAAGATGTGCGCATCTCCAAGGGTGCGGACGTCGACATCCAGTGGTTGGCGACGGGCACCAATCCCGTGACGATGTGGATCACCGGCTTCAATGAAGACTTGATCAAGCAGTTTTCCGACCAGGACGCACTCGTGAAGGGTCTACGGATCGCCCGCGTCGATTACCTCTGCGACGGGAAGGTGATCAAGACGATTCCGGTCGATCCCAATCAAGGCTGGGCGGGAAACCGTTTCGCCGCACAACACAGTTTTACCGGCGCGGGAACCTATCGGATGGAGGTTCAAGTCCGTCTGGTCGATCCCGCCGCGTCGGCCGGGAGTGGCGAGATCGAGTTTCTCTCCATGCCTCTCGATGTCTACGTGCGTTCCGAGTTCAGCGAGTCCGCGATCGAAGCTGCGACCGGTGCCCGTGTGACCAACCTCCTCGGCAGCAGGGGGATGACGGCCACGACGAGCTCCAGCCTGAACGACAAGACCCCGGTGACTCTGGCTTACGACGGCGCACAAGGGACCAACTGGTTGACCGCGAAGGACGACGCGCTGCCGACACTGACCTTCAATTTCGAGAAGGCTCCGCGCGCCAACACCCTCGTGTTGAGCGACGCAAACTCGTCGATCCTTGGCCGTGAAACCTACGATCGGCCCACGCGGATCGAGGTCAACATCAACAGCCAGCGCAAGCCAAAGTACGTTGAGATCTCGGACGGTGTTCTCTCGAACTGGACGCTGAGCTTCAAGACAACCCGCATCCGCACTATCGGGATCCGCATCCTGGAGCGCGATCCTGGCAAGGCCCAGCCTGGAATCATGGGCTTCAGCGAGGTTGAGCTGCGCTTCGATCGTTGACGTAAGGGGCCTCTCCTCCCCCTACGCGCGAATTCCTCGCCTATACGAGCATTCACAATAAGCTGGGGATCGTTTTGCAGCGCCATCTGCGCCCTCGCTGCTTCGTTCACTTCGCCGAGTGCCCCGACGCAACCGAGTGTTCATATCGAAAGAGCGGCGCTGCGTGATCTCACGCCCGAGGTTCAGGGCGCATTGAGCCCGCGGGGGAACGCTGATAGAGCGGCGAAACGGCGCAAGTTGTTCCGGCTCGTGCTCGCCGCACCGGCAGTTTATCCGAGGCTCTAGGCGGTCATCGATCAGAGGCTGGACGCTCTCGAGCAGAGCTACGTCAAGCCCCTCGACGAGCGCATTCACGCTGCATACCACCAACGGTTGAGCTTGCTCTCAGGGGACGTTTGCAGGAACGCGAAGGTGCCGAACAACTTCAGGGAGTGACGGCGGCACAAACGGCTTGGTATGCTCCGCGAGTGTTTGATCCCCAGATGGAGCTGTTAATGACCGTGCTCGTCGCCGTCGCCGGTGATGCGCATTCCGACGGGCAGCCGGCCGCGAGCTGGGCCGACGCGCGGGCCGCCATGGCGGTTTGCGGAGACATCGAGGAGGACGTCGAGCTCGCCGTCAGCGCGGAAGACGTGGACGGGCTGCGCTCGATCCTCGAGCAGTGGTTCTGCGGCAAGCGCTACCTGCTCGAGCACGACCGCGGCGTGTTGAAGCGGGCGATGAAGGCCTACCGCAAGAGCTTGAAGGTCACGGTGCTCGCCGCCGAGTCGACGCTGGGTGGCGGACCCATGAGCAGCGGACTCAAGTCGACGATCGTTGGTATCCGGCCGCCGGATCGGTACCCGTCCAGCGTGTGGATGGAGCTCGTTCGCCAGGGGCGTCTGCTCGATGCGAAGCAAGGTCTCTACGAGCTGCCGCCCGAGTGAGCCGCGGCCGTTGCGACGATCACTTCGGCATTCACAAAACCAGAGGTACGGCTGAGAAGTGATTTCACGGGGAGCCCGACCAAGGAGTTGAGTGGGTCGAGCAATGTTGACTCAACCGAACAGCGGCTGAGGCTCTTCGATCCCGATCCAGTAGAGCTTCGCGGTACCGTAGCGTCTGCGTGGAGACACGCCGAGGTACCGGGGGCAAGATGCCGTGGGGTGCGTGTCAGGATTGTCGGCGTGGACTATTAACGAGCCACGAACAGCCTTAGCCCGTGCACGGCCGTGTCGTCCGCCAAGTAAATGTCGAGTCGGCCGTCGGCGAGTTCCTCGAGCAGGCTCAACTCTCCGTTCCCGCCCGTGAGGTTGCCCAGGTCCAGCGAGAAGTGCTTGCGGCGCGGCGGCCGCCATGCGCCGCCAGCAAGCGCAGTCATGCTCGTGGTGAACACGAACCTCGGCGACCCGCCCGTGAACTCGAGCTGCAGGGTGTCGTTGTGCGCCATGCCCGACGCCGCTTCGAGGTCGAGCTCGAGCCGTGCGGCCCGCACCGCGCCTGCACCGAACCGCAGCGTTCGGCGAAAGTGAGCGTCCATACGCCGGTCGCCGAACGCGCGGTCGTGATAGTGCTCGGGCCCGCATGCGTCGAAGCCCAGCGAGGCGTCAGCCACGAGGGCCGGCCCATCCAGGGCGGCTGGATCGAGCAGCTCCCAACCGTCCCGCGCGGCATAGAGCGTGACCTGCGCGTCGATCTCGATCGCCGGCCCCGCGACCGGTACGACGACCTCGAGGTCCACGGTGCTGCTGTGCTCATTGGCGAGCGATAAACGCCATCGGCCCGGCCAGAGATTGAGATCGACGCGGCCATCCTGGCGTTGCACATGCTGGTCCAGGGGATGTCTCCGTCCACGCGCGGGCGGCAGCGGGCCGGTGTGCCGCTCGGAGTCGCGGGGCTGCGGCAAGAGCGCGACGAGCTCAGCGCCGACGCGCTGCGGGTACACGCGCGCACCGCTCTCCGCATCCGTCAGGTGAACTATGACAGCGGGGACGCTGGCTGGGCGGCGCGGCAGTTGCAGGAATTGGTTCACCCCACCCGGGAGGAACGCTTGGCGCGGCGGTTCCCCGAGGTAGAGCCGAGCGGCGAAGACGAGGTCGCCGTCGACCGCGCGAACGCCCGGAAGCTCAAACGACCCGTGGTCATCGGTGACGTGGCCCGTTTCCGTGGGCGTTCCGAACGGAGACGGACCGCCAGGCGACGGGTAGCTTAACCCGGATCCCTCCCACCACACGGGCCCGCGCCCGCTCGCGCCGGACACGCGCGAGCTCCCGCGTACGATGCCGACGATCACGCCTGCGACCGGCCTACCGAGCTCGTCCAAGACCGTTCCGATGACCGGCGCTGGCGGCTGGGTTGCGCGCTCTGCCGCCGTCGTCCGCGCCTTTGGAGGTGCCGCCGCCTCCGTGCGGACGGACGGCACGTACGTCTCCAGCGCTCGCTCCTCTTGCGGCACGAGGTCCGCCGGTTCCACGAGCTGCGCCTCGCCGCGCGCCAAGTCTCGCTCGAGGGCGTTGTTGTCAGCGCCGCGCAGCGACCAAGCCCAGAGCAGCATGCCCGCGAGGGCCAACGGCGCCGAGACGGCTAGTACCAACCTTGATCGTGCGACTTGCGAGGTCATGGAAACTCGTCGATCCAAAGATCGGCGGTACCCGTGAGGAAGACAGGGGAGAGGAGCGCGAGTGCGCAGAGGCTTGGAGAGATCTTCATGGTGCAATCGGGCTCTCGGGCTCTACGGGCGACTACCCTGGGGCGCCCGGTTGCGCGCGGGCTTTGTCACACGTCCTACACCGGCGCCACTGTCACCCAGTCAGCCGGTCAGCCTGGAATACCGTACTGTCCAACTGTCCGGCCCGAGCGCAGGTCCCTTCCCTGGGTTCCCGGGAGCGCCTCACGAGTCCTTCCGATGGCTCTCGAGCGGTCCTTTCACACACCTTGGCGCGAGTCTGGGAAGATGCCTCAAACCTCCTTCAGGCGCCCCCGTACTCAGACGAATCCTGAAGAACATGTTCCCCCCGGCTCAACGATAAAAAGGTCTCCGCATGCAGCCCAGCAAGCTCTTGATCTCAGCAACCGCCTCTCTCCTCCTCTCCAGCACGGCCGTCGCCGCGCAGGAGGCCCCCGAGCCGCCGGAGCGTGCAGAGGCCCTGAGGGTCATCCGCATCTCCGATGCTCCCGTGCCGGAGGAAGCTGCGGCCGAAGAGGAGCGCGGCATCATCGGGATCTACCTCGCCGACAACGGCGAAGGCGCGGTGGTCTCCGGCCTCGTGCCTGGGGGCCCGGCTGCCAGAGTAGGTCTGCTCCCCGGTGATCGGATCGTCGCTGTCGGAGATCACCGCGTGCCCAGCAGCGCAGCGCTCCGTGATCTTCTCGGCGAGCGCATTGTCGGTGATGCGGTCGGCATCACCGTCGTGCGCGACGGCTGGCGCAAGGCGTTCGAGTTGAACCTGGTCTCCGCCGGAATCCTGGAGTCTGATGAGGAGGGTAGGCCCGGGCCCACGGTGCTGCTTCACTCTCAGCATGACGCGACGGAGGAACAAGATGGCGAGCACCTGACCCGGACGATCTTCCAGGGCGACGGAGACCCCGAGCATGGCCATCGTGACGGCGATCACTCCGAGGATCATGAGATCCACATCGAGGTCGAGTCGCTAGAGGGACACGGTGGCGGGCGCGCCGGGGAAATGGGCCTCGATTTTCGGGCGATGATCAACGGCGAGGACGTGGACATAGAGCACTTGATCGAGAGAGGTCTGGACCTTCGCCGCCTGCCGGGTGGTGTTGGGGGAGGCGAGGGGCGTAACGGCCTCTTCGAGCGCGCGCGAATCCTCTACGAGACTCAGCGTGGCGATGGCGTGAATGGAGATCCCGAGCATGGCCATCGTGACGGCGATCACTCCGAGGATCATGAGATCCACATCGAGGTCGAGTCGCTAGGGGGACACGGTGGCGGGCACGCCGGTGACATCGGCATCGATGTTCGGGCGACGATCAACGGCGAGGACGTGGACATCGAGCACTTGATCGAGAGAGGCCTGGACCTTCGCCGCCTGCTGGGTGGTGTTGGGGAAGGCGAGGGGCGTAACGGCCTCTTCGAGCGCGGGGGAATCCTCTACGAGACTCAGCGTGGAGATGGCGTGAATGAGGAATTTCGTATCGAACGCAACGGTCCCGAGCGCCGGGTCGTTCGTGAATGCGCCGAATGTGGATGTGACGGCTCCCATGGCCAGAGCGATCGCGGCGATGCCGAGAGCCACGCAGGGCACGGCCATCACGACCGGTTCGAAGGTGGCTGCCCCGTGACCGAGCGTCTCCGAGAGGTGATGGAATCGCGTGCCTTCGAGCATGTGCACGAGATGCTGATGCAGGCTCTTTCTGACCGTGGGCCCCATGAAGTACATCGGGATCACGACTCCGAACACCACGACGAGGGCGGCGATCACCACGGCGAGCGCCACGGCGGTGACCATGGCGAGCGCCACGGCGATGACCATGGCGAGCGCCACGGCGAGCACCACGGCGAGCGCCACGGCGATGACCACGGCGAGCGCCACGGCGATGACCACGGCGAGCGCCACGGCGATGACCACGGCGAGCGCCACGGTGATGACCACGGCGAGCGCCACGGTGATGACCATGGCGAGCGCCACGGCGAAGACCACGGTGCCCATGGCGAGCACGAATTCGAGCATCACGGCGGTGGCGGCGAGCATCACGAAGCTCGCGACGAGCACGGCTCGGCACGCCACGAAGAACTTGAGTTCAGGCCACAGGGTGGTCCCGACCTGCTCCACCGGATCGAGGAGGAGCGTGCCGAATTTGGCCGACGTGTGCGTCAGTCCGTGGAAGGGCTTCAGGGCCAGATGGAGAGGCTCTCGCGCGAACTGGAGGAACTCGGCAGGGCCGTACGGCGCATGCGCGCGGGGAGAGACGGGTAGCTCGCACACCCCGGGCTCGGCCTGGGCCTGCTCGTCCGGGTCGACCCAAACCTTGATCCTCTCGCGCTCTAGCCTCCTGGTACCGGCAGCTGCCCTCGCACTGGGCGCAGGCCGTCGAGGCGACAGGGGGATGCGCGTGCGGATGTCAGGCTCATCCCGGTCCCCGAACCGTGGACGAGGACTCGTCCAGGGCGCGGCGGACCTATCCGGCGCGGGCGCCTGGCACCCACGGCGGATGCACCCGATTCACGGAGTGAAGCTGATCGTATAGGCGTCGCTGGAATTGAAGTGCGGCGCTGCATCTGCGGGGTCGCGGTACCAGGCCTGGAAGTGCCAGGTTTGGGCGGGCTGGATCACCGCCGAGGCGGCGTCAGGGTCGCCGAAGTCGATCGCATCGCTGAGCAGGCCAGCTCCATCTGCCGTGGTCATCCCCAGGCGGTAGAGCGTGTCGCCATCGACGCAGCGCACTCCGTTGCCGAAGGGCACCGCGGTCTGGTCGGTCCCGAAGAAGAACATCCCGAACTGGCCTGCTGGTAGGCCCGTGGCCCTGAGCTCCAGATCGTTGGCCGAGTAGCTGCTGGATCCGGTGGGGTCCATGGCCGCCGTCGCGCCCGTGGAGTTGGGGTTCGAACCGCAGTAGGCAGTTCCGGGGCAGGCGCCGGGTGGACACAGGTAGAAACCACACCAGGCACCCGCGTTGACCTGACCCACGCCGCGCAGGTCTCCGGCGATCAGGTTGCCGGTCATGACGCCCTCGATGAAGGTGACCCGAGCGTAGGGCGCCAGGATGGAGATGTGCTCTCCGCCCCAGTAGATGACCTTCTTCGCTTCGTAGAAGTTCAGCGCCAAGCAGTCGCGCGTGACCCCTCCCTGCAGGATCCAGGTGATCGAGCCGAACTCTGCCAGCTGGCCGGACACGTTGAAGGCGAGCAGGGCGCCCGCGGGACCATCGACGACCACCGTGTGCACCTGTTCGATCCACCGCCGGTCGATCTCGATCACGTTCAGGCCCTCGTTGAGATGAGCCGTCAGCTGGCCGTAGCTCCAGGACCAGTCCACGTTCTCGTCGATGGCGGCGTAGGCGTCGGTGACCTGCCGATAGTAGATCGCGTAGTCCGTCAGGTTCACCGTCGGTTCGAAGGAGGCCCCTTCGGAGATCTCGCCGTGCACGTCGTCGCGGTTGCCCGTGAAGCTCCCCTCGACAGCGAGGTCCCCTATGACTACCCCGGAGACCAGTGCTGCGTCACCACCACCCCACACGCTGCCGGACACGCGGGCGCTCTCGATGGTGATCCTGCCCTGGACCTCGAGGCCGCCGTTCTGGACCGCGGCGCCGCCTTCTGGCGCGCCGATCCTTGCGTCACCGCCGCAGTAGAGGGAGATCCCCGTGCCCGGACCTGCGCCCGGCACCGAGTGCAGGGAGAAGGAGGCCACGTCGAAGGCTCGAGCGCAGCCCGCGATGCCCTGGATGTCACTGCCGGAGGTGTAGCGGATGTCCCTGCAACTGAAGACGTTGAACTCCCCGGGTGGGAAGGCCAGATCCTGTGTCGGAGCTAACGAGAGGGTGGCGAGCCAGAGCGGAGCGAGCGCATTGATGATCACCGGAATCTCCTTCGTGATGGCGCGGTGCAGCGGCCAGGCGCATCGCGGTGGTGGGCCCTCTCGTGCTCGGGCCTCGATGGCTCCAGCCGGGCGCACACCTGACGCGGCGAAGACGGGGTTCCTGGCGCTGGTGCGGATTGTGGTAGGCGATGATACTCGCCTTCCAGCAGCGCGCGGGCGGCCTGTCCAGGGCGAGGTTATTTGTCTCGCCGACTTTCCCAGTGAAGGGAATATGGATTGGGATAACCTTGTTGCTACGCCAATAACATCGAGGTTGCAATTAGCCCCTTGGGCCCTGATTGTCTTTCCGGGCGAGAGGCTCGCCTGTCTCCTTGATCGTGGTCAGTCCGAGAGGATGGCCAGACACCAGAGGGCCATGCCGGTTCCGTAGGAGCGGCCGATCTCGTGGCTGTCCATGAAGGCGCCGTCGAACTCCGCGAGACCCAGGAGCTGGTCGCGCTGGCGCAGGCGGGCCGCTTGCCTGGCCTCGCCATCGGGCATGGCCGCGATGGCCTCTGTGCGCGCGTGCAGGTCGTAGAAGAAGAAGAAGCCGCCATAACCGTGGCTCGACGTGTGGTCGTCGTACTTGCGAGCGGGGAGGAGGTGCCGTTCGTTGTCGAAGGAGAGCGTCACGGCCTTCGCCAGGCCGATCGAGTCCTCGGGAGAGAAGAGGGTGAGCGCGAGCTCTCCCCGTGGAGTGCGGCCGACGGAAGCCGCGATGGATGCGCGCGCGCGACCCCGACGGGGAATCCCGTAGGTGTACGCGCCCTCGTCGGTCCGGCAACTCAATAGGCTTGCAATGCCGCGCTCGATGGTCGGTGGGAAACTATCCGGTGTGACGCCGGCGGACTTCGCATGGGAGAGGGTGATCAGCGCGTCGGCCGTGATGAAGGGGTTGGGGTATTCGTGAGCCCAGGCGCCGTTGCTGCCCTGGGACTCGACCATGTCCCGGGCTGCGTGTTCGAGGTGGGGCGCGATGGTGTCGGCATCGGAGGGGCGGAGCTCGATCCAGCGTGCGAAGGCGCGGGCGCGATAGGTGTGGGCCCAGACGAGCTCGTCCGAGTCCCTGCGATTCAGGTTCTCCTCGCCCGTGATGTACTCGAGTGCCCGTTCGAGGGCGCTCTCGAGAGAGGGGTCCGCCTCATCGAGGCGCTCGGCGTGCTCCAGGAGCGCGATGGTGCAGATGGACGTGATGGAGACGAAGACGTTGGGCAGGCTGTCGGTGCCGCCGAAGTCGTAGGTGGAGTCCTCCCAGCCTCCGCTTGAGCGCTGGGCGCCGAGCAGGAACGCCGCGCCGCGGTCCCAGAGGTCGCGCTCGGTGTAGACACCCGCTGGTACCATCGTGCCATCGGGAGAAGGGGCGATCGCGCGCGCGGGAAGGGGCGCGTAGGTCTCGAAGGCGTGGACCAACGGGCCGTGACCTTCGAGCTCCATCGCGGCCTTCCAGGCCAGGGGGTGCTCGGGGTGCTCCTCGGAGAGCAGGCGCCACTCCTCGCGGGCTTGCGCATCGCGCTGCGAGTGCCAGTGTTCGACACCTGCGAGCCAGCGCGCTGTCGCGGGGTCATCTGCGGAGCCGGGGAGACCGTCGGCCGCCGGATTGTCCTCGCCGAGGAGCTGCGCGAGGGGGGCCAGGAATCGGGCGGGGTGGAAGGTCGTGATCTGATGCTCGCGGGCGAGCTCCTTCCCAGCCGGATCGATGACGATCCAGCCAGGCTCGACGAAGGAGAGCGGTTCGAGGCCGTACCTGGCGCACTCCTCCTTGCCCGCGCTCATCCGTACCACGCTGAAGTGCTCGTTCAACAACGAGATGGTGCGCGGCCAGGAGAACGGGCCTGCGAGCATGTAACGGTCGATCTCCGGCTTGCGGTCCATCGGCGAGCGATGGATCGTCGGGATGTACCAGAAGATCGGCTTGCCTCCAGCGCGCATTGCACCTTCGAGGTCGTCGTGCCAGTCGACGGCACTCCCAGCGCGGGCCGCGACCGCCGAAGGCGTGGGACGGATCTTGCGGTTGGAGTTCTGCGCAAGGCTCGAGGATGTAGTGCAGAGGGCGAGGACCAAGAGGAGGATCAGGCGCATGGTCGAGATGATACCGACCTGGGCAGAGGTCGTTCACTCTCGCCCACCCCGTGCTCGGGCTATTCCCCTGTGCCCTGCGCCTGGACCTTGCACGCGGTATCTTGTTCCCCATGAAAACCATCATCTTCAGCGCCCTCGTCCTCGGACTCGCCGCTTGCTCCTCGGAGCGTCCCCCTGCACCGCCCGACGCTCAGGGCAGCTCCGAAGCCCCGGCAGCCGACGCGGCTGCCGAGTTCAGCGCTCACACGGCGCAATGTGGGTGCACCATCTCCAGCGTGGGGACCTGCGGCAACTACATCGAGGTCGACGGCGAGTACCTGCCCATCGCGAACAGCGCCGAGTTCGATCTCGGGGGCATGCATTGGTGCGGTCAGGGGTCGGTGGAGATCCAGGCGTCCGGCGAGGTCACCGACGGAGAGTTTCACCTCACGGGCATCGAGAGCGGCACCTGACCGATAGCCGCCAGCAGCCTTCACGCTTTCGAGCGCATCGATCGAGCTCTCGTGTGCTCATGCGTCGACCATGATCCCCCAGCCAGGCCCGGGCCCCATCGATCGCCAGCGGTTCTGGTAGGATTGCGATGAGCGAGGAGAGGAGACCCAATCATGCTTCGAGCGCTCTTCGAACAATCTGCGCGTGTCCTGCGCTACGCCGTAGCTCTGCTGACCCTGGCCGGGCCCGCTGCACCGACCTGGTCCATTGTCTGCGTGAACATGGAGACGGGTGAGGTCTGCGTCGCCTCGGCGACCTGCATTACCGACACCGACCTCGAGCGCTTCCTACCAGTGATTCGTGTCGGCCGTGGAGCCGGAGCGGCCCAGTCGGCCATCGACTCGAACGCGGAGAACCGCATGATCATCTGGACGCGGTTGAATTCAAATGCAACTCCGCGCCAGATCATTCAGACGCTCGGCTTCCTGGACGACAATCACGAGAGCCGGCAGTACGGCCTCGTGAACATGAGCCACGAGCCCATGACCTTCACGGGCCACTTTGCTGGCCACGCTCGCCATGGTGTCTCCGGTCAGGTGGACTCGATCAAGTACGCCATCCAGGGCAACGTGCTGACGGGTGACGCCGTCGTGATGATGGCGGAGATCGCCTTCCGGGAGACCGCCGGTGATCTCTCACAGCGCGTCATGGCTGCCATGGAGGCTGCGCGCGTCATGGGTGGCGACGGTCGCTGCTCCTGCAACCCCTCCGCACCCCAGTCCTGCGGCTGCCCGCCGCCGGCTTTTCACAAGACCTGCCACGTGGCCTTCATACAGCTGGCGCGCGTCGGCGATCCCGAGGGCGTCTGCAACGTGGACGTGGGCTGCGCCAACGGTGACTACTACCTCGACCGGCAGATCACCACCGGTTTCGGTGGCCCGGATCCGGTGCGGCTGCTCTTTGGGCAGTACGAGGACTGGCGCGCCCTCTGGCACGGCCGCCCCGATCACCTGCTCTCGACGGTACATCCTGAGGCGAGCTCTCTGGTGGCGGACGGGACCACCTACACCGTCGTGCGCGTGGCGCTGAGGGACATCGAGGGAGAGCCGCTGATGGACGGTGGTGCCCAGGTGCGGTTGCAGTGGGGCGGGGTGGGAGAGCCGACGGCGATCAGCGGGCCGGTGAGCGACCATGGGGACGGCACCTACTCCTTCCGAATGACCGCGACCGAGACCGCGGGCGAGGGCGCCTGGCGCATCTCGGTCGACGATGGCCTGGGAGCGGTGCGCCTCTACCCGGACCTGGCCCTGCGGACCGATCCAGTGAGTGATCTGCACGCGGGTGCGGACGTGGTCAGCGCGGCCGCGGGCGCGGACGTGGCCTTCGTGCTGAACCTGGGGAGTGGCGATGCGGACAGGCCCTACCTGCTTCTGGGAAGCGTGAGCGGCACGGCGCCCGGTCAGGTCTTCCACCAGACCGCGCTGGCGCTCAATCGTGACGGGTTCTTTCTCTGGACCTTGACCCACGCGGGCTCCTCCGATCTGCCGCGCTCGGTGGGTCGCCTGGACGCCGGCGGCCGGTCGGAGGCGCACTTCGTGGCCAGTCCGGCAGACCTTGCCCCCTTCGTCGGCCAGCGACTCGACTGGGCGGCGGTGGTCGGAGGCGGGGTTCCCCTGGCCACGAGCAGCGTGGGCTTCGAAGTCGTCCCCTGAGCGAGTGCTCGACGAGCGCCGGCGACCTCTCGGTCCACGACGATCGGCTTGGAGTTTTTCGACCATGGCCTGGGCCGGGCGGGCTGTACGCTCAACCAGATGGCCATGAGCCCACGGATGCCGAGCCGCGCAGCGCGCGCCCGCCTGAGCGGTGTGTTGGTGGGCGTTGCCCTCGCGGCCCTGGCGGGTTGCGGCGAGCAGCGGCCTGGTCCTTCGCCGTCGCCCAGGGCCGTCTTCGTGATCTCCATCGACACCCTGCGTCAGGATCACGTGGGCCATTACGGCTACGAGCGCGACACGACCCCGGTGCTCGATGAACTGGCGCGGACGAGCCTGGTATTCGAGCGGGCCTACACGACGGCGAGCTTCACGCTGATCGCGCACATGAGCATGCTGACGGGCTTGTACCCCTTCCAGCATGGTGTGCTCACGCCGAAGAACGCTCTGTCCGAGGAAGTGCCCACCCTGGCCCAGCACATGCGAGCCGCCGGCTACCACACGATCGGGTTCTACTTCCCCGGCTGGCTCGATGAACACTACGGTTTTGGTCGAGGATTCGATCACTACGAGTCTCACCGCACCGCCGAGGAAGCCCAGGAGCACTTGTTCGCGGCCCTCGCGAAGCTGCCCGCGGACAAACCCTTGTTCTGTTTCGTACACCTGTTCGATGTACACAACGCCGCGCTCGTGAACGGGCTCGAGACGATGTACGACCCACCCGCGCCCTTCGACTTGATGTTCGTGCCCGATGCACGCCAACGCCTCCAGGGCGCCGATCCACGCCTCGCGTGGAAACGGGATTCCGCCGCAGTGAGCCCGGGCCAGCACGAGGCCATCGTGGGCATGTACGACGGTGGCATTCGCCACATCGACACGGTGCTCGGTGAGTGGATCGCACATCTGCGAGAGCTGGATCTGTTCGAGGACAGCCTCTTCATCGTGACCTCCGACCACGGCGAAGGCCTCAACCAGCGCGGATCCAAGTACGGGGGACACGGCGGAGCCTTCGAGGAGGGACTGGTCGTGCCTTTGCTCATGCGCTTCCCAGGAGGGAGCCGTGGAGGAGAGCGCGTAGGTCGGCCGATGAGCCATGTGGACCTCTTGCCGACCATTCTGGACAGCTTGGGTCTCGAGCGGGACGAACGCCTGGCCGGCTACTCCGCTCTGGCGGGCAGGCCTGAAGAGGCGCTCATCTTCGCCGAGCGCCCCGAGACCGACACGATCCTGCACTGGCCGTGGAAGATGACCCGCAAGTGCGATGACGGGCGGACCTTCCTCTACAACCTTGAAACGGACCCGCTGGAACTCCTGAATCTGAACCACGCCAATCGAGGGCTCGAGGCTCGGCAGACGGTCGAGTCCTTGGAGAAGCGCGCTCTTCAGGCTCGTTCCAGCCGTTTTCAACCCCGGGCACAGGGCGAACAGGCCGATCTCCGCTCCGAGGAGACGCGCGCACTGCTGGGTGACCTCGGCTACGTCGACGACTCGGACTGAGGTACGGTGTGGGGGACGGTCCTCCATATCTCGGGTCTTCATCCACGATTCCACGGTCACTCTCCATGGATACCTTCTGGCGCTTGAGGGGCACCTCGCCGGGCTCGGGCTCGGGGAGCTCGATCGTGTCGACGGCGTAGGGGCGGCCGCCGCCGCGGAGCACGGCCGTCTCACGCTCGCAGGGGTCGCGCGCGGGGCCGCCGGCGGTCAGCCCGCGCAGGGGGTGCTCGGCGCGCTTCGCGCAGAGGCGCGTGAGCTCCCCGTCCTCCGCCCACAGCGCGTCGAGGTGCTCGACCCCGTCGACCGCATAGGCGAGGAGCACCCGCTCGCCGTGGCGGTAGAAGCCGTGGTAGTCGACGGCGCCAGGCGGAGGGCCGGCGGGCGGCGCCTCGAGCGGCTCGCCCGCCAGGCGCAGGCCGTCGGTGAGGCCGTGGCGCGTGTCGGCGATGGCGAGGAAGCCGCCGCGCCAGACCGCCGCGACGGAGAGGGTGTCGGGATCGAAGCAGGCGGAGAGCTCGGCTTCTTCGCCGAGGCGCAGGCAAACGGCGCGAGCGACGGTGACCCCTCCGCCGCGGAAGACCCCCGCCTGCACCGAACCCAGCCGCGCCCGCTTCCAACCGTCGTCGCGCCAGGTGTCCTCGTCCTGAGCGCCCCAGTGGCCGGTGTCGGCGCCGTCGAGGCCCGCGTAGGGGGCGAGCAGGGCCGGCGGGTGGTCGAGGACGCCGAAGTGGTCGGCCTGTCTGGCGTAGAAGTCGTAGACGCGCGGGCGGTTGAGCGGGTGGTCGTGGCGCGGCCAGCGCTCTGGATGGAGCGGCCCGCGCGGCGGATCGAAGGCCGCCGGGCCGTGGAGGTGGGCGCGGGCGTGGTGGAGGACCTCGGCCACGGCGTCGGGGCTCGGTCCGTCCTCCCGCCCGAGGTCGCCCAACAGGCGCAGGAGGTCGGCGCGCGCCCCGCGCGAGAGGGCGTCCACGAGGCCGTCGGGCATCGGGCTGCCGCTGCTGCGCCGCGCCTCGATCTCGGCGCGGGCGAGGCGCTCGACGTGCTCGTCGGCGGGATCGAGGAGCATGACGCCCGCCTCGTCCTCCTCGACGATCAAGCCCGAGCGCAGGACGCCGTCCGTGCCGAGCACACTCCACAGGCGGTACTCCTCGGCGACGTCGCGCTGGGGCCACAGGAGCGCGACGGCGAGCTCCTCGTCGCTGCACTCGCCGCCGATGCGCGAGAGGTCCGGCCCGACCGAGCCGCCGTGCTCGCCGATCCGGTGGCAGCCGAGGCAGGCGGCCTCGGCCGAAGCGAAGACGGCCGCGCCGCGCAGGGCGTCTCCGGCCTCGCGCGCGTCGCCGACGAGGGCGGTGACGGCGGCGTCCTCGGCGGGTTCGGTCCCTGCCCGGGAGCCGGGCGGGCCCTGGGCGGACGCGGGAGTGAGGGACGCCGGGGAGGGTGAGGCGAGGAAGGCGACGGCGACCCAGGCCGCCAGGGGTCCTGCGCCCCGGGAGCGGGGCCTGCGGCGCGGATGGACGGAGCGGTGGGCGCCCAGACCCCACCCCGCACGGGCGAGGTGGGCCGTGACGGACGTTCGCGGCGCTCGCCCTCCTCCGGCTTCCATCGGCCCCAGGTTGGGCTCGGCCCCGATCTGATGCAAGCGGCCGGGGCGCGGTCCGGCGCCCTGCCCGGGGCCCCAGCTCGCCGCCGCGATCTCGAGGGACCTCGAAAAAACACCCCGCTCACCCTTGCCAAGGCCTCGTCTTATAGTAAGTATGTATTTACTTACAAAAACGGCAGGACCGTCTCCCGGCCCCTTCCAGCGTGCCCTCCACCACCCGCAAGCCCACCCGCGTCCGTCGGCGAGAGATCGCCGAGGCGGCCCTGCGCCTGATCGGCGAGCGCGGGGCGCCGGCCTTCACGGCCTCCAACCTCGCCGGCGAGGTCGGCCTGACCTCGGGAGCCCTCTTCCGTCACTTCGCGTCCCTCGACGAGATCCTCTGCGAGGCGGTCGAGGTCGCGGTCGAGGCTCTCGAGCGCACCTTCCCCCCCGCCGACCTGCCCCCCACCGAGCGCCTCGAGCGCCTCGCCCTCGAGCGCGTCGCCCTCGTCGGCGGCCGGCCGGACCTGGCCTGGTTGCTCCTGTCCGATCAGGTCTATCTGTGCGTGCCTGACGCCGCCGTCGAGCGCCTGCGCGCGCTGGTGCGCCGCTCGCGCGCCTTCTTGGTGCAGGCCTTCACCGACGGTGTCGCCTGTGGCGCCTTGCGCGAGGACATCGCGGTCGAGGCGATGCTCTCGATCTTCACGGGCACGGTGCACTCCTTGATCTCCGGCGGCGGCGTGCACCGCGAGGCCGCCTCACCCGCCGCGCCCCGACGGGTCGTCGGCGCCCTCCTGGCGCTCCTGGCGAACCCCGCCTCCACCCCACCCTCCCCCGACGAAAGCGACAGGCAATGAGCATCACCGCGGACACGACCGTAGGCGCCCTGGCCACCCTCCATCCCCTCGCCACCCGCGTCTTCGCGCGCCACGGCATCGACTTCTGTTGCGGCGGCGGCCAGTCCCTCGCCGCAGCGTGCGACGAGCGCGAGCTCGACCTCACCGGACTCCTCGCCGAGATCGAGAGCGAGGTCGCCGGGCGCGAGGCCGAGGAGGTCGACTGGAGCGGGCGCCCGCTGTCCGAGCTGATCGACCACATCCTCGTGACCTACCACGAGCCCCTGCGCGAGGAGCTGCCGCGCATCGAGGAGATGGTGCGCAAGGTCCACGCCGTCCACGGCGACAAGGACCGTGCCTGCTTCGACGGGCTGCTGCGGACCTTCCTTGCGATCAAGGCGGACATCGAGCAGCACCTGCCCAAGGAGGAGGAGATCCTCTTCCCGACGATCAAGGCCGGTCAGGGCGCGATGGCGCTGGGACCGATGCACGTGATGGAGATGGAGCACGACACCCTCGGCGGGATGCTGCGCGAGGTGCGCTCCCTGACGGGCGACTTCACCCTGCCCGAGGACGCGTGCAACACCTGGCGCGCCCTGTGGGCGGCTCTGGAGTCCCTCGAGACGTCGCTCCACGAGCACATCCACCTCGAGAACAACGTCCTCCACCCCCGCGCTCGCGAGCAGTAGGTCACCGAGGCAGGCACCGCGGGCCGGGACGCGACGGCGGCGGTTGCCCTCGGCGGCGTCGCCTCCCCCCACGGGGTGTGGTTCGCCGACGACGCCAACCTCTCGGTCACCGACGCGGCGAGCCCGTTTCCGCACGTCTTCCGGCGCGACGGCGCGAGCTGGACCTCGCGCGAGAGGCCCGCTTCTTCCAGGGGACCAACTTCATCCACTCCGGAGACGGCATTCCCTTCGGCGACGGCCTGCGTTGCTGCGGCGGGAACGTCCTGCGCCTCGAGGTCCGCTTCATGGACTCCTCGGGCTCCGCCACCACCACGGCCCTCCTCCACCGAGGGCGCGGTCACATCGGGCAGTACCTACTGCAACCAGGCCTGGTACCGCGATCCGCCCGCTGCCGGCGGCTCCCCCTGCCAGAGCTACTTCAACACCTCCAACGCCCTCAGCATCACCTGGGCGCCCCAGGTCCACTCTTCGGAAGACCCCGGAGCCGCGCCGGCCTGCTCCGGGGGAGCCCCGTCCGGTCAGCGCGTCTGGCGCCGAGCGGCCCCTCGGGAGACGGGCACGGTCGGTGTCGGGTGGCCGACCCCGGCGGGCGCCTCGTCGGCGAGCTCCCAGCCCTGCTCGGCGGCGGTCTGCTCGTCGGGGGTGCCGTCGGCGGTCAGGATGCCGTTCTCCACGAGGATTTGCCGCAGCTCGGCGGGGTACTGGGTGCCGAAGGGCGCGCCGCGTACCTCGGGGACGAAGGAGCGATTCTCACGGATCGCCTGGTGGTCGGCGAAGCCGCGCCGCACACCGTTGACGAAGTAGTGGAAGCGCACGTCGGTGTCGCCGCGCACCTCGATCGTCTCGAGGGACTCGCCCTCGGTCCACAGGAGCGCGCGAGCGCCCGAGGGGGTGAGCTGCACGGTCAAGCTCCCCGGCTCGCTCACCAGCGCGAAGGCCTCGGGGACCACGATTGTCGCCCGGCCGTCCACGATCCGCCCGCTGCCGCGGAAGTACGTGCCTGACTCGTCGCCCTCGAGGCACACGAAGCGGATCTCCTTGGCTGGATCGGAGGGGTGGGGCTGCACGAAGGCCTTGACGCCTGTCGTGCCCATGTCACCGGTAGAGAAGACGCCGTAGCCGGCGGGCGAGGCGGTCTCGCCGTAGACGCCGTAGTTCGCGCCGGCGGTCTCGGTCGCGTAGCCCTCCACGCCCGCGCCCGAGTCGGCATCGCTCGCTCCGCGCACGCCGGTCGTCACGCCGGTGTCGGCCGTCGCCCAGCCGAGCACACCGGTGCCCTGGTCGGAATCGACCTGTCCGGAGATGCCCACGGTGACCCCGGTCAGGCTGCTGGCCCAGCCGAGGACGCCCGCGCCGTTGGGGGAGTCGGCCTCGCCGTAGACCCCCGAGCAGAAGCCGCCGGTGAGGTCGGTGGCCCAGCCGAACACGCCCGCGCCGGCGGGGCTGTCGCTCTCGCCGAACGTGTCCTGGAGGCGGGGGCGTGGGAATCGAACGGCACGCTGTTCACGGCACTGGAGTCGTTCCTGCACGAGCGGCGGGCCAGGACGTTTTCGCGAGTGGCCATGGGTGATCGGTTCACCCGGCTTGGATTCAACAAGGCGAATGGGAAGATGGATGGCGCCTCAGTCCGTGGGCGCAAGGGGATCCGGCTAAGGCCTGACCCTAACGCAGAGGAGGCGGGCAGCCGTGGTTGACACACGTGGACAGGTTGACGGCCCCTCGCTGAGTTCTTCTAGAGAGCAAGCAGGGGAGAGTTGCTCAGGGCCGTCAACGACCGTCAACCGTGAACCCTTCCTGGCCACGGGCGTACCGTCAACAGTTAGCCGCGTCGATGAAAACCCCATGGACGCTCCCAACCCCTTGTCGCAAGCAGGGAATCCGTGTGAAGCAAAGGGGCGTAACGGAGTCCAGGGGGGTGCTCGGCTTCTACGGGCCTACGAAGTCGCGGCGTATCTGGCCATCTCGGAAAGAAAACTGTGGGAGCTGACGAACCGAGGCGACATCCCCTGCGTGCGGATGGGTCGGACGGTGAGATACGACCCACCTGATGTTCGGGCATGGGTGCGGGCAAGGAAGCAACGGGCTGGCAAGAGCGTAGGATCTAGACAAGGAAGCAACTGACATGGCATCCCTCTTCAAACGAAAGGGCGCCGGGAACTGGATCATCCAGTACTTCGACGAGGGCGGTCGGCGGCGTGAGCAATCGAGCCGAACCACGGATCGACGGGCGGCGCAGCGGATTACCAACGGGCTGGTTGCCGATGTCGCGTTGCGCACGTCGGGCGTGGTGGATCGTCGCGACGCGGACATCGCGAGTCACGGGCAGCTACCGCTCGTTGGTCATGTGGCGGACTACCTTGACCACCTGGCTGGGCGAGAGCTGTCCGAGAGTACCCAGGCCGAACGACGGCGGATCCTCTCCTGGTTCGACGAGAGTATCGGCCACGGGTCCCTCCGCCGGCGCGCCAGGGAGTAGGCTCTGAGTCCATGTGGACGCTCGTGATCCTGAGCGCGCTGGGCGCGGCGGGGGCGGCCGGGGAGCTCCCCGCCGGCCTGCCGGACTTCAGCCGCGTGGGCTACCGCGAGGGAGCGGTGCCGCCCGAGCGCGAGGCGACGATCGACCCGACCGAGCACGGCGCGCGTCCCGGCGACGGCACCGACGACGGTCCGGCCCTGCAGGCCGCCCTCGACGCGGCGGCCGCCGCCGGGGGCGGAGTCGTGCGCCTGGACGCCGGGCGCTGGACCCTGGCGAGCCGCGTCTCGATCCACGGCGACGGCGTGGTCCTCTCGGGCGCGGGGAGCGGCGCGACGATCCTCGAATGCCCCCTCTCCCTGACGGACATCGAAGGCCCGAGCAAGAACTGGAGCTGGTCGGGCAGCTTCCTCTCCCTCGCGCCGCGCGGTGGCGACGAGGTCCTGGGCTTCGCCGGCGCGGCCGAGGCCGGCGCGCGCGCCTTCCCCCTCGCCCTCGCGGACGATGCCGCGCCGCCGCGCCCGGGCGAGTGGCTGGAGCTCGCCTGGTACAACGACACCGGCGACGACACCCTCCTCGACCACCTGCACGGCGGCATCGCCTACCCCGATCTGATGACGCTCGAGATGCGCAAGCGCACAGACCCGCGGCTGACGGAGTGGCTTCAGGTCGAGAGCTACGCGGAGGGAGTGGTGCGCGTGTCCACGCCCCTCGGCTTCGAGCTACGGCCCGAGTGGAAGCCGCGCCTCACGCGCCGGCCGCACCTGAGCGAGTGCGGCGTCGAGGGACTGTCGTTCCGCTTCCCCGAGACGAAGCGCCAGCCGCACCTCAAGGAGAAGGGCTACAACGCCATCACGATCTCGGGCGCCATCGACTGCTGGGTGCGCGACGTCGCCGTCGACCACGGCGACAGCGGCGTCAGCATCGGCTCCTCGCGCCGGGTGACTGTGGACGGTGCGCTGATGACCGGCAAGGGCATGCACCATCCGCTCACCCTCTCGCGCTCGACCCACTGCCTCGTCACGAACTGGCGCATCGAGGCTCCCCACCGCCACGGAACGACCCTGACCTGGGGCGCGCACAACAACGTGTACTCGAAGGGCTGGGGGCGCGACCTCGCCCTGGACTGCCACCGCGCCAATCCCTTCGAGAACCTCCACACCGAGATCGAGATCGAGGTCGCCGGCCGCTTGAAGCAACCCCTGCGCAGCGGCGGCTCCTACGGGCGCGGGCCCCACTCCGCGCGCGGCAACGTCTACTGGAACGTCGCCTTCCGCTTCCTCGATCCGGTGACGCCGATCGAGGTCAAGGGCCTCGCCGAGTGGCCTCGCGGGCTGTTCGTCGGCTGGCACGGCGACCGGGCCATGGAGCTGGTCGCCCCACAGGGCTACGGCCTGCGCGTCATCGGCACGGGCGAGCGCCCGCGGATCGCCAATCTCCACGAGCACCAGCGCGCCCTGCGCATCGCCGACGAGGGCGATGGCTAGGGCGGGCGCTGAGCCCCGCGCCGGCGCCCCGCTTGATCGACCCGGCACGCACGGGTAGCCTGCGCACCGTCCCTGATGCGCGCCCGACCCGTCCTCGCCCTCTTGCCCCAGCTGTTGGTGCTGGGCCTCGGGCGCAGCGTCGTGCTGTGCATCGGCGACGGCGGGCATGCGCAGATCGAGGTCGCGGCCAGCCTGTGCTGCGCGGGCGCCGGTTCCCTGGCGCCGGCGCGAGTTGGCGCTGAGCACAGCAAGGTCGCTGGGCAGGACGACGGCGCGAGCGACTGCGACGCTTGCACCGATCTGCTGATCGTCGTCTCCACGCCCTGTTCACGGGTGGAGGACGGGAACGCTCCCCCGCCGCCGGGTCCCGCGGCCGCACCGCCCGCCGTGCCGGCGCCCGCCACGTCCCGCGGTCACGGCGACCTCGCCACCCGGCGGGCCTCGCGCGGCTCGCCGGAGCCACCGCACCTGCTCGCCCTCAAGAGCGTCCGGCTGCGCTGCTAGGTCGGCACCTCCGACCGTCGTCGTGGGCCGCTTGCGGCCTCGTTCGATCCCTGTTCGTGAGCGCCGGCGGCACCGGCGCTCGCCGCCACCCGGAGGTCTCTCCATGCCCCTTCTCGCGTCTGTTCGACCCGCGCAATCGCTCCGCGCCCACGGCCGATCCCGCCCACTCCCGCTCGCCCTGCTCTGGGCGGCGCCCCTGTTCCTCGCCGCCTGCGGGCACGGCTCGGCCGACCACGACCATCCGCACGACCACTCCCACGACCACACCGATGAGGCCGGGCCCGAGCCGGTCGCGGTCACGGTCTCGTCGACACCTTCGTCGCCCACCCCGCCCTCACCGCGCCCACGGCCTGGGACTCGACCGGCGACCTGCTCTGGAGGGATCCGCGGGGCTCGACCTTCTACCAGGCGGCCATCTTCCTGCCCAAGCTCGCGGCCACGCCCGTCGTCTTCGTGTTCGCCTGGGGCCTGCACTGCGCTGTCGGGGAGTGAACGCCATGTCGTACCGCATCAGTTCCCTCGCGCTCCTGTTGGCCTGCAGCGCCTGCGCCTTCACGAACCCCGACAACACGCCGCTCGTCACCTGGTCGGGTGAAGCCCTGGGAGGAGCGGAAGCCGCGACGGCGACCAAGATCGCCACCGCCCCCCTGGCCGTGACCCTCGGGGTCGTCGACGTCGTCGTCGTGCACCCCGCCTCGGTCGTCGACGATGCGGGCAAGGACGCCCACGAGTGGCTCTGGGAGGAACCGGTACGCGGCGCGGCGACGCGCTCCTTCCTCTTCCTGCCGCGACTGGCCATGACGCCGGTCGTGTTCACCGCCTCCTGGCTCGCACGGTCGCTCTTCAGCATCCCGCCCCATGGCTACGTGGCCCCTCCGCCGACCGCCGAGGAGCGCGAGCAGCACCTGCGCGCCTTGCACGAGGAGGCCGCCGGGCTGCGCCGACAGCTCGAGGCCGTGGAGGCGCGGATCGAACAGGCGCGGGACTCCTGACCTTCCCGAGCCGTCAGCCTTCCTTGGTGGTCGAGCCCCGGTAGTGGAAGGTAAACACGCGCGGCCGCCCGGCGTAGAAGGTCTCGCAGCTCACCTCGCCGATGCGCGCGGTCTCGACCAGTTCGTCGATCCTGCGGTCGAGCTGGCAGCCGCCGAAGAGGCAGCCTTGGATCGGGTTGAGCCGGTCCTGCCAGCGCGCGACGGAGGAGTCGGGAGCGCGGCCGTGCTCGAGGAAACGGAAACTCCCGCCGGACTTGAGGACGCGCTCGATCTCGGCCAGGGTGCGGGCGGCATTGGGGACCGTGCACAGAGTCCAGGTGCTCACGACGCAATCGACCGACGCGTCATCGATCCCGAGATGGTCCCCATCGAGCTCCGCGAAGTGCACGGGGAAGGGGGCGTCGGCGATCCGCCTGCGCGCCAGCCTGCGGCCCAGCATGGCCGGGTCGACGGCGATCACCTCGCTGACCTCCGCGGAGTAGTGGGGGAGGTTCAGCCCAGAGCCGAAGCCCAACTCGAGCACCCGGCCCCGTGCCTTCCCAACGCAGGTCGGCCTGAGATCGCGGAACATCGTTCCGCGCATCCCCAGGTCGATGCAGCGCGGCAACACGCGATACTCATACCAGCGACCGAGTCCCATTGAGGGCTGAGTCTACCGGCGCAGACCGCCCGGTCACGGAACTCCCGCTTCCATGGACCCGGCGCGGGGGATCACGATCGTCCACGAGCGATGAGCTCCCAACTCGACCTGAGGATCGCCGTGTGCGCACTCGCCCTCGTCGGGACGAGCTGCGGCGCTGAGAGCGAGCCCGAGCGCCCGCCGGACGTCGTGATCCTGTGGATCGGCACCCTGCGCGCGGAGTGGACGCAGGTCGGGGGGGTCGACGAGGAGATGGCCGAGCACGACGGCCGGCAGCACGATCAGTCCGTGCGCGAGGAGCTGATCCGCGTCCCGCTGTTCGTGCACCCCCCCGGTGGCGCCCGTGCCGGCAGGCGCGTCGGAATACCCGTCTCACTCGTCGATGTGATGCCCACGGTGCTCGATGTCGTCAGCGCTCCCCATGAGAACGGCTCGAGCGGTCGCTGCTTGATGGCGCTGCTCGAGGGCGACCCCGTGGATCGGGGGCCGCGGTTCGTGGCGATGCGTCACAACAAGAAGAAGCCCTACCGCCCCTACAAGGAACCGCGCGGCGACATCAACGTCGTGATCCGCCAAGGAGCGTGGAAGGCGATCATCAACGCGGGGTTGTTCCTCGCAAACCTCGGGGAGCTCCCGCCCTCGTTCTTGCTGTCGGCGTGCGTGGGATGGACGATCAGTCCCCTCTCGAAGGCCCCGCCCGACCCCGCTCCCCGCTTCGATGGAGCACAAGCGCCATAAGCGCCCCTATTCGCTCAGTACTCGCCTGCTTCCTGGCGGTCTCTGCCGGCAGCGCCGTCCCCGAGTGAGGCCGTCATCCTCATCCTGCGCGCCTCCGGCCTCAATGCTCTGGGGGCCATCACGGGCGTCGAAACCGTCGCGCAGTGCAGTGGAGGTCGTTTTTGGCTCCGTGCAGGAGGGGTGTTTCTCTGCGGACCGACTACTGCCGTACAGTGGCTACTGCCGTACAGTGGGTTTCAGGGGTAGCCATCATGAGAGTCTCTTGTCGCCGTTCCAATTCCGAACTCTTCGCGTGCCCGGTGCTGACGCGGGCGGCCTCGGCGACGATGGCGTTGGTCGCCATGCAACTCGCCGGGATCGCGCAGACCGTTCTGTTTGAAGCGACCGGCGCTACGGCAGGTGACGGCTTCGGATGGTCCGTGGCATTCCTCGATGATCTGGATGGAGACGGACAGGACGATTGGATCGTGGGGAGTCCCGGCGACGGCAGCGGGGGAGTGGACGCGGGCATGGCGACGGTCTTCAGCGGGACCAACGGCACCGTCTTACACACCTTCCACGGTTCGCAGGCGAACCGCGAGTTCGGCTACGCTGTGGCTTCTGGGGGGGATTCGGATCTCGATGGTGTGGGCGACATCCTCGTCGGCGCACCCGGGGGTGGACGCGCGAAGCTCTTTTCCGGTGCGACCGGCGCCCTGCTGCTCGAACTGACGGGCTCTGGAGAGTTCGGCGCCGCCCTGTGCTCCATTGGAGATTGGTCGGGTGATGGACGGCGCGACATCGTCGTTGGTGCACCAGGCGCGAACAGAGTGAGTGTCCACAACGGGGTCACCGGTGTCTTGCTCGCGACGCTGCAAGGCAGTGGGAGGTACGGCCACAGCGTCGCTGACATCGGTGATGTGGACAGCGATGGCGTCGCAGACCTGGCTTGTGGCGCGCCGAGGTACTTCGTTTATTTGCCTGACATGGGCAAGGTGTCCGTCTACTCCGGAGCGACCGCGTCTTTGCTCTACAGCCTCGAGGGGCACACGGAGGGCATGGAGTTCGGATGGTCCATCGCCGGGATGGGGGACGTGACCGGTGATGGTCGCAGCGATGTCGTCATCGGTGCTCGCGGGCACGGATCGCTTCACTGCTGGGATGATGGGCGTGTGGATCTCGTCTCAGGCTCGAACGGGAGCCTCCTGCAGCGCTGGGAGGGTTCGTGCGATTCGATGCTGGGGTGCTCAGTGGCTCCAGTGGGGGATGTGAACCAGGATGGTGTCACCGATGTGATCGCTGGCGAGGCCATGCGGAACAGGTTTCACATCTACTCGGCGGCCGATGGCGACACGCTTCTCACACACGCCGATACCACGAACATGGGCTGGGCTGTGACGGGCGGTGGGGATGTCAACGGCGACGGCTATCCGGATTTCATCGCCACGTCGCCGGGTTCGTCGGTCTGGCCTCCGTTCTGGAGTGGGATCGGCAAGGTCCAGGTCATGACCATGGGGTGTCCGAGCGATGCTGCGTATTCCTACTGTCCTCTGATGCCCAACTCCGTCGGGGCGGGGGCCGTCATCTACCATCAGAACAGCCTGAACATCTCTGCGAACAACCTGCGCCTGGTTTCCGCCGATCTACCGGCCAGCCAGATGGGCCTCTTCTATTACGGTCCCAACGCCAGCCAGATCCCCTTCGGCAACGGAAACCGCTGTGTGTCGGGTGGTGCCTATCGACTGGGTGTGGTTTCCACGGGCACCGGCACGTGTTCCTATTTGGTGGACTACACCAATCCGCCGCAATCGAGTGGGCAGATCACTGCGGGGAGCACCTGGTTCTTCCAGTTCTGGTATCGCGACCCCAGCGCTGGAGGAGCGGGCTACAACCTGTCTGACGCCTTGCGCCTGCACTTCTGCCCGTAGCGCGTGTCCGCGAAGCGCGGGCGTACGACCCCGTCGGTCCTACGCTCACCACGCCGCGCGCCGGTGTCGTCCATCGGCGCGATAGGAGCGCAGTGGGCCCTCTTCCAGGACGGGGATTGGGTCGTGTCAACGGCTATCATCCCGTCGTGCGCATCTGCCTCCTCACGAACCAGCACCTCGACACGGTTCCATTCCCAGCCGACGACTGGCCATGCGATCCGCGACCGTTCTTGCCCGACGATCGGTGGCACTTGGAGGTCCTGGAGGACAAGCACACCTCCGTGGCCGCGGTTGAGCGTCAGATCGAGCGCGGGTTCGACCTGTTCTTCAACTTGTGCGACGGGGCGGAGGGCCAGGAGATCCCGGGCGTCGAGGTCGTGCGGGCGCTCGAGCGCCACGGAGTTCCCTTCACCGGCGCCACGTCGGGCTTCTACGAACCCACGCGCCTGGAGATGAAGGATGCCTGTGCTCGGGTCGGCGTCGCCTCGCCAGCCTCCGTCTTGGCCCGGACCGCCGAGGATGTGGAACGCGCCTCGAAGACCCTGCGCTTCCCGCTGTTCGTCAAGCACTACAACAGCTACGCCAGCGTGGACCTCTCTCGCAACTCCCGCGTCCGAAGCCCCGAGGGCCTGCGCATTCAGGCGCGCAAGATCATGACGCGCCACGGCGCCGCCTTGATCGAGGAGTACATCGACGGCGTCGAGTACTCCGTGCTCGTGGCGGAGGATCCCGAGAATCCGACGCGGCCCACCACCTACACACCGATCCAGTACCGCTTCCCGATTGGCGAGTCCTTCAAGCACTCCAAGCTGAAGTGGACGGACTACGACGGCCTGGAGTGCACGCCGATCGCCGATGCGGCGCTGGCGCGACGCCTGCGCGAGGAGTCGGCCCGTTTCTTCACGGCCCTCGACGGTACGAGCTTCGGTCGTTGCGACATCCGCGTCAGTCGCGCCGGCACGCCCTTCATGCTCGAGATCAACCCCAACTGCGGCGTCTACTACCCCGCGAGCGATCCGGGCACCGCCGACATCATCCTGGCCCACGACCCGGCCGGTCACGAGGGCTTCACGCGCCAGATCGTCGCCGCCGCCCTCGCTCGCTAGCAGCCCGGTGAAAAAGGCCCGCAGCGAGACGAAGACCTCTTCGTCTCCGCAAGGAGGGCAGAGTCGTAGTAGGCCCTGTTCAGCTGAACGCTAGCCCACTTCCCCGTACTCGTCGTCCTCGGCCGTGTCGATGAGGCCCGTGCTGGGGGTCCAGTCGTGCAGGACGCGGGCCACCGCCGCCAGGATGGCGCGGTCGGCGGCCAGCTCCAGGGTCCCGTCGTTCTCGTGATTTCCAGCGCGCATGGCGAGGGTCTGCTCGACCACGGCCAGGATCTTCTCGCGCGTGTCGTCGGGACCGCGCAGGGCCCAGCGCACCAGTGGCAGGAGGCGATAGCCCTCGTTGCGCGACACTCCGTGGCGTTCGCAGAGCTGGTTGAGCAGGGTTTCGGGATCCATCGTGAGGCTCCGCCCAGGGCGGCCGGGGGTGGTGTTCCCCTGAAGAAATCTATCCCAGGCAGACCACCGCGGCGGCGCGCGAACGGCGGGAGATCGCCGCTGGCCTTTCACCCGGGGAGGCGCAGTCAAGACCCCGCCAGGGCCCCTCGCAGGAAGTGGACCCGGAAGGAAGTTCCAGGTGGCCAAGAGCAGCGCTCCGGGGCTCAAGAATCGGGGGCAGAACCGCCGAATAGCGACCATACCCCGGGGCCGTCCACCGTCCTCACAGGCCCGGGAGTCCCCCTCCAGAAGTCTCTACCGTCATGAGCCGGTCCGTACACATTGCCCTCGCCGCTCTGTTCCTGTCGATGGCCGTCGTATGGCTGCGCACTCCCGGTCAGATCGACGCCGGCACCGCAATCCGGATGGACATCCCGGACCTCGTCGATCAGTCCGACCTCATCCTCGAGGGGCGCGTCCTCGAACGGAGCGTCCGCCAGGACTCCCGCGGGCGGATCGAGACCACCTACCGCATCGCCGTCGAGCGCACCTTCTGGGGGCCCGACCAGATCCTGCGCCGCGTGCGTATCCCCGGTGGGACCCTGTCAGACGGCCGCGGCATGATGCTCCCGGGAATGCCCGTCATCGCCAAGGGCGAGGACGTGCTCCTGTTCCTCTCGCGCCCCGGCGCCACCGGAATCCGCGTCCCGGTCGGGCTGGCCCAGGGCAAGTTCCGCGTACTCACCGATTTCGACGGCCGACGACGTCTGGTGCGGAACCACAGCGAGCTGTCCCTGGTCGACCCGACCAGCGGAACGATCCACCAACCGAGTCGACTGGGGTTCTTCGACTACTCCGAGACCGTGGCTGCGATCCACGCCGCGGCGGCCTCGCGAGAGGCCCGCATCGCCGCCGGCGAGGAGCAGCGTTGAGGGGCCTCGATTTCCGACGCATCGCCCTCGTCGCGGGCGTGACAGCCCTGGCTGCCCTGGCCGTCACCGCCCACGTGCGCTTGCGGCACCCTGACAACGGCAACCCGCTCTTCTGGCCCGCCCCCCAGAACATCGGCGTCGTCATCCAGTCGGCGGGTTCCGACAACGTTCAAGACGGGAGCGACGCCGCGGCCTTGCGGAGCGCGATCGCCGCCTGGAACGGCGTATCGGACATCTCCGCGCAGCTCGTCGAGGACACCGATCCCGCCCAGCGTGACCGTACGGACTGGGAGCAGTTCGACCTCAACTTGATGGTCTTCGACGAGGACAACTCGTCGGGCTATTTCCCCCAGGGCTCAAGCGCCGTGGCGATCACTCCCGTATGGTTCTTCTCCGATGGACGGATCGCGGGCGCCGACGTTCTGTTCAACGGCGACTCCTACAGCTTCTCGACCGACGGCGACGGGTTCGACATCCAGGACATCGCGGCCCACGAGCTGGGGCACCTGCTGGGCCTCGACCACACCGGGTTTGTCGGCGGGACGATGTACCCCTACGTCGATCCGAGCGTCATCCTGCACCGCAGCCTCTCGCGCGACGAGGAGAACGCCATGCGGGCTGTCTACCCCGCGGGCTCCACGGCCCTCGTCAGCGGGCGGGTGGAGCGAGCGCTCGACGGCGCCCCGGTCCCTGGGGCGCACGTCGTCGTGCGGGACTCTGCCGGCCGCACGGCGGGAGCGACCCTGACCGACATCGCGGGCGCATTTTCCCTGGCGGGCCTCGCTGGAGGAACCTACGAGCTGTACGCCAACCCGCTCGACGCTCCGGTCTCGGCCGCCAACCTGGGGGCGGGCTGGGTTGTTCAGGCTGACTTCGAGAGCACCGTCCACGGCCACGTGACCGTCGCATCCGGCGGGCAGGCGGACATCGGTGCTGTGGTGGTGGGCGACGACGTCGCGATCGACCTGGGGCGTAACACCGACCGCTATCCCTTGCGCTGCATCGCCGGCGAGACCACCGCCCTCTCTGTGCGCGGCGCGGGCCTCGCCCCGGGTTCGACCCTGGTGTGCAGCGACCCGACCGTCACCCTCTCGGGCGTCACCTGGTACCTGAATCGAGTCGCGTTCGGCGTGCAAGTGCCGGCGCAGGCCCCGGCCGGCCACCTCGACCTGACCGTCGCGGGCGTGAATGGGGAGATCGACATCCTGACGGGAGGTCTCGAGATCACACCGCGGGATCCGGAGGTCATCTTCGTGAGCCCCAATCAGGGAGACAACGGCGGGGGTTTTGCCCTGACGATCACCGGCTCGGGCTTCCGGCCCGGAGCGCGAGTCGTCCTGGGTGGCATCGTGTACGAGGACGGAGAACCGGGCGGCTGCACCGTCCTCGCGGACACCACGATCGAACTCACGGCTCTGTCCGGGGCGGGCGGTCTCTCGGACGTGGTCGTGATCGACCCTTCCGGCGTGGAGGGGCGGCTGGAGAACGGGTTTCAGTTCTTCGATGTGCCCACCCTGGGAAGCGTCTTTCCCCTTGCGGGCCAGTTAGGAGGCGGGACCGAGGTAGTGCTGGTCGGTGCGCACTTCAAGCGTCGGGGCCTGCAGGTCCGCATCGGCGGGATCGATCAAGGGCCGGTTGAATGGGTCTCCCCGGAAAAACTGGTGGTCACCACGCAAGGCGGAGTACCCACCGGACCGCTCACGATTGAAGTACAGACCGCCGACGGCATCGGCAGCATCACGGGTGCGTTTCGCTACGTGAACGCCCCCGATCCCTCGGTCGCCGGAGTCGCTCCGGGGGTTGCCAGCGCCGGCGGCGGCGAGACTATCCGTATCGAGGGTGCGGGCCTGGGGGACATCCAGACGGTCGTCTTTGCCGCCAACCTCGAGACGGGTCTGGGCGGCTTCCCCGCTCCCTCGGTCACCGTCCTGGGGCCGAACGAAATCGAGGTCACCACCCCCGCGGCGCTCGCGGGTGAGGCCTCCGTGCTCGTCCAGTCGGCCACCGGCCAGAGCGGAATCCTGGAGGCGGGCTTCAGCTTCAGCGAGTTCGTCCCCGAGGGCGGAGGTGGTTGCCATACCGTGCTGGTCGACGGCGCCCGGCCGCCGGGCCCTGCCCAGGGCGCGTGCTGGCTGGCCCTGATCCTGATCGTCGGGCATCGCACGATGCGCAACGCTCGGCGGCGTATGCCGCTGCTGCTCGAATAGTCCGCCCTCCCACTGGTTCCCGGGCTGTGCTCGCGTAGCCTGGGGCCGATGAGCACCCTGGTGTTCGATATCGAGGTGGCCGGCTTCCCGTGGGAGGAGGTCGATGAGATCACCCGCGGCTACCTGGTAAACCGCGAGCGCAATCCCGAGCGGCGGGAGTCCGTTCCCGAGCGCACGGCTCTCTTCCCTGGCATGGGCAAGATCATCGCGATCGCCCTCTGGTCGATCGAGGCGGACCGCGGCCTGCTGCTGCTCGAGGGCGAGCAGGAGGGCGATTCCGAGCACGAGTGGGAGAAGGTCCCCGACTCCAAGATCTACCGTGGCGACGAGCGCGCCGTGATCGAGATGTTCTGGAACAAGGTTGGCTCGCCCGCCGGCGGGGGGCGTCCGCCACGGCTGGTCAGCTACAACGGGCGTGGCTACGACGGTCCGATGCTCATGGTGCGCTCCGCCCAGCTCGGTCTGCGTCCCTCTCGCAACCTCCTGCCCTATCGCTACAGCATGGCGGAGCACTGTGACCTGTTCGACGCTCTGAGCTTCTTCGGCGCGACTCGGGACCGCTATTCCCTCGACTACTGGTGCCGGCGTTTTGACATCGAGAGCCCCAAGGGATCGATCGACGGGAGCCAGGTAGGGCCTGCCTACCGCGCGGGCCGCATCGAGGACATCGGCGAGTACTGTCTGCGAGACGTGCGCGCCACGGGTCGACTGTTTGAACGCCTCGACGAGACGATCCTGCCGCTGATGAGCGCGCGTTCCTGACGCTCGTCGCGCGAATCAGGATCCCCGCTCGGTGCGCGTCATGACCGCCGGCAGTCGTGCGGGGTCGCTGGTCTCGGCATAGCTTTCGCGGCCACGTTGGACGAAGGCGCGCGCGCCTTCCATGGGCCAGCTCACGCCCAATCGTTCTCTCAGCGCCGCATCCTCGACGGGATCGATGGTCTGCACCACGCGACTGGCCACGTAGGGGCGCAGAGCGGCGCGAACCAGGGCGCGGGTCAGGGGGTCCTCCCGCGGGCCGACGATCGTCACACGAACGGGCTCGTTGAACAGCAGGTCCACCGCCCGCGCGTAGCCCGAGACATAGTGGCCGTAGCGTCGGTAGTCGCTGACGAAGGCGCCCAGCGCTTCCCGCGCGCTGTCCTCGTAGTCGTGGTCGTGGGCCAGGCAGCTCAATCGCAGGAGGCTCTCCGCCATGACCGAGTTTTCGAGGATCGAGCGGTTGCGCTCCCTCATGCCGCCTCGAGCCCCGGGGTCGTGGCGCGTGTCGTAGAAGGCGCCGGAGGCCGACTTCAAGTGCTCCACGGCGAGCTTCGCCAGGCACTCGGCCGCATCGAGGTACTCGTTGCGGCCCGTGTACTGCGTGACCGCCACGAGCGCCTGCAAGGTGTAGGCCTGGTCGGACAGCATTCCGGGGAGGTGCGGAGCGCCGTCCCAGTAGTGGAACATCCCCGCGCGTTCGTCGAAGAGGTGTTCGAGCAGGAAGTCCATCGCGTCGAGCGCTGTGCGCGTCCACCGCGCATCGTCGAGGACCACGCCGGCCTTCAACAGGGTCGTGACCGCCTGGGCGTTCCAGTTGGCGAATATGGTCTGGTCGCACGGCGGCGCGCCCTTGGCACGCCGCGCCTCGATCGTGTCGAGGTGCGCGTAGGCAGGGTTCGCGTCCTGGCTGCCGCGGAATGCGCCGCTGGTCTCGTCGAGCAGGGTCTCGGTCATCCAGGAGAGCACGCCCTTGGCCGTCTCCGCAAAGCTCTCTTCGCCCAGGGCCTGGGCCGCATCCAGGTAGGCGAACGCGCGCTGGGCATTGCTGTCGAGCATCTTCTCGTGATGAGGGACACTCCAGTCCGGCTGCGTCGCGTAGCGGTAGAAGCCACCCTCGACGGAGTCGTGGATCTCGCCGGCTTGCATACGTCGCAGGGTGCGCCGGACCGTGTCGAGCATCTCCTGGGCGCCGGTCTGTGACCAGCGCACCAGGGCGAAATCGATCGCTTCGGGGTGGGGGAACTTGTGCCGGCTGCCCCATCCTCCATGGATGGGGTCCGCGGTGCGGCTGACCGTTCGGGCGACATCATCGACGATGTCGAGGGAAAGGGCGGCGGTGGGCGAACCGAGAGCGGCGGGAGTAGAGCGGATGGCTGCTGGACGCTCCAGGCGCTCCATCTCGTCTCGCTCGCGTTCGATCCGCTCGCGGATCTCGTCCCGGCTCTCGGCGTAGTACGACGCCACGAGTTCCAGGCGTGCGGCGAGGTCTTCGGCCTCCATGAAGTTGTCGACCGCCAGGACCTCGCCGGTGTCGTCCAGGTAGGCGAGGGTGGGCCAGCCGCCCCGTGTGTAACGCGCCTCGATATCCGGTCGCCGATCCTTGTCCACCAGGATGGAGATGTAGCGCTCGGAGAGGAGCGTGGCCACGGCCTCGTCGGCGAGCACCTCGTGCTCCAGCTCGCGGCACCAGCGACACCAGGAGGCCTTCACGAACAGGAACACGGGAGAACTCCGCTCACGGGCGAGACCGAAGGCCTCATCGCTCCACTCGAACCACTCCATGTCTTGCACTCCAGGGGTCACGCGCTGGGAGGAACCACGACTGCGCGTAACCTACCGCTCCCTGACATCGGAAGAAACAAGGCGCCATCACCAGGAAACTTCCGGGATGATCGCCCCGCGGAGCTACTCCGCGATCCGCTCGGTCTCTTCGGGAAGTCCTGGCGTCTCGATCGACTGCCAGTCCAGCTCAGGGCACTCACCGTAGAGGTGATCGAGGTCGTAGTACGCGCGCGCCTCGGGCTGGAGGATGTGCACCACAACATCCAGGTAGTCCATGAGTACCCACCAGCCCACGTCAGCGCCCTCAGCCTTGGCGCAGGTCTCCCCTGCCGCTTTCAAGCTCACGTGCAATTCCTGGTGGACAGCCTTGACGTGCGGGCGATTCAAGGCCGTGATCAGGACGAAGTAGTCGGCGATGCGCAGCTGGTCCGTGACCTGGTAGACACGGATGTCATCGCCCTTCTTCAGCCAGGCGTGCTTGGCCGCTGTGGCGGCGAGTTGCTTGGGCTCGATGTCTCGGCTCCTGATTGCTTCTTGGCGCAGGTTGACCGGGCCACCGTCAGGCGACCCGACTCTATCCTGGCGCTCCGAGGGCGGTCGTGGGGTCAGATGAACCAGGGCAGGAACACCAGGGAGACGACCGTCATCAGCTTGATGAGAATGTTGAGGGACGGGCCGGAGGTGTCCTTGAAGGGGTCGCCGACCGTGTCGCCGACCACCGCCGCCTTGTGAGCCTCGGAACCCTTGCCGCCGTGGGCGCCGTTCTCGACGTACTTCTTCGCGTTGTCCCAGGCTCCCCCGGCGTTGGCCATGAAGATCGCCATCATGACGCCCGTCACCAGGGCGCCGGCGAGCATGCCGCCCAGAGCCTGGACGTCCCACAGTCCGACGAGGATCGGAGCGATGACCGCCAGGGCGCCGGGAAGGATCATCTGCTTCAGCGATCCCTTGGTGGAGATTTCGACACAGCGCGCCGGGTCGGGCTTTCCGGTGCCCTCCAGGATCCCGGGGATCTCGCGGAACTGGCGCCGGATCTCCTCGACCATTTCGAAGGCCGCCTTGCCGACCGCGCGCATGGTCATCGCGCTGAAGAGGAACGGCAGCAGGCCGCCGATCAGCATCCCGATCATCACCTTGGGATTGTTGATGTTAAGGACCAGGGGCTCCTCGCCCGCGCCGGCCGCGGCGCAGAAGGCGCTGAAGAGTGCCAGGGCGGTCAGGGCTGCCGAGCCGATCGCGAAGCCCTTGCCGATGGCGGCGGTCGTGTTGCCGACGGCGTCGAGCGCGTCGGTACGCTCGCGCACTTCCGGCGGGAGTTCCGCCATCTCGGCCATGCCGCCGGCGTTGTCTGCCACAGGGCCGTAGGCGTCCACGCCGAGGGAGATACCCAGGGTGGAGAGCATGCCCACGGCCGAGATCGCGACGCCGTACACGCCGGCGAAGTGATAGGAGAGGAAGATGGCGAGGCAGATGAAGAGCACCGGCAAGGCAACCGACTCCATCCCCGTGGCCAGGCCGTGGATGATGTTGGTGGCCGGGCCCGTCTCCGACTGCGCGGCGATGTACTGGGCCGGCTTGGCTTCCATGGCCGTGTAGTACTCGGTGATCTTGCCGATGATCACGCCCACGGCCAGACCGGAGATGATGGCCAGGAAGAGCCCCGTTGAAGTCACGGCCTTGTCGCCGATCATCAGGCCGGAGAAGTCCAGGGCCTGGTGCGTCAACCACCAGGCGGTCCCGGCGACGAGCACGGAGGCCACGATCAGGCCGCGGAACAGGGCGGCGTGGAGGGAGTGCTCGTCCTTGGCAGAGACGAAGAAGGTGCCGACCACCGAGGCCACGATGCCGAAGGCGGCGATGGCCAGGGGCAGGAGCACGAGCTGCTCGGCGTGGGCGCCTCCCAGGAAGGCCCCGAGGGTCATGGCGGCGATCGCCGAGCCGACGTAGGACTCGAACAGGTCGGCGCCCATGCCCGCCACGTCGCCCACGTTGTCGCCGACGTTGTCCGCGATCGTGCCGGGGTTGCGGGGGTCATCCTCGGGGATGCCGGCCTCGATCTTGCCAACCAGGTCCGCGCCGACGTCAGCGGCCTTGGTGAAGATGCCGCCGCCCACGCGCGCGAAGAGCGCGATGGAGGAGGCGCCGAAGCTGAAGCCCAGCACCTGCTGCAGGACCGTCTCCGTGATGGCCTCGCCACCGGAGTAGAACATCGTGAAGCCGACCACGCCCAGCAGGCCGAGGCCGACGACGCTCATGCCCATCACGGTGCCCGAGGCGAAGGCGACCTTCAGGGCGTCCTGTAGGCTGGTCTTCGCCGCGTGGGTGGTCCTGACCGCGGCGCGCGTCGCGGTGTGCATGCCGAAGTAGCCCGCCAGGGCGGAGGCCACCGCGCCGGCGACGAACGCCACTGCGGTCTTCGGACCCAGCCCGCCGTCCTCGCTCGAGATCCCGATCGCCGCCGCGACCACGACCACAAACACCGCGAGCCAGCGGTACTCGGCCTTCAGGAAGGCGGCGGCGCCATCCTGGATCATCTTCGAGAGCTCGATCATGCGCTCGGAGCCCTGGTCGTAGCTCATGATCCTGCGGTACAGGAAGAGCGCGAAGACGAGGGCCAGGGCGGAGGCGCAGACGAAGGTGTTCAGGTTCACAAGAGCGCTGGCTGCGGGCAAGGATGCAGGCATCGGGTTCGGGGGCTGGGTGCCGCTTCGGGCGGCGATGGCTGGGATGTGAAGTTCGGGTGTGTCTGGAGCCGTTACACCCCAGACACTTTGGGCGAGATTCTACCCGTCTCGATCGCCGATTGCGCCCCCCGCCGAGGCGCTCGATGCGCTCGCATTCCCTTCCTCGTTCAGTTGGGCCGCCTGGCGTGCCCGCAGGCGCATCCGCTGGCGCATCACGAGGATCAGGATCCCCGAGACCAGGGCGAAGGCCAGGATCAGGTGCAGGGTCTCGTTCATCCGCTGGTGCAGGTCCTGGACCTCGTGGGCGCCGATGCACGCGAGCCAGATCGAGGTCGGGACCGATATCACCACCCCGATCAGGTCGAGCACCAGGAAGCGCCAGAAGGGCATGCCCAGGGTTCCCGCAGTGAAATAGCCGGGGATGCGGATCCCGGGCAGGAAGCGGCAGGTGAAGGTGACCCAGTTCCCATGCTCCTTGAAGCGGCGATCGATCAGGGCGAAGCGCTCGGGGTGCAGGATGCGCGACACCCACCCCACGCGCAGGGCCGACATCCCGTAGCGCCGGCCGAGCCAGTAGGGGATCGAATCTCCCAGCAGGATGGCCGTCCCGCAGACGATCGTGATCGGCAGGAACTCGACCTCCTGGCGGTAGAGCAGGATCCCCGAGCCGATCAAGGTCACCTCCTCGGGCAGGGGCAGGCCGAATCCGCATAGGAAGAGCAGCACGAACGGGCCGACGTAGTGGGAGCGGTCAACCAAGAGGTCGGCCCACTGGGGGAAGCCATCCATCACGAGAGCCAGCATGGCGGGAATGCTACTCGTCCTGGCCGGGCGCGCGGGGGGTTTCCAGGGAGAAGCCAGCCTCCTGCCCTCGCGCCGCGCGGTGCATGGCCGCTGCCTCCTCCATGGCCTGCGCGGCCTCCTCGAGAGCCGCCTCCACGCCACCCGGCCACGGCACTGCGCCGTCGGAGAGCCCCACGTGCAGGAGCAGGAGTCCGCGCTCGAAGCGCAGCAGGTGGGGATGGCGCGCGCGTCCCTCACCGCGTGCCAGCACTCCAAGCGCCCGGCGTACCCACTGGGTCCTGCGCTCGGCGATCGCCTCGACCTCGGCTGATCCGCGCTGGTAGGCCAGGTGTCGCGCGAGGTGCAGCCAGCCTCCGGCGGCGGCGGGGTCGAGGGCCAGGGCGAGTTCGGCGAGGGCGTAGGCGCGCTGCGGGCGACCGGCGTCGAGGGCCGCGTCCACCCGTACCCACTGCACCGTCGCCGCCAGGGTTCCGATGGGACCCAGCAGGCGGCCGAGGGGTGTGGGCGACTGCTCGGGCGTGGATTGAACGGGCGCCAGGGCGAGGGCGATCACGCCACCCCATGCCGCGAGGCGTCGCGTTCGCAAGGCGCTGTTCAAACCGCTCCTCCTCCGCGCGCGAGACCCAGGCGTGCGACGCCCAGTCCCAGCGCCACCCAGGCCACCGAGCCCAGCCAGGCCGCGGGCGCCAGGGCGGGGGGCACGACGCCCTCGCCGACCCAGCTCAGGGCCGCGCCCAGGTCGACCGCCGGGAGCCAGAGCTGGGAGGGATCGGCGGCCAGCCAGACGAGCGCCTGGGCGCCGGCCAGGACCAACACGGCTCCGGGCGCGCTCATCCAGGCGCCGAAGCCCAGGCCGAGGGCCGTCCAGCAGGCCAGGGCCAGCAGCAGCCGGCAAGCCAGCTCGACGCTAGCCAGGCGCTCGCTCGCGGCGGGAACGAGCAGGATCAGCTCGGGCCGCTCGAGGACCACGCTCGCGCCCTCGCCCACGCGCTCGAGAGTGAAGACCAGCTCGCCCTCTCCCGGCGGCAAGTCGATCTCCAGGATCGCGGCCCGGGCCAGGCGCCGCTCGACGACCGCCCGCCCTCCTCCATCAGCGCGCTCGACCGAAAGCGTGACCTGGGCAGCGGGACCGCTCTGGGCCCACAGGTCGAGGGACAGTCGCGCGCGGCTGCCCGGGGCGAACGGGTCGGGAGCCGGAGAGAGCCAGCGCACGGCAGCCCCTCCCGCCGGGGTCTCGCATGGGTTCGCCCGCAGGACTCCCGCCGCGCGCAGGGCTCGCGGCGTGCTGTCCGTCCCGGCCCCGGCTTCAGCGGCGAGGGCGACACCGAGCGAGGCCACTGCGGCGCCCGCCAGCAGGCCGAGCCAGGTGGAGGTCAGGGTCACCCGCGGCGGCGCGGCGCGCGCCGCCAGCCAGGCCGCCTCTCCCGCGCGCCAGCGCCCCACGACGCGTGCCGCGCCGATCGCCAGGACCGGCGCGACGAGCAGGGTCAAGGCGGTCCACATCGCTTGCCGTGCGAGGGCGCGCTCGATGTGCGACGCGTTCTCCGCTCCCACCTCGAGTCCGCTCGTACCGTTCCCGAAGAGAAGCAATGCGCCGGCCAGCACCAGCGCCGCCGCCCCCAGTCCCGGGTGCAGGGCGCGGCGCAGGGCGAGCAGCAGCAGAGAGCGATTCGCCAGCACGGAGGGCGAGGATAGGAACTCGGCACGCGCCCGCCCAGGATCGCCTGGGGCCCCTCGCGCGCGTCAGCCTCGAGCGCCCTGATCGTCGGTGGCCGACGAGCGGTAGAGGTCGAGCAGCGTGCGCCCTCCCGGAGCCTGTGCGCTCACCCGCCCACCGCGCTCGGCGATCCACGCGCTCAGCGCTTCCAACTCCGGCGCCTCGAGGGCCTCGATCTCCAGGCGCCAGTGTCCGGGTCGCGAGAGCAGTTCGGCCGGTGTGCCGCGGGCGGCCACCCGGCCTCCCAGCAACAGCGCCAGGTCGCTGCAGCGCTCATGCACATCGGTCGAGAGGTGCGAGGAGAGCACGACCGTTGCACCCCGGCCGCGCGCCTCGTTGAGCAGGTCGTCGAGCACCTCGAAGCCCTGCCCGTCCAGCCCCGCGCTGGGCTCGTCGAGCAAGATCAGCTCGGGCGACTGGAGCCAGGCCTGGGCTAGGCCGAAGCGGCGCGTCATGCCGCGCGAAAAGCGGCGCAGGGAGAGGCGCGCATGGTCCGCCAGGCCGACCCGCGCCAGGAGCTCGTCGCCGCGCGCGCGCACCTCGGCGCGCGCCATGCCCCCCAGGGTGCCCAGCAATTCCAGGGCCGCGCGCGCCGACAGCTCGCCGGGGAAGGGCGAGTCCTCCGGCAGGTAGCCGATGCGC
>DASCMO010000062.1:0-6284 GCA_036010965.1 Planctomycetota bacterium | reverse complement strand
CCGTCGGCGGTCACCAGGAAGAACATGCGGCCGTCCTTATCGAAGCCGTGGCGCTCCAGGAACTGCAAGCAGGAGAGTGCGCCCGCCAGCCAGCGCTCGTCTTCACCCACGGTGGAGTGCACCGTCGCCAGCAACCAGGAGTACGTGCAGAGCTCGAGCTTCCAGCTCTTCAGCTGGTTGCGCGGCATCGGCGCCCTCGTCTTCGTCCTCGGCGGCGTCGTCCCCTTGACCTGGTTCATGGTGACGCGCTGGTTCCACCTCAAGCCCGCCATGGAGCAGGCCGAGGCCTTCGTCGTCCCCGAGTCCGTCCTGGCGGTCGAGGGGAGCCCGATGCGGGATGACCTCGCGGGGAGCGAGTCCGGCCTTGGACAGGCCTGAGAGCGCGGCCCGCAGGCCGTGGAGCTGGCTGAGGCTCCTGCCAGGCCTACGGCCCGCCCCCGCCCCAGCGCCCTACACCGGACCGCGGAAGCTCCTGCCGCTCATCGACCACGACGACTGCGCCGGGTGCGGGCGCTGCGGCGACGCCTGCGACGAGGACTGCATCGAGCTGATCTGGGCCTTCGCGACCCTGGTGCGGTCCGCCGACTGCACCAGTGGTGGGGCCTGCGCCGAGGCCTGCCCGCGGGGCGGGATCGAGATGCGCTGGCTGCCGGTCGACGACGACGGAAACCTACACGACGCCGACCGCTGACCGGACTCGCTCAGGCCTTGCGGATCAGCGGCAGGATCGGGTATTCGCGCGGAAGGACGGCCGTCTGCTCGACGCCGAACCAGTCATGCACCACCGTCCCGATCACGCTGCGGAAGTCGGTGTTGTGCTTGAGGTTGCCGTCGGCGTCGAGGTCGGTGAGCGAGGGATGGGCGCCGTACAGGCCGCCCTCGACGGGCTTGCCGAACAGGAACATCGGCCCCGCGGCACCGTGATCGGTCCCGTTGGAGGCGTTCTCCGCCAGGCGGCGACCGAACTCCGAGTAGGCGAGGACGACCGTGTCGTTCTCGGCCTCGGTCCCGGCGATGTCCGCCAGGAAGGAGGTCACCGCACCGTCCAAGCTCGTGAGGAGCTCTCGGTGCTTGACCTTCTGCGACGGTCCGTGGGTGTCGAAGTTGCCGAGGGCGACCGAGAACACGCGTGTGTCGAAGCCGGCCTCGATCATCGAGGCGACGACGCGCATCGAGCTCCCCAGCTCGTCACGCGGGTACTCGACGCGCGGCTTGTAGCCGCGCGCCGCCGCGATCACCCGCGGCGAGGTCTCCTGGGCATCTCGCAGCTTGCGGCGCAGGCGCTCGAGAGCCCGGCCCGCTCCCCCACGCGTTCCCTCGTCCATGCCGCGCTTGCCCGCCTCGGCATAGACGCTCTCGTCGCGCTCGTTGCCGATGAACAGGTAGCTCTCGGGGGTCGCGAAGGCCAACATCGCGTGGTCGCTCGAGTGCAGGGAGTAGGGCAGGTGCGAGCCGATGTGCACGACCGTCTCGGTGCAGTCGTCGCCCCAGGCCTCCGCACGCAGGCGCCCGACCCAGCCGTCCCCGCTCGCCCGTCCGATCTCCCGGCAGGTGTGCCAGATCTCGAACGACTTGAAGTGGGAGAGGACCGGCACGGGGTAGCCGCAGCCCTCGACGATGGCCATGCGGCCGTCGCCCCACACCTTGCGCAGATTGGACATGGCCGGGTGGAAGCCCCGGTAGTCGTCGATGGGCAGAACATCCTTCTTGGAGATCCGCGTCGTCGGGCGATTGCGGTGGTACTCGTCCTCCTCGTAGGGGATGACGGTCTCCAGGCCGTCGTTTCCCCCGAACAGCTCGACGAGCACCAGGCGCCTGGCCGAGCCGAGCGCAGAGCGCTCTCGAGTGCTGGCCACACCGTCGGTCGCGCAGGCGACAGGCAGTATCGCCGCACCGCCCATCAAGGTCAGGCCGTTGCGCAGTACGCTGCGGCGATCGATCGTCTCTCGTGCTTTCATGGCGGTGACTCCGGTCAACCCAGTTGCGCCTCGGGGAGGCTGAAGAGGAGGTGCGCCAGCCGGCGCAGGAGCAGCTCGACGTTCGGCCCGCTCGTCAAGAGCGGCTGTTCGCCGAGCCCGTAGGCGGTGCGCTCGCGGGCGATGAAGTCGCCCATGAGCTTCAGGACGCGCCCGCTTGGCTCGACAGCGAGCCAGTCCTCGGCGAGGAAGGCGGTGATCTCCTCGTCGGTCCGCGCGCCCGAGCGCAGGACGAGGCGGGTCAGGTTCAGGCTGGGCTCCCAGCCCTGGTCATCCTTGAGGGCCGCCAGACGCGTGGCGGCTTGCGCCATGACCTCGGCCTTGAGCTCGGGACTCAACATCGACGCGGTGCGCATGCCGCCGTCTGTGTCCGAGGCCGCGGAGCGGGCCTCGGCGGTGACGTACTCGGCCTGGAAGACGTCGAGCAGCACGCCGACGCAGTTGCCGCGCATCATAAGCGAGGAGTTGGTGATCCACGCCGGCCCGCCGTCCCAGCCCTTGACCGTGGGGGGGTCGTAGAAGCACTGCCCGAGCTCGGCGGTCGCGCTGAACAAGTAGTAGTCCGGCGGGTCCAGATCCAGCTTGCGGCAGATCCCAATCATGAACTCGATCGGGCCCTGGATACGCGCGCCGAGCACCTCGTCGCGGTAGAAGCGCGGATCGCTGAAGAGCTTCTTCAGGACCGGGACCACCTCGTAGTCCGCCTCGCGCAAGGTCGCGGCGTACTCCTCCAATCTCTCGGGAGAGGGCTCGGCGCCCTCGAAGTAGCGCAGCAGCTTGGTGGCGACCCAGCGGGCGCAGGCCGGCTGCTCGAGGAGGATGTCCAAGAGGTCGTCGGCGCCGAAGTTCCCCGTCTGACCCAGGATCGCCTTCTCGCCGGCGTCGTGAACTTCCTCATGGAACTCGTACTCGCCGAAGGGGCCGGCCCAGGCGCCGGTCAGGGCGCGCGCGGCCTCGCGCACGTCGACCTCCGTGTAGTTGCCCTCGCCGAGGCTGTAGAGCTCCATCAGCTCGCGCGCGAAGTTCTCGTTGGGGTGTCCCTCAACGTTGGTGTTGTTGTCGAGGTAGATCAGCATCGCCGGGTCGTGGGCGATCCCCCGCAGGAGGTCGGCGAAGTTGCCGAGGGCATGCTCGCGCAGCAACTCGTGCTGGTTGATCATCTCGTACTTGCGCCGCACGACCTGGAAGGAGGTCGTGAAGAAACCGTGCCAGAAGAGCGTCATGCGGTCGCGCAGGGGCGCGTCGCCGCGGATCATCGACCGCGCCCAGCGATCGAAGTAGTCGAGGAACTGCGAGCGGTCCTGGTCACGCAGGAAGTGCCGGCGCGCGATCAACTCCTCGAGCGCCTTGCCCTCCGGCAGCTTCTCGTTCAGCGGACGCTGGCGGGGGTCGAGGCCGAACTCGCTGTACTTCACGAGCAGCGGCGGGATCTTCTTCCAGGCGCGCCGGTCCTCCAGGAGCCGCTCGACGACCTCCGCCGGGCCCTCGGCCGCGGCGGTCTCGATCTCGGCGCCGGTCGGGGCGAACCCGGCCCGGGCGAGGAGGTGCTCGGCGGCCCGCGGGCCCCAGCACTCTTGCTGCTGGGCGGGGGCCGCGGACGCGAGCGCGAGGAGCGCTGCGGTCACGGAAGACGACAGACGAAGGGACGGCTCGACCATCACGATTCGGTTGTAGTGGTGGTGGTGGGGGGCGGCGGACGCGCTAAGAGGATAAGCAGCTCTCCAGCTCCATAGAAGCCCCCCAGGGGTCACTTCTTGCCACGGTGGCCCCAGGGGCCCTCCCCTCGGCCTCCCCGCGGCCCTTCCCGCCTGCCCGCCCCAGCCGCGCCGCCTACATGGACAGGGAGCCCTCGCGGAAGCGCGAGGTGCACAGGTGAACGTTGACGAGCACGGGCACGCCCCCTGCGGCCATCTCGACCGCCTGCGCGAGGGCGCCCGGCAGCTCGCCCGGCTCGCGCACGAGGAGCCCGCGCCCGCCGAAGCCCTCCGCCACGCGCTCGTAGTCGGTGCGCGCGAGGACCGTCCCCACGTCATCGCCGAGAAGGCGCACCTGATCGCGGGCGATCTGGGACCAGGAGCCGTCGTTGCCGACCACGGCGATGACCCCGAGGCCGTGGCGGGCCATCGTGTCAAACTCCGCCAGGCTGAAGCCGCACGAGCCGTCGCCCCACAACAACCAGACCTGCGAGCGGCGGTGGGCGGCCGCCGCCAAGGCGAAGCCGCCGCCGATGCCGAGCGTCCCGAAGACGCCGGGGTCGAGCCAGCGCAAGGGCCCGCCCGGTCGCAGCGTGTAGGCGGCCGTCGCGACGAAGTCTCCGCCGTCGCCGATCAAGGTCGCGTCCTCGTCCATCACCTCGCCGATGGCCTGGAAGAGGCGCACGGGATGGACGCCGGGGCCGCCTGGGTCCTGATCGGCGGAGGCGGCGATCTCGGCGTCTCGCTCCGCGTCCCCCTCGGCGAGGGAGGCGCGCCAGGCCGCGAGGTCGACGGCCGGCTCGCCGCGACCGCGCTCCGCCAGCGCCACGAGGAAGCGCGCCGGATCGGCCGCCACCCCCAGCGTTCCGCGTCGGTTGCTGCGCAGCTCGCCCCGATCCAGGTTGACCTTGATCAGCTCGCAGCGACGCGGGATGACCCGACCGTAGTCCAGGCGGAAGTCCGTCGGGGAGCCCGCGAGGAGGACGAGATCGGCCTCGCGCAGGGCGCGCCGGCGGCCGTGGCGCACCTGCAGCGCGTGCCGCGCCCCGAGCAGCCCGCGCGCGAGACCCGAGAGGAAGACCGGCACGCCGAGGGTCGTGAGGGCGGCGGCGAGGGCCTCGGCCCCGTCGGGACGCTGCACGCTCTGGCTCCCCAACAGCAGGAGCGGACGCTCGGCGCGGGCGAGCAGGGCCGCCGCCTTGCTCACCGAGCGCTCCGCGACGGCTCCGGGCTCGCTCCGCGCCGGCGCCGGCGGCGGCGACGACGCGGGGGCGAAGATGCGCGCGAGATGCCGGCGTAGCCAGGCCGTCTCGAGCCGCCCCCGCAGGCTCGTGCGCTTCTCGGATCCCTTGAGATACCACTCGCGAACCAGGGCTTGGGGGTAGAGGACGTCGAGGGGGCACTCGAGGAAGACCGGCCCGGGGATCGGCGCCGCGGCGCGGCGCATCGCCTCGGCGGTCAGGCGCGCGAGGTCGCGCCGCCGCGTGACGCGCAACACGGCCTTCACGTGCGGTTCCATCAGGGCGCGCTGGTCGATGTCCTGCAGCGCGCCCCGGCCCTGGAGCACCGTCGGAGCGGCGCCGCCGATCACGACCACCGGCGACTGGGCCTGCTGGGCGTTCTTGACCGCCGTCACCGTGTTGGTGAGGCCCGGCCCGGCGGTGACGACCGCCACCCCCGGCATTCCGCCGAGGCGCGCGAGGGCGTCGGCGGCGAAGACGGCGCTGGCCTCGTGGCGCACGTCGATGATCCGCAGGCCCTCCCGCCGAGCGCCGATGAGCACCGGCGCCGTGTGCCCGCCGCAGAGGGTGAACAGGGTACGGACGCCGTGGGCGGCGAGCACGCGCGCCACGAGGGCGCCGCCGTCGGAGGCTTCTGTGCCGGACATGGGCGGCGAGCATAGCGAATCGGCCTCGGTCCGGAAGACGCGGCGCGGCACGCGGGCGGGCTTGATAGGATCCGCGCGCGGGCTCGCCGCCCGCCTCCAACCGTGTCCATCTACGCACAACCGCAGACCGTGACGAAGCTGGCGGACTGCCTCTTCTACCACGCGATGGACATCCCCGGCTTCGGGAGCGTCGAGGGCGCCTGGGACCTGCGCGAGACGGTCGACGCCTACCTCGGCGACGTCGACGTCGCGGGCAAGCGCGTGCTGGAGATCGGCAAGGCGAGCGGGTTTCTGACCTTCCACATGGAGGGCCTCGGCGCGACGGTGGTCGCCCACGACCTCTCGAGCACCGACGACTGGGACGCGGTCCCCTACGCCCGGCCGAAGGCGCCCACAACGACCGCCGACGGCGAGCCCGACCCGTGTAGGGACTGGCAGGAGTGGCTGGAGTTCCGCCAGTGGGGCATCCGGGTGATCAACAACGGCTTCTGGCTGGCGTACGGCGCCCACACCTCGCAGGTGAAGGTCGTGGAGAGCAGCGTCTACGAGCTCCCCCTGGCGATCGGGCCGGTGGACATCACGACCTTGAGGATAGGTACTCCAAAGGGCCTCTCCATCCCCCCTCCTACACTCGACCCCAACCGATCGGTCCCGCCGCGCGCAAGGCGCGGGCGGTGCTCCTCCCGCGCGGGGCAGGTCTCCAACACCGTCGCAGGCCGGGCCGGG
>DASCMO010000061.1:0-6206 GCA_036010965.1 Planctomycetota bacterium | reverse complement strand
CCGTCGGCGGTCACCAGGAAGAACATGCGGCCGTCCTTATCGAAGCCGTGGCGCTCCAGGAACTGCAAGCAGGAGAGTGCGCCCGCCAGCCAGCGCTCGTCTTCACCCACGGTGGAGTGCACCGTCGCCAGCAACCAGGCGCAGCGACCCTGCGTCCAGATGGACTTGTCCGTGTCGAGCAGCTCCCCGCGCCTGCCGAGGCAGGTGAACACGCCGCCGTGCTCGGGGTCGAGTCCGTGCTCCAACCAGAACGGCAGGGTGTCGGCGAGCAGGTCCTCTCCGGCGCGCACGCAGCGCGAGCGGACTTCATCCACGGGGGCCTCCGGTGCGGTCAAGGGTCGCGAGGGTCAGGCCCGAGAGGTCGCGCTGCTCGCCACCGGTGCAGGCGCTCACGACCAGTCCTACCACGAAGCAACTCACCGAACCCACGGCCGCGAAGAGCAGGAAGTGTGTCTCGGTCAGAAAAGCCACCGCCAGGGTCGCCGCCGCTCCCGACAGCAGGCCGGCGAGGGCGCCGGTCGCGTTGCAGCGCGGAGCGAAGACCGCGAGCGCGAAGACGCCGGCAACGCCCCCGCCGCACAGCCCCAGCACGCGCTGGAAGAAGTCGAACAGGAAGCGGATCTCGAAGCTCGCCAGCAGCAGGGCGGCCAGGGTGCCGAGCACCCCCAGGCCCAGGGTCAGGCCGCGGGCCAGGCGCAGGTCCGCGGTGGACTCCGACCCCCGTCCGCCGCGCCCCAGGAAGTCGTTCATGACGGCGGCCGAGACGCTGTTCATGGAACTGTCCAGCGAGCTCATGGAGGCCGCGAAGATCCCCGCCACCACCGCCCCCGCCACCCCGGCGGGCAGGTGGGAGACCACGAACCAGGGGACGAGCTGGTCGGGCTTCGCCGGCAGCATGGCGCTCTCGGCCGGGTGCCCCTGGTAGTAGACGAAGAGCGCGGTGCCGAGGCCGTAGAAGAGCAGGCCGGTCGGAATGGTCATGGCGAGGTTGAGCCACAGGCTCTTTCTGGCCGCGGCCTCGTCGCTGGTCGTCAGGTAGCGCTGGATGACCGTCTGGTCGGTCGTGTAGGGCACGAGGTTCGTGAAGGCAAAGCCCACGATCAGCACCCAGCCCACCATGTCGGTCGTGCTCCAGGTCCAGTCGAACATGTGGAACTTGTCCGCGGCGCGAGCGGTCTCGAGGGCCGCGCTCACCCCTCCCGAGTCGTGGACCGCGATCACCAGGCACACCAGCGCCCCTCCGATCAGGACGACGACCTGTAGCACGTCCGTCCAGATCACCGCGGCGATCCCGCCCATGACCGTGTAGGCCGTGGCCAGCACGCCCATCAGCAGGATGCACAGTTGCGGGGACATGTCCGTCACCGCGGAGAGGGCGATGGCCGGCAAGAGCAGCACGATCCCCATGCGCCCGAATTGGAAGAGGATGAAGGTACCGCTGGCGAGCTTTCGCACGAGGGAGTCGAAGCGCGCCTCCAGGTACTCGTAGGCGGTCGTGATCTCCAGGCGTCGAAACAGGGGCACGAAGCAGGTGATCACGACCAGCAAGACCGGGAGCAGCATGAGCGAGCCCGCGAAGCGCCGCCAGTCCGAGCCGAAGCTGGTGGCGGGGACGGCCATGAAGGTGATGGCCGAGAGCTGCGTGCCAAAGACCGACAGCCCGGCCGCCCACCAGGGGATCCTGCGTCCCGCCAGGAAGAAGTCCTCGGTGGTCTTTCCGCGGGAAGCGAAGAACCAGCCGACGCCAACCATCAAGGCCAGGTAGAGGCCCAGGACCGTGTAGTCCAGGGCGCCAAAGGAGACCGGGGCGGCGGGCGAGAGAATCTGGACGCGCGGCGTGCGCACGCCCGGTCGCACCTCTCCGCTGGGGACGACGATCGAGTCACCCCAGCGCACGGCCTCGGTCGTCACCACGCCTACCGGCATGGTCCCGGCGATCCTCCAGCGATCGGCCTGGGCGTCGTAGGAGAGCACGCGATTGAGGAACGACGGGTGCAGGGACGGAGCGCGCGGCTCGCCGTCGGGTCCGAGGATGTAGCGGCCGGTCGTCCCGCCAAAAGTCAGGATCTGCCGCGTGCCCCAGCCCGCCGCGCAGGCCGCGTTGATGGGCCAGGGGTCCTGGGCAAAGGCTGCCGCGCCCGGCAGGTCGCGCGAGTCTTCCAGCACGGGCAGGGAAGCGATCGTCGTCCACTCGCGCTCGCTCGGGGAGTAGCGGTGGCAGTCAGTCAGCATCCGGTAGCGTGCCACGCCGTCCGCCGCGCGGGAGGTGACGCTGCCGGAGAAGACGAACAGGCACTCCTCGCCGCCCGGCCCTTGCTGGATCGCGGTCACCATCTTCAGTCGCGCCGGAGCGGGATGTGTGGGCAGCTCCTCCCAGCCCAGCTCCGTGTGGTCGAGGTCCAGGGTCCAGAAGGCGCCCGCGAGCTGGCTCTCGTCCTTGGCGCGCTTGCCGCCCAGGACGAACACTCGCGAGCCGATCGCCTCCGCCGAACCGAAAGCGCTGGGCTGGGGCAGGTCGGGGAGTGAATCGAAGACGACGCGCTCTCCGTCCCAGGAGATCAGGAAGCACTGGGCGTGGACCGCGCTCGCGTCCGAGCCGCCGGCCACGGCGATGCCGCGTGGGCCCGACGCACAGGCGGCGTAGGCCAGAGGTCGCGGCAGCCGGCCCACCTCGCGCCAGGCCTCTTCACCGAGTGGCAGGACGAACACGCGGTCGTGCCAGACCTTCTCGCCTCCCTCGGACAGGGGCACGGGGAAGTTGGCCCCGCCGGCGACCACGAGGGCTCCGCCGTGGATGCCGACCAGGGGTCCTCCAAAGCCGAGGGGATCGGGCAGGTCGGGCAGCAGGTCCATGGACCACTCGGAGGAGTGGGGACCCGCCGCCCAGGCCCGTTCCTGCGCCAGCGCTCGCCCGACGGGCGCCAGACCGATCACGAGCGCGAGCAGAGACCCGAACGCGAGGCGAGCGAGGGCCCTACCTCCCATGGCCGAGATCCTGTTCGAGGGACGCGAAGGCCTCCTGGGAGAGCGGCTTGCAGGGCAGGCGCGGAGGGCCGCAGTCCACGCCCCGGATCGCCATGGCCGCCTTCAAGGCATCGTGCCCTCCGTGACGCAGGATCTTGTGTATCAGGTCCGTCGCCACGCCCTGGTGCGCTTGCGCCGCTCGCATGTCCCCGCGCTCGAAGGCCTCCAGCACCGCGGAGAACTCCGGCCCCATGAAGTTGTAGGTGCTGCCCACCGCTCCGGCGGCCCCCATCGCGAGGCCGGCCAGGAGCATCTCGTCCGATCCGAACAGGATGTTGTAGCGCCCGTCGCCGTGACGTACGCAGCGCGAGAGGTCGTCGAGCTCGAGGGAGCTGAACTTCACCCCTGCGAAGCTGGGCACCAGAGCGTCCATCTCGTCCAGCAGCTGCGGGACGCGCAACCCGACGCCCGAGAGGTTGGGGATGTGGTAGTAGTACAGCGGAGTCTGTGGGGCGGCTCTCCCGATGTCCTGCAGGCATTCGGCCAGGGCCGAGACGGACCTGACGGGGAAGTAGGAGGGGGGCACCATCGCGATCGCCGCGGCGCCGCTGTCCTGTGCATGGCGCGCCAGCTCGCGCGCCTCGGCCAGGCTGTTGTGCCCCACCTGCACCACGATCGGAACGCGGCCGGCCGCGGCGGCCAGGTAGGCCTCGGTCACAGCTCTGCGTTCGGAGACGGAGAGGGAAGGGCCCTCGCCCGTGGTGCCGCACAGGAACAGGGCGCTCACCCCCTGACCCAGGACGAAATCGCAGACCGCGGGGACGCGTTCGAGGTCCAGGCTCCCGCTCGCGTCCATGGGCGTGAACGCCGCGGCGACGAGCCCCGAGAGCAGAGGCGGCTGTGCTTCAGTCATGATGCGGGTTCCGGGGCTGCACCGACACGGCTCGAGCCCCGGGGCGGGCAGGGAGGGCCTTCGCGCTCACCGGCGAGGCGAGAGGTTGGAGGAAGTGCGATGACATGGCCAGAGATTGCGTTGGGTTCTCCGGCCCCTACTTCACGAACGACTCGATAGGCGAAGAGGGACCGACGCCTCGCTTCATCAGCGCCAGCAGGTCGTCGAGGTGCTCGCTGTAGACGGCGCGCGGGCTACAGTCGAAGCGCTTGCAGAGAGACGCTGCCAGGCCGACGACCTCCCCCATCGCCCCGGTCGTCTTCATCACACGCACGGCGCCCAGCGCCTCGTGGGTCACGCTGATGTCGCGACCGGCCATGAAGAGGTTGCCGACGTTGCGACTGTACAGGCACCGATAGGGCACCCAGTAGGGACCGGCGTAGGTGTAGCCCTCGCCGTGGGTGAAGCCCGCGATGAACGCATCCTCGCCGTGCCCCTCGGCGTAGCGCGGATCGGGGAAGTGGGTGTCGATGCCCCATGTGCAGGGGAAGCAGCCGTCCTCGAACTCCTTGCCGTCGCGCAGGTCTTCCCCAGTCAGGATGACGTCGCCCAAAAGCCGCCGCGACTCCCGCTTGCCGGCGATGTAGGCCACCCAGTTGAGCTTGTGGGCCGGGTAGCGCCCCTCGACGTTCTTGATCGCGTCCCAGGCGCCGTACATCGCGCGCAGGTTCTGATCGCGAATGCGCTCCATGTCGAGGATCGGGTCCCGGTTGAAGCCATTCTCCCAGAACCACTGCCCCAGGCTGATCGGCTGGGTGTTGCCGGTCTGGGGTTGGGTGGCTCCCTTCGTCCGACCCGGAAAGGGGCTGTCGGTCAGGTCGACGGCCCACTCGCAACGCGGGAAGGTGGCCAGCTCGCAAGCCTCTTCGAGCTCCGATGAGAGCGGCTCCTCGTCATCGCACAGGCAGCGGATGTTCCACAGGTTGCTGGCGCCCATGTGCCCCGTCATGGTCACGTCGTGATCCGCTCCGGCCAGGAAGCCGACCGCGCCGTCTCCGGTGCTGTCGACGAACCAGCGCCCGCGGATCTGCGTCCTGACAGCGGTTCGAACGTGCTGGCTCGTCACGGAGTGGATTTGCCCCTCCGTCGCGTGGACCTGATTGACGCGCTGCTCAAGGTAGAGGGAGAGGTTCGGTTCTGCCCGCGCCACGCGCAGCTTCCGATCGTCGTCGAAGACGTGCGCACTCTGGGCGTTGTGAGAATCCGAGCGCCTCTCTGGAACGAGCTCCATGACGACGTCACCGATCCTGGGGTAGGGCTCCTGGTTGACGTGCCCCTGCGGCCAGACGCGCACCTCCGAACTCGAGTTCCCGCCCAGGACGGGGCGGTCCTGAACCAGGGCGACCGAGAGCCCCTGGCGCGCGGCGCTCACGGCCGCGCTGGTGCCCGCGACGCCGCCACCTACGACGACGAGGTCGAACACCTCGGTCACTTCCGGCTCCTCGGAGAGCCCCAGGGCCTCGCGCCGGAATTCCGTCAGGGCATCCCTCTCGTTCGGTACCTCCCACTCCACATCGCGGGCGAAGACGATCGCGTCACAGCGCCCCTCGAAACCGGTCAGGTCGTGCAGGGCGATCTCCGCGGTCGGTCCGACCTCGACCAGGCCTCCGTCCTGCCAGTGCCACTCTTCACCCTCCGTGCCGAAGGTGACGCTCAGGGCAGTCCCATCCACGAGCACCTGGAACCGACCCGGCGCACCCGGAACCTTCCACGGCGCGACCCAGTCCCGCGTGCGGACCCACACGCGATGGACGCCGGCCCCTTCGAAGGCCACGGTGGTCCGCGCGTCCTCCACCGCCACCCCGATCCCGTGGGCGAGCAAGAAGGGCGAGCCCATGAGGTCCATGAACTGCTGATCGACGACCCAGCCTCCGACGTCATCGAAGGCCTCGGCCTCGACCAGCACCGGCAATCCGGCGTCGCCACCCTGAGTGGCGGAGAGGACAGTCAGAATGAGGGACGTGAGCTGGAGCATGGGCAGGACCACAGGCGCCGTATCTGGATGCGTTCCCTCCCAGACCGGCGACTTCAGTCTACTGACAAGTGCCCCGAGACCAGCGAACCGACCCGTCTACGCACGCCGTCAGGGCCTGAGAGGGACAGCCTTTGCACCCGTAATCGGAGAACCAGCAGGAGCGCGAAAGGGTGACGGCTGGCTGGAGGATGGCCACCGACGCGACTCCCTCAGCCCTTGTCCTCAGCCCTTGTCGGAGCCCGCCGTGGGCAGATGCCCGCCGATGTGCCCGATGACAATGCGAGCCTCGGGGCCTTCTCCGTCGATGGCAAAGTG
>DASCMO010000060.1:0-63043 GCA_036010965.1 Planctomycetota bacterium | reverse complement strand
TCGGCATGAGCGTGGGCCAGGTGGTCACCTCGGGCCCCGAGGCGGAGTCCCTGCCCGGGAACGCTCTGCGTCTCGCACACATCCCCCTCGGCCTCCACATTCACAACGTGGAACTCAAGCCTGGGCGAGGCGGACAGATATGTCGTTCAGCGGGAAGTTACGCGCAGCTGATGGCCCGCGAAGGTGACTACGCGGTCGTGCAGCTTCCTTCGGGCGAGCTGCGCCGCATCCACATCACCTGCAAGGCGACGATCGGTCGGATCGGCAACAGCGATCACCAGAACGTCAAGCTCGGCAAGGCTGGGCGACGCCGTCACATGGGGCGCCGCCCGAAGGTGCGCGGTACTGCCATGAATCCCGTCGACCACCCGATGGGCGGCGGCGAGGGCCGCACCGCCGGTGGACGGCATCCCTGCGGGCCGACAGCCGTGCTCTCAAAAGGGGGCAGGACACGTCGTTCTCAGAACCCGACCGACAAGTTCATCATCCGTCGTCGCAAGAAGGGCAGGTAGGCATGATGCACTCAGACCACAGAATGATCCGGAAAACGGTGACTTGGCAGCCGGTGACTCGGCAGAGAGAGAGACGAGCGTAGATGGGTCGCAGCATCAAGAAGGGCCCGTTCATCGACGTCAAGCTAGCCGCCAAGGTGGCGCGCCTGGCGGATATCGGGAGCCGGGAACCGGTCCGGACCTGGGCCAGAGCGTCCACCATCCCGCCGGACTTCGTTGGGTACACGTTTCTTGTCCACAACGGCAACAAGCACATCAAGGTCTTCGTGACCGAGGACATGGTCGGCCACAAGCTGGGAGAGTTCGCGCCCACGCGCACCTTCCGTGGCCACACGAACAAGAAGGAGGGGATGAGGACGTCCCGTTAGGGCGACGCACCCCGCGACACGATGGACGCGAATGCTCTTCAAGGCGCTGCACGTTACACCGCGCGGCATCGTTACGCGCGCCTTACGGCGCGCAAGGCGCGGCTCATCGCGGACCAGATCCGCGGCCGGTCGGCCAACGAGGCGATCGAACTGCTCGAGTTCTCCCCCAAGCGCGCTGGCCACTTCTACCTGAAGTTGCTGCGCTCGGCGATGGCGAACGCAAGTCAGTCAGAAGAGGTGAACCTGAACAGGCTCACCATCTGTGACTGCCGAGCGGACGATGGTCCCATGCTTCAAAACCGCCTGCGCTGGCGCGCCGGCCCCCAGGGGCGAGCGATGCCCTTTGCAAAGAAAACCAGTCACTTGACCGTGACGGTATGCGAGCAGCTCCAGGGAGATGCCGCGCAGCAAGCACCCGATACGGACGAGGTCTCGTCCGAAGGCGAGGAATAGAGATCACATGGGTCAGAAGGTACATCCCACCGGCTACCGCATCGGGACCATCGAGCCCTGGCGCTCGCGCTGGTACGCGAACAAGAAAGATTTCGGTCGCCTGTTGCTCCAGGACAAGGCGATCCGAGACCACATCAACAAGGAGTTTTCCTCGGCGGGAATCCCTCGTATCGAGATCGAGCGCTCAGGTGAGTCGATCAGCGTGATCATCTACTCGGCTCGGCCCGGCGTCCTTGTGGGCCGCAAGGGCGTGCGTGTGGAGCAGCTCAAGAAGGAACTGCAGGCGATCACCGGCACCGAGTGCCACCTGACCTTGCACGAGGTCAAGCGCCCCGAGCTGGAGGCGAAGCTGGTGGCCGAGGTCGTCGCCGAAGCCCTGGAGAAGCGGATGAACTTCCGGCGCGCCATCAAGCGCGCGATCCAGACGACCATGCAGTCCGGCGCCCAGGGCGTGAAGGTCGAGGTCGCCGGCCGCCTGGGCGGCGCGGAGATGGCCCGGCGCAACAAGGAGCGGGAGGGCCGCGTGCCGCTCTCGACCCTGCAGGCCCATGTGGACTACGGAACGGCCCGCGCTTGTACCTCCTACGGGATCATCGGCGTGAAGGTCTGGATCTACAAGGGGGACATCGAACGCGGCAAGTTCATCGATTTCCGCCAGCAGCAGAGCATGACGGCGGGCGCGGACCGCCCGCGCTTCGGCCGCGGTAGGGGCGACTCTCGCCCCCGGAGGGAGCGTTAACGCCATGGCGATGATGCCCAAGCGGACCAAGTACCGGAAGGCGCATAGAGGCAAGATGAAGGGCCAGGCCACGCGCGGGAACCGCGTTTCCTTCGGCGAGTATGGCCTGATGTCCCTGGACTACGGGTGGATCAGTGGACGGCACCTTGAGGCCGGCCGGGTCGCCGCCAACCGTGCGACCGACGGCAACGCAAAGATCTGGATCCGGATCTTCCCCCACAAGCCGATCTCCGCCAAGCCGGCCGAGACGCGCATGGGCAAGGGCAAGGGCGAAGTCGACTACTGGGCCGCCGAGGTGAAGCCTGGAACGGTCATGCTTGAGCTGGGCGGCGTCAACGAGGAAGTCGCCAAGCTGGCATTCAAGCGCGTCGCTCACAAGATGCCGGTCAAGGTCAAGATGGTCCGGCGCCTCCCCACCAACTGACGAGCGCGAAGCTGCCATGAACATCGACGAAGTACGCGGAAAGACTGACTCCGAGCTTGAGTACGAGCTGGAGCAGATGAAGAGAGAGCTGTTCGACCTGCGCATGAAGGCCAGCATGGAGAACATCGGAAACCCGGCTCGCATTCGCGTCCTCCGCAGGGCCATCGCGCGGGCGCAGACCATCTTGCATGAGCGCGCGACCGGAGTGCGCGGACAGGAGCCTCGCTAGCCATGGAGACCGCAGGGATGAGCAGCAGAAACAAGCGCAGGGCCCTTCAGGGGACGGTCGTTAGCGACAAGATGGACGCGACGATCGTCGTCCGCGTGGAGCGCATGGCCCAGCATCCGCGGTACCTGAAGTACATCCGCCGCCACAAGAAGTACACCGCCCACGACGCCTCCGGAGAGGCGGGGACAGGCGATGTCGTCGAGATCATCGAGACGCGGCCCGTGAGCAAGACCAAGCGCTGGCGCCTCGAGCGAGTGATTCGCAAGGCCAGCATCGTCGGGGAGGCTGACGCATGATCCAGATGCAGACCTTCCTCGATGTCGCGGACAACACCGGGGCCAAGCGCGTTCAGGTCATCAAGGTCCTGGGCGGTACTCACCGGCGCTACGCCTCCCTGGGCGACATTGTCGTCGCCACGGTCAAGAAAGCGATTGCGGGCTCGGAGTTGAAGACCGGGACGATCATCAAGGGCGTCATCGTTCGTGTGCGCAAGAACACTCGTCGCAAGGACGGCTCCTACGTACGCTTCGACCACAACGCGATCGTGGTGCTCGACGCCGACGGGAACCCCCGGGGGACCCGCATCTTCGGCGCGGTGGCCCGCGAACTGCGCGAACGGAACTACATGAAGATCATCAGCCTCGCTCAGGAGGTCGTCTGATGCACGTACGCAGAGGTGACCACGTGATCGTCGTGTCGGGAAACGACAAGGGCAAGACAGGCGAGGTGAGGGCGCTGGACCGCAAGCGTGATCGAGTGATCGTCGATGGCGTCAACATTCGCTGGAAACATCGCAAGCCGACCCAGCAGAGCCCTCAAGGGGAGCGGGTGCAGCTGGAGTTTCCGATCCACGTCAGCAACGTCATGTACTACGACGCGGACGCCGGAAAGGGCGTGCGCCGTCGTCCTGGGGGAGAGAGCTGAGTCATGGCCTCCGATAAGAAGAAAAAGTCAGGCAAGAAGGTCGAAGCCGTGGCGGACGACGCCACCCAAGCCGGTCCTCCGCGCCTCAAGGAGAAGTACGTCAGCGAGGTCTGCTCGGGCCTGAAGGAGCAGTTCAGTATCGGCAACGACCTGGCCTTGCCGCGACTCGAGAAGATCGTCGTGAACATGGGCGTGAAGGGCGCTGTGGAGAACAAGAGCAAGGTCGAGTCCGCAGCCAAGGATCTGGCTAGCATCACCGGCCAGAAGCCGACCATCCGTCTCTCGCGCAAGGCCATCTCGGGCTTCAAGCTGCGCGAGGGGATGCCGATCGCCTGCGCGGTCACCCTGCGCGGGGACCGGATGTGGGAGTTCGCCGACCGCCTGCTCACCGTCGCCCTGCCTCGTATTCGCGACTTCCGCGGTGTCAAGAGCAAGCTGGACGGCCGCGGCAACTACACCCTCGGAGTCTCCGAGCAATCGATCTTCCCCGAGATCGAGTTCGACCGCATCGAATTCCAGCAGGGGATGGACATCACGTTCGTGACGACGGCATCCAGCGACGAGCAGGGACACGCGCTGCTCAAGAGACTTGGAATGCCCTTCCGCACGGAAGAGGAAAACTAATTCATGGCCAAGACCTCACTGATCGTCAAGAACCGGCGAAAGCCCAAGTTCAAGGTGCGCGCGTACTCGCGGTGTGCCATGTGTGGCCGCTCGCGCGCCGTCTATCGCAAGTTCCAGATCTGCCGCATCTGCCTGCGCGAGCGCGCGCTCTTGGGGGAGATCCCCGGCATGCGCAAGGCGTCCTGGTAGGGAGGATTCAGCCATGATGACCGACCCCATCGCCGACATGCTCACTCGCATCCGCAATGCGAATGCGATCCACAACAAGACCGTCCGCATCCCGGCTTCGCGCCTGAAGGTCGGCCTGGCTGAGGTCCTCCGCACGGAAGGGTTCATCGCGGGCTACGAGGTAGTGGAGGGTAAGCCTCAAAGCAACATACGCGTGACGCTCAAGTATGGCCCCGAAGGCGAGCACGTGATCCGCAGCATCGATCGGGTCAGCAAACCCGGCTGCCGTGTCTACTCCAGCGCGAAGGAACTGCGCCCCGTCCTGCGCGGACTTGGCATCCAGATCCTATCGACGCCTCAAGGCGTGCTTTCCGATCGCAAGGCCCGCGAACTCAACGTCGGAGGCGAGATCCTCTGCAGGCTCACCTGATCCAATGTCGCGCATCGGAAAACAACCCATCCCGGTCCCGGGCGGAGTGACCGTCGAACTTGGAGCTGGCCGGACCGCCATCGTAAAGGGGCCCGGCGGAACCCTGACCATGAACCTGCGGCCTGAGGTCGATCTTGAGATCGAGGCCGCAGAGCTCAATGTCACGACCAACGGATCTGGCAGCGCCCGCGATTCCCGCTCGTTCCACGGGCTGACGCGCGCGCTCATCAACAACATGGTCTTGGGCGTCACCAAGGGCTTCGAGAAGAAGCTCGACATCATCGGTGTCGGCTGGAATGCCAAGGCTCAAGGGAACACCCTCGTGCTTAACATCGGCTTCTGCCACCCGGTCGAGATCGCGGTCGCGACGGGACTCAGCGTGGAGACCCCCCAGCCCACCCACATCATCATCAAGGGCGCGGACAAGCAGGCGGTGGGGCACCTGGCCGCGGTGATCCGCGCCGTCCGCCCTCCGGAACCCTACAAGGGCAAGGGCATTCGCTACGTCGACGAGTTCGTTCGGCGGAAGGCCGGGAAGAGCTTCGGCGTTTAGGGGCGAGGGGAACCATGAACAAGACACAGAAAAGGAACGCGACCCGCCTCCGACGTCGTCAGTCGGGAGCGCGCAAGGTGCGACGCGGGACCACCCGCCGGCGCCTCGCGGTGAACCGCAGCCTGAAGCACATCTCGGGGCAGATCATCGACGACGGAGCTGGGCGGACCCTGTGTGGAGTGTCCAGTACGGCAAAGGCCCTCGCGGGAGAGCTGGCGGGCAAGACAAAGACCGAGCAAGCCAAGGTCGTGGGTGCCGAGATGGCGCGCCTGGCCCAGGCTGCTGGCATAGAGGAGGTCGTCTTCGACCGCCGAGGAAGCAAGTACCACGGCCGCGTCAAGGCCTTCGCCGATGCCGCCCGGGAGGCCGGCCTCAAGTTCTAACGAGGCACCGAGCCCACAGACCCGCGAACAGCATGAAGCACAAAATCGAATACCTGGACACGATGGAGGTCGAAGAACTCGCCGACCTCTCGGAGACCCTCGTCAAGGTGAACCGCTCTGCGGCAGTGGTGAAGGGTGGCCGTCGCTTCTCCTTCTCTGCCCTGTCCATCGTCGGCAACCGGGACGGACTGGTGGGCTTCGGCTTCGGGAAGGCGCGCCAGGTCCCGTCGGCCATCGAGAAGGCCGCCAAGGACGGACGCAAGCACCTGCAACGGGTGCAGGTGGCTGAGGGCGGAACGATCCCCCACGAGATCACGGGCCGTTTCTGTGGCGCGATGATCCGATTGCTCCCGGCTTCTCCCGGCACGGGCATCATCGCGTGCTCTTCGGTGCGCGCAGTGTGCGAGATGGCCGGCGTCACGAACATCCTGACCAAGTCGTACGGCTCCACCAACCCGATCAATCTCGTCAAGGCCACTCTCGCGGCTCTCGCGCAACTCCGCACCAGGCAGCAGCTGAGCGAGCTGCGCGGAGTTCCGATCAACCGCTAACGAGAGCAGCAAGCCAGGAAACGGAACCATGGATCTCCAGACAGTCACCAGCAGGGGCACGCGCTACACAAAGGCCCGCCGGGTCGGACGCGGCACGGGAAGCGGCCGCGGGAAGACCTGCGGACGCGGCCACAAGGGGGCGGGGCAGCGATCCGGTTTCAGACGGCGGCCGGGATTCGAGGGCGGCCAGATGCCCATCTACAGGCGTGTCCCCAAGCGTGGCTTCACCAATGCACGGTTCCGAACCGAGTACACGGTCATCAACGTGGAGTCGCTGAATGCCTTCGATGACGGCAGCACGGTCGACATCGCCGAGATCCTCGCGCGCGGTCTCACCAGCCTCAACACGCCCTTGCTCAAGGTCCTCGGCAACGGGGAGCTCACCACCAAGCTGACCGTTCGGGCCCAGAAGTTCAGCGCCTCTGCGGCCGCCAAGATCGTGGCCGCCGGGGGAGAGGTCATCGAACTCGACTCAAAAGGGCGTGTGGCCGGGGAGGCCCTCGCGAAACAGGCCGCGGCACCCGAAACCGAACAGCCCGCTACCGACCCTTCCGAGGCCGGGCACGGTGAGGATGAGGAGGCCGGTTCATAGTGGAAGGCTCGTTCCTGAGGCTCTTCTCCGTTCCGGAGACCCGAAAGAAGATCTTCACCACGCTGATGCTCCTTGTGGCGTATCGCGTGGGCTTCCACGTGCCCATTCCGGGCATGAGCGCCGAGTTCATGGAAACCATGAGCCAGAATGCGCTCTTTGGCCTGATCAGCGCCTTCTCCGGCGGCGCGATCGGTCAGACCGTGATCTTTGGCCTGGGCATCATGCCCTACATCTCCGCTTCGATCATCTTCTCGATGCTGACCAAGGTCTCTCCGACCCTGGAGGCGGTCCAGAAGGAAGGCGCGGCCGGCCAAAAGAAGATCAACCAGTGGACGCGCCTCGCGGTGGTCCCGATCGCGTTCCTACAAGGCCTGCTGATCTACACCGGGGTCTTCCTCAAGCAGCCTCAGATGGTCGAGCCCTACATGCAAGGCCGCCCGGTGGTCCTGGGCTTGATCGTGATCTCGACGCTGCTCGCAGGCGCACTGTTCGTGATGTGGCTCGGTGAACTCATCACCGAGCACGGCGTGGGCAACGGCGCCTCGCTGATCATCATGGCGGGCATCGTCTCGAACATTCCTTCGGCCATGGCGCGCATGGCCGGTCAGCCTGAGTTCTGGCAGATGGTCCTCACGACCATCGGCATCTGGGTCGTGACGATCTTCGTCGTGGTCTTCATCCACAAGGGGGCGCGGCGCGTGCCGATCCAGTACGCGCGCCTGACCCGCGGCCGGCGCGTCTACGGCGGCCAGCGCCACTACCTGCCTCTGAAGGTGAACATGGCTGGCGTGATGCCGATCATCTTCGCCTCCGTGCTGTTCATCATTCCCACGATGTTGTTCGAGTGGTTGGGACTAGTCCAGCTCAGGGCGATCTTCAACGACCAGACCGGCTTCATGTACGTCTGCACCTACATCAGTCTGGTCTTCGCATTTTGCTTCTTCTGGAACCGCCTGATGTTCCAACCCGACGAGATCGCCAAGAACCTGCGCGAACACGGCTCGTTCATTCCCGGCATTCGTCCCGGTGCCCGCACCGCGGAGTACCTGACCAACATCCTGACTCGCATCACACTCGCCGGTGCGGCCTTCCTGGCGCTCGTCGCGGTCTACCCGAACTTCGTGACAAAGAACACGCCCATCCCCAATGACCTGCGCTACTTCCTCGGCGGTACCTCGGTGCTGATCGTCGTGGGTGTCGCACTTGAGCTTGTGGACCGTCTCAACGCGCAGCTGGTGATGCGCGAATACGACGGCATGGCGGGCAGCTCCGGACCACGCTGGACCAAGAAGAAGGAGGCCTGAGGAACCAGGGCGCAAGCGCTATGATCGATCAAGTCGTCATCCTCCTCGGCCCTCCGGGCTCGGGAAAGGGAACCCAGGCCACGCGCTTGAGCGCGGAGCTGGGCGTTCCCCATGTGGCGACCGGCGACATGTTCCGGACCCAGATGGAGGAGGGCACCGACCTCGGGCAGCGCGCGGGGAGGTACATGGACTCCGGCCGCCTGGTGCCCGATGAACTCGTGACCGAGATGCTCTTCGTGCGCGTCGATGGAGAAGACTGCGTCGAGGGATACGTGCTGGACGGTTTCCCGCGAAACCTCTCGCAGGCCGAATCCTTGGACCAGGGACTCGAGGGACGCTGGAGTTCCAGCGTCGCCAGCCTCGAGGTTCCCGATGAGGTCCTCGTGGAGCGAATAGCCGGACGTCTGCTCTGCCGCGAAGACTCCAACCACATCTACCACGCTTCCTTCTCCCCGCCCAAGGTCGAGGGAGTCTGCGATGAGTGTGGAGGCGAACTCTACCGACGCGAGGACGACAATCCCGAGGTTGTCGCGGAGCGCCTGTATGTGTACCGCGAGCAGACGGCGGCGGTGATCACTCACTACGCGCAGGACGGGCGCCTGGAGCCGGTAGACGGCAACCAGGGGCCCGACGAGGTCTATCGGGCCCTGCGCAGCGCCGTTGAAGGCAGTGATGTCGAGGAGGGGGGGTGATGGCGAAGGAAGAACCGATCGTGGTGGACGCCATAGTCACCGAAGCCCTCCCGAACGCCCGCTTCAGGGCGAAGCTGGAGTCGGGACACGAGGTCCTGGCCCACGTCAGCGGCAAGATGCGAATGCACTACATCCGGATCATGGCCGGAGACAAGATCACCATCGAGATGTCGCCCTACGACCTCACGAAGGGCCGTATCGTCTCGCGCGGCGACCGCCGCTATCAGAGAAGGAAAAGTTGATGAAGGTTCGAAGCAGCGTCCGCCGCATGTGCACTCATTGCAAGATTGTCCGCAGACGCGGTGTCTTGCGGGTCATTTGCTCAGCGGATCCCCGTCACAAGCAGCGCCAAGGAAAGTGAGCAACAGGAATCCATCATGCCTCGCGTAGTCGGTGTAGACATCCCCAATGACAAGCGCCTCGAAATCGCGATGACGTACATCTACGGCGTCGGACGGGGGACCGCCAGCAAAGTCTGTGTGGAACTCCAGTTCGATCCCGGGATGCAGGCCCGCGACCTGACCGAGGAACAGATCACAAACCTCGCCCACCACCTTGAGAAGCACTACGTGGTGGAGGGGCAGTTGAGACGTAACATCGCGTCGGCGATCGGTCGCCTGCGTGACATAGGCAGCTACCGTGGCCTGCGGCACCGCCGCGGGCTGCCGGTCCGCGGCCAGCGAACGAAGACTAACGCGCGCGGCCGGAAGGGCGCGAAGAAGACCGTGGCCGGCAAGAAGTCCGTGAAAGGCATGAAGTAGGCGAGAGCAATCTCGAAGCCCTTCTCTCCAAGCAATGGCAAAGCAGACAAAGAAAAAAGCGCGCAAGAACGTCTCCAAGGGGATCGTTCACATCAAGGCGAGCTTCAACAACACCCTGGTGACCATCACGGACGAGGCTGGCGCGGTCATCGCGAGCAGCTCCTCGGGGGTGATGGGTTTCAAAGGCACCCGCAAGAGCACGCCTTTCGCCGCCCAACGAGCGTCGGATAACGCCGCCGCCGCGGCAAAGCGCCACGGCCTCAAGGAGGTCATCGTGCGCGTCAAGGGCGCCGGCTCCGGCCGCGAATCAGCCGTTCGCGCCCTGAGCAACGCTGGCCTGAGGGTCAGCTACATCGAGGACGTCACCCCGCTCCCGCACAACGGCTGCCGCGCACGCAAGCGGCGCCGCGTCTGATCCACCAACTCACTGATTCAATATGGCTCGATACACGGGTAACAAGTGCAAGCTCTGTCGTCGGGAGGGCATGAAGCTCTTCCTGAAGGGACAGCGCTGCTTTACCGACAAATGCGCTCTCGCGCGCCGTGACTACCCGCCGGGGGTCCACGCGCAGAAGCGCACCAAGGTGACCGAGTACGGCGTGCGCCTGCGTGAGAAGCAAAAGCTGAAGCGCATCTACGGCGTGCTCGAGCGGCAGTTCAAGCTCTACTTCCGGGAGGCTGAGCGCCTGCGCGGCAACACGGGGGAGAACCTCCTGATGCTGCTTGAGCGGCGCCTGGACAACGTGGTGCTCGCCAGCGGGTTTGCCCTGTCACGAAACCACGCCCGGCAGTTGATCAACCACGGCCACTTTCGGGTTAACGGACGGAAGGTGTCCATCTCGTCATTCCAGGTCAGGCCTGGTGACACGATCGATCCTTCGCAGCGAGACGGAACGAAGAAGCTCATCGCGGAGGCCGTCGAGGTCAACAAGTCGCAGCCCGTGCCCACATGGCTAGAGGTCAACGGCGAGGCGATGACATCAAAGATTACGGGGATCCCGCGGCGCGAGGATGTGCCGCACCCGATCCAGGAACAGCTCATCATCGAGCTCTGCTCGAAGTAGTCGGTACGAGGGAATACTCATGAGAATCCGTTGGCGCAACTTCGAACTCCCCAGCAAGGTCGTCCCCGACGCGGAGACCATGACCGCCGAATATGGGCGATTTGTTATCGAGCCCTTTGAGCGCGGCTTTGGTCACACGATCGGTAACGGTCTGCGACGAGTGCTGTTGTCCTCCATCGAGGGCAGCGCGATCACTTCCGTAAAAATCGAGGGCTCCTCCCACGAGTTTGACTCGATGGAAGGGGTCTATGAGGACGTGACTGACATCATCCTCAATCTGAAAGGGCTGAGGGTCCAGTACGAGGGTACCGGGTCGATCGTCTGCCGACTGCAGAAGAGCGGCAAGGGCACGGTCACTGGCGCGGACGTCGAGTGCGAAGGCGACGCGTTTGTGGTGAATACCGATCTGCACATCGCGACCCTGACGTTGGACCGCGAGTTGACCATCGAGATGGAGGTCAAGCGCGGGCGGGGATACGTGGCAGCCGATGACAACAAGGACCCGCACGGGGAGATTGGCCTGATTCCAATGGACTCGATCTACTCGCCCGTGCACCGGGTGCGATATGCGGTCGAAGCCACGCGGGTCGGAAAGCTGACCAACTACGACCGGCTCCTGCTCGAGATCTGGACGGATGGCACGGTGACCCCCGAGCTGGCCCTGATCGAGGCGGCCAAGATCTACCGCAAGCACCTCAACCCCTTCGTGCTTTTCGACTCCACCCGGGACGAGACGCCCGTCGCGGAGGACCCCAGCACGTCCGAGTTCAATGCGGAGAACCAGCAGACGTCCGAGCTTGAGGAGACCCTCGAGGCCTCGATCACGGAGCTGGAGCTGTCGGTCCGTGCCCGCAATTGCCTGGACGGCGCGAACTTGCGAACTCTCGGCGACCTCGTGACCCTCTCAGAGGCTGAGGTCATGCACCTGAAGAACCTGGGCAAGACCAGCTTGACCGAGATCAAGAACAAGCTGTCAGAGCGGGGCCTGGCCCTGGGAATGACCATCTAGCTCCTCCTTGTCGAGGAAGAGACTGCGGAGATTGCCATGCGACATCGAGTAGCCGGAAGCAAGCTAGGGCGGACAGCCAGTCATCGGACGGCCATGCGCCGGAACATGATGGCCTCGCTCATCGAGCACGAGCGGATCGTGACGACGGTGCAGAAGGCCAAGGCCGTCAAGCCCTACATCGAGAAGCTCGTCACGCTCGCCGGTGAGGTGAACACCCACAACCGCCGACGTGCCTTCGCCGCCCTGCGGAACACCGACGCGGTGGACAAGCTGTTCGACGTCCTTGGCCCGCGCTTCAAGGAGCGGCCTGGGGGCTACTGCAGGGTCCTCAAGCTCTCGCGTCGCCGTCTGGGTGACAACGGGGAGCGGGCGATCCTTGAGTTCGTCGAGCGCACGGTGAGCGAAGAAGATTCGCTCCCCGCAGAGACTGCTGCGAGCGAGTAGTCCGAGCGCGAGAGAGGCCACCACTTCTCGCGCACAAGTGTCCACCCAGGTACGCATGCCTGGTGACTGATCCAGGCTGAATTGGATGCACTCGCAAGCGCCGTAAGCGCAGGAACTTGCTACTGCGGGTAGGGGCGCATGCCGCGTATCGAGGAGCAGATGGCTGCGATCGCAGCCATCGTGTCTAGAGTCGCGCCAGCTTCATTCGTCCGCGCCCCAAGACCTTGTCAACCTCGCTGGTGAGCTCGGCGGTGATGGTGACCGTGCAATCGCCGCCGGCGCGCACGCGGCGCACGGAGCCGTCGGTTCCTGTGACCTGAAGGTAGACGTGACGCTTGCCTCGGTGCTCGCTGAGGATCTGCTTGATGCGTGGAAGGAGCGCCGTGTCCTCCGGTGTCAGGGACAGGACCACGCTGCCTTCGAAGCGACCGAGGGCGGCTTCGACGGTCATGAGCTCCGAGAGGATCAGGGTGGGCTCCTCTCCATCGGTTTCGAGTTTCCCTCGGGCGACGACCACGGCCCCATCCTCAAGATCGCCCGCGCACTCTTCAAAGGTGCGCGGGAAGCAGATCACATTGACAGCCCCGTGCAGGTCTTCGAGGCGGAAGCGCGCCATCTTGCGCCCCGCCAGCTTGCCCGTCTTGACCAGTACCTGGGACAGACCGACGATCAGCCCCGCCAGGCTCACCTGTGCGCCGTCGGAGAGTCGTTCGAGCTCGTTTGTAGGCACCGTGGAGAGCATGGCCATCAATCCCGCCCGATCCTCGAGGGGATGCCCGCTGAGGTAGAAGCCGATCGCCTCGTACTCCGCGCGCAAGGTGTCGGCGCTGTCCCAGGCCTGGCGGTCGTCGATGCCGTCTCGCGCTTCCTCGCGCACAGCCTCGCCTGTGGCCTGGGCGAGTGCGAAGAGGTCGCCTTGCCCGGCGCGGCGGTCCTCGGCGGCACGGGCGCCGTCGGCCAGGGCGGCTCCGAGGGTGTGCAGGACTGCGCCGCGATTGTGTCCGCCCGCGTCGAAGGCGCCGGCCTTGATCAGGGCCTCCCAGGCTACCCGTCCCACGGCCGACGGGTCCGCCTGGCGGCACAGCTCGTTGAGAGTGGGGGGAAGCCCTGCGTTCGCGACCGCCTCGCGCGCGTCCACCAACGCTTCGATGGCCTTCGAGCCGGTGCCCTTCACGGCGCCCATGCCAAAGCGGATGCCCTTGCCCTCGGTCTCGAAGCCCCAGTTGGAACTCTCGATGGCGGGGGGCAGGATGGCAATACCGGCTCCGCGCGCATCATCGCAGAGGAGCTTCACCTTGTCCGAATCGCCCATCTCGCAGGTCAGGTTGGCGGCCATGAAATCGGCCCGGTGGTGGGCCTTGAGGTACGCCGTCTGGTAGCTGATCAAGGCGTAGGCGGTCGAGTGGGACTTGTTGAAGCCGTAACCTCCGAACTTGACCATGTTGTCCCAGACATCCTGCGCAACGGAGCGCTCACAGCCGTTCTTCTGAGCTCCCTCGAGGAAGGTCGTCGAGAAGCGCTCCATGATCTCGGGCTTCTTCTTGCCCATGGCCTTGCGCAGGTTGTCCGCCTCGTTCAGCGAGAAGTTGGCCAGGTTGTTGGAGATCAGCATCACCTGCTCCTGGTAGACGATGCACCCGTAGGTGTCCTTCAGGATCTGCTCCGTGCTGGGGTGAGGGTAGACGATCGGCTCTTCTCCGTGCTTGCGGCGGCAGAACATGTCGGCCATTCCTGATTCCAGGGGGCCGGGCCGATAGAGCGCGAGGATGGCGATCAAGTCCTCGAAGCAGTCGGGCTTCAGGCGCGTGATCAGCTTGCGCATCCCGTCCGACTCGAGCTGGAACACACCCTGAGTCTCGCCCGACAGCAGCAGGGCGAAGGTCGCTGCGTCGTCGAGGGGCAAGGTCTCGATCTCGGGCGCCGAGCCACCCCGACGAGTGACGTTTGCGAGGGTGCCGTCGATGATGGTCAGGGTTCGCAGACCCAGGTAATCCATCTTGAGCAGGCCGAGGTCCTCGAGTTCGGGCGCCTGCCACTGGGTCGTCACGTCGTCGCCGTTCTTGGCGAGGGGGACGTACTCTGCTATGGGGCGGTCGGCGATCACGACGCCGGCGGCGTGCGTGGAAACGTGGCGCGTGATGCCCTCGAGGGTGATGGAGAGCTCGAAGAGCTCCGAGAATTCGGGCTGCTTGGAAAACTCTTTGAGCTCGGGATCGCTGGAGAGCGCCGCCGAGAGGTTGGGCGCGCCCGGCCCCTGGGGGATATTCTTTGCGATGCGGTCGACATCCTTGAGCGGCACCTCAAGAACTCGCCCGACGTCCCGCACGACCGTGCGGGACTTCATGGTCCCGAAGGTGACGATCTGGGCGACGTTCTCCTCGCCGTAGCGGTCGCGCGTGTACTGCAGGACCCGTTCGCGCCCGTCCTTGCAGAAGTCGATGTCGATGTCGGGCATCGAGACGCGCGCGCTGTTGAGGAAGCGCTCGAACAGCAGCCCGTAGCGCAGGGGGCAGACGCGCGTGATGTCGAGCAGGTAGGCGACGATCGATCCCGCCGCCGATCCGCGTCCGGGACCCACGGAGATGTCGTGGTCGCGCGCCCAGCGGATCAGGTCCCAGACGATCAGGAAGTAGGAGACGAAACCGAGCTCTCGGATCACCCGCTTCTCGGATTCCAGCCGCTCGCGAGCCTCCCTGTGGTCGCGGCCGTAGAGGCGGCCCAAGCCTTCTTCGAGGAGTTCATCGAACACCTCATCAGCAGTCTTCCCGTTCTCCGGAGCGAAGATCGGCAGGTGGTACTCGCCGAACTTCATCTCGAAATCGATCTGCTCGGCCACCTCGGCGGTCGCCTTCAGCGTCTCCGGCAGGTCACGGAACATGTCCGCCATCTCGGCGCGCGAGGCGAAGAAGAGCGTGTTCGTGTCGAACTTGAAGCGCCCAGGCTCGTCGCGCTTTGCCTGCGTGTTGATGCAGAGTAGAACGTCCTGAGCATCGCAGTCCTCGCGTCGCAGGTAGTGGACGTCGTTGGTGGCGACCATCGGAATTCCGGTGCGACCATGGATACGCACCATGGCCTCGTTGACCGTGTCCTGCAGCTCGATGCCGTTGCGCTGCAGTTCGAGCCAGAAGTGCTCCGGACCGAACATGTCGCGAAAGGACATGGCCAGGTCTTCGGCTTCCGACTCCTTGCCCATCCCGCAGAGCTGGCTGAATTCGCTCGAAAGGCAACCGGACAGGCAGCTGATGCCCGCCGTGTGCTGTGCCAGGAGTTCTCGGTCGATGCGCGGCCGGAAATGCAGCCCCTCCAGGTAGGCCGCGGTGGCCAGCTTCTTGAGGTTGGCGAATCCCTCTTCATTACGCGCCAGAAGTGTCAGGTGGTTGTAGCCGTTGCCCTTGGCCTTGCTGTGGGGCAGGTGCCTGGACTGGCGCGCGATGTACATCTCGCAGCCCAGCAGGGGCTTGATGCCGGCCCGCGTCGCCTCGCGGTACAGCTGTACGATGCCGAACATGTTGCCGTGATCGGTCAAGGCCAGGGCGCGCTGGCCATCGGCCACGCAGGCCTCGACCAGGCTCGGGATGCGGTTGGCGCCGTCGAGCAGGCTGTACTCGGAGTGGACGTGCAGGTGGACGAAATCCGGGTCGGCCATCGGTTGGTGTCAGTCCGTGGTGAAGGAGCGCTGGCCGCGCGCGAGGCGTGGTCGCTCGGAGAAAACGTCGCTCGGAAAAGACTCAGTTGCCCAGCAGGCTCAGCAAGAGCGCCTTCTGGGAATGCAGGCGGTTCTCGGCCTGCTCGTAAATCATGCTGCGGGGGCCGTCGAGGACCTCGTCGGTGGCCTCGAGGTTTCGACGCACGGGACCGGCGTGCATCAGGCGCGCGTCGGCCCCGCGGGCCAGCAGGGCCTCGTCGATGATCCACTTTCCCGTGCGCGAGCGCCGGCTGGCGGCCAGGGTGGGATTGCCGTGGTCCTCCATCGACTGCCAGGAGCGGGCGTAGACGACGTGTGCTCCGGCGACGGCCTCCTCGCGCGGAGCGCCGAGCTCGATCGTGGCTCCGCTGCTCTCGGCCATGGCCTGGGCGCGGCCGAGGACCTCGCCGTCCAGGTCGTAACCGGGAGGGTGAGCGATCGAGACGTTCATCCCCAGGCGCACGGCCGAGGTGAGCAGGGAGTGCACGACGGCCGAGCTGGCGGGCGTCGGCGAGTGTGTCCAGACGATCGCGAGGCGGCGTCCGCCGAACTCTCCCAGGCTCTCGTAGAGGGTCATCATGTCCGCTAGGGCCTGGAGCGGGTGCCAGAGAGCGCTCTCCATGTTGATGACCGGCACCCGCGCGTGCTCGGCCCAGGCGCGGATGCTCTCGTCGCGCCGATCCGTCTCCCAGGACTGGCCCTCGAGCGCTGGGCGGATGGCGAGCACATCGAGATAGCGCGAGAGCACCTCCGCAGCGTCGCGGATGTGCTCGGGGGCGCGGCCGTCCATGACCGCGCCGCTGCGCGCCTCGAGCTCCCAGAAGTCGGTCGCCGCGTTGAGGTTTAGCCCGTGGCCTCCCAGCTGATGCACGGCAGCCTCGAAGGAGGTGCGCGTGCGGAGCGAACCTCGGAAGAAGAGCATCCCGGCGGTCCGGCCCTCCAGTCCGCCGCGGGCCGCCTGGGCTTTGGCGCGAATGGAGGCCTGCAGGAGGGATCTCAGGGCGTCATCGCCGAGGTCCTGCAAGCTGATCAAGTGGCGTTCTTCGCTGCCCTGGGCCATGGGGTCAGAATACTCGCTCTGGCGCGGGTTTCCAGCGCTCACTGCGCCTGTCCCTCGGCGGGCTCGCGCGCGGGCCCGGACCGCTTGACAGGACCGGGGGCCGGGGCTACAACCTGCCACCCCTTCGCGCACCCCTAGCTCAATTGGATAGAGCACCTGACTACGGATCAGGAGGTTAGAGGTTCAAATCCTCTGGGGTGTACCAGCCAAGTCCCGGCCCAAGGTCGGGGCCTCGCTTGCGGCGGTCAGCGCTCTGTGAGTACTCAAGGAGAAGCGGCACGAGAGCAGGACGAGCGCTTCATGGCTCTCGCCCTCATGGAGGCGCGCGCGGCCGAGGAGGGCGATGAGGTACCCGTTGGCGCGGTGGTCGTCCTCGACGGTGAAGTACTCGGCCGAGGACGCAACCGGACTCGCGAGCAGTGCGATCCCACGGCCCACGCGGAGTTGCTCGCCCTGCGCGAGGCGTTCCAGTCCCTCGCCGCGATGCGCCTGCCCGGAGCGGTCGTCTACACCACCCTGGAGCCCTGCTTCATGTGCGCCGGTGCTCTCTCCCATGCGCGCGTGGCGCGCGTCGTCTGGGGCGTACGCGATCCGAAGTTCGGGGGCTGCGTCTCCCTGGGCGCCGTACTCTCCGATCCGCGCCTGAACCACACCGCCGAGGTCGTCGAGGGGGTGTGCGCCGAGGAGGCCCGAGCGCTCCTCCAGGAGTTCTTTCGAAGTAAGAGATGAATCGAGAACAGCCTCGCGAGGCCCCCGACGGGGTCGCGGGGCCACTCGGAGAGGTGCCGGAGCGGCTGAACGGACTGGTTTCGAAAACCAGCGTGGTGCAAGCCACCGGGGGTTCAAATCCCTCCCTCTCCGCCAGAACGAGTGAGCCGCCGTACGGGCCGTACAGAACGGACCAGGGCGGTCCAGGACCGAGCAGGAAAGCACAGCAACGAACAGGAGAGGTGTCCGAGTGGCTGAAGGAGCACGCTTGGAAAGCGTGTAAGTCGGCAACGGCTTCGCGGGTTCGAATCCCGCCCTCTCCGCCATCTTCGCGTGGCGCGGCGACCGTGAGCGGCCCGCCCTCGCGGATGGCCCGGAGGATCGGTATCCTCACACCCCGGGGCCACAGCGGCAAATCCGCCGATGGGCCCGGCCCCGAGCGATGGATCGGGTTCGAACCGGGTCAGGCCGGGAACGGAGCAGCCCTAAGGACAGCGACCCATGCGCGCGGAAGCCGGGCCCACCGGCGGATTCGCCGCTCCGCGGACCCCGCAGACTGCCCTGTCCCCACCGCCATGTCCTACCTCGTCCTCGCCCGCAAGTACCGGCCCCGGCGCTTCACCGAGATCATCGGCCAGGAAGTCGTCTGCAGCACCTTGACCGGCGCGATCGAGGAGGGGCGCGTCGCCCACGCCTACCTGCTTTGCGGCTCGCGCGGCACGGGCAAGACGACCATCGCCCGCATCTTCGCCCGCGGCCTGAACTGCGAGCGCGGGCCGACGGTGGAACCCTGCGGTGAGTGCGAGCGCTGCAGGGAAGCAGAGGCCGGCTCCGAGGTGGACATCGTCGAGATCGACGCCGCCTCCCACACGGGGGTCGAGAACATCCGCGACCTGCGCGATCAGGCCACCTACGTGCCCATGCGCGCGCGGCACAAGATCTACATCGTGGACGAGGTCCACATGCTCTCCAAGCAGGCGTTCAACGCGCTCTTGAAGACCCTCGAGGAGCCGCCCCCGCACGTCAAGTTCGTGTTCGCCACCACCGAGCCGAACAAGGTCCTCGACACGATCCTCTCGCGCTGTCAGGTGCTGCGCCTCTCGCTCATCCCCGAGGCGACGATCTCCTCGCGCCTGGGGGAGATCCTGGCCGGCGAGTCCATCGAACCGGGGGAGGGGGTCTGTGAGGCCCTCGCCCGCCGTGCACGCGGCAGCATGCGCGACGCGCTCTCGATGACCGATCAGTTGCTGGCGCTGGCGGGTGAGCGCCCGAGCCTGGAGGACGTTGCACGCCTCTCGGTGGGTGCGGATCCCGAACGCGTCGGCGCGGTGTTCAGCGCGCTGGTGGCCGCGGACGCGGCCGGCGCCCTCGCGGCCCTGCCCGACGGCGGCGACGACATCGCGCTTCTCGACGAGCTGCTGGCTCACTTGCGCTCCTGCCTGCTCGTCACCCATTGCGGCGTCGACATGCCCCTCATAGACAGCCCGCCCGAGGTGCGCGCCGCCCTGGCGGCCCAGGCCGAGACCCTCGGTGGCGAGCGCATCGAGCTCTTCCTCGACGAGCTGCTGGCCGCCCGCGATCGCGCGCAGCGCGTGGTCGGGGAGCAGCGCCTGATTCTCGAGCTGACCCTCTGCGAACTCTGTCGGCCCGAGGCTACCCTGCCCATGGGCGAGCTCGTCGCGCGCCTTGAGGCCCTCGAGGCCCGGCTGGGGACCTCGGGCGGCGCTGCCGCGCCTGCCGCGCCTTCCGCGGCCCCGGCCCGCACCTCGCCTGCGGCGACTCCGGCGGCTGGCCGCGCCGACCGCCCCGCCGCTCCGGCCCCCGCCTCCGCCCCCGCCGCTCCCGCTTCCAGGGCGGTGCGCTCCAGCGTCGCCGAGGCCTGGAAGGCCCTGCTGGCCGACCTGGCACAGCGCCTGCCCTCCTTGGGGGAGGTCCTCGAGCGTCGCGGCCGGATGGTCGAGTTGACCGCGGAGCGCGCCGTCGTGCACTGCGAGGACCTGCGCGAGGGGGAGCGCGCGCTCGTGAGCGACGGCCGTAATCGAAAACGCTGCTCGCAGGCTCTCTCGGCCCTCCTCGACCGGCCGGTCGAGGTAGAGCTCGTGGACGTGGCGGCGGTTCCCTCCGGGGACCAGGACGATTTCACCGGTCAGGTCGCCGACCTGTTCGGCGGGCGCATCGAGAACTGAAGGAGGCGCGGGGTCATGGCTGGATCATTCGGAGAGATGGGGAACCTGCTCAAGCAGGCTCAGCAGATGCAGCGCGAGTTCGATCGCGTTCAGGCCGAGCTGCTTGAGGAGGTCATCACGAGTGCGGCCGGCGGCGGCGCCGTGCAGGTCGAGGTGAACGGTGACGGACAGGTGCTGAGCGTCGAGCTCTCGCCCACCCTGACCGGTCTGGGGGACGAGAGCGCGAAGGCTCTCGAGGCTCTGGTCCTGACCGCCGTCAGTGACGGGATCGCGCGCTCCAAGGAGCTGCGCAAGGAGCGCCTCGCGCGCATCACCGGCGGCCTGAATCTCCCCGGCCTGTTCTGATCAGCGCGCTGCCCGTGGCCTATCCCGAACCTCTCGAGGACTTGATCGAGGCGTTCGAACGCTTCCCGGGGATCGGGCGCGTCTCGGCCGAACGCCTGGCCTTCCACGTCCTGCGCGACCCGCAAGCGGCGAGCCTGGCGACCGCCATCGAGCGCGCCGCGCGGGAGACTCGCACCTGCTCCGCCTGCTGCAACGTCGCTCACAGCGACCCCTGCGCCCTGTGCTCCGATCCCGAACGCGATCCCGCCACCCTGTGCGTGGTCGAGGAGCCGCGGCACGTGGAGGCCATGGAGCGCGCCAGCGTCTACCGGGGGCACTACCACGTGCTGATGGGGTCGCTCAATCCGGCCGAGGGTACCGAGGCCCGCCACTTGAGCATCGCGCACCTGGTCGAGCGCGTGCGCGCGGGCAGCGTCGGAGAAGTGATCCTGGCCACCGATCCCGACGCCGAGGGCGAGGCCACGGCCTTGCTGGTCGTGGAGGCCCTGGAAGCGGCTCTCGACCCCGCGCCCCTGATCACGCGCCTGGCCCGCGGCCTGCCCGCCGGCAGCTCCCTGGACTACCTCCACCGCGGGATCCTCGAAGACGCCCTGGCGGGTCGCCGCGCCATCGGCCCGCGCTCCGGCGAGGGCTGAGCGGCGAGCGGGCCACAGATACGGGGGCGCTCGGGCCGATAGGGGGGGGCAGTCTTGCCCGATGGCCCACCAGCGACAGATTCTCCAGGCACGCGCAGAGCAGTGCATGGCCCTGCGGCCCGGCATGTTGCAGGCCGTGCGCATCCTGCAACTCTCGGCCGAGGATCTGGCCAGCTTCCTCGAGAACGAGGCCCTGGAAAACGAGGCCCTCAGCATCAGTTCGGAACCCGCGCTCGCTTCCTGGTCGGCTCCGGACTGGGAGGCCACCGAGCGCCACCAGCGCATGCTGGAATCCCGGCCCGCCCCCGATGACGGACTGCGGGCCGGCTTGGAGGAGCAGCTCGTGCTTCTCGACTGCAGCCCGCGCGAGAGGGCCTGGATCCGCCTCTGCCTCGACAGCCTGGACGAGCGCGGGGCCCTCGCGGTCAGCGACGAGGAGCTCCTGGACCTCGGCCGCGCCGAGGGCCTGGGGGCCGACATCGGTGCCCTCGGCCGTGCCATCGCCACCATCCAGCGCTTCGAGCCGCGCGGTATAGGCGGGCGCGATCTGGTGGAGGTGCTGCTCCTGCAACTCGATCCCGCCGCGCACGACTATCCCCTGCTGTGCCGCCTGGTGGAGGAGTTCCTCGACGACCTGGCGGCCAGGCGACTGGAAGAGGTGGCGCGCGCGCTGGACGTGGAGTTCGAGGAGCTGGAGCGCCTGCTGCGCACCCTGCGTGCCCTGGATCCGCGCCCTGGGGCCGGCCAGGGCGGCAGCGTCGCGCGCGTGATCGCCCCTGATCTGGTGCTGGAACCTGGACCGGAGGGCTGGAGCCTGCGCATCGAGGGTTCGCAGTTGCCCACCCTGAGCGTCGACTTCGAGGCCGCGCGTACCTCTGCGGAGGGAGCGCGAGACCCCGCGGAGCGGCGCTGGAGGGCCGCGCGCCTGGAGCGCGCGCGGGACCTGGTGGATGCCGTCCGGCAGCGGGAGGAGACCCTCCTGCGGGTGGCGCGCACGGCCCTCGAGCGCCAGGTCAACTTCCTCGATCGCGGCCCGGGACACCTCGTGCCGCTCTCGATGGCAGACGTCGCCGAACGCCTCGACCTGGCGGTCAGCACCGTCAGTCGCGCGGTCGCCGGCAAGCACCTGCAGACCCCCCAGGCCATCCTGCCCCTGCGCGCTCTCTTCCAGGCGTCCGCTGGCAGGGACGGCGTCGTGACCACCCATGAGCTCTCACGCGCGGTCCGCGCCGTGCTCGAGGGCGAGGACCCCCGCCAGCCCCTCTCGGATGGGGAGGTCGCGCGCGAGCTCGCCGGGCGCGGGCTGGTCCTGGCCCGGCGGACCGTGGCCAGCTACCGACGACAGCTGGGCATCCCCAGCTCCTTCCGGCGCCGGCGCGCCTGAGGAGGATTGCGCGCGGGCCCCTGGCGCACGGCCGGCCGAGCGGACGAACTCGTGGCCGGGCCCTGCCCAACGGCCTGTCGCTGCGGCTATCCTGTCCGCGATGCGGAACGTGCGCGCGGAGCTCTCCTACGCCGGTGGTGCTTTTCACGGCTGGCAACGCCAGGAGGGGTTCGGTTCGGTCCAGGAGGCCCTCGAGGAGGCCGTCGCGGCCGCCACCGGCGCGCGCGTCGTCGTGCACGGTTCTGGGCGCACGGACACCGGCGTACACGCCCTGCGACAGGTGGCGAGCTTTCACATCGAGACAGGCCTCTCCGACGACCGCCTGCGCCACGCCCTGAATGCCCACCTGCCGGAGGAGGCCGTCGTGCGGCGCCTCGAGACCTGCCGGGATGAATTCCACGCGCGCTTCGACGCTGTCGGCAAGCGCTACGCCTACCTGACGGCCACCGCGCGCTTCCGGCCGCCCTTGGGGCGCGACGCCATGCACTGGGTCTGCCAGTCCCTGGACGGTGAGGCCATGAAGCGGGCCGCGAACAGCCTCTTGGGAGAGCACGACTTCCGGGTCTTCTCGAACAGTGGATCCGAGCGGGCGACCACCGTGCGAACGGTGCGCGCCCTGCGCCTCGTGCGCCGCCGGGAGCGCTTTGCCCTGGTGATCGAGGCCGACGGGTTTCTCTACAACATGGTGCGCATCATCGCGGGCACGCTGATCGACGTCGGCCGCGGCCGCCTGGATCCGGATTGCGTGCGAGCGGCACTCGAGACGGGCCGCAGGGAGCTTGCGGGGCCCACGGCGCCGGCGGTGGGCCTTTACCTGGTGCGCGTGCGCTACGCCGAACCCACCTTCCGCGGGGCGGACTGCGGGCCGAGCGGCGCCCCAGGCTTGTTCGGGGGCTGAAAGGCGAGTTCGCCGCCGGCCCGTTTGCGGGACAGGGCGACGCGCAGCGCCGAGACCCCTTGACCCTTCGGCGGATCGGGTCCAGAGTATGAGTGGGTCATCGATGTTCGTGGATCACGACAAGCCGACGTGGACTGTGAATCGCTCGCTTGAACGCGGGCTCGACGATCGACCCGCGGGGTACCTTCGCCCCCTCGCCGCAGGCAGCGACGAGCGTCCTGGACCCACCGTCGGGTCCGCCTGCTCGCCCGCTGCTCCTCCCGCGACCGCTCCCGCGCCGCACGCCCTCGGGGTGCGCTGGTGGGGGAAGAGGGACCGTGGAGCGCGCGGCGTTTCCCCCCGACCGGGAGGAGGCTCCCCCGGCCGGATCCCTTGAGCGACGAGAGGTCTGCATGAACACGGAAGTCTCGATCCTGCACCACGATTACCCGTCCCACGTCCGCGAAACCGTCGATGCAAGGCTCCAGCAGCTCCAGAAGTACTACAACGGGACCGTCTCGGTTCGTGCGCTGCTCGAGCGCCAGGCCGACGAGCACCGCGTGGAGATCGTCACCCGGACCGCCAGCGGTCCGACCCTCGTGGTGGACTCCTGCACGGAGACCTTTGGGAGCGCCCTCGACGAGGCCATAGCCCGCATGACGCGCCTGCTCAAGCGCGAACACGACATGCACACCACCGTCCGCCGCAGGCCGCACCGGGCGACCACCTGAGGGAGCGTCCCCCGCCTGGCAGCCGTCGCGACTCGCCGTTCGGCGTGGGACTCACCAGCCTGAGGGGAGGTCCGTGTGCCATGACCTGTGGTAGGCTCTCGCACTCCTGTCCACCTACCATCCCCGGCGATAGATCCCCCTGCGTTCATGAACTTCTGGAAGCTGTTCAAGCCCAAGAGCTGCATCGTCAAGATGAAGGCCGCCGACAAGGACGAGGCCCTGTGCGAGATCGTCACGCAGCTCGTCAGAGGCGGAACCCTCGACGCCGAATTCGAGGAGAAGGCCCTCGAGGCCCTGCGTGAGCGCGAGCGATTGGCCTCGACTGGCGTGGGCATGTCGGTGGCGATCCCGCACGTCAAGATTTCCGGCCTTGAGCGGGTCGCCTGCAACCTCGCCATCCATCCCGAAGGGCTCGAATGGGCGGCCGTGGACGATGCCCCCGTGAGCATCTTTTTCACCGTGCTGCGCCCGGCCCGCACGGGGGACCAGCACGATCCGCAGACCCATCTCAAGATGATGAGCTGGATCGCCCGGCTCGGGCGGGACGCGGACTTCCGGCGCTTCGCCGGGAGTGCTCGCACGAAGACCGAGCTGGTGGATCTCCTGAAAGAGATGTCCGCCGTCTAGTTCGCTGGAACGGTCATTCGTCACCATGACGACCTCCTCCACACCGCCTCGGAACCCGAGCGCCTCGACGGACTTCTAGGCCTGTGTTGCGTGGCGTGGGCTGGATGAGCGACGGGCCGGGGAGAGGCAAACGAGAGCCATGGACGAGCGCACCGACGCCGAGCGCAGCGTGCGCATCGTGAACACCGAGGGCCTGCACGCCAGGCCCTGCCACGATGTCGTCTCGATCGCCCTCGAGTTCGAGTGCGAGTTTCGCGTCTCCTGCCGGGGTGTGGAGGTCGATGGACGGAGCGTGATGACCCTCATGACCCTCGGCGCCGCCCGCGGGGAAACCCTGCTCCTGCGGGCCCGAGGAGAGGGTGCGGGGGACCTCGTGGAGCGCATCGCGCTGCTCGTGGAAGCAGGTTTCGAGCAGAGCGCCTAAACCCTGGGGCGTCCGCCGCCCGAAGGGGTGCTCAGAACCTCGCTGTCTCGTGCGCCTGCCCGATCTCCGGGAAGCGCCGAGGCGTCTCCCACTAGGCCACGGAGCAGGCAGGGCCCTGAGTGCTGCGCAAATCGAAAAACGTCATCGGATTGGATCTGGGAACCTCGGTCGTCAAGGCGGTCGAGATCACCCTCGAGGGCCCCGAGCCCGTGATCACCGGATTCGCCAGGGTTGAGATCCCCCCGGGAGGCAGCCTGGCGGATGCCGTGAGCGCTGTCTTCCAGGAGGGGAACTTCCGTTCCCGGCGGGTCGTGACCTCCGTCGCGGGCCAGTCGGTGGTCGTGCGCTACCTGCCCATGATGAAGATGTCGGACGCGGAGCTGCGCCAGGCCATCCGCTTCGAGACGGACAAGCACCTGCCGTTCGAGCTGGACCAGGTCCAGATGGACTGCCAGGCCCTGGAGCGGGCCGCCCCCGGCGCCGCCGACGGCGGCGCATCCGAAGGGGAGCAGGAGGACATGACGGTGCTGCTCGCGGCCTGCAAGTCGGATGCAATCGAGGAACAGGTCCAGCTGGTCATCTCATGCGGCCTGACGCCCGTGGCCATCGATGTCGATCTGTTCGCCCTCGCGAACGCGTGGGAGCTCTGCGGGCTGCCGCCGGAGGATGATGAGGCCGTCTCGGCCCTGGCCCTGGTGGATGTCGGCGCCACGCGCACCTCGATCAACGTGCTGTGCGGCGGCGAGACCTGCTTCAGCCGCGAGGTCGCCATCGGCGGCCAGGACATGACCCAGGCCGTCGCGCGGCGCCTGGGCATTGAGCCCTTCGAGGCCGAGGCCATCAAGCGCGCCAGCGAGAGCCACGAGGCCGAGGTCAACACGGCCATCGCGCCGGTGCTCGAGGACCTGGTGAGCGAGCTCTCGCTCTCCCTGGACTATGTCGAGCACCACTCTGGGGTGAGGGTCGATGAGATCCTGCTCTCGGGTGGCGGAGCCCTCGCGCCGGGGGCTGCCGGATACATCGAACAAGCCACCGCGCGGCGTGCGCGGGCATGGAATCCGCTCGAGGGATTGCGTGTGGACGCCTCACGGGTGGACGTCGAGGAACTCGAGGCCTGGGCTTCGACCTTGGTGGTCGCGGTCGGCCTGGCGACGAGGGCGAGGACCCTATGATCCGCATCAACCTGCTCCCCGAGGAATACCGCAGTCGCGCGCGGACCCCCCTGCGCCTGATGGTGGCGGTCTCCTGCGTGGTCGCCATCAACACCTCGCTCTTCGCGTGGTGGGGCTGGGCCCGCTTCGGGATCGCGGCCGAGGTCGAGAGCGAGCGCGTCGTCCTGCAGACCGAACTGGACGGCCTGCGGCCTCAGGTCACCTATCACCGCGCCCTCGATACGGAGAGCCGGCTGTTCCGATCGCGGGAGGAGACCCTGGCTCAGATCACCCAGAGCCGGGTTTCCTGGACCCGCAAGCTGGATGAGTTCGCCAACGTCGTCAACCGCGGCGGTGGCGGCGAGCGCCACCTCGTGTGGTTCGACGACCTGGACGTCTCCCACGGCTCGGACGGGCGGCGCTCGGGCGCCGGCAATGTGCGGGCCTCCGGTCACTCCGGCTCGGATCAGTTTGCCCAGGTCGCGAACTTCCTTGAGGACATCGAGGACTCCCCGTTCATCTCCGACTTCCACCCGCCCGCGCCTCCGGAGGGCTCTGAGTCGGTCAAGGACGAGGAGCTCGAGCCCTCCACCGTGTGGGCCTTCCCGCTCTCCCTGGAACTCCAAGACCCCGAGGAGCGCAAGTGAAGGACCGCAAGATCTGGATCGCCGTCCTGGGTGGCGGGGCCCTCATCGCCGCAGGTCTGGGCGCGGGGATCCATGTAGAGGACGGACACATCGACCTGGCGCGCGCCCAGGTGGCGCAGCTCGGCGACGAGATCGGAACATCCCGGAAGCTGGTCTCGGGGACGCGTGCCCTCGAGCGCGAGGTGATCGTCCTGCGCGAGCTGGCCGAGGTGATCCAGGGCATTCTCCCCGACGAGGACGACGTCAACAACCTGGTGCGCACCTTCCAGCGCTTCTCGGAGGGCTCCGACGTACGCATCCGGGCACTCAAGAAGAAGTCCGATCCGCGCGGCAAGCAGGAGACGGCCTTCGACGAAGTGGCCTACACCTTGACCCTCGAGGCGGACGCCTTCCAGTTCCTCGACTTCCTCGACATGATCGAATCGCACTCGCGCTTCATGCGCGTGCCACGCTTCAAGATCACGGCGGCCGACCGCACCCAGGTCGAGGCGGACGGATTTGCCGCGCACAAGGTGCAGCTCGACATCGAGACCTTCGTGTACGACCGCGAGAAGAGCTTCCGCCCGGCCAGCATCGAGGGCTACGACCGCAAGCGGACCCTGATGGTGGGGGAGATCAACCGCCGCCGGAGTGACCTGGTCGTGTCCTCCTACGACTACCTCGGCGCTCGCGGCCGCCGCGATCCCTGGGTGGATCCGCGCGTTCCCGTCCGAGGTGACGGCGAGACGGCGCTCTCGGTCAAGGAGCAGATGGACATCGTGCGCGACCTCGTCGAGCGCATGGCGATGGCGCGCGAGAGCTGGACCGCGGTCGCGGCCTCCTCGAACGTGGTCGAGGAGATGGTGGCCCGCGCGGACCTCGAACAGCTGCTAGCCCACATCGAAGAGGACCTGCGGCGCGTCGAGGCCGAAGGATCGATCCGCTACGTGCCGTCCAGGCGTCGGCTGGAGCTTGAGGTGATGGAAGGGCTCGTCGCCCTGCGGCGCGACCTGGCGGCCACCGAGGGCGGTCGCGGGCCGTCGGTCGAGAAGCTCGCTGAGGTGCTCGATGCCATGAACCGCCACCTGCAGCGCGAGGAGTACGAGCTCGTGCTCGACGCCTTCCGTCTGGTGGACGAGGAGTTGCAGTACATCGAGGGGGATCGGGCTCGCAAGCCCTACGCGGTCGAGTTGCGCCGCAGGGCGGACCTGGCCCGGACCGTCCTCGAGTTCGACGAGATCGAGATCGAGGTCGGGATGATCGCCATCGTCGCCGGGGCCCCCTCGGTGGCGCTCATCAACGGCAGCGCGCGCCAGGTGGGCGAGATGCTCGGTCGTGAGCTGCTCATCAGGGACATTCGGACCGACGAGATCGAGTTTCTGTTCAGAGGCGTGATCCTGGCACGCCGCTTCTAATCACGCACACACAGCAAGCAGACGAGATGCGCACATTCATCGCTTCCATACCGGTCTTCCTCGCACTCCTGGCCACGAACGCCCTGGCGCAGGTCCCCAGCCGCGAGGCGCGGGTCACCATCAACGTGGTCGAGCGCGATATGGCGCACGTCGTCGACTACCTGAGAGATCGATCCGGCGCGAACATCGAGATCATCGACACCGTCGATGACTCGATCTCCACGACCGTCGTCACCAGCCTGCAGCTCACCGACGTCCACTGGCGGACCGCCCTCGAGATCGCGGCCGAGAAGATCGCCTGCGTCATCGAGGAGCGCCAGGGAGGCGTCCTGCTCGTCACCAAGCCGGCGCCGGTGATCTACGAGGCCCGCGACCTCGACATCGCCGACGTGATCGACGTGATCGCGAGCACGGGTAGGGCCAACGTCGTGATCGCCCCGGAGGTCGTCGGCACGATCTCCGTGCGCTTCAACGGCGTTCCGTGGCGCGACGCCCTCGAGGTGGTCGCCAAGACCCGCGGTTACACCGTGGTGGAGGAGCGCGGCGGCGTCCTGCGCGTCGTCGACCCGGTCGTGCTCCAGGACCAGCTCGTGACCGAGGCCTATCAGCTGCGCTACCTGCGTCCGCGCGGAAACTACGTCCCCAAGATCGAGTCGGAGTTCGTCGTCGGCGGGGCGACCCCGCCGCAAGGAGGCGCTGCGGAGCACTTCACGGTACTCAACGCCCTGCGCAAGGCCCTCAGTCAGGCCGGCGACCTCGACTACATCGAGCGCCAGAACGTCGTGCTTGTTCGGGACACTCAGCAGGTGCACGAGACGATCGAGAGCATCCTGGGCAGCCTCGACATCGAGCCCCTGCAGGTGTTCTGCGACGTCAAGTTCGTCTCGACCCTCAGCCAGGACATCCTCAACCTGGGCGTCGACTACGGCGGCGAGGGGCCCCTGGCCAGCTTCGGGGGCGGGCAGATTCCGATCACCCTGCCTTTCGACCCGGGGGCGGGCGGCTTCGAAGACATGATCATCGCCAGCCCCAACGGTGTCGGTCCCTTCGTCGATCCCACCCTGAACAGCAGCGCGGCGACGATCATCCCCGACACGGTCTTCGGCGCCCTCTCTTTCACCAAGTTCGCCGGCACCCTGCGCATGCTCCAGCAGGACGTCTCCTCGGAGGTCATTCAGGCGCCCAAGATCGTGGCCCTCGACGGGGTCCCCGCGACCATCTTCGTGGGGGAGACGATCCGCTACGCCGAGGCCAAGTCGGAGCAAGGCCAGGCCGGCGGACTGCAGCTCTCCATTCAGGAGGCGAGCTCCTCGCCGGTCGAGGTCGGCTTCCAGCTGCTGATCACCCCGCACATCATCCCGGGCACCGAGCGCATCATGCTCGAGGTGATCCCCAAGGAGACCAGCCTCTCGGGCACCGGAGATTCCGCCCTGGCGCCTCAGGGATTCGAGGTCTTCACGATCGGCGCCGCCGGCCTCGAGGGCTCGATCGCCCTGCCGCGCACGCGCTCCTCGACCATGGTGACCACCATGATGCTCGACACCGGCCAGACCGCGGTGATCGGAGGCCTGACCACGGACTCTGACACCGAGAGCGAGTCGCGCGTGCCCTTGCTCTCGCGCATCCCGCTCGTGGGCGAGCTCTTCAAGTACAGGTCGCACAACCGCGACCGGCGCAGCCTGATGATCTTCCTGACCCCGACCATCGTGCACTCCCGCGAGGACCAGGAGCTGCTCCTGCAACAGGAGCTGGGACGCCGCAGGGAAGCCCTGGCCGATGAGATCGAGGACATGGTGGGCCGGAGCGTCGCGCACGGCGCCCCGCGCGCCGAGGGCTGACCTGACCCGGCCGGGGCTTCTCGCTCTGCCCGGCGGCCCCTCCAGAGGGCTTCGGGGGGGGGGCACGGCCGGAATCCGGCGACATTTCCCCCTTCGGTGTTCCAAGCCGGGGGTCGATGGGCGACCATACCCTCACATCGGGCGTCGAGCCCTGGGCTTCACGGCCTGCGCGGCTCGAGGTGGGACCTGTCCCGCCCGGATCGGCCTGGCCGACCCGCCGCCAGCTTCGCGGCCCGCACATCCCGGCGGAATTCCCGCCAGGGTGCCGGACCACACCGTTCACCGAGGTGCACTCTTGAGCACCTCGACCCTTCGCAAGATCACGGGGACCCGCGACTCGCTCGCGGAGCTCTCCTTCACAACTACCAGGTCGGGGGCTTCCATCTCGTGAGGGGCTCCCCCCCAAGCCCGTTCCGGTCGCGCGCGCAGAGCGCAGCGACGGGCGGCGACGCTTCGCGATCGATCGATCGCTGCGCGGGGAGGTCCGCGACCCGAATCAAAGCCAGATCCGCCCGGGCGGGCCGATCTCAACAACATGACACAATTGGACCACTCGGGTCCCACGACCGACCCGAGCTTCGGAGCCCGCGTCGGGCTCGGCTCCTCGAGCGACTCGAGAGAGAACACGGCCTCCGAGACGGATTCCCGGGCACCCACCTCGGGAGAGGAAGGGGGCGCCGCTGAGACCACTAAGAAGGCTCCGCGCCGCCGCAGGGGCTCGCGCGGAGGTCGACGTCGGCGCAAGCCCGCCGAGGGTGATCAGCCCCCGGCGGCGGAGCGCCCCGCCACCACCACCAGCTCCTCGGAGGAGGGCGAGGGTGCTGAGGGCCGCAAGCGTCGCAGCCGGCGTCCGCGCCGGCGCAAGAGCGGCGCAGCAGTCGCGGAGGACGCTCAGCAGACCTCCGGGTCCGAGAGTGGCGAGGACGCACCCGCCGCTGAGGGTGACTCCCGGCCTCGCCGTCGCCGGCGCGGAACGCGCGGTGGGCGCGGTCGCGCTGCTGCGACTCCCGCGCCGGCCGTGATCGAGATCATCCCCGGAGAAGAGGACGACCTGGCGGACATGCCTCGGGGGTCCGAGGGCGGCCAGGAAGGCGGCGGTCGTGCGCGCAAGACCGTCAAGAAGAAGAGCGGCGGGAGGAAAACCGCCCGCAAGAAGACCTCCTCCACAGCGCGCGAGGGCACGTCGCGCCGGAAATCGGGCAGCGGCTCCCGCTCCCGTGGGCGCGGCGCGAGCGACACCGAGGTCGACATCGCACAGGCGACAGGCACCGGCGGCGGGCAGAAGGCGTCAGGGCCGAGCCAGATCCTGGTCAATGCCTCCTCGAGCGAGGAGGTGCGGGTAGCGGTAGTGAACGACGGCCGCATCGTCGATTTCCAGATGACCGTCGCCACAGAGATGACCCTGGTGAGCGACATCTACCGCGGGCGCGTGGTCAACATCGAGGCCTCGATCGGCGCCGTGTTCGTCGACTTCGGCAGGGGCCGCAACGGTTTCCTGCACACCTCGGACGTCCTGCCCGCCTACGGAGAGGAGGGCTGGAGTCTGAGCAAGCTGCTCTCGACCAGCATCGACCCCGAGGAGTGGGACGAGATGAGCAGCCAGCCCGCCGTTTCGCGGGAGATGGACCCCGCGACCGAGGAGGGATCCGCCGCGGAAGGGTCCGCTGACGAGGAAGCCGATGGCGAGGAGGAGTCCGCTGGGCCCGAGGAGGGCTCGCCGGCACGTCGCAAGAAGAAGGGGCGCCGGCCTGCCCGCAGGCAGCGTTTCCAGGCGCGCCCGCGCCTGCCGATCACCGATCTTCTGAAGGTCGGTCAGACCGTGGCCGTGCAGGTCACCAAGGACGCGATCGGCGACAAGGGGCCGACCCTGACGACCTACCTGTCGATCCCCGGCCGCCACCTGGTATTGATGCCGTCGGTGTCCCACACGGGCGTCAGCCGCAAGATCGAGGACGCCAAGGAGCGCAAGCGCCTCAAGGGCATCCTGGACGGCTTGAAGGTCCCGGAGGGAATGGGCGTCATCGCGCGCACAGCCGCCATGGGGTACACCAAGACGGAGATCAAGCGCGACCTCGACTACCTGCTCGGGGCCTGGGAGCGCCTGTCCAAGCGCCTGACCCTGGGGCGCGGGCCCCTGGCCCTCTACCAGGAGTCGGACGTCGCCATCAAGACCGTGCGCGACCTGTTCGGCCCCGAGACCGAGTCGGTGATCGTGGACGATCTCGACATGTTCAAGTCGATCACCGAGTTCGCCGAACGCCTGATGCCCGACCAGGTCGATCGCATCAAGCTGCACGAGGGGCCGAAACCGCTCTTCCACACCCACGGCATCGAGCCGGACTTCGAGAAGATCTTCTCCCGGCGCATCGAGCTGCCCTCGGGCGGGTCGATCGTGCTCGATCAGGCCGAGGCGCTGGTGGCCATCGATGTGAACTCCGGCAAGACGCGCAGCAAGGGCACCGACTTTGAAGTGGTCGCCCTCAAGACCAACCTGGAGGCCTCTCTGGAGATCGCTCGCCAGATCCGCCTGCGCGACCTGGGCGGGATCCTGGTCATCGACTTCATCGACATGATGAAGAGCGGGAACAACCGTGCGGTTGAGAACCGGTTCCGCGAGCAGTTCGCCACCGATCGGGCACGCAGCAAGCTGGGCCGCATCTCGCAGTTCGGACTGCTGGAGATGACCCGTCAGCGACTGGGGCCCGGCATGGACAAGAAGGTCTTCACCAACTGCGGGCGCTGCCGTGGGCTCGGCCGCGTGCGGACCGTGGATTCGCGGGCCACGGGCATCCTGCGCCGGCTGGGCGCCTCCCTGACCCTCAAGGGCTTCTCGATGGTGGAGGTCAAGGCCCACCCCGAAGTCGTGGAGCACCTCAAGAAGAAGCGCAAGCAGGCTCTCGACGACCTGAGCGAAAAGCACGGCCGCGAGTTGCGGCTGGTGGCCGTCCCCGATCAGACCGAGGACAGCGTCCTGCGCTACCTGCGGGCGGATGGGCGTGAGGTGCGCCCCGGAGGCCGGAGAAAGCGCTGACCCGCTCCCCTCGCGAGAGGGCGGGCCCTGGAGGCCAGATTTAGCCACGCCCGGGCTTTCCCGCCGGGGGGGGTGGAGCGTAGACTCTTCGCCCCTTGATTCGCGCCCGACGGGCTTTCGGGTAGGGGCAGCCGGGAGAGTACCTCGCGCAGAGTCAACCACCGGGCGAACGCCGGGAGAATGCCATGTACGCCGTCATACGAGACCACAGCCGACAGACCACCGTACGCGAGGGTGACGTGATCCTCTGCGACCTCAAGCGCGACCTCGCGCAGGGGGATTCGGTCACCTTCGACGAGGTCCTCCTGGTCGAGAACGAGGGCCAGGTGGTGCTTGGCAAGCCGACCGTCGACGGCGCCCTCGTCACCGGTGAGGTGCTGGGCGAGGAGAAGGGCCCCAAGGTCATCGCCATGCGCTTCAAGCGCCGCAAGAACGTGCGCGTCAAGCGCGGTCACCGTCAGCGCTACACGCGCGTTCGGATCACCGATATCAAGGCCTGAGGGTCAATCCTGGCAGACAGGAAAGGACAGGCATGGCACACAAAAAGGGACAGGGCTCGACGAGGAACGGCCGGGACTCCAACCCGCAGTTCCGTGGTGTGAAGCGCTTCGGCGGGCAACTCGTCAGCGCCGGGACGATCCTCGTGCGCCAGTGCGGCACGCGCTTCAAGCCCGGACACAACGTCGGCCTGGGCAAGGACTACACGCTCTTCGCCCTGACGCCGGGAACGGTTCGCTTCCAGAGCGGGCGCCGTGTCCACGTGGACCCGGCGAGCGCCGAGTAGCTCGACCCCGCCAGGCCAGAAGCGGCCTGCGACACGTGTTCCGCGACGAATCCACGATCGAGGTCGTCGCCGGGGACGGTGGCGACGGGATCGTCTCCTTCCGTCGCGAGAAGTACGTCCCGCGCGGCGGCCCCGACGGGGGAGACGGTGGGGACGGAGGGAGCGTGATCCTCGTCGCCAGCGAGCGCATCAGCTCCCTGCTCGCCATCGGTCGCAGTCCGCGCTACCGGGCGGGCGACGGCCTGGGCGGGGGACCGCGCAAGCGCACCGGCCGCTGCGGAGAGGACCTCGTGCTCGAGGTGCCCGTCGGCACCCTCGTCCACGATGCTCAGCGGGGCAACCTCCTGCGCGACCTCTCCGTGGCCGAGATGACCCTCTGCGTGGCCCGCGGTGGCGCCCACGGGCGCGGCAACGTGCACTTCGCCAACTCCATCAACCAGACGCCGCGCAAGGCGACCTCGGGCAAGCCGGGAGAGCGTCGGGACCTGCGCCTGGAACTCAAGCTGTTCGCTGACGTGGGTCTGGTTGGCCTGCCCAACGCCGGCAAGAGCACCTTCCTCTCCGCGGTCACCGCCGCCCGGGCGAAGGTGGCCGACTACCCCTTCACAACCCTCGTGCCCCTGCTCGGCATCGCCGACCTGGGGGAGGGCCGCACCCTGTGCCTGGCGGACCTGCCGGGGCTGATCGAGGGGGCTGCCGAGGGCGCGGGCCTGGGGCACCGCTTCCTGAAACACGTGGAGCGCTGCCGCGCCCTGCTGCAGCTGGTGGACGTCTCGCCGGGCGCCGACCCCGAGCCCGAGGAGGCCCGGCGCATGGTAGCCGAGGAGCTGGAGCGCTTCTCCCCGGACCTCGCCTCGCGCCCGCGGCTCCTGGTGGCGACCAAGTGCGAGAGCGCCGAGGCCGAGCAGGCGGCACAGGCCCTGGAGGCCGCCAGCGGCCTGCCGGTCTGGCGTGTCTCCTCCCACGTCGGGAGCGGCCTGCGAGAGCTCCTCACCGCCGCTGCCGGCTCCGTCTAGGGCCTCTCGGGGAAGGTCTCCTGGCGCTCGCCTCAAGGCTGGGCGGCGCCCTTGCCGATGGAGTCTCCGGGCGCCCCCAGCGAGCGGGCCCCGTACCGTGAGCGAGAGCCAGCGAGACCCCGATCCGTTTCCCCGTGGCCCCGGTGCCGAGGGAGGGACACCCACACCGCGCCACCAGCTGGAAGCCTGGCTGGCGGAGATGGTGAGGGTGGGCGCCAGCGACGTGATCTTGCGCGCGGCAGGTCGCCCTTCCCTGCGCGTGGACGGTCGCATCCGGTTCCTCCCGGGGTGCGTGCCCGGGCCCGGTCCCTTGCTGGAAGTGCTCGAGGGCATCATGGGCGTGGAGCGCATGGAGACCTGGCGCGAGCAGGGCTCGGTGGACGCCGCCCTGCACCTCGATGGTCTGGGCCGCTTCCGGCTCAACGCCTACAAGCAGATGGGCGAGCCCGCCGTGGTCATCCGGCGCATCGCGGACGAGGCGCCCCAGCTCGATCAGCTGAACCTGCCGACGGAGGCTCTCGCCTCCCTGGCCTCACGCCAGCGTGGGCTGGTCCTCGTGACCGGCGTGGCAGGGTCGGGAAAGTCCACGACTCTGGCGGCCATGATCCAGCACCAGAACGAGCGCGTGGAGCGGCATGTGATCACCATGGAGGATCCCGTCGAGCTGCTCTTCCGCGAGCAGCGCTGCGTGATCAGCCAGCGCGAGATCGGGACCGACTGTCCCGGTTTTCACGAGGGCCTGCGCCACGCCCTGCGCCAGAGTCCGGACGTCATCCTGATCGGCGAGATGCGCGACGCGGAGACCGTCTCCTCGGCCCTCGAGGCCAGCGAGACCGGCCACCTGGTCATGTCCACCCTGCACACGGTCAACGCGCCTCAGACCATAGACCGAATCCTGAGCTTCTTCCCCGCCTCCCAGCATGATCAGGTGCGCGTGCGCCTGGCGGACAATCTGGCGGGGATCCTCTCCCAGCGCCTGATTCCCGCCGCCGCGAGTCGTGGGCAGATGCCGGCTTTCGAGTTGATGATCTCCTCACCCCAGGTGCGCGAGCTGGTGGCGGAAGGGGCGATTACGGAGCTGGCGCGCGTCATCGAACGCGGCGGTGAGAAGGGACAGATCTCTTTCAATCGCAGCCTCCGGAGCCTCGTGGCGGACGGCAGGGTGGCCCTGGAGGACGCCCTGGCCGCCAGTGACCGCCCCGATGAGCTGACCCTCGCCCTGCGCGGCATCACTTCCAGCCATGTGCGCCCCAGGGACGTGAAGCGTGCCTTTCGCGCGGGCGGTGACAGCCTGCGTCTGCTTGGCGGGGAATAAACCCCTGGGCTGGTCGTCCGTGTCGGGCCCTCATCTCTGCCAGTCTTGACACCTGAGCGCGCGAGTGGCCGGAAACGCCGGCCTCCTGCCCGCTGGAGGCACTTGGGACCCGTATGCGTCCTCGACGACCCCATGGGGTCGTCCGCGGAGCAGTCGAACCCAATGCACCACCAGCGAACGGCTTGCACGCTCCGGAGCAAGGCCCGCTGACGGATGCGAGCCTGAGCGGGCAGTGTGCCCGCTTGCAGCCTCTCCCGAGGGGGCCTAGCATGCCTCTCCCGCACTCATGAATGTCTTCCAAGTCAAAGGCACCTCCTGGCTTACGGCAGCCGGCCTGACCGTTCTGCTGGGCTGGTACGTGCTCAGCTTCGTGAGCGGCCTCGATTCCCTGCGCTCCCTCTTTCCCGAGAACGCGCGGGAGATCCTGACGGATGTGGAAGAGGCGCAGGAGAACGAGATCGACCTGGTCTCGGCCAAGGCCGTCGAACGCGCCTTCTACGATTTGAACTGGACCGGAGCGCCGCCTCCTCCGCCTCCGCCGGAGGCCGAGGCCCCCGAGCCCGAGGGGCCGCGGCACGTACCCGTGGCCTCCCTCGTCAAGGTGCTCTTCACCTTGCACGACGAGGGACACCCCGACCGCAGCGCGGCCTTCCTCGTCTACACCCCGGCCGCTGGCGTGGACAGTCCGTTGGCGGGCGTGGGCGAGACTGGAGTCGGAGGTGTGTCCCTGCGTGCCGGTGATCGGCTCGCGTCGCCGCACCAGAGCGTGCGCGTGTACGCCGTTTCGGCCCTCGGCGTGACCTTCGCCTTCGACGATCCCGAACGCGAGCACGAGACCCTGAAGGTGGGCGTCTTCGATCCCCAGAGCGTGATCGTGAAGACCAGTGAAGACGGCATCATCACGCCGCCCCGCATGACCATCCCGCGCGCCCGCGGGCGCTCCGCCTGGGCCTTCCAGAAGAAGACCGCCCTGGTGGGCCAGGACCACTTCGCCCTGGGCATCGAGGACCAGCTGGACTTTGGTGAGGACTTCGCCGGCATCCTGGCCCGCGAGGTCCGGCACCGCCGGCATCGTGACCCGCGCACCGGACGCTACGACGGCATCGAGCTGACCGATGTCCAGCCGGGCGGCGTGGCCGCCCGCCACGGCGCCCAGTCCGGCGACATCATCAAGAGCATCAACGACCACTCGGTGGCCTCCTCCTCCGAGGCCATCAACTTCGTCAAGAACAACAAGGACAACTACTCGACCTGGGTGGTCGTGATCGAGAACAAGGGCAAGCAGCGCGTCGTGACCTTCGACTCGCCGCCCCAGCAGTAGCCCTCGCGCGTTCGCTCGGCGGGGCGGTATGCTCTCCGTCGTGGCTTCCGCCTTTTTGACAGTCGATCTGGGAAACAGCGCCTGCAAGCTGGTGGTGTGGGAATCGGACGATGGGGGCCGCGCGTGCCCCTCCCTGCGGATCGTCCTGCCCGCCGATCCCGATCTGCCGGCCGCCGCCGCGGCGCGCCTGGCCGATGGGCCGGACTGGACCGGGGGCGTCCTGGCGTCGGTCGCCGACCGTTCCCTGACCGAGGCCCTTACGCGCTCCCTCGCTGCCGTCGTCGATGCGCCCTTCCGCGCGCCCCCCGAGCACGCGCTGATCGTCACCTGCGACCACCCGGAGACCGTCGGGCTCGACCGGCTCTTCGCCGCACGCGGGGCTCTGGGCGCCGTGGGCGCGCCGGCCATCGTGGTGGACGCGGGCACGGCCCTGACCGTCGACGCCCTGTTGCCCGACGCCGACGGCGGGGGCCTCTTCGCGGGTGGGGCGATCGCCCCGGGCCCGCGCCTCCTGGCCAAGGTCCTGGCCGCCGGGGCTGCCCGTCTGCCGGCAGTCGAGCCGCGGCCGGGAGGACCTGCTCTGGGGCGCGACACGGAGCGCGCCCTCGAAGCGGGTTGCAGCGTGGGGTTCCTCGGGGCTGCCCGTGAGCTGGTGGAGCGCATCGCCCGCGAGGCGGACATCGCCGACGCGCCCCTGGTCCTGGCCGGCGGAGCGCGGGGATTCCTGACCGGCCCGGCCGGCCTGGGGCGCGACGGACGACGGCTGGTCGAACGCGAGGATCTGGTGCACGAGGGCCTCCTGGCCGCCGGCAGCCGGGAGGTTTTGGGGAAAGCCTGGGAGGTCGCGTGAGCCTGCGCGCGGTGGAGCTCACGCCGTCCGGTACGGGCGCCGTGAGCGTGCTGGAGGTCACGGGTGCGGGTGCCCTGGAGGCCGTCGAGGCCCTGGCAGGGGGGAAGCCCTTGCGGCCGGGTTGCGTCACCCTGGCACGTCTACGGACTGCTGGCGAGGAGTTGGACGAGGCCCTCGTGGCCGTGCGCGGCCCCGATCACCTCGAGCTGTGCTTGCACGGCAACCCGGTCGTCGTTTCCGGTGTCATGGCGGCCCTCGGTGCGACGAAGAGCGAGGAGCGACCGCGCCAAGGGGACCGGGCCTGGGCCTCGGAGCTGCTTGCGGATGCACCCTGCGAGGCGGCCGCGCGCATCGCACTCGACCAGCTCGACGGTGCCCTGGCCCGCGAGGTCGCGCGCCTGCTCGCCGAGCCCGACCTGGCGCGACGTGAGGGCGCCCGTGAACTGGTGGTGCGCTCGCGAGCCGCGATGCGGGCGGTGACTCCCGCCCGCGTCGTCCTCGCCGGACCGGTCAACGCGGGCAAGTCGACCCTCTTCAACGTTCTGGTCGGGAGCACGCGGGCGCTCGTCGCGTCCGAGCAGGGCACCACTCGCGACGCCGTTCACCAGCGCGTGCGCCTCGGCGAGTGGCCCGTGGAGCTGATCGACACGGCAGGCGAGCGACGGCTGGAGGCCCAGCCTGGGGCGGCGGGGGAGGTGGAGCGGGCCGGGATGGCACTGGGTCGTTCCCTGCGTCCGACGGCGGACCTGGTGGTCTGGCTGGCGCCCCCGGGCACCCAGTCGCCTCCAGCGGAAGTCGGCGAGCGGCGGGTCGTGGTGGCGAGCCGCATCGACGAGCTGGAGGCGTGCGATCGTCCGCGCGGGGGGATCAGCGCCTTGCGTGAACCGCAGGCGGCCCGTGCCGTGCTGGCGAGGGTCTTTCGCGAGGCCTTGGAGTTGCCGCAGGAAGCCTGGGAGCCGGGGCGCGGCGTGCTTCTCGAGGCCGACGCCCTGGCTGTGCTGACGCGCGCCATGGAGGAGGGGCAGGAGGAGCTGGAGCGGGCTCTCGCGGCCCTGGCGTGAGGGTGCGTCGGGCGCGCGGGTGTCCTTCCATTGACGGTGAGGGCCGCTCGCGATACCCTCCAGGCCCGGGGGGAATAGGCTGGCAGCACTCTCGGACTCCGCTGGGGGTGTGCCCGACCTTCCCTCATGTCCTCGATCCGCCACCTGGTCTCCATCGACGATCTCTCCCTCGCGGAGATGCGCAGGCTGTTCGAACGCGCGCGGGAGTTCTCGGTCGATCCACAGAGCTGGTCGCACCTCTGCCGAGGTCAGATCTCGGCCTCCCTGTTCTACGAGTCCTCGACGCGCACGCGCCTCTCGTTCGAGTCGGCCATGCTGCGCCTGGGGGGGGGCGTGATCACGGCTGCGGACATGGGCAACTCGAGCGCCTCCAAGGGTGAGTCCCTGGCGGACACGGTGCGCGTGGTAGGCGGCGCCTACGCCGATCTGGTCGTGCTGCGCCATTCCAGCGAGGGTGCCGCGCGCCTGGCCACGGAGTTCTCGTCGGTGCCGGTCATCAACGGCGGCGACGGCTCCCACGAGCACCCGACCCAGACCCTTTGCGATCTCTACAGCCTGTGGGTCGAGCGTGGTCGCATCGAGGGCCTCGATGTCGTGCTGGCTGGCGACCTGCGCTACAGCCGCACGATCCACTCCTTCGCCTACGCTCTGGCGCGCTTCGGCGCGAATCTGGTGTGCGTCCCCCAGCCGGGGTTCGAGATGCCCGAGTATGTGGTGCGGCGCCTGCGCGAGGAGTTTGCCATCGAACCCATACGCGCCAACGCCTCGCGCCTGGGGGAGCTCGCCTCGACCTCCGACGTGGTCTACCTGACCCCTCAGAAACCGCACCAGCTCTCCCTGTTCACGGACGCCAAGGGCTGGAAGGTCGGGCGCGTCGATGCCGTCTACATGACCCGCCCGCAAACCGAACGACACCCCGCCGAACCCCTGCCTCAGTCCGACTACCTGCAACTGAGCAAGCGCGCCATGAGCGCAGATTCCTTGCGCGACGCCGTGGTCATGCACCCTCTGCCACGGCGCGACGAGATCAGCGCGGAAATCGACTCCGACCCGCGCAGCATCTACTTCAAGCAGGCGGCGCGCGGTGTGCCCCTGCGCATGGCGCTCCTCGCGGCTCTGCTGGGGGAGTTGGATGTTCTGGACCCCGAGCAGCCTCAGGGCGCCGAGGTCCATGCTGTCGTCGAAGGTGGCAACCCCTGCGATGTGTCGACTTGCATCTCCCGCACCGAGGAGCGCCACGTGACTCCCAGGGTGCGCTTCCAGGGCAGCGCACCGCACCGGCCCGCCTGTGCCTTCTGCAGCAACGACCTCACCTTCGCCTTCGTGGGTTGCTCGACCACGCGCCACTACCATGGCGCCGACTCACCCGCGGTACGCAAGATCCGCCCCGATCACCGGGTCTACTTTCGGGATGCGTCGGCCGCCGAGGCCCTCGGATTCGACCAGGCGGTACAGCCCAGCGCGATCGTGTGATCGAGCGCCGGGTGGCAGCGCTCGCGCGCGGTCTGCTCTTTCGGGGGATACGCTCCAGTGCGATGTACTCCCGGGCGGCACCTGAGCGCTTTCGCACGCCGGGCACGGCCAGGATGGGCGATCTTGCCCGATCGGGCCAACACCCGGTGGAATGAGATTTCCGTAAAGTATTGTTATGTATGGTGTTGCGGACAATACGGGGGTAGCCCTCGTGGCGGCACACGGCTTGCTGTTGTTGAGCCGGGAAAGGTGCTCTGCGCGCCCGCCCACGCTTCTTTGCAGAACGGAATTCCACGAACGGCCTCTACCCGGCAAGATGCCCCACAGGGTGTGCCCCAGCGACTGAGCTGGACTCGCCCTGTCTCTGCTTCTGGTCCTTCTACCTGCCCCCTGAACCCGCCCGACCTCCCCGCTGATTAGATTTTCCAGTCCGTCGATGCCCAGCCTGTCCCTGGAAGGTAACGACACAGAGCGCGCCGCACCGATGACGAATCGGCGACGCGATGCCACTGAACGACGGCCCTGAACTGACGGCCCTGAACGATGCGTCCGGCCTCCTGCGGGCCACGACCGACCCTCTTGCGATCATGAACCAACTCGTTTCCTGCACGCCCTTCCGCGCACTGTCCACCGTCGCTCCCCTGACGGGTCTCGCCCTCGCCCTCGCCCTCGGCGGTTGCGGCACCGGTAAGACCACGCCCATCGGAAGCTCCGCCGGTGAACCGGGTGAGAACGTCGAGCACCCCGCCGGTAGCGGGATGCGCTCTCAGACCTTCTTCGTCGAAGAGAACCGCCGCGGCCAGGCGAGCGAGATGAAGATCGTGGGAGTTCTCTGGGGCCGCCTGGTCGACATCTATGACGAGAGCGGCTCGCTGCAGCAGTTCGACATGGTGGTGGGGGAGGACATCCGCACCAGCGCCAACTACACCGTCTCGACGAACCCGGTCACCGACAAGGCCCAGGTGATCATCAACGCTGCCGCGGGGACCGACGAGTTCGTGCAGCTGCTCGACGCCCTGGACACCAACCTGACGCCCGTCCAGGATAAGAGCCTCGATCCCAGCGAGCTGCCGCCCTTCTCGGTCATGGCTCGCAATGCGGCCTTGGTGGTGCGCTTCGATGACATCCTCGATCCGCGCTTCGAGAACGGAATGTGGCTGGACAGCCACGACGGGCTGCTGCTGGACCCCTCGACGGGCGTCCTGAACCGGCAGGCGATCCGCCTCATGACGGACTACCCGCCCGACCAGCCTTTCGAGGCGCGGGTCATCCTCGATCCCAACCACGGTGACCTGGCCGACTACGACGGCGACGGCGTGCTGGAGTTCCACTCCACGCGCGTCATCCTCGACGCCACGGTCTCCGACACCGAGGCCTCGGAGTCGGCCCTGCCCGTCAACTCCCTGGGTCTGCCGGCCAGCATCACGACCCAGGAGCCCAACCTGGTGGTGCGCATCCCCACGAAGCTTGACGCTGCCCTGGGGCAGACCATCTTGCTCACCAACCCCACCGGCCATCCCTGCGCCTTCTTCTCGAACGGACCGAACGATCCGAATTCGTACACGGACGACGTCGTGCGGGCCTTCCGCTCGGGAGGGGATACGGAGATCACCGGTGACCTCAACAACGGCTTCCTGCTCGACGAGGAGAAGCCGCGCGTCATGGGGCAGCTGGCGGTCGAGTTCTCCGGCAGCCCGGTCCCGATCCCCGGGGTGGTCGACGGCTACACCTTGCCGCAGATGACCTTCGCCGTGCCGTCCTGCGCGACCACCCTCAAACCGGGCTTCGACGTGATCACCAAGGCGGGCCTGAAGGCGCTCGTGCTGGGGTTCGCCTCCCAGAGCGGGTCGGAGGTGACCTTCGTCCAGGTGCAGGTCCTGGCCCCCGCGGGCGGGGTGCTGACCTCGGGTGCGGCCCAACTCCAGACCTCATTCAACCCCGCGATCGATGTCCCGGCCTGTTTCGTGCGCTTCTCGCCGAACGCCTCCCAGCCGCCGGCGAGCGATGTCTCCAAGAACGCCCACGCGGTCGTGTTCTTCAGCGAGCCCATGGACCCGACCTCGCTGACCTCCTTTGACAACTTCACGCTCACACGCGTCGAGTCCGATCCGACCGCTTTCGACGTCATCGTCGGCCAGGTGCTGCCGGACACGACCCTGCGCGAGTTCAAGTTCGTGCCTACCTTGCCGCTCAATCACCAGCTCGGCCTCAACGAGGGATTCTACCTGAACCTCGCGGGCGGTTCGGCCGGCCCGACCGACCTGGCGGGCAACCCCCTCGAGGAAACACTCTCCCAGATCCTGTTCCAGCTCGATCCCACCGAGGGGACCGAGTCCAACGGCGGGGTCGCCCTGCGGTTCGCCGGGACCGACGAGCTCTACGACGACTCGTTCCCCGAGTTGCGCGCCGGGCAGATCCTTTACGACCTGAACCGCGAGGTGATCTTGCCGCGCCCCGTGAACCGCTTCTCGGTCGCGGCCGACCGCGACAAGCCGGTGCCCAGCGTCATGACCCCCTTCCCGCCCGGCGTGCAGACCCCGCTCTCGCCCCTGGGGAGCAAGATGCAGACCCTGTGGCGCTACTGTGACCTGGGCTTCTCGGTCACCGATGAGACCAACATCAACATCGACATCGAGGGCATCTCCTGGGCCCCCATCGGTGCGGCGGTGGTCTCCGATGCCTACGACGAGTTCCAGATCGCTCTGACCCACTCGATCTTCCAGCCGGACGAGATCCTCAACCCGATGTCGGGGTTCCCCAACTACCCCAACTCCGGCCTGGTCAAGACCTTCGCCAACAACATCCTCGACAACGACAACGCGCCCTTCGAGGTGGTCCACCCGCGCGACCGAGGCTACGCGGTCAATCCGGCGGACCTGTTCCAGGCCGAGTCAGGCACGTTGATGATGCCCTGGCCCATGAACAAGGGAATCTCCGTCGAGGAGTTCTCCTACTGGACCTGGCGTGACACGACCGTCCTCAAGAAGGGCGCGCCGATCGGCGCCGGCGCGATGCTGGCGATGGAAGTGAGCATCCTCGGCACGGGGACTCAGGGGGTGCCCTACCCGACGGGCCAGGTTCCGACCGCCGGCCTGCCGGTCCTGATGGAGTTCCGCTGCTATCCCGACGACGGGGGCCTGGGGTTGAACGCCTTCGACATCTCCCTGGCGTCCAACTCCTCGGCGCGCCCCAACTTCCGCGCCTTCTCGACCGGGGGCTACGACCAGAACAACCTGCCGGTCATTCGGGACCCCGACCTCGAGAACGAGGCCAATGGCGGCTTCAACCCCAACAGCAACCCGCCCGGTGCGATCACCCAGGGGATCGACAACTCCTTCTACATTGGCCAGCTCGAGCTGGTACCGCGCGTCAGTCGCGTGCACACCATCTGGTTCGACACGGCCATGCAGTCGCCGGTGTACAGCGGCGGCGCTTTCAACACGGCGAATCCGGTGGTCGAGCCGGGGCCGGGAGACCAGCCGGCGGGGACGCAGGTGGTGCTCGCCTACCGCGGTGCGACCACGATCACGGGAACGGATGCGGGCATTCCGCAGGACGACATCACCACCAACGCTTCGAAGCTGGACCTCTACGGGGACCCGATCACGATCCCGGCACCCGAGCCGAGCGCGCCGATCTTCCTCAACAACAACAACGCGTGGCTGAGCCAGATGGCGGACATCGACGGCTCCAAGGCGTTCCAGGTGCGCATCAGCTTCATCTCCAATCCGATCTCCAGCAAGACACCGGAACTCGGAGCTCTCGGCTTCGCGTGGCAGCAGTAGGCCCGCTCCCCTCTCCCGATCCAATCAGGCTTCCAACGGCAACAGCATAGACATGATTCAATCACATCGAGCACTTTGGAGAACCTCCGCTGCGGCCTGTGGCGCCGGCATCCTTGCGATCGGTTGTAGTGGCGGGGAATTGAGCGCTGATGAGAATGCCGCCGGACTCTTCACCCTCCAAAGCGTGTCCGTTGCCGGGGGGCAGACCTGGCAGATCAATCGCCCGATCACCTTCACGTTCTCGCACGCGGTCGACTTCGAGTCCGTGAACATGAACACGATCAACATCGCTCAGGTCAACGGTGGCCCGGCGGTGGGGTCGTTCTTTGCGGAGTCCGGCGATGCACGCAAGATCACCTTTCAGCCGACATGTCCGACCCAGGCCGACTTCTCGGACGCCGGCCTGACCCCTGGGGGAGTCGCCTACCGGATCTTCGTTCCCGACATGAGCGGAGCGGGCTCGGTCCTGTCCACGGCGGGCACCGGGATCTCGGACGGTCACACCATGTCCTTCTTCACGCCCGTATCGGAGGTCCTGACCGACCTCTTCCTCGATCCCCAGGCCGGTCCTCCCGCGCCCCTCGAGGGATACGTGGATGGCGACGGGATCGTCCAGGGAACGCGCCTGGAGATCGGAGGCGGCAGCGATGTCATGCCATTCACCATCGACCCGGCCGGCGAGGGCAACCTGGGTACCTTCGAGGTTCCGCTCAACCTATACAGCGACACCGACTCGCGGGTCGAGATCCTGATCGAGGTCAACCAACCCGTCAGCCCCACGACCGAGAACATCAGCCAGGACCGGGTCCAGGTCCAGTTCGAGGAGGCGACGGAGTCCTGGGTCACCTTCCCCACGAGGGTGGTGCTCGATGCCAACTGCACTGACACGGGGGCTGTCCTGCGGCTCACGCCTCTGGGCGTGCTGCCTCAGAACCGCACCCTGCGGGTGGTGCTGAAGCCCGAGTTCGAGGACCTCGTGGGCGATCGGAACATCCTGCCCCTGGAGAGCTTCGCGGTGATGCACAGCAGCACCTTCGAGGAGAACGGTGTGCCCGTCGATCACGCCGACGATTTCCTCGAGACGTTCGTCCTGAGCGGCAGCGATGTGGGGTCATTCGAGGATGACGACGCCGTCTTCGATACGCCGCGGGCCGAGTGGGGCGAGATCTCTCCGGGTGTGTATGGCGTCCAGCCCTCCTTCGACTTCGAAGGCACCGGCGGCCCGGGCGGCAACTTCGACTGGCACATCGGGTCGAACCAGACGATGATCCTCGACACCACCTCGACACTCATCATCGGCGGGCCCGAGGGCGTCCCGACGGCCACGCAGCTGGTCATCAACGGCGTGGTCAACATCCGCGACCTCTACATTCCCGAGAACTCGGTGCTCAAGGTGCAGGGGCCCAACCCGGCCCTCTTCCTGTGCTCGGGTGAGGTGCGCATCGAGGGCGAACTGGACATTTCCGGCAACAACGCCAAGCCCGTCTTCACTCTCAACACCCCCTTCCAGCCCGAAGCAGGCGCCTCCGGTAACGGGGGCGGCGGCGCCGGCGGGACGGGTAGCTACCTGACGAATCAGGTCACTCCGCGCGGAGGCAACGGCTTTGGCGCCTTCGACACTCCCGGCGCGGGCGGCCAGGGCGGTGAGAGTGGCTGGAATTCGAACACGGCCAACTACGGTCAATTCCGCGGCGCCGCAGGCGGCGGCGGAGGGACCCTCGGCCTGAACGTGGTGCTCTCCGACGATTGCATGGACCAGACGCTCCTGGGCCTCGACGCGGAGAACGGTTTCGCGGGCCATCCGTCGGCCAACGCCGCGACACGCCCTGGGGAAACCCTGCCCTGGGGCGGCCTGGCCGCCGACCGTCCCTTCACGGACATCAACGGGACCGGCGACGACTTCTGGGGCACGATGCGCAAGGACTTCGGCACCGGGAACGAGCTGCTGGTCCAGGGCGAGTTGGTCCAGCCCTGGCCGGCTTCCGGCGGCGGTGCCGGTGGCGACGCGACCCGTGCGACCGAGTACCCGCCCCCGGACTTGCTGAACAATGACCAGGACAAGGGATGTGGCGGCGGCGGCGGCTCTGGCGCGCTCACGATCCTCGCCCTGGGACGGATCAGCATGGGGATCAACGGCAAGATCACCGCGCGCGGCGGCCACGGCTCCGGCGGGGAGAACACCAACTACGTCAACCGCATCGGCGGCGGCTCGGGCGGAGGTGCGGGAGGACACATCGTCCTGCAGACAGCCCAGCAGATCGACCTCTCCGAGCTGCCCCAGAACGGGAACCCCAATGCAGCCCCCTCGATCCTGGCGCGTGGCGGCCAGGGCGGCGCGGGCTTCAGCAACGCGGGTGGAGCGGACGACAACGAGCTCACCCCGCAGGCTGACGCGCACCACACCGGGGAGCTGACCGATAACCCCTTCGAGGAGCCCCTGCCCTCCCAGTGCTTCGTCCAGACCGGGATCATCGTCTCGGCCGGTGGTGACGGCGGCCCGGGCCTGATCCAGTTCCACGTGGGCAGCCTGCCTGATGACGTGATCGGCCCCCTCGGCGACTCAGGCCTCGTGCGTGACGCGGTCAGGCCTGCGCCCGTTGGCTACGACATCGGCACGGGCGTGGGGGACGCCGGCTGGGTGGATCAGCTGCTGCCCATCTTCGGCCGCCTCTCCAAGGCCCAGTCGAAATGGATTCCCGTGGGGGGCGCGAGCATCAACCCTGACGATCCGGCCAATCCCGACCCGATCCAGTTCCTCTTCGACGGGACCGACCCGGACACGGGCTTGGTGGAGTCGACCGGGGAGGTCGTGGGGGACCTGCCGGCGATCCTCGCCCCGGCCTCACCGGTGGAGGGTGCTGGCCTGCCGGACATAGGCGCGGACCCGCGCACGATGCTGCTGGACGCCGGCGAACTGGCCGCTGGGGACGAGATCTACCGGCGCAATCCGAACCTCTTTCGGCGCTTCCGCTTGCGGGTCGGCGGGCAGGACCACGACGTGACCTCAGCGGAATACGACGAGGCGACCGCTGTCCTCTCGCTCACGGTCTCCGATGGCGACTTGCCCTCTTCCGGTCTGGTGGAGGTGATCCCACGCTACTTCGGGGTCAGCACCAACGCCGTGCCCGACGCCATGCCCGACAGCAGCTCCGTGCTCGTGAGCTTCCAGGCCACCGGGGCCAACAGCCTCGGCGATCCCGACGAGAGTGCCATCTTCCCCGGGACCCTGGAGTGGGCCACGGACATCGGTGACCTGTCTGGTGCACCCGGCAACACGGACTTCCGGTTCTTCCGCTTCCAGCTGGCCTTCGACATCCTGGCGGACAACTCGGACCTGTCCTTCAACACCCCGCGCCCGGTCCTCGACTTTCTGCGGATCCCGTTCCGTTTCTAGCTGGAACGCTGGATCGAGACGAGGCGAGCCGGCGCTCGACGGCCCTCCGGGGCCGGAGATCGCCGGTTTGCTGCATTCAGGACAGGCTTGGCGGAGCAGACGAAGCTGGGGCCACCGGGCGGCCAGGAACCGGGGCGCGACGACCGTGCTTGAGGGCGCGCAGGGTCGGGGCAGGTCATTCTGCCGGAAGGCCCTTCCCGATCTCCGGTGGGGAGTCGGCTTGCATCGCGTGCCTTCGAACGGAGGCGTCTGGGGGGGGAAGTCGCCCACCGCAAGTGCTTCAATGGCGCCGTGAACTTCTGGTCTCGGTTCGTGCTCGGGGGCGTCGCCGCCTCGTCGCTGCTCGCCGCCTGTGAGAGAGAGGTGCAGGCCGAGCCGCGCTGGTTCGAACTGCTGCAGGTGCGGCCCGAACAGAGCGAGGGGCTGTTCCTGAACGAGACCCTCACCTTCGACTTCTCCCATCCCCTCGATCCCTCTTCGGTGACGGCCGAGAGCATGCGCATCGTGGATGGAGAGGGCCGTCCTGCGGCGGGGGTGTTTCGGGTGGACCGCAGGCGTATCCGCTTTCTGCCCGACCCGGTGCTCGGGGCGGAGTTGACCGACGGCGGCCTGCGGCCGGGCACCCGCTACACAGCGCTCATCCAGGGCTTCCCCGCCCCCGACGGCCTGCGCGGTCGCGACGGGAGGCCTTTGGCGCGCAGCGTAAGCTGGAGCTTCGAGACCGCCCACCTGACCGATCCCCGCGGACAGATGTTTGTGGACCATACACCGCTGTTCGGCCTGCGCCTGCACCCCGGAGAGGAGCTCACGACTGTGCGGGACGACCCGCGCGTGATCGTCTTCTGCGAGGAGCCGGTGGACCCCTCGACCCTGCGGGCCGAGGACTTTCATTTCCAGACTCCGGCTGGGGAACGGATCGATCTGCAGGCGCGCCTGCTCGCTAACCACGCCCACCTGGTAGTCCGGGGACGGCGCGCGCTCTGGACGGCGGCGGAGATCGAGCTGGTGCCCATGGCCGAGCTCTCGCCGGGAGTGCACTCGCTGCGCATGGTCCCCGACATGGGACTCCTGGACTTCGGCGGCAATCGGGTCCAGCCCTATGGAAGTGCGATCGAGGTCGACGTTCAGGAGGCCGCCGGTACCCACACTCAGGATTTTCTGCGCCGGGAGGCCAACACGCGACCGGTGCCGGGAGCGGACGGCACCGCGGCCTGGGGCGGGGGGCGCGTCACGGTCCGCTACCCGCGGGCCGCGGGAGACGGGCGAGACGGCCCGACAGACCTTCCGGACGGGGACCTGGCCGCCAAGGATGTGCACGCGACGCGCCTCACCCTGCCGGCGGAAAGCACCTGCCGACTGGAGGCGCCGGGCCTGGTGGTCCTGCGCGCCCAGGGCCGCCTGTCCATCGAGGGCGACCTGCTGCGAACGGTGGGGGAGGCGCGGGGCCTCGTCGTCGAAGAAGGAGAGCGCCTCTCCACATGGCTGGAGCGCGCCCAGGTTGAGGACCCCCCATGGACCGTCATCGTGGCCGGCGGAGATCTGGTGGTGACCGGACGCATCGAGGTCGACGGGCCGCTGTTGCTGGTCGCCGGTGGCTGGATCCGGGTCGCGGAGCGACCGCGGGCCGCGGAGAACGAGCTCTGGATCCTGGGAGAGGGCGGCGGCCTGGCTCTGCCGAGCACCGCCAGCACCGTGGCCCTGGAACTCGACGCGCCCCTGGAGAATCCCCTGCGAACGTCCCTGACCTTCGCCGTGCTCTCCGACCCGATCCCCTCGGTGGGGAGCGTCGCGCGCTGGGGGAGGGCCTCGGTCTCGGGCCGCGAGAACGGCGGCGCCTTCCGTGTGCGCTACGTGCGCGAGGAGGACCTGCCCCTGGGGGGCTCCATCGCCGACTGGGATCCGCAGGACGATCCACGCCAGGTGCGCCCGCCAGGCCGACTGCGCTTGCTGATCGAGCTCACCGTTGGCCCTCCCGGCCCCGGCCCGGGCGCCGGCCGGCGCTGGTCCCCGCCCGTCGTGGACGGCGTGCGGCTCTCCTGGCCATGGGGTGAGGAGCAGGCCCGATGAGGGACGGGTTGCCCTCCCTCTGGCCGGTCCTCGTGGTCTGGGCCGCCTTCGGGACCTTCGTCGGCTCCTTCCTGAACGTCGCGATCCACCGCTACTCGATCGAGGGCCAGAGCGTCTGGTTCCCGCGCCGCTCCGCCTGTCCGCTCTGTGGCCACGACCTGGCCTGGTTCGAGAACATCCCGATCCTGTCCTGGCTCGTCCTGCGAGCGCGCTGTCGGGCGTGCGAGGCCCCGATCTCCTGGCGCTACCCCCTGGTGGAGGTCCTCACGGGCGCTCTCTGGTGTCTGGCGGCCGCCTCCGCGGGGCCCGACACCGCTCTGGCTCTGGTGCGCGTGACGGTCTTCTCGGGCCTGATCGTGGCGACCTTCGTGGACCTGGACTGCTTCGAGATCCCCGATTCCGTTTCCGTGGGCGGGATGGTGCTGGCGCCTGTCTGCGCCCTGGTCGTCCCCGCGCTGCACGCCGACAGCCCGATCGCGCGCGCTCTCTCCGCAGACGCCTCGGCGGTCGGTCCGGTAGGGGCTCTCGGGGCCTCCCTGGCGGGGATGGCCGTCGGCGGAGGCATTCTGCTGGGGGTGGCCTGGCTGGGAAACCGCATCTTTGGGCGCGACGCCATGGGCTTCGGCGACGTCAAGCTGCTGGCCGCCGGAGGCGGCTTCGTCGGAGCGGGGGGCGTCCTGCTGGCCCTGATGGTGGCCTCGGTCCTGGCCTCGGTGGCGGGCGTGGTGAACATCGCGCGCTTCTTCTATCTGGTTCGCGCGCGCGCGCGCGATCGCGGGGGCCGGCGAGGGGCGGGAAAGGCCCTGCGCGTCGCGCGTCTGGCGGGACGCTACCTCCCCTTCGGCCCGTATCTCGCGGCGGGGATTGGAATCATCCTCCTCTATTGGAATGATGTCCTCACTCTGGTGCTGCGCGGTCAAGGATGACTCGCGGGCTGGGACGAACATCATCAGGATCGACAGAAACGAGGGGAGCCCTAGGGCATGAATAAGAACGAGAGAAGATGGGCCCGTACGGGGCTGGGAGTACTGGTCAGCATGGTCGCCGTTGGCTGCACGTCACCGGAGGCTTACCGCCAGACCATCGCGGATCGCGACGCACAGATCCGCGTGTTGCGGGAGGAGCGCGCCTCCCTGAAGCGCGAGCGCCAGGGTCACCTGGGGCACATCGACGATCTTGGCACCCAGCTCGTGGAGGCGAACGCGCGGGTGGTGGAGGTCGAGACGCCTGCGGACCTGCTCGGCGACCAGCGCCTCGCGGAGCTGGGCATCACCTACGGGATGCGTGACGGCATGGCCGTCATCTCGATCCCCTCGTCGATCACCTTCGCCTCGGGCAAGGCAGACCTCTCCACGGAGGGGCACAGCGCCCTGGCCGAGGTCGCCGCGGTGCTGTTGGCGGCGCACCCGGATGGCTCCTACCACATCGAGGGTCACACCGACTCGGATCCGATCCGCAAGTCGGTCTTCGAGACGAATCGCAACCTGTCCATCGCCCGGGCCATGGCCGTGCTGGCACACCTCGTGGAGCACTGCGCAATTCCCGACGAGCAGTGCATCGTCGTGGGCCACGGACAGTACGCGCCCATGGTGGCCGGTGAGACCGCGTCGGCCAAGGCGCAGAACCGGCGAGTGGAGATCGTCGTCCACGCCGGCGGTCGCTGACCGACCGGTTGCAGAGACCGCGACGGCCCGGCCTGACCCCACCTTCGGGCGGGCGGCCGGGTATTGGGCGGCTCCGTGGCGAACCTCCCCGCGCGCCCCGCGCGGAGCGGGGTATGTGCCTTCTCGCGCAGACGCTAGGATAGGCGCCGTTTCTCCCCCGCGTCGCACCACGGGCGCGTCCGCAACCCTGAGCGCAGAGTGAACTCGATGTCCACCGGTCCCCTCGCCATCCGCAACCTGGCCTTCGTCGGACACCCTTCTTCTGGCAAGACGACCCTCGTCGACGCCCTCGCCCACCTGACGGGCGCTTCGGCCCGCAAGGGCTCGGTGGCCGACAAGACCAGCATCTGCGACACCGAACCCGAGGAGCAGGAGAAGCAGCACACCCTCCAGCTATCCGTGGTCCATGCCGACCACGGCGACTTGCAGTGGACCTTCCTCGACACTCCCGGCTACCCGGACTTCGTCGCCGAGACCGAGGGGGCGATGTTCGCCTCGGACATGGTCGTGGCGGTCGTCTCGTGCAGCAGCGGGGTGACCTTCAACCTGCGCCAGAAGATGAAACGCGCCGTGCAGCTAGGTCGCCCGCGGGCGATCGTCGTGACCCACCTCGACGGCGACAATGCTGACCTGGATGAGCTCGTGACGAGCTTGCGAGAGGCCGTCGGTGACGGGGTCGTCCCGGTCCTGGTTCCCGACGCGTCGGGCCCTTCCTTCTCGGCGGTGACCCGCACGATGGACGTCGAGGACTCCGAGTGGCGTCAGCCATTGATGGACACCCTGATGGACGTCTGCGAGGACGAGGAGCTCATGATGGAGTACCTCGAATCCCAGACCCTCACCGACGAGCAGTTCGCGATCCTCATGCCCCAGGCCATCGCGGCCGGTGCCCTGGTGCCGCTGCTGGTCTGCAACCCCGATTCAGGTCTGGCCGTCGAGAACGTGCTGCAGTTCCTCAATCGCTTCACTCCCGACGGGCTGGCGACCATCCAGGACTCCGAGGGCAACGAGGTGAAGCCCGACCCCTCCGGCGGGCTGTGCGCGACGGTCTTCAACGTCAAGACCGATGCTCATGTCGGGAAGGTCTGCCTGGCGCGCGTCTGGCGCGGGACCTTGTCGGCCTCGGACAGCGTTGAGGGCCCCGGGGACAAGAAGTCCGAAAAGCTCGGGGGGCTCTTTCACATGGTCGGCAAGCAGCGCGAGGCCATCGAGTCAGCCGGTCCCGGCGAGATCATCGCGTTCTCGAAGGTCGAGAACATCGGCTGCGGCGACTCGGTTCGACGGGCAGGCGAGGACCTGGTGCGGGTCGCCGGCCCCGAGCTCGGCATCCCGATGGTCGCCCTCGCGGCCACTCCCAGGAGCCGCGCAGACGAGCAGAAGATCGGTGAGGCCCTCCACAAGTTGAGCGCCGAGGACCCGACCTTCATGATCCACAACGACTCCGTCACTCACGAACTGGTGATGAACGGAATGAGCGATCTGCACTTGAAGGTGATGGAAGCCCGCCTGAAGCGCCGCTACGGTGTCGAGATCGACACGAGCATCCCCCGCATCGCCTTCCGTGAGACCATCACCAAGGCGGCCGAGGGGCACCACCGGCACAAGAAACAGAGCGGCGGTCGTGGTCAATTCGGCGAGTGCTACCTGCGCCTCAAGCCGCTCCGTTCGGGCGAGGGAGTCCAGTTCGTGGATGGGGTCGTCGGGGGGTCCATCCCGCGCAACCTGATCCCCGCCGTAGAGAAGGGCATACGCCAGGCCTGTGCCGATGGAGTGCTGACCAACAGCGTCGTCGTGGACGTCGCCGCAGAGGTCTACGACGGCAAGTTCCACGCTGTGGACTCGGACGAGGCGAGCTTCAAGATGGCTGGGTCGCGTGCCTTCCGCGAGGGGTTCCTGAAGGCTCGGCCGACTCTGCTCGAGCCCATCATGGAGCTGGAGATCCACATCCCGACGGAGATGGCCGGGACGATCTTCAGCGATATCACCAGCCAGCGCCGCGGCCAGGTCATCGATCAGGTGAGCGAGGCGGACGGGGCGATCACGGTCGTCAAGGCCGAGGCTCCGCTGGCGACGGTCCAGACCTACCACCGCGACCTCAAGTCGCAGACCTCGGGGGAAGGCAGCTACTCCATGACCTTCGTTCGCTACGCCGCGGTCCCCGGCCTGGAGCAGGAGAAGATCCTCAAGGCCGAGGGCAAGAAGCACGAGGAAGAGTAGTCGCTCGGGCCCCGGGCGGCCTGTCCCGCGCCCCGCCGCGCCCCCTGAGCGGGGAGCGGCGGGGCGCGTTCCTTTTTTTCTCCCCGCGCGAGGCCATGAGGAGCGTTCCGCCTCCAGTTGGCCAGGGAGCAGGTCCGATGGAAGGGATTGTGTCGGGAGGCCAGGTCCCCCGCGCCTCGCTCGTCCCAGGCCGAAGGAACGCGATGATCACGATGGAAGAACTGCTCGCCCTGATGGTGCGTCAGGGTGGTTCCGATTTGCACCTGAGCGCCGCCAGCCCGCCGCGTATCCGGGTGGACGGCATGCTGCTGCCGGTCGAGACCGCGGAATTGACCGCCGAGGACACCCGGCGACTGGCGACCAGCATCCTGGACTCTGACCAGATTGCGAAGCTCGACCGCGACCTGGAGCTGGACTGCTCCTTCGGCCTCGAGGGCCACGGCCGGTTCCGGGCCAACGTCTTCCACCAGCAGGGCGCCGTGGCCGCGGTCATGCGCTCGATCCCCGCCAGGGTCCCGGCTTTCGAGGACCTGGGGATGCCGGCCGGCGTGTGCGAGCGGATCTGTTCCCTGCGCTCGGGACTGGTGCTGGTCACCGGTTCCACTGGCTCGGGCAAGTCCACCTCCCTGGCGGCGATGATCGATCACGTCAACACCAACCGCCAGGCCCACATCGTCACCATCGAGGATCCAGTCGAGTTCACTCACGCGCACAAGGGCTGCGTGGTCACCCAGCGCGAGATCGGCGGGGACACGCGGGACTTCAAGAGCGCCCTGCGCAGCGTCCTGCGCCAGGATCCCGACATCGTCCTGGTGGGGGAGCTGCGCGACCACGAGACGATCGAGGCCGCGCTGACCCTGGCCGAGACCGGCCACCTGACCTTCGCCACCCTGCACACCTCGGATGCAGTCCAGACGGTCAACCGCATCGTGGACGTCTTCCCCGCGCACCAGCAATCCCAGGTCAGGACCCAGCTCTCCTTCACCCTGGAGGCGGTCTTCTCCCAGCAGCTCCTGCCCTCCGCCAGTGGCCGGGGCCGCGTGCTGGTCGCCGAGACCATGCTCGCTACTCCCGGTATCCGGGCCCTGATCCGGGACGGGAAGTCGCACCAGCTCTACTCACAGATCCAGACCGGCGGCCGGTTGGGGATGGCCACCATGGCCCAGTCCCTGGCGGAGAAGGTGCGAGAGGGCGAGATTGACCTCCTCGACGCCGAGTTGGCCCTCAGCGACACCTCCGAGCTGATGAACCTCATCAAGGCCGCCTGATGGTCCGCGTCTCGGGCAAGATCCGCCAGCTGCTGGTCGATGCGGGCCTGGTGGACAGGGAGACCTGGGACGCTGCGCGCGACCAGGGTGGCAACGTCATCGAGACCCTGGTGGAAGACGGGAAGATCACCGAGGACTCTCTGCTCGAAACCCTAGGGCGCGCCTCGAGCGTCCCGCCCGTCGATGTCACGCGCGTCGAGCCCGATCTGGCCGCCCTGGAGAGCATCAGCCAGGAGCTGTGCGCGAAGTTCGGCGTGTTCCCCCTCTCACGCAACGGCGAGGTCCTGACGATCGTGGTCAGTGACCCCTTCGATGTGCTACTGACCGACGATCTGCGGCGCCGTACGGGCTGTCAGATCCGGCAGATGGTCAGTTCGCCGGGAATGATCGAGCGTGCGATCGACGCCGCCTTCCAGACCAGGAAGCGCGAGGTCGAGGAGCTGATGGACGAGGTGGGGGCGACTGAGGACCTGGAGGTCTCGGCGGTGGAAGAGGAGGCGGAAGGCCTTGACATCGCCTCGACCGGTGCCGGGGACGACGCTCCGGCCGTGAAGCTCGTCAACATGATCCTGCTGCGGGCGCTGAAGGAGAAGGCGAGCGACATCCACGTCGAACCGACGGACAAGCACATCAACGTACGCCTGCGCGTGGATGGGCGCTTGAGCCGCATCATGACGGTCACGCGTGTCGTGCTGCCGGCGCTGATCTCGCGCCTCAAGATCCTCGCGCAGCTCGACATCGCCGAGCGTTTCACCCCTCAGGACGGGAAATTCCAGATCCGCTACGAGGGACGCCAGATCGACTTCCGGCTCTCTGTGCTGCCCGTGGTAGGAGGCGAGAAGGCCGTCCTGCGGGTCCTCGACACCGGGAGCATGAGTCTCAAGCTCGACTCGATGGGGTACGAGAGCCGCTCCCTCGAGCACATCCGCCAGGCGATCAAGAGTCCCTACGGGATGCTGTTGATCACCGGCCCGACGGGCTCGGGGAAATCGACCACCCTCTATTCGTGCGTTCAGGAGGTCGCCGATCCATCCGTGAACCTGACCACGGTTGAGGATCCCGTCGAGTACCGCATGGACGGGATCAACCAGGTCAACGTGAACTCCAAGCGGGGTCTGACCTTTGCCGGCGCCCTGCGCTCGATCCTGCGCCAGGACCCCGACATCGTGCTGGTGGGGGAGATCCGCGACACGGAGACGGCGGGGATCGCCATCAAGGCGGCACTCACCGGCCACCTCGTGCTCTCGACCCTGCACACCAACGACGCGGCCAGCACGATCACGCGCCTGGTCGACATGGGCGTCGATCCGTTCATGGTCTCCAACTCGCTGCTGTGCATCGGGGCTCAGCGCCTCGCCCGCAAGCTCTGCGAGAGCTGCCGGGTCGAGGCGAGCGTTCCCGAGGCGGAGTTGCTCGACGTCGGCTTCCTGCCCGAGGAGATCGGCAGTTTCCAGCTCTACAGTCCCGATCCCGACGGCTGCACACGCTGCAACGGCGGCTACCGCGGCCGATTCGCGGTCCTCGAGACCCTGGCCTTCGACGACAAACTCAAGCGCATGGTCGTCGAGGGACGACCCGTTCACGACATCAAGGCCGCGGCCGTGCGCGGTGGGATGCTGACCCTGCGCCGGGTCGGCCTGCTGAATGTCCTGCGTGGCCGGACCTCCCTGGAGGAGATCCTGAGGGTCACCTTGCACGACGACACCTCTAGCCGAGAAGGAACACAGTGACCCAGTTCAAGTACGCAGCCAAGGGCCCGGGTGGCAAGACCGTTGAGGGCTCCATCGATGCCGTCGACCGCAACGAGGCCGTCGCGGAACTCCGACGTCAGAACCTCGTGGTCATGCGCGTGGACGACCAGGGCGAGGGGCGCGCCGGGTTCGCAGCGAGCCTGCTCAAGCTGCGCCAGCGCAAGGCGAAGCCCGCGGCGACCCGCGTCGAACTGGTGCTCTTCACGCGCCAGCTGGCGACGATGGTGAACTCCGGCCTGTCCTTGCTCGAAGGCCTAGAGACCCTTGGCGAGCAGGCCGAATCGCCGGGCTTGCGGGCTGCCTGTGAGCGCCTGGTCTCCGAGGTGCGCAGCGGCGCGGACCTGTCGTCGGCCATGGAGACCTGCCCCAAGGCCTTCGATTCCCTCTACATCAGCATGGTCCGGGCGGCGGAAATCTCCGGCCAGATGGACGTGATCCTCGAACGCCTGGCCGAGTATCTCGAACGGGCCGAGGAGCTGCGGCACGAGATCAAGGCGGCCATGACCTACCCGGTCGTGTCGATCATGCTCGTGAGCGCAATCACGGCCTTCCTGATGATCGGCGTGGTGCCCGGCTTTCGGGACGTGTTTGATTCACTCGAAAGCGATCTCCCTGCGCTCACGGCCACCGTGCTCGGTATCGCCGAGTGGATGAAATCGCACTGGGTGGTCATGCTCGCGTCGCTCGTCGGTGGGGTGTTCGGCCTCTCCATGTTTCGCAAGACGGAGGTCGGTCAGCTGGCCATCGACCATCTCAGCCTCAATGCGCCCGTCTTCGGGCCTCTCTTCCGCAAGGTCGCCCTGGCCCGCTTCTCGCGCACCTTCGCGACGCTCATTCGTTCGGGCGTGCCGATCATGGCGACCCTGGACATCGTGGCAGACACGGCGGGTAACCGCGTGATCGCCGGGGTGGTGCGCGGCTCGCGCGACAGTGTGCGCAGCGGCAACATGCTCTCCGAGCCCCTGGCCCAATCCTCCGCCTTCCCCCCCATGGTCGTGAAGATGATCGCCATCGGCGAGCGGTCAGGCGCCCTCGAGGTGCTGCTCGAGAAGATCGCCGAGTTCTACGACGGCCAGGTGAAGGCCGCGGTGAAGGGCCTCACGAGCATGATCGAGCCGATCCTGATCACCGTCATGGGGGTCATGGTGGGGGGGGTCGTGCTGTCGGTTTTTCTGCCCATCCTGGAGGTCGTGGGCAACCTCAGCCCCGGTTGAGCCCTGCTCGAGAGGGAAAAAGGGGTCTGGCTCTCAAGTCCCGCCGAGAGAGGGCCGATAGGCAGGCTGGATACGGTACTGGAGTTCGCATTCGGGGCCGGATCTCGAAACGAACGGTGAACATGTCGGCGCGTGCCGACCACCACGAACGCCCTTCGGGGCAATGAGCATCTGGACAGAATGGCCATTACCGGGAATCCAGCCCCGGATAGAGCCCAAGGCAAGGAAATACAGACACATGACCCGCAACCGTAAGACCGCAGGCTTCACTCTCATCGAGCTGATGATCGTCGTTGCCATCATCGCCATCATCGCTTCCATCGCGATTCCCAAGCTCATGAGCGCACGCCTGTCGGCCAACGAATCGGCCGCCATCGCGACTCTGCGTTCACTGTCCTCCGCTCAGGCGCAGGTTCAGTCCTCGTCCGCAGTGGACACCGACGCCGATGGTGGCGGTGAGTACGCCTACTTCGGCGAGCTGTCCGGCGCGGACCCGCTTCGCGTCTCCAACGCTGGCGTGCCCGCCACCGGCGCCACTGGCGTCGACGAGCTTGCGCCCGCCGTGCTGTCCGCCGCCTTCGGCAACGTGAACAACAGCTTCGTGACCCGCTCGGGCTACGTGTTCGAGATCTTCCTGCCCACCTCCGGCTCGACTCCGACCGGGGTCCCGGAAGACGTTGGCGGAGGTTCGAGCGCTACCTTCCCCGATCCCGACAACGGCGAGATCCTCTGGTGCGCCTACGCCTGGCCGCTCGCCAGCAGCAACACGGGCAACCGCGCCTTCTTCATCAACCATGAAGGCGACCTCACCTCGACCACGAACCGCGGCGCCGGTGCCTACAGCGGCAACACTGCCGCCTCGACGACCCCGGCCTACGATGCCGCCTACACGGCGAGTGACATGTCGTCTCCGATGGCGATCGGCGTGGCCGGCTCGGACGGTAACGTCTGGGTCTCCGTCCAGTAACCTTCGAGGTCTACCGCACCGAAGCCCCGTCGGCCACGCGCCGGCGGGGCTTCGCCCTTTTCAGGGCGCGGCGGGCAGTCCGAAGAGCCGAGCCGCGTTGCTGCTCGTAGTGCGAGCGAGCGCGTCGGGCTGTTCACCGCGGGCGGCCGCGACGCACTCGAGCACGAGCTTTACGAGCGCCGGTTCGTTGCGTTCTCCGCGCCGCCCCTGGGGAGCGAGGAACGGGCAGTCGGTCTCCACGAGCAGGCGGTCGGCGGGGACCGCGCACGCCGCTTCGCGATTGGAATCGTTGCGCGGGTAGGTGACGACACCCGAGAACGAGATGTACATGCCCATCTCCAGGTAGGGCGTGAGCTCCTCGGGGCCCATCGTGTAGCAGTGCATGACGCCCGTCACGCCGGGCGCTTCGGCCAGCAACTCGACCGTGTCGCGGTGGGCTTCGCGGCAGTGAATGACGACGGGCTTGGCGAGCGTGCGCGCCAACTCCAGGTGCCAGCGGAAGTTGCGCCGCTGGTCCGCGCGCGGCGAGTACTCCTTGAAGTAGTCGAGACCGGTCTCGCCCACGGCGACGCACTCGTCGCGGCGGCAGAGGGCTTCGATTTCGGTCAGCACTTCCGGCGTCGCGCTCTCCGCATCGTGGGGGTGGACGCCCGCCGTTGCGAAGAGATCGGGATCGCCCGCGCAGAGGTCGAAGGCGGCCTGGGATGTGGCGAGGTCGGTCCCCACGACGATCATGCGCTGCACCCCGGCCTCGCGCGCGCGCCGGACGACGGCCTCGCGGTCGCCGTCGTAGGACTTCCAGAAGATGTGCGAGTGGGTGTCTGTGATCACGGGCAGCCGAGGTCCTCGAGCATGTCGTTGAGGAACTTCAGGAAGTTCACTCCCGCCTCGCGCTCGGCCACGGAGCCGAACAGGGCGCAGGCCTGCTCCGCGGGGAGGATCTTGCGCAGAGACTGGGCGGCCTTGATCCGCAGGTAGGTGTTGCCCGTGGACTCGATCAGGAGCGTCTCGAGGGCCTTGATCGCCAGGGGTTCGTCCCCGTGATCGCCGAGGGCCTGGGCCGCGAAGTGGCGGGCTGCATCCTGCTTGAAGATGTTCGTGGCCACATCGACCAGGACGTTGACGGGCGAGGTGCCGGCGCCCTCGCAAGCAGTCACGTAGCCGCGCAGCAGGAACTCGTCCTCGGGGACGGTCTGGCTCTTGCGCTTCACGCGCACCATAGGGCCGATCACTTCCACCGCACGCGCCGGTGCGGTCTCGGCCAGGAGGCGCAGGGATTCTGTGCGCACGTCCATCGGATGGCCGTACTCGAGGATCAGCTTCTCCAGGAGCGGTCGTGCGTCCTGCGGTGCGGCGTGCGCGCCCACCTCGAGGGTGCGCAGTCGGACCATGAGCGGGTTGTCCTCGTGGGCGCGCTGGCGGTAGACGCGAAGGGCTTCGAGCCCCACCTCGCGGCCACCTGCTTTGAGGCGCGCCACCTGTACCCGGCGCTCACGTAGCTGGCGGTCGTGGTGGTCGCTGGTCAGGGTCGGATCGAGGGGCGTGCAGAGGTCCACCAGGCGCGCCACCGCGACCGCCGGGTCGATGCCCGAGGCTCCGGTCGGTTCGGCGCCGCAGGAGCCGAGGGACAGCAGGCTCAGGGCCAGTACCGCTCCGTGCGCAAGCGCACGCAATGAGAGCGATTCGGCACATCGAGCCGCCGCGCAGGGGACGGAACGGGGCGGCGCAGCGTCTCTCGGGGCTTGCAGGGCCGGTAGGCGGGAGGGGGCGTCAGGCACGAATTTTGTGGGGTACACGGGGTCGTGGCTCCATGGTGCCGGTCCGACGGGTGGACCGGGGCGGCGGTGGATGGCCCCGGCCACGGGCCGGGATGGGGGCACCAGCAAGTCACGGGCCGACCATCGACTCGCCGAAGCTATCATGTTCCAGTGACCTACCCGCGGCCTCAACTCCCATGCGAATCGAAAAAACTGGCAACCCGACTGGCACGGTCTCTATAGTCCCTGGCTCCGCGTTTTCGGCGCGTCCGGGACAGCCGGGACGGCCCGCCGTGGACGCCACAGATAGGCGGAAAGGTGATGAGGGCGGCTGCCCGATTTCGCCTCCCGCCGATCCTCGTTCAAACCCTCCCCACGCGCACTCGCGAACGCCGATGAGAAGTCCGTATCTGACCGGCCTGGTTGCGGCCCTGTGCCTGCCCGCCCTCACTCTCTTCTCCGCCTGTTCCGCCGAGGACGGGGGGCTCGCCGTTGGCGGGCCGATGTTCGTGGAGTCCTGCTCCCTGGGCTGCGCCAACGGCGACGGCGGTCAGGTCGGCTGCTCGATCGTTAACGTCGGGCGCAACGTGGAGATCACCCTGCTCTTCTCGGAGTCGGTCGATCTCTCGAGTGTCAACAGCTCGAGTTTTCGCATCATCAACACGACCAACGGATCGGTTCCCGTCGGGACCTACTCTCTGGACCCCGACAACGCACGGCGACTGATCTTCCGGCCCGCCCTGACCTTCGACGAGGTGGGCAATCCGAACTTCGCCCTGGACGAGGACGCGACCTACGAGGTGTTGCTCCCGGGCGAGAACCAGGGCGACACGGGTCCCTATGTCGAGAGCGCTGGCGGGCGCCGAAACACGTCTCGCATGCAGTGCACGATTCGGACCACCGAGGGCCTGCTGGACCCAGTTCCTGGTGCTCCGACATTCACAGCGCGGATCGAGGTCCGCGACGCCTCCGGGAGTGCGATCGAGGTCTTCGATCCCGCCGACGGCGCCACGGGCGTGCCGGTGTTCGATCCTTCCGTGGATCCCGAGGAGACAGTGCTGGTGGTCGTCTTCGACGACATCATGAACCCGGCCACCCTGACCAACCTCTCCACGGGCCAGTCGAGCACCATCACGGTCAAGGTCGACCCCGATGGGAACACTGTGGACCCGAGCGACCAGGTCGAGCTGGCCGGTTTCTTCTCCGTCGAGGTCGACTTCACCAACCTCCGGACCACCCTGGTCTTCTCACCCGACGGGGGCTTCCCCTCCGCCGGTGACGATTCGTTCAACCCGCGGCGGATCCTCATGACCCTGCCTTCGGGACTGCTCGACCTGGTGGGTAACGAGCTTGCGAACCCCGGAGAGATCGTCTTCACGACCCAGGTGATCGTCTTCGATCCGATCGTCCTGCCGGACGCTGATGGTGAGAACTTCACCGACGACACGAACCACGATGTGGCGCGCAGCGGCGCCGACTGGGGCAGCGGTAGGCTCACGTACGGCGCGGGCGGTGGGTCCGGGCGCCACGGTGAACTCGTCATTCCCTCCGGGCTCTCGGTGACCCTCCGGACCGGCAACGAGGACTTTCCTCTCCCGGGCCTGATGGTCAGGGACCTGCTCGACAACGCGATCCCCGGGGTCGACTACGACCCCCTGGACTCCAATACCTGGCCCACTCTGCACGTCGATGACGGCGCCTTCGAGTTTTCGCGCATCGAGATTGCCTCGAACGCCCACCTGTTCCTGATCGGTCCGAACCCGCCGCGCATCTTCTCGCGCGGCGAGATTCGGGTCGGGGGCACGGTCCACATGGAAGGTGGGACGGCGCCGCCGCACCGCTCGAACACCGGCGGTGAGAACACCACGAACCCCTCTCCCGACGCTCAGCTCAGTGCGGCCGGCGGCACGCCGGGCAGCAACGGCTCGGCTGGCGGTGCCGGAGGCCGTGGCGGCGCCCGCTTCGACCACACGGACTCCTTCTTGCCGTCCATGACTAACGTCGGCGGGATCCTGAATCCGACCTTCAACCCGGGCAACATCCGTCTCGACGGCGAGACCGGCGCGGGCGTCGGAGGCAGCGCCCACGGTGCCGGGCAAGGCGGTGTTCACTGGCCTTCGTTGATGCCCACCTGCATCAACATCGCCACGCCTTGTCCAGCGCCCCACGAGTTTGGCGATGCCGAGTTCAGC
>DASCMO010000059.1:0-78116 GCA_036010965.1 Planctomycetota bacterium | reverse complement strand
CCCGACGAGACTCCCTGGGTGGTCTACGAGGGCGGCGAGGGTCCTGGTCGGGGGAAGCACCTCGTGTTCGTCGCCGGCGATGAGGAATACCGCTCGGAGGAAGCCTTGCCGATGCTGGCGCAGATCCTCGCGCAGCGCCACGGTTTCCGCTGCACGGTTCTCTTTTCCCAGGATCCCGAGACCGGCGTCATCGACCCGAACAACCAGACCCACATCCCCGGACTGGCTGCTGTCGACACGGCCGACGTCCTGATCCTCTTCCTGCGCTTCCGCGAGCTTCCCGATGAGGACATGAAGCACATCGTGGACCACGTCGAGTCGGGTGGGTCGGTGATCGGTATCCGCACCTCCACGCACGCGTTCGACTACAAGCGCGACCGCGAGAGTCCCTACGCACACTACTCCTGGCGCAACCCGAAGTGGAAGGGAGGGTTCGGCCGCCAGGTCCTGGGGGAGACTTGGATCTCGCACCACGGCGGCCACGGTTCTCAGAGCACGCGCGGGATGATCGCCCCGGAACACGCAGACCATCCGGTCCTGCGCGGTGTCGAGGACATCTGGGGACCGACCGATGTGTACGGGGTAAATCAGCTGACGGCGGGTTCAACAGTCCTGGTGCACGGTCAAGTTCTCGAGGGCATGAAGCCCTCCGACGGGCCTCTTGCCGGTCCCAAGAACGAGCCGATGATGCCCCTGATCTGGGTCCGCGAGTACGAGGGCTCCGCCGGCAAGGCGGCGCGCGTGCTGTGCTCGACCATCGGGGCGTCAGTGGACTTCGAGAGCGCGGGCCTGCGACGCTTGATGGTCAACGCCTGCTTCTGGGGCGCGCGCCTGGAGGCTGTCGCGCCCGCGGCGGCGAACGTCGACTACCTCAAGCTCTTTGAGCCCACCTTCTTCGGGTTCGGCAAGTTCAAGAAGGGTGTCCGGCCTGCGGACCACCGACTCGACTGATCCCCTACGCCCCGATCCAGACGAGCACCTGCCATGTTCAACCCCACCGCATTCCTCTCGATCGCCCTCGCCGCGGCAGGGAGCCACGCTCCCGCCCAGGACTGGCCTCAGTGGAGGGGGCCGAACCACGACGGCTCCGCGGCCGTGACCGGCCTGCCCACCGATTTTGACAAGACGAAGCACGTGCGCTGGTCGGTGGACATGCCCGGGCCCGGGGCAGGAACGCCCGTGATCCTCGGGGAGCGAGTGTTCGCCTCCTCCATCGAGGAGAAGGCCGGCACCTTCGTCGCCCTGTGTATCGACCGCGAGAGCGGCGAGGAGCGCTGGCGCCGCAAAGCCGACAGCGGCTTCAGGCCTGAGGGGAACGGCGGCGACACGTGGCTGCACGACCGGAGCAACTATGCCTCACCATCGCCGGTGACCGACGGACAGCGAGCGGTCTTCTTCTTCGGCAACGGCGACCTGGTCGCCTACGACATGGACGGGAAGTTGCTCTGGACCCGCAACCTGCAGCAGGACTACGGGCAGTTCACGTTCCAGTGGACGTTCTCTTCGAGCCCCACGCTCTGGGAGGGGACCCTGTTCCTGCAGGTGCTCCAGCGCAACTCAAAGGTCTACGGCCATGGCGAGGAAGGAAACCCCTCCTTCCTCCTGGCCATGGACCCGGACACGGGCGAGACGCGCTTCAAGCACGTCCGCCCATCCGCAGCGCGCAAGGAGTCCCTGGAGTCCTACGCCACGCCGACCCCCTACGTGGGTGAAGACGGGCGCAAGGAACTCCTGGTGGTGGGCGGCGACGTCATCACCGGACACGATCCCTCGACCGGCGCGGAACTCTGGCGCTGGGGCACATGGAATCCCGATCATCGCGAGGAGTGGTGGCGCCTGGTCCCCTCGGTCGTGGTGGGTGGCGGCCACGCGCTCGTCTGCGCCCCCAAGCGCGCGCCGGTCTTCGCGATTCGTTTGGGGGGCGAGGGCGACCTCGGCGCAGAGGGGCTCGTCTGGCGTAGCGAGGGCCGACGCAACCCGATCTCCTCCGATGTGCCGACGCCGCTCTTCTACCGGGAGCGGTTCTTCGTCCTGAGCGATGTGGCCAACGCCCTCTCGCGCGTCCATCCCGGGACCGGCGAGGTCGAGTGGACTGTCGACATGCCCGGCCGCGACCGCTGGCGCGGGTCCCCCACCGGAGCCGACGGGCTCATCTGGTGCATGGACCACGCCGGCGACGTGGTGATCGTGAACCCCGACGACGGCTCGATCGTCAATGAAATCCCGATGGGCGACGAGGACGCAGACAAGATCCGCTCGTCGATCGCCGCGGCCCACGGCAGCCTCTTCATCCGCACCAACACCACCCTCTATTGCGTGGGCGACTGACTGGTCAGATGCGCTGAAAGAACCAGGTGAAGCCCAGCAGGGCGACGATCACCGATCCGACGCGACGCACGAGCATCGGCGCCAGGAACGGGTCCTCCTCCTCGGCCTTTCGCGGCAGGACGCGCAGGATGAGCACGACCCCCAGGACGACGGCCACCTGCCCCAGCTCGACGCCCAGGTTGAATGAGAAGAGCGCCATCGCCCGAGCGTGTTCGCGCAGGAGCGACTCACCCAGGAATCCGGCGAACCCCAGCCCATGGATCAGGCCGAAGACGAATGCCTCGAGCCAGCGCGGGCGTGTCAGGCGCGGATACACGAGGTTGTCGACGGCGACGTAGGCGATCGAGAGTGCGATGGCCGCCTCGATGAAGCGTGCATGGGCGGAGAATTGCAGCACGCCCAGGGCCGAGAGGCCCAGGCTCAGGGAGTGAGCAAGGGTGAAGGCCGTCACGACGGCGAGCAGCGAGCGCAACTTGCGGGAGCACAGCACCAGGGCGAGAACGAAGCACAGGTGATCCCATCCGTCGAGAATGTGGGCCCAGCCCATCTTCAGGAAGACCCCGAAGGCGCCCCGCCCCTGGGGGTCCGAACGGCCGGTGGAGCCGGCGCGGCTCAGGGTGAAGTGGTCCGTGACGCCGTCTGGCCATTCGATCGTCGCCAGATCGATGTGGTCGGGGCTCGTCTCCCAGAAGAGCGTGACGTCCAGCATCAGGTCGCTGATCGACACCCGTGCCGGGAAGGTCATGGTCAGCTCGATCGCGCCCGCACCGAAGCCGAGAGGGTCACCGGGCCCCGCCTTGTCCAGGGACAGACTCTCGAGTTCAGCGAGCAGCGCCTCTCCCCCCCGGTGCTCCCGATCGCTGCCGGTGATCACGATGTAGTGCCCGCGCGCGTAGTCGAAGATCGCCTGGCGGCGAGCCTCGACCTCGTCGGCGCTCACCGTTCCATCCGCGTTCGCATCCAGACCCTGGATGACCTCCAGGTAGGAGAGCACCTGGCAGCGCAGGTGAACCTGTGCCTCGGCGCCCTCCACGCGCACCAGAGAGCTGCTCATCGAGTTGGGATGGCCCGAGCCGAACACAAGAGCGAGTAGGAGCGGGAGGAACATGTCCGTGCGAGGTGAGGAAGCGCCGATTGCACATCGGCGCGGTGAGATCCAAGCTAGCATGGACCTCCCCTTGGAGCTCCCGCTCAAGTTCCTGGCGCTTCTCCTAGCCGCGGTAGTTGCCGGTTGTCATGCACGACGACCCGACGAGGCCCGTGAGTCCTTCGGTGGCCGGGGCGCCGGCATCTACCACGAGCTGCAGCGCGCGGCGGACTCGTGAAGAAGGCGGCCTATTGGGAATCGACTCGCCAGGCGGCCTCGACCGCCTGCAAGCCGAGCGGGTCGACTTCCGCCAGCTCGGCGCGATCGAACGGGAAGTAGTCGTTCTTCCCGAAGTAGGCTTCGCTGGTCTCCGCGAAGTACTCCATGTGGTTGGTCAGGCCGTAGTGGCGGCGCGGCTCGCCAGAAACGTGCACGACCGACTCGAAGCGCTTCGAGGCCACCGCCGACTCCCAGGCCCGGCGAACCGGCTCGTGGTCAAAACCCAGGATCGCATCGTGCCAGGCGTGGGCCAACTCGTGCAGCATGACCCAGGGCTGGCTGCCCGAGCGCACCAGTTCGACGAACTGCGCCGCGCGCGGGATGTGCACCGACTTGACCAGGGTCGGGTCGTGCTCGTGCTCGATCAGCCAGTCGACGTTCGGGTGGTACTGGATGCGTTCGAGGGGGTGGTCCGCGTCGATCCGGATCGGGAAGCGCTGCAGCTCGACCACGCGACGCTGCGGCAGGGTCGCGCTGATCTCCGCCAGCTCGCCGGCGAGCGCCTCGATCACCTCTTCACCCAGGGCGCGGCTCCGGCCGTCCAGGAGCGAGCGGTCGAGCGAAACGGTCCAGCCCTCGACCTCGACGATCCCGTGGCCGGATGGACCGATGTCCTGTGCCGTGGCGGCGCAGCCCGCCAAGGCCAGGACGAACAACAAGTTGCGCGTCATGATCTCCTCCACGAAGGCCTCATACCGCACCGAACCAGGGTCGCGACAGGAGTCGGACCCTGCGGACGGGATGCGGCGCACGGAGGCGCTTCATCGCAGATGATCTCCTCCCGACCACGACGACACGGCAGCGATGCCTCGAAGGTCAGAGCCTACCAGCAGGGCGAGATTCTCGCATCCGCTCGCGAGACGGGATACGGGCCGAGCGCTGTGGATCAGCGCGTGTAGCCCAGTTGCTCGAGCACCTCGATCTCCTCGGGCGAGGGGATGACGGGCAGCACTTCGCCCACGCCCGTCTCCAGCCACAGGACCGCGGCTCCGGTTCCCGGCCAGGGAACATCGGTGCTTGCAGCTCGCGGGACCGCTTCGCGGGCGAGAGCCACAGGCGGTGACTGCCCCGTGCCCTCAACGCCGAGCGCCACGCCCTCGACAATCGGCGCTCCCTCGAGCTGCACATCGAGCACCAGGTCGGTCCCACGGCACCAGAAGACCAGCTCGAAGCGATCCGACTCCAGGGTCGTGTCCAGGGTCAGGTTCTGGCGCTCGAGGTCCAGGACGAAGTCGGTCTCAGGGCGCTGGGGGCGGCAGGCGAAGTTGGCGTCGAACAGGTCGTCGGTGGACACCGCCACCGTCAGGCGCTGCCCGGCGCGGCCGCGCACGCGCAGATGGAATCGACCCTTCTGCAGTTGCTCCCAGCGGAAGGCGTCGAGCTCCGCGCGCGCGCGCGTTCGAACCTCGGGATGCTCGTCGATGACGTCGTGCAGCTCGCCCGGATCGGCCCGCAGATCGTAGAGCGCCTCGGTGTGGAAGACCGGGTCGTGGAGGTACTTGAAGTCGCCCTCGATCCAGGCCTTCTGGGCCGAGCTGTCATAGGTCGGGTACTCGATGAAGTACGAACCGCCGTTCGGCGCGTCGGCGGCCAGCCGATCAACTCCCCGGAAGGCGTCCGGCGCGGGCAAGCCGAGTGCTCCCAGCACCATGGGCGCCATGTCGATCGCCGCCACGGGACGCTCGACGACCCGGCCCTCGTCCCGCCCGGGGATACGCAACAACATCGGGATGTGGACCTGGTCGTCGAAGAGTGTGTAGCCGTGGTGATAGTGGCCGTGGTCGCCTAGGCCCTCTCCGTGGTCCGCGATGAAGCCGATGATGGTCCGCTCCCACTGGCCGCTCTCCCGCAAGGCCTGCAGCACCTGCCCAACGGCGGCGTCCATCTCGGCGATCTCCGCCACGTAGTAGTCGTCCACGAAGCGCCGGTCGGCCTCGCTCAACTCGGGCGCAGGCGGCGGTCCCTCGTGGGCGAACCAGCGGCGGCCGGGGCGCGGGTCGAGCACGTCGAAGGGCACGTAGGCCCGCCGTTCGGAGGAGAATCGGCCCTCGTAGTCCTCGTCCGTGAACTCCTCGCGCCAGGACTCTTCGGTCGAGTAAGGCAGGTGTGGGTCCATGATGTGCCAGAACAGGAACCAGGGCGTCGTCTGGTGCTCGCGCACGAAAGCCGCCACCTGCGGCGTATCGCGCTCGGCGGACTCCATGGCCCACTCGGAGCAGTAGCCCTCAAATCCCTGGTCGAGGCCGTACTGCGGGGAGATCAGTCCGTTGGCCACAATTCCCTGGGTCTCAAAGCCTGCGCGTGCGAGGACTTCCGCCAGGGCGACCGTTGTCGGATCGATCGGTGTCCACTCGTCGTGCCCTCCGCGACCGGCGCCGTGGGCCGATGGATACAAGGAGGTCATGATCGACGAGAAGGACGGCAGGGTCCACGGCGCCTGGGAGCGCGTCATCGGAAAGCGCACGCCTGCGTCTCCGAGGGCGCTCAGGTTGGGTGTGTTGTCGCGTCCGTAGCCGAAGACGCCCATGCGGTCGGCGCGCAGGGTGTCGACGCCGATCAGGAGGACGTTGGGGACAGAGGGCGCCAGCTCTGCGGGCTCGATGCGCGGCGTGGCGAGGACGACCGCATCGAGGGGGTCGGGCTCGTCATCGACGTCCTTCGAGGCGAAGCTCAACCAGCCATCTCGGCCGGCGACGGCCGCGAGGTCGAGGCGCGCCTCCATCCACGCGCGCTGGTCCCGTTCGTTCTTGGGGTCGAAGGCGAGCGAGCCCAGATGTGTTCTCGTCCCGCTCTCGTCGGTGAAATCGACCTCGATCCGCGCGCCGTCCCCGGGCGCGGAGAAGGCTTCCGGGGCCATCGCGTAGTGAAAGCGCAGGACGGGCCGCGTCGCGGGCGCGGGGATGGTGAGGGGAAAGGAGAGACTGGCCGGCGGGGGGAGGATCACGGCGTCGCGCACCTCCTGCTGGTTGCCGCTCGCGGCACGCAGGCTGATGCGCACACGCCAGGGTGTGGTGTCGGCCTGTCCGTCCCGCGGGCGATAGCTCTCGCGCAGGCCGGCGTAGATCTCGGCGTCGGAGAGCGGCGTCTGATCGATCGTGATGTCATCGAAGCGCGTGACGGCCGCCTCGCTCCCGCCGGTCCGGTGCAACAGCTGGAGCTCGAGCGAACCGGTGGTGTGGCCGGTGAGGAACGACAGCTCGAACCGGTCCCATCCCGAGGGGTCGATGCGGCGCGAGACGCGGTGCGTGACCGAGTAGCGCCGGCCCCAGCGCGTGACACGCCCCGGATCGCTCACGTCGCCGGCGTGTTCGATGACGCGCAGCACCTCGCGCGAGGAGGCTTCATCCCCTGATGGGTTGCCTTCGAGTCGCACCCGGCCCGTCACACGCACGCGCGCCAGCGCCGCGATCGGCGTGACCACGGCGGTCAGGGAGTCGTCGCTCTCCGTCCCCGGCCCCATGCGCACACATCCCCCTTGCACGCCGCCTTCGATGTCCACGACGGTCAGCTCGCCGCCGCCTTCCTCGTAGCGGATGCCGCGTCGTCCGTTCGTTCCGACCCACAGCGCCGCCGGCTGGGAGCGAGCAAAATCCCAGGCCGCGACCTCGCTCGTCGCGCTTGCCTTCTCGACGGTCTCGCTCACCCCTTCGAGGCGCGCACGGTCCATCAAGTTGAACAGTCTAACTCGTACCGCCGGCGGCCTCGCCTCCTCGCTGCAAGCGGCGAGGAGTGCGAGGAGCGCAAGGACCAGTCCACGGTGTCTCAAACCCATCATCTCCACTCCGACAGCTTGGTAGGGCACTACGAACGCCCGGATCATACGCTCTCGCCCTTGCGCTCCGTGCTCTGTCATCAGCTGAGCACTCCTACCGATGCACGCCGAAAGAAGCCCGACACACCCTGCCTACGTGCTGAACAACGCCCGCCACGGCGTGCGCCTCGGAAGCGTGATCAACATCTTCACCTCGGGCTGCCGGTTCGACGGGTGGCAGGGGCAGCCTACTCTCAGGGGAACGTGACCCTCGACCGGCCCGTTGCCGTCGCAAGGACCTGGCTCCTGCGCGTCGGATGGCGCAGACACCGACTGATCCTATTCGCGAAAGTGCCGGGTGAGTGACCCGGCAGCGAGGGTCGAGAGCGTCGTTTCATGGCCGAATTCGGCGATTCCGGCTATACATCTTGGTTCGTGTCACCCCGACCACTCATCACCGCCTGCGTGGCCGCGCTCTGCGTCTCGGCGCAAGGGCTGTCGTCGGAAGACCCCGAATGGGGGCGCTTTCGAGGGCCCAACGGGGCAGGCGTCTCGCAGGCAAGGGGCCTCCCGGACGACCTGGACCCCGAGACCAACCTCGCCTGGCGCACCGAGATCCCCCCGGGGTTCTCCTCGCCGGTACACGACGGCGAGCGCGTCTACCTGACCGCCTGCGAAGGTGCCCAACCGGTGACGATCTGCCTCGACCTGGGGACCGGAACGGTTCTCTGGAAGCGTGCATCCCCACGCGAACTCTCGGCCTTGCCCCGCGGACAGAACTCCCCCACCTCGCCCACGCCGACCACCGACGGAGAGAACGTCTACGTCTTCTTCGACAGCTTCGGCCTGCTCTCCTACGACTCCACCGGAGAGTTGCGCTGGGAACACCCCCTCGGACCCTTCCGCACGCCCTACGGCATGGGGACCTCGCCGGTCGTGGCGGGCGAACTCGTGCTCTTGCTGTGCGACCAGGACGGAGCCTCGTTCTTGCTGGCCCTAGATCGCGACAGCGGAGAGCAACGCTGGAAGACATCGCGGCCCGAAGCCACCCACGGTTTCTCGACACCGATCCTGTACACGCCACAAGACCGACCCGCGGAAGTCATCGTCTCCGGCTCCTTCCGTGTCGGCGCCTACTCCCTGGCGAGCGGCGCACGGGCCTGGTGGCTCGACGGCATGGCCTGGCAGGCGAAGAGCGTGCCGATCCTTCACAATGACCGCCTCTTCGTCCACTCATGGATGGCGTCCCCCTCCACTCTCGGCGTGCGCGACATCAAGACGCTCTTCGATGAGGCCCTCGGCAAGTGGGACCGCGACGGCGACACCCTGCTGGACGAGGAGGAAGTCGAGGAGCTCGGTCTCTCGGCCCTCTGGTTCCTCGCCGACCTCGACCAGAGCGGCGCCCTGGACGGAGAGGAGTGGGGGCTGCTGCTCGCCCGCGGCACCTCCCGCAACGGATTGCACGCCGTACAACTCGGGCGACGGGGCGCTCTCGATGGGGCAGACATTCTGTGGCGCGTGCGACGCTCCTTGCCGAACATCCCCTCGCCCCTCTTTTACCAGGGCCTGCTCTACATCCTGAAGGAGGGCGGGATCCTGACGGCGCTCGATCCTCTCGACGGCGAGGTGTTACGTACCGCGCGCATCGATGGCGCCGTGGACACCTACTACGCCTCGCCGGTCGCCGCCGACGGCAAGCTGTTCACCGCCAGCCACCGCGGACGCCTGGCTGTCATCGATCCCGGCCCTGAGTGGAGCGTGGTCTCCGTACGCGATCTGGGAGAGACGGTCTGGGCCACGCCGGCACTTGCCGAAGGACTGGTCATCGTCCGCACCGAGACCGCCCTCTACGGCTTCGCGACCGCTCCCGAGTAGAAGAACGAAGCGCCCCTCAACCTCCCTGCTCCTCGGCGCCACCTTCCTTGGCCTCGGCGACCTCCGCGATGCAGAACAGGCCTTCTCGGCTTCGCAAGAACAGCTCGCCGAGCGCGACCGCGGGGGAGGAGACGAAGAACTGGCCGGCGAGCGAGTTGGTGCGCACGAGCTCGAACGTGTCGCCGAGGGCGAGGACGTGTACGTCGCCCGACTCGGTGGCGACGTAGAGGTGTTCTCCCGCCGCGACCGGAGAGGCCTTGAGAGTGCTGCCGCGGGGCAGGCGCTCCTGGGTGTAGTGGGCCTCGCCTGTCTTCGCGTCGAAGCAACTGAGGAAACCGCGGTCCATGGCGGCGTAGACGCGCCCGTCGTGCAGGACGGGGGAGGCGGTGTAGCTCAGCCCGCGGGTCGTGCTCCAGAGCACGGCGTCGCTGTCCGTCAAATCCCCCTTACCGCCGAGCTCGATGGCCATAAGAGATGGATCTCGGTAGCCGGACATCACGAGCACGCTGTTCTCGAACAGCACCGGCGTCGGGATCGCGTTGACGCCTAGACCACCGCACTCCCAGACGGTCTTGCCAGAGGAGAGAGCGTAGCCGCGCGTCCTGTTGGTCGCGCTCACGATGACCTGCCGGCCCTCACCGACCCCTACGGGCACCGGTGGGCTCCAGCTGGACATCTCGTCGCGATCAATGCGCCAGCGCTCCTCGCCGCTCCGCTTGTCGAGGGCGACGATGAAGGAGTCCTCCTCGTGGTCGAACTTGATCACCAGCAGATCGTCGACGAGGACAGGGGCCGAGCCCTCGCCAAACTGACGGCGCATGCGCATCTTGACTTCTGGGTTGAACTCCCAGACCTGATCTCCCTCGACCGTGTAGCAGTACACTCCCTGAGAACCGAAGGAGGCGAAAACATGTTCGCCGTCGGTGACGGTAGAGGCCGAGGCGAAGCTCCCATACTGGCCGTGAAATCCCTCGTGGGGCGTCCGGACGCAGGCGACCGCTCTCCACAGCACCTCGCCCGAAGTGCGGTCGAGGCAAAGCACCTCAAAGGACTGCTCGGTGACCGCCGCGGGGGCGAAACCTCCCCCGCCGCGACGGCCGCCCCTCCCGCGGCCCTGGCCTCCCTCTCGTTCTCGCCCATCGGGCCTGCCGCGCTCCTGCGCTCCTCCTCCGCCTCCCGCCTCACGGGTCGGTGCGCTCTCCTCGGTGGCCACGGCCGTGGTCAGAAAGATGCGGTCGCCCCAGATGACAGGGCTGGAGAAGCCACGCCCGGGGACATCAACTCGCCAGCGCAGGTTTTTCTCGGTGCTCCATTTCGTCGGGACCGCACAAGGGGCGACGCCGTCTCCGCTTGGGCCGCGCCACTGAGGCCAGTGCCCCGTATCGGAATCCCCCGCCAAGGCGACCGCCGAGACGGACAGGAGGAACAGGACGCGAAGGAACAATGAGGTCTTCATCTAGAAACTCCCATGCGGCGATCGAGGGACCCGCGGCGCGAGCGCGGCCGGGGCTTCATCTTCCTCCGCGTCCCTCGCACCGACAACCTCCACATCATGACGTAACGTAACTCGGATGTATGGATCCATCGGAAACCGCAGCACCAGAGCGTAGGCTGCACGTTCCTCCGACCCGCTCATGACCGACGCTGCATCCCGCCTGCCCGAGAGCGAAAACTCGCATCTCTCCTGCCCCCCGCCGCGCACGATCACGTGCGATGCGGTGGTGATCGGGGGCGGGCCCGCCGGCGCGGCGGCAGCCACCATCCTGGCCGAGAAGGGACGCGACGTCGTCGTTCTGGAGCGCGAACGCTTCCCACGCTACAGCCTAGGCGAGTCCCTGATCCCTCACTGCTGGTATCCGCTCCAGCGGCTCGGCCTCGCGGAGCGCATGAGTTCGACCGGCTTCGTGGTCCCCAAGAACAGCGTCCAGTTCGTCAGCACCGACGGGATACGCTCCAAGCCCTTCTACTTCTTTCAGCACTCCGATCATCCGGCGATGCAGGCCTGGCAGATCGTGCGCAGCCACTTCGACGAGCTGCTGCTCACCAACGCTGCGGAGAAGGGCGCGCGGGTGCTCTTCGAGACGACGGGGACCGACCTGTTGCGCGACGGCGAGCGCGTCGTGGGAGTCGCAGCCCGCGCAAGGGACGGTTCCGGCCTCGAGGTCCGCGCACCGATCACAGTCGATGCCACCGGTCGCAGCGCCCTGGGGCAGAACCGCAACCGCTGGCGCGAGGCCGATCACAAGATGAGCAAGGTCGCCCTGTGGACCTATTATCGAGGCGCCATGCGAGATCCGGGCCGTGACGAGGGGGCCACGACCGTCGCCTACCTGCCCGAGAAGGGCTGGTTCTGGTACATCCCGCAGACCGACGACACGGTCAGCGTCGGGATCGTGGCCGACCCGGAGTACCTCTTTCGCGACACGCGCTCACCGCGGGCCATCTTCGAGCGCGAGGTCGAGGTGCAGCCCTGGATCCGAGAACACCTCGCCGTGGGCGAGAACCTGCACGTCTACCAGGTCACTCGCGACCTCTCCTACCGATCACGCCACTGCGCGAGCGACGGTCTGGTGCTGGTGGGTGACGCCTTCTCATTCCTCGACCCGGTCTTCTCCGCAGGGGTCTACCTGGCCTTGCAGAGCGGCGTGCTCGCCGCCGATGCCGTCGACGCTGCCCTCGAGGCCGGTGACACGGGAGCGGCGCGTTTCGAGGCATACGGGACGCGCGTGTGCCGCGAGATCGAGGCCATGCGCACCCTCGTGTTCGCCTTCTACGACCCCAACTTCCACTTCAGCAGCTTTCTGCGGGCGCATCCCGAGTTGCACCACGACCTGACCGACTGCCTGATCGGCAACCTCGACCGCGATTTCACCGCGCTCACTGCCGCCCTCGGTGAGTTTGCCGAACTGCCCGAACCCATCGATTACGGCGCGCCCAAGATCTGACCCGGCACCTACTTTTGTTCGGTCGAGCCCGCGACACCGATCGCCACCAGGTGCCGGCGAGTGCGCCAGTGGATCACGCCTTTCGCGATCGCCGGCGAGGCCATGCTCTCCTCGCCCAGGGAGTGCACGCCGATCTCCTCGAACCGTGTCCCGGCGCGCACGACGTGCACCTCCCCGCCCTCGCCGGTCAGGTAGAGCTTCCCGTCGCCCGCCACAGCGGAGGCCGTGAACCCGAAGCCGCCGCCGTCCAGCCGCTCGCGGTAGCGCTCCTCCCCGCTGCGCGCGTCGTAGCAGGCGAGGATCCCGCTGTCCGAGCACAGATAGAGTTGCTCGCCGTAGACGAGCGGCGTCTGCATGTAGTTGCCGCGCCGCAGCCGGCTCCAGATCATGTGCTCGCTCTCCTCGGCTTTCATGGCGAGCTCTCCCTCGGCCGCGGGAGAGATGGCAAAGATCGGCGCGGTTCGGCCATGAGCGCTGGTGATGTAGATCAACTCGTGGGCGAAGATCGGTGTCGGAGTCGGGATGTCTCCCCCCCCAACCAGCGTCCAGAGTTCCGCGCCCGTCTGGAGGTCGTAGCCTCCGATGTGCTTGAAGCCATTGACCACAACCTGCGTTCGGGACGGCGTGACCACGACCGTCGGGCTCCCCCAGCCGGGAACCTCGTCCCGGGGCGTGCGCCAGACATCTGCGCCCGTCTCGAGATCCAGCGCCGCCAGAAACGAATCCCCCTGGATGTCAACCTGCACGAGCAGGCGCTCACCGTGGATCACCGGCGAGGAGGCAAAACCCCACTCGGCGCCCGGCAGCAGGTAGAAGCCCGCGTTGAGGGTGCCCAGGTCTCGCGTCCACAGAAGCTCGCCCTCGGTGGAGTAACAGAACAGGCCCTCGCTTCCAAAGAGCGCGACCACGCGCTCTCCGTCGGCGGTCGGAGTCGACGCCGCGTGACTGCCTTTCGGGTGGCGTCGGTCGGTCGGCACGCCCTCCCAGGCCGCGCGCTCCCAGAGGATCTCGCCACTCGCCCGATCCAGGCAGAGCACGGAGAAGACGTGCGGGCTTTCGTCATCGACCGGGATGATGTCGCCGAACAGACCGACCTTGAGCCGCGCGTCCCCGGCCTCGCGGACGGCGGTGGTGACGTAGATCCTCTCACCCCAGATCACCGGCGACGAGTGGGCAAGACCCGGGATCGGCGTCCGCCACAGAACGCCCTCGCCGCTCTCCAGGTCCCATCCCTCGACCAGCTCGTCACCGTCCGCCACACCGCTCGCTCCCGGGCCCCGGAAGGACGGCCAGTAGGCCTCTCCGCCGCCGGCCGGGGCCGCCCGCTCCAGCACACCGAACAGCTGTCCCGAGTGACCGGCGCCCCTCCAGGTGCCCGCGTACTGCTCGTCGTGTATCACGACGCGCGCGCTGAAGGTCCCCAGGAGCGGGATCGCCATGTCGGTCACCGTGATGACCGGCGTATCGCCCGCCCACAGGACATCGACGACGAGCGGGACCGAGAAGTGACCGCCGCCGTAGGCGATCTTGGCCTCGAAGCGCCACTGACTCAGTGTGCCCTCGACCTTCGAAACCTGGACCAGATCGTAGCCATCGGCCTGCGGAGGGCTGCCGGGTGCGGCGTCGCTGGCGGTGAACGAGCCGACCATCCTCGCGCCGCTCATCAGGCGCGCGAAGGCAGCTTCGCGGGAGGCCTGTTCGCCCTCGTTCTGCGCTTGTTGGCCGGGGGCGACCCCGGAGACGAGGACGAGGGCGATGGCCGCGATCCGAGCCGAGGCGTTCTCGTGTGACATGCAGGTTCTCCGCTGGAGAGGATGGGAGCGGTCTCTGGACGCGGTGGATGAGGTCGCACCGAAAGCGACCGGACAGCCTACTCCTTGCGCAGGGCGTCGAGCACATCCCCGCCCACGGCCCAGCGCGCCGCGGCGGCGACCCACAGGATACCGCTTGCTGCGAGGGCGGCGACGAGCCCCGCGGCGCGCTCCCATCCGGCGCCGGCTCCCGCCACGGCCGGCAGCATGGCGACGAGGCCGGCGACGCTCCCGGCCCCCAACCCCAAGGCAAGCAGCAAGGCATGCTCACCGATCACGAGCCGACCCACCACGGCCCGCCGGAACCCCACGGCGCGCAGCAAGGCCAGCTCGCCGCGTCGCTCGAGGGTGTTGCGCAACACGACGAGTCCCAGGCCGACGCTGCCGAGCAACATCCCGATGGCGCCCAGCACGCCGAAGATCGACAGGTAGGTGTTCTGGACGGCGTTGAACTCATCCAGGCGCGCGGCGGCCGAGGTCACCTCCAGGCCGACGTCCTCGAGGGCGCGGCCGAGCTCCCCGGCGACCGCCGGCGCGCGTTCGAAAGGCGCGTCGATCAGAAACATCCGGTGTCCGCTCTGGGAGGGAAACAGCCGCTCGAAGGCGCTCTCGGCGATCAGCAGGTTGCCCTGCAGGATCGAGCTCGCGACCGCGCCCACGATGCGCACGCGGAAGGGACGGCCGCGCTCGTCGGTGTACAGAATCGTGTCCCCCACCTGCTTGTGCATCGCCCAGGTGATGCTGGCCTGGTCACCGATCGCCGGCACGGCGCCGTCCGGCGCGACCGTCTCCAGCGCCAGCCACCCGCGTTCGGCCTCCACGCCCTCGACGGTCTGCGCGAAGCGGAAGGCGCGCCGGGCGTCCAGGAGCGCCGGCTCGACCCCCACCAGGCGTGGGTTCGTCGACAGACTGAGGTTCAGGCAGCTCGCCTCGTCCCCGTCGCGCACGCGCAGGGGCACGGCCTGCACGCCGTCGAGCAGTTCGGGGTCCAGGCCATACGCTTCTCGGCCCTGCGCGCTGTTGATGTCGTGCAGGACGCCCAGGGTCGAACGACCGAAGAGCGCAAAGCCGCCCGTGCCCGTGTCGCGCCCCGACACCTGCGCGCTGCCGCGGCCGGCGTCCAGGCGATTGGCTCCAACGGCGACGACCAGAAAAGTGCCCGATGCCAGGAGCGCGACGGTGGCCAGGCTGCGCCCGGGCCGGCGCGCCGCTCCGCTCATGGCGAGCATCGCGAGCGCGGCCTGCGCTGGGCGTCGTCCGCCGCCCAGCCATGCCAGCAACGCTCCGCTCGCGGCCAAGGCCGCCGCCAGGAGCAGGGCACCTGCGCCAAAGAAGGCGCCGGCCGCGGCGGAGCCCGCGCGCGGATCATTCGTCGCAAGGACCGCCGTCGCCCCCAGCACGCAGAGCGCCGCGAGCCACGGCGCGCGCCGAGCTCTCCCGGCAACCACCGGTGCACCGCCGGTTGACGCTCCCGCCATCAGCTCCGACGCCGGACGCCGCGCCAGTCGACGCGACATCAGCCACATCGAGCCCGATGCCGTGACGACGCTGATCAGGAAACCGACTGTCAAGCTGATCGGACTGACGGCCAGTTCGATGGCCGTCCCTCCCACCGCGCCACTCCAGATCGTCCCCAGCCCGCGCAACATGGCGGCGGTGAAGGCCACCCCGCCCGCCGTCCCTATGGCTGAGCCTGCGACCGCCAGCACGACGCCTTCCCCCAGAAAGCCGCGCAACGCGCGCCGCCGGCGAAAACCGATCGCCAGCAGCAACCCGAGTTCTCGCGCACGCTGCTCGACGCCGAAGGCGAAGAGCATTGCCATCAACAGCAGGGCGGCGGCGATCAGAAAGAAGGAGAGCCCGCCAAAGAGGCTCCCGAAGTCCGTAGCTGACGCGCTCGACGCAAGAGCCGGGGTGCGCACATCGCGAAAGAACAGCCCCACAGAGGCCGGGTCGAGGGCCTCGCGCAGAAGGCTTGCGACGCGCTCGCGTTCGGCTCCGGGAAAGCGCACGGCGGTCAGAGAGCCGAAGCGGTCCTCCCACATCTCCTGGCCCGCGGCCAGGCTGACGAAGGCCTTGGGCGTGCCGCCGTACTCGTCCCAGTAGGCCTCGTCCTCGTCGCGCACGCGGGCGAGGTCGAGGTCCACCCCAGGCTCCCAGTCGCGGCAGTGGTCGGCGCCCGCCAGACCCGGGAAGGCCGGCATCAGCGAGGGGTCGGCCGCGTCCCCCGCGAGAGGCACGACGCCCCGTACGCGAAAGGCGTTCATGCGCTCGACCAGGCGCGAGGACGGACCGAGCGCGTAGGTCGTGAGCAGCAGCTCGTCCCCGACCTCGGCCTCGAGGTCGGCCGCCAGCCACGAGTTGATCACGAGCTCGTCATCGGCGAGATCGGCCGGCAGGATCTCTCCCACGCCTGCGCCGTCGCCCAGAGGACCCAGGGCGCTCACGAACGAGTAGGGCGTGGAGCGCTCGCCGACGCGCAGCTCTTTTGCAAAGGTGGTCAGCACGCCCGCGGCCGCAAGCGGCAGCTTCGCCGCCGCTTCGCCTACGGCTGCGTCCAGGAAGACGCGCCGGCCGGTCAGCTCGACCCCCTCGCCGAGCGCGAGAGATCGCAGATCCAGCCCGGCGTCGGCGAGGGTCCAGACGCGCCGCAGGGCACCCTCGGCGGCAGCGGTCACGGCCGCCGACGACTCCTCGCCGCCCACCAGCAACAGGTTCGAGCGCGACCCGATCTCGAGCTGCTCTTGCAGCCACCCGCGTGCGAGGAATGCGCTGAAGGGCGCGAGCTGGCCGGCCGTCAGGGAGAAGCGGCCGAGTTCGGAGTCACCCAGCACTCCGCTCACGCGCACGCGCAGGGCGATCGTCCGCTCATCGCTCTGGGCCAGGACCATGTCGCGTGACATGGCGCTGGGCCGGTCGATGCGCAGCAACACATGGTCCCCGACGCCGACGCGCAGTTGATTCGACAGGCGCCGGTTGAGCACCACGTCCCCCGGAGCGGGGAGCGCGGTGGTGCTCGGTTCTTGTGCGAGGGACGCGAAGACCCCGTCCACGCCGAGGGTCTGCACATCGTTGGCCCGCAGGCCCGCTCCCGGCACCGAGGCCACGCCGAACAGGCGCAAGACTGCGGCCGAGCGCACGCCGTCGAGGTCTTCCGACAGCGCTCCGGCGAGCTCGTCGCCAAACAGCCGGTCTCCCGCGTCCAACGCCGCGTCGATCTTCCCGATCCGTGCGAGGGCCTGTTCCTCGAGGGTCGCGCGCACCGAGTCCCCGACCAAGAGCGCGCCCACGAGCACCGCGGCCGCCACGCCCGCCCCGAGGGCCACGCCCAGGTTCGTACGCCAGTAGTGGCGCAGACCGGCAACGGCCAGCCGGGCGGCGTTCATCCCTCCGCGAGCCTTCCCTCGCCGAGGATCAGGCGCCGCTGCATACCCCCCGCCAGGGCCTCGGAGTGGGTGACGACGATCAGCGTCAGGCCCCGCTCGGCGTGCAACTTCCCGAGCAGCGCCCCGATCCGGGCGGCGGAATCCGCATCGAGAGAGCCGGTCGGCTCGTCGGCCAGCAGCAGGCGCGGCTCGTTGATCAGCGCCCGCACCACGGCCACGCGCTGGCACTCGCCACCCGACAGGGTGCCCGGTCGGTGATCCAGTCGGTCGCCCAGGCCGACCGTGTCCAGCAGGTCGCGGGCACGGGCGGCGGCCAGAGCGCGATCGGATCGGGGAACCGCCAGGGTCGGCACGAGGACGTTCTCGAGGGCCGAGCACTGCGGCAGCAGGTGATGGGCCTGGAACACAAACCCGACCGCGCGCTGGCGCAGATCGGCGAGGGCGTCGTCGTCGAGAGCGCTGAGGTCGGCCCCGTCGATCCGCACCGTGCCGTTCGTCGGCCTCGCCAGGGCTCCGATCAACTGCAGCAGGGTGCTCTTGCCCGAACCGGAAGGACCGACGACGGCCACAGACTCGCCCTCTTCAACGCACAGGTCCACGCCGCGCAAGACCTCGGTCGCCGGCTCGCCGCCCTCGCCGCCGAAACTCTTCGCGACGCCGCAGAGCTCGACCAGCGCGCTCACCGCTGAGCGCTATCGGCCTCGACGCCGCTCGCGGCCGCCTGGGGAGGAGGCGGCCCCGGCTTGTAGAGCGTCACCAGGGTGCCGCCGCCCGCCGCCATCAGGATGCCCGCGACGAACTGCCAGCGCAGGCTGCCGATGCCACCTGCCGGCGGGTGGATAGCCAACGCCACGATCGCGTTCACGATCGGCGCGCCGGCGAAGATGATCGACATCACCGCTGCCGGGTGGCCCCGGGCGCCGAAGGCCAGCAGGACGCAAAAGGCTCCGATCGCGCCCGAGGTCCCTGCCAGGAGCGACCAGAGGATCCCTCCGGCGGGCATCGCCCAGTCGCTGCGGGCGGAGATCAGGATCGCAGCAGGACCGACCACGGCGATCAGGAAGTAGGCAATTCCGACCCACAAAAAGGCCTTGTAGCGGCCGTTCACCGGATCGGCCATCGCGCCCTGGCCCGTGTGCAGCAAGAGGCCGTAGAGGCCCCAGGTCACGACGGTCATCAGGGAGAAGGTCAGCCAGAGGCTCGCGGATTGGCCGTCCTCTACAGGCATGTCAGTCCTCTCCTTCCTCGCGGGGTTTCCTCTCCAGAGCCGCGCGGGCGGCCTCGATCTTCTCGCGCGGAGCGACCTCGATTAACTCCCGGACATCGGCGGGCATGTCCACGGCGCGCACGCGCTCCTCGCCGGCATCACGCACGACGCAGACCGTGCGCACGCGGCCGCCCGCCAGGGGTTCTTGCGATCCATCCGACCCCAAGAACGAGAACTCGAAGGCCAGGGACTTCGCGCTGCGCTCGCTCACGAGCAGCCGGATGCGGATGCGGTCCTGGTCGCGCAAGGGGCGTCGGTAGGTGCACTCGGCGTGAACGCGCACCCAGCCTCGCATGACACCGCCCTCGTCGGAGTGGACCGTGAGGCCGAGGGAGCGGAAGAAGGCGTGCTCGGTCTCCTCCATGAACCGGAAGTAGTTCGAGAAGTGGACGATGCCGGACATGTCCGTCTCCGCGAACTCGATCGTTCGCTCGTTCTCGAACTCGTAGGGCATGAGGTGCTCAGCGCGTGGCAAGCATTGTACAGACGTCCGCAACGCCACGAGCCATGTGCTCGACATCGAAGCGCTCGAGAGCGACGCGTCGACCGCGCTCCGCCAGCTCCCGGGCGCGATCCGGGTCGAGCAGGAGGTCCTCGAGGGCCTGCGCCAGGGAGGCCGGGTCGTCGGGCTCGCACAGGACGCCCCCGCCGGTGGCCTCGATCAGCTCCGGGAAGGCCCCGTGGCGCGGCTGGACGACCGGCACGCCGGCCGCGAGGGCCTCGATCAAGTACAGGCCGAAGGACTCGCCGTAGGTCGCGGGGACGGAGAGCAGGGCGAGGGAATCGAGGAAGCGGACCTTCTCGGCGCGCGTGATGTCGGGCAGGAAATCGACCTGTGACTCCAGGCCCGCGCGGGCAATGCTCGCGCGCAGCTCGTCCACGAAGCCGCGGTCCTCGGCCAGCAGCGTGCCGGCCAGGGCCAGGCGCGCGCCCTGCACCCGTCCGCGACGGCTCAGGAGGACGAAGGCCTCCACCAAGGTGTGCAGGCCCTTGTCGCGGCACATGCGCGCCAGGAATCCGATGCGGGGGATGGGCGGATCCGCTCCGCTCCAGACGCCCCGCAGGCGCGCCAGGTCCGAGGTCACCACGCCGTTGTGCACGACGCGCAGCTTGTCGGAGGGGATGGAGAGGCGCTCCGCCATCAACGCGCCGTAGTCCTCACTGACGGCGATGAAGGCGTCCACTTCCTCCACGCGCTCGGCCACGGTTTCCCAGGCGCGCTCGCGAAAGGGCGCGGGCAAGCCGTCCAGGAAGGGAGCCTCGCCCTGGAGGGTGCAGACGATCGGCCGACCGAAGGCCTCGCGCAGGCGCCGGGCCGTCCCCAGCAGCATGGCGTTGGAGAGGCACAGCACGTCCGGCTCGTCGCCGGCCGCGAGAGTGCGAGCCACGAGCTTGTCGACCTCAGCGGCGATCGGGCCACGCTCCCCCGCCAGGGCCGAGAGGGTCATCGCGCCGAGCCCTGACGGGTCGGTCATGTTGCTATGGCGCGCGACCCAGCGCAGCAGACCCGGCGCGTCGAGGGCGTCCGCGACGAAGCTCGGCAGGCGCCGCAGGAGCGGCCACCTGTGCTGCAGGTAGACGTTTATGCCGCCCATGCGCACGGGCTCGGCGAGGTCGGGCGAGTCGCCCTCCAGTACCATCGGCAAGTAGAGCGGCACCATCCGGACCTCATGGCCGATGCCGCGCAGGGCCGCCGCCAGGGAGCCGTCGCGCAGGCAACTCCCGCAGTGGTAGTGGCCGGTGCCGGGGGTGAACAGCGCGATCTTCATCCGGGAAGGCGGGATCAGGCGAAGCGAGCGGTGCGGTGCTCTTCACGAAAGAAATCCACCAGCAGGCGGTCGATCTGCATCAGGCCCGCGCGGGTCGTGCGAACCTCGCCGCCTTCCAGCTCAACGAGACCCTCGCCGGCCTGGCGCGCGAGAGCGTCCGCGAACCGCTCTCGTACATCCACGCCGAACTTGCGCTCGAAGCGGCCGACCTCCACCCGACCGAGCTTCATCTGCAAGATGAACTCGCGCACGAGCCGCTCGTCGACGCTCATGCGATGGGCGCGCAGGATCGGCAGGTCGCCGACCTCGATCCGACTCTGGTAGGCCTCGATTCCGTGCTCGTTCTGGAAGTGCACGCCGGCCAGGTGGGAGAAGGCGGAGACGCCGATCCCGAGCATGTCTGCGCCGCTCCAGAGGGCGTCTCGGTACAGAAAGCGCGCCTGATCGTCGCGGCAGGCCGTGTAGGCGCTGCTAACGCGATAGCCGTAGGCCGCAAGGCGCGCGAAGGCGTCGCTCGTCCAGGCGCGCTTGGTGGTCCAGTCCGCCACGGGAGCGGCGCGCTCGCCGCCGTCCTGCATGCGCTGATAGAGGGTCGTGTTGTAGGGAACCTCCATCTGATAGATCGTCACACTCTCGGGCAGGAGCTCGATCGTCTGCTCGATGCAGCGCCCCCAGTTCTCTTCGGTCTCCCCCACCATGCCGGCGATCAGGTCCACGTTGACCTGCTCGAACCCCACCGAGCGGATCAGTCCATACGCTCGCAGAATCTCCTCGGCGCGGTGGGCGCGGTTGTTCAGCTCGAGGATCTGCGGGTCAAAGTTCTCGATCCCCAAGCTCAGGCGCGTCACGCCCAGCTCGGCCAGGGCCTCGATCTTCGGCCTTTGCAGGGTCCCCGGCTCGCACTCGAAGGTGATCTCCTCGGCGGCGTCCCAGCTCAGAATCTCGCGCAAGCCGCCGAACAGCTCCCGCAGCTGGGTCGCGGAGAGATACGAGGGGGTCCCGCCGCCGAAGTACACAAAGCTCGGCCGACGGCCCGCCAGATAGGGGCGCGTCGCGAACATCGAGAGCTCGCGCGCCAGCGCATCAAGGTAAGTGCGGATGTCCGCGCTGCTCTTGTCGGTGTAGACCTTGAAATAGCAGAAGTCGCAGCGCTTGCGGCAGAAGGGCAGGTGGATGTAGAGGCCGAGGGGAACGTCCGCGGCGGGCGCCGCTTCCAGTTGCTCATCTACGGTCCCGATTGCTTCGGGGCTCCAGACAGAGAAGGGCGGGTAGTTGGAGACGAAGTAGTTGCCCACGCGTGTCTCGTCGCCCGTCATCGGTCGTCCTCGACCTGCGTGGGCCGCGCGCCGAAGGCGTACACGCTCCCGTCCAGGGAAGCCGTGATCAACACGCCGTCAGCGACCGCTGGAGAGGAGAAGATCGAGCGCCCAATCTCGTAGGACCACACCTGTTCGCCATCGGCGAGGCGCAACATGTACATGCGCCCGTCTCCCGACCCGAAGACGACCTTGTCGCCGCACACGACGGGTGAGCCGTCCACCTTGCGCCGGGTCCTGAAGGTCCACAGAGGCTTCCCGTCCGAGAGCCGGGCACAGTGCATCTGCTTGTCGCGCCCTCCGAAGAGCACGCGTTCGGCGGTGATGGCGGGGGAGGAGAAGAAGGCGTGCCGGCCGCCGTCGTAGGACCAAAGCAGCTCGCCAGCCTCGATGTCGACGCAGGCAAAGGCGTTGCCGTAGTGTCCGAAGAGGGCGCGCTTGCCCGTCAGGCCCGCCGAGCCCGCGATGTGGCTGTCGGAGCCCATCTCAATGCGAGCGAGCGCCTCGCCCGTCTCCACCGAGACCACGTGCAGGGCCGCGTCGCATCCACCGAAGACGATCCGGCCCTCGGCGACGGCCGGCGTCCCATTGACATAGTTCTCGGTCTGATAAGTCCAGACGGGCTCGCCGCTGTTCGCCTCGAAGCAGTAGAGCCGCGTGTCGTAGGAGCCGACGACGACGCGCGCGGCGCGTCCCTCGCGAGCGGGCACCCACCCGGCACCACCCAGGATCTTGTCGCCGGTCTCGCGCTTCCAGCGCAGAGCGCCAGTGCGGGCGTCGATGGCGTAGAAGAAAAAGTCCGACGAACCGACGTAGACGACGCCGTCGGCCACCATCGGCGGAGCCTCGATCATGTCCTCGGTCGGAAAGCTCCAGAGCTGCTCGCCGGTCTCGAAGTCGAGGGCGTGGACGTGGTGGTCGTCCGATCCGATGAACACGCGACCGTCGGCGATGACGGGCGAGGAGACGATCCCAGCACCGGTCTCGAATCTCCAGCGCAGGACGAGGTCATCGGCCAACTCACCGGGCGCGACACCGCGCTGGGCGGGGTCGCCCCGAAAGGTGCTCCAATCCGCCCCGGCGCCGAGGGCGGCGACGAGGGCGAAGGCCGGACCGATGGCGAACATGAGGGTCATTATCCGCTACCGAGCGGTGGAGAGGCCAGATTACGGTGAAACCGGCGCGTCAGTCGCCCACGGGATCGAGCGCCAAGCGATAGAGCCCGGTCAACTCGTCCGCCCCCACCTGTCGCGGGTTGTGTCCAGCCGTCCACTGCGTCGCCGCCTCCTCTCCCAGATCATCGAGCGCCTCGTCGCTGACTCCCCAGGCGGACAGGGCGGTCGGCAAGCCGCACGCCCGCAGGCCCACCCGCAGGAAGGCCAGCAGGGCCTCCAGCGCCCGGCCCTCGTCCGCGGCGTCGGGCTCGACCATGCGCCCCAGTTCGGCGTAGGTATGCCGGGCCGCCGCATCCGCGGCGTTGAAGCGCACGACATGGGGCAACAACAGCCCGACGGCCAGGCCGTGGGGAAGGTCGAAGGCGCGCGTCAGCGGATTCGCCAGGGCGTGGGCCGCGCCCAGCATGGAGGCCTCGATAGCGACCCCGGCCAGGGCGGCCGCGAACTGCATGTCCCCCCGCGCCTCGAGGTCATCGCCCGCCTTGAGCACGCGCGGGAAAGCGCGCGCCGCCAGGCGAAAGGCCTCGCTCGAGTAGGGAGACGAGCGTGGGTTACGAGCGCTCGTCACGGCGCTCTCAAGCGCGTGGCCGATCGCGTCCAGACCGGTGACGGCGGTGACCTCGCGGGGCATGGAGAGACACAGCTCGGCGTCGAGCAACGCCACGCGCGGCGCCGCGCTCGGATCCCCGCAGGCCATCTTCTCGTGGTCGGCCTCGCTCGAGATCAACGCAAACGACTGCATCTCGCTCCCGGTCCCGGCGGTCGTGGGCACGGCGAAGAGCGGCAGCAGCGGCCGCTCGACGCCCACCCTGCCCTGGTAGTCCGCCATCTCGCCGCCGTTGGTGAGGAGGAAGTTCGCGCCCTTGGCTGCATCGATACTGCTGCCGCCGCCGACCGCCACGAAGCCGTCAACGCCGGCCGCGCGCGCGCAGGCACGGACCGCCTCGACGTCCACCGTCGTGGGGTTCTCGCGCACTCCGTCGAAGACCTCGACGGCGAGCCCCGCCTCCTCCAGGAACTGCACGGCACGCTCGGGATGTCCGGCAGCCTGCAAGCCCGCGTCGCACACCAGCAGGACGCGCGCGCAGCCCTCGGCTGCGACGAGCTCTCCCAAACGCGACAGCGCGCCGACTCCGCGAACAATGCGCGTCGGGGGTGTCCAGTCGAAGCCGGCCAGGGGATCAGTCACCCGCGCTCCTACCAGTCCGCCGCCCGCGAGATCGCGCGCCGCGTGTAGAGGAACTCGAACAGGTTTCCCTCGTGGGGCTGGCCCCAGTCGATCTGGGTCGTCGGGAGCGCGCCGAGATTCAGCCGGCCGATACCGGCGCAGTCGAGGAGGGCGCGCGTGAGGGCCGGATCGCGCGTCAGGGCCGTCACGACCAGCGAAGGACCGAGGGAATCGACCAGTTGCCGCTCGTCGATCTCGACGACGCTGACGAAGGGGAAGAGGAACTCGGTCCTGGCGAGGGGATGATCAAGCTCCCCGCAACGCACGACGGTCGGGCGCAGGTAGGCGCCACCCTCGAGTTCGGCCAGGCGCGGCTTGTCGCGGTGGCGCGCCGTGATGTCCTCGGCGCCGCTCGCGACGCCGCGCGTGATGGTCGCGTCCACGCTCTCCGCTACCTTGCGGGCGGCGAAGGCGCTCAGGACAGCCTCGGGGTCGGTCGCCGGGCGCGGATCGATGTCGCACAGGCGCCGCGCGAGGGCGTCGGCCAGCTCATCGGCGCGTGCGGGGACCAGAATCGTCGAGGCGTTGACACAGCTGCGGCCGCCGTTGGCGACCACGGACTCCACGAGCATGTCGAGGTACTCGGGCCAGCGCTCGATCTCGTCGGCTCCGATCACGATCTTGCTGCGGCCGGGGCCGTGGACGCTCACGGACTCCTGCGCCGCCCAGGGCGCGGTGGTGCGCTCGTCGCCGAAGAGCAGCGCGCGGTCACAGCCCTCCAGCAATGCCGCCGCGCCTTCGTGGTCCGTCGGATAGAAGCCGAAGGCACCCGCGGGAGCGCCGGCGGCGATGAGCGCGCGCACGATGCGCAGGGGCGTCCAGGGCTCCTCGCGGCCGGGTTTGAGGACGACCGCCGTCTTGAGGGCGAACGCCGGCATCCAGATCGAGTTCACCCCCGGAGAGTTGCTCGGGAGTACGACGCCCAGGACGTCCGTGGTCCGGGCGTAGGAGACCTTCACATCGTTCTGCTCCCCCACGCCCTCGTCGATCACCGCGAGGTCCATCCCGCGCGTCAGGCCGCGCAGCACCTCTTCCATGCGCGAGAGAACCGTGTGCACCTTCGCCATGTTGGCGCGGCAAGAGGTGTGCGGGAGGCCGCTCGATGCACTGAGGGCCTCGACGTAGTCCTGCGGCGACTGCAGGGCACCCGCGCCGTCGAGGGGCAACTCGTCCTGCATGAAGCGCTCGCCCGCCTCGGCGCAGATCTCCAGCAGGCGCGCGACCGAGAGGGCCCTGAGCGGATTGGGCGCGCTGCGCAGGTCGCGTCGCAGCATTGCGGCGTTGGCCTGGCCTACGGCCGCCAGGGGCGTCCCGTCGCGGTGGTCCACTACCTCCACCAGCTCGAGGCTCTCGTACTCCACGCCCCTGCGAAGCACGGGCAGGTGAACGGGCACGGCGGGGCTCAATAGACGCCCTCCACGATGCCCTCTTCCTCGCCCCGGAAGGGCCGCACCTCGCCCACACCGTCCCACGCGAACGCCTCGCACGGCCCGCGGCGCAAGGCCTCGTCGCGTTCGAGGAAGCGCGGCACGAACAGCTCGCGAGTGAGGGTCGTGAGTTCGACGCGCCCCCACTCGTCGTGGTCCACGACGCCGCCCGCGTCGGGATCGACCACGCGCAGCACGGCCCGCGGCTGGGGCGCGTGGTAGGTGATCGAAAAGTCGTCCGCGGCAAAGTCAGGCTTGTGGGCCGCGAGCCCCATGAGCGTGTTGCCGTAGGTCGGGACGAGTGCCACCGCGCCTTCGAGAGTCTCCTCGACGAGGAAGCGCAACACCTGGGGCGACATGGCGGTGCCGCCGCAGAAAACGCCGGTGATGCCGGCTGCGGGGATCGAGAGCCGCTCGCCGAGGGCCTCCAGCAGGCGCGGAGTCGTGAACAGAACGCTCACCGAGCGTTGTTCGAGGATCGTGGCGGCCTGGTCCACGACGTGGCGCATGTAGGCCGCTGCCTGCTCGGTGTCGCCGCCTGCGATGAGCTTCTTCACCCAGCGCGGGTCGAGGTCCACGAAGTAGCACGAGGAGCCGCGAAAGTTCGCCAGATGCTCGATCGCCAGGCGCAATCGCCGCGGCCCGGTGGGGCCGATCATCAGCCAGTAGCTGCCGGGCGGAAACGCCGCGTCATCGAGGGTCGCCGAGAACTCCTCGTAGTCGAGCTTGTAGTCCTCCCAGCCGATGCGCTGCTTGGGCGAGCCGGTCGTGCCGCCGGTCTCGAAGATCGTGAACGGCCGACCCTCGAAGGCCTTTGGGATCCAGCGCTCGTGGGGCACGCTCTTCAGCCATTCACCGTCGAAGCGCTCGAAACGCTCGATGTCGGCGAACCCGGTCACCTCCGCCGCCGGATCCCACCCCGCCTCGCGGGCGTGGTCTAGCCAGAAGGGCGTCCCCGTTTCCTGTGAGAAGTGCCAGCGTACGATCTCGCAGAAGTGACGGTCGAGGCGGTCCGCGGCCTCTGCCGGCGTCATCACGCCCTCCCCCGAAAGACGAAGCGATCGACGGTCTCGCGGGAGGGTGGAGCGCTGACCAGCGAGATCCCGACCAGAGCGACTACCGAAGCGAGGAAGATGAAGGTCACCGGCATCAAGCCCGCGACGAGGTAGTCGCCCTCGCCGTCTCTAGGCCGGATGAGTCCGTCGTAGAAGAGCGCGGACCAGGTTGTCGCCATCACGAGCAGTGAGCCGATCGCTCCGGCGCGCGTGACGCGCTTCCAGTAGAGCGCGGCGAAGACCAGCGGGAAGAGGCTCGCGAAGCCGCTGAAGCACCACACCGCCAGGTCGAAGATGTGCGGCGGCGGAAAGAGCGAGAGCAGGTAGGTCACGCACACGATGAAGACGATGAAGCCACGGCCTATAGCCACCTTCTGTCCGTCATCGAAGCGATCGGGCCCGGTGCGGTGCAACACGACGTCGTGGGTGAACATCGTCCCCAGGCACACGAACTGCGAGTCGAGAGACGACATGATCGCCGCCAGGATGCCCGCCGTCAGCAGGCCGGAGAGCAGCGGCTCTGCGAGCAACACGCCGACCGCCTTGCCGAGCACGGCGTTGGAGTTGCCCAGCGGAGCCTCGATCCCCGCGCCAGCGGCCCAGATGCCGATCAGGATGCAGGGCACCCAGACGATCATGATGAAGATCGGGTGGGCGATGATGCTCAACCGAAAGGTGCGCGCGCTCCTGGCCGTCAGCCAGTGCTGGAACAGGTGCGGGAACATTCCCACCGAGAGCGGCACCAGGCCGTATGAGAGGAACTGGCCGTGGCTGATCATGCCCTCGCGCGCGAGGAGTTCGGGCGCGCGGGCGAGCACCTGCTCGGTGGCGGCGGCTAGCCCTCCGAGTTTGCTCGAGATCAGCAGAAAGGCGACCACGCCCGTGATCATGAAGACCACGGTCTGGAAGGCGTTGGCCCAGGCAGCTCCACGCAGCCCGGCGGAGAAGATGTAGAAGAGCACGACGGCGCAGATGACGAGGCCGGTCAACCAGGGCGGGATGGCGCCGCCCGCGAAGGTGTCGGGGAACATCCCGCGCGTCACGCCGCGCATCACCGCCCCGGCCCCGAGCAGACCGATCAAGAGATAGGGGATCACCAGCGCGACCAGGATCGGGAAGAGCAAGGTGCCCAACAGGTTCGACTCGAAGCGGTCGCGGAAGAACTGGATCTGGGTCACGTAGCCGTAGCGCTTGCCGATCGCCCACAGCTTGATGCCGACCAGAAAGAAGACCAGCGAGTGGATCACGGCCGAGGAGGACGCCATCAGGCCGTAGACACCGATGCCGAGGTCGTAGGCCTTGCCTGTCGAACCGACCAGGGCGAAGGCCGTCATGGTCGTCCCGAAGACGCTCATCAGGAGCAGGAACGGCCCGATCGAGCGGGTGGCGACGAAGTAGTCGCTGCTCGTCCCGCGAAAGAGCGCCCTGGTGACGAAGCCCAGGCCGACCAGCAAGGCCAGGTAGGCACCGATCACATAGAGCGGCGTCGGATCCGCGGCTGCGAGGGCGAGGCTCACTCCCGCTCCGCTCCCTCGGAATCCTCGTCCCCCTCGCTCGCCCAGCGCTCGACCCCCGCGGGCCAGGCGAACTTCACGACCAGCGCCCAGACCACACCCGCAGCAAGGGAGAAGGCCGCGTGGTAGGCGAGCCCGACGGGCAGGAAGCCCGCCACCAGGCTGCGGTCGTCCCAGTACCAGAAGTCCCAGTGCGCCAGCGCCAGCACCAACACGAGGAACCAGACGAACTTCTTCATCGCAGCCCCGCGCCGCGGGCCTCTCCCACGCTCATCGCCCGGACGCGGGCGCTCACCGGCTCGCTTCCCCCAGAGCGAACAGGTGCGTGTGGGTGGCAACGTACAGGACTCCGTTGGCGGCGATGGGCGAGGAGTAGATCGGCGAGGTCATGTCGATCTCAAGCACGCTCTCCTTCTCGTACTCGCGCGTCGCGGGGATGATCGTCAGGTAGCCGTCCTCGTTGCCGATATGGACCTTGCCGTCGGCCACCAGGGTCGAGCCCCAGATGTGGCCCATCGTGTCGTGGATCCAGAACTCCTCGCCGGTCTTGGCGTCCAGGCAGTACACGAAACCCGCGTAGTCGGCGACGAACAGCAGTCCGCCGGCGATCGACATGGTCGAGATCGAGCGGTGAATCTTCGAGTAGTTCCAGACCCGTTTCGACCCGGTCACGTCGCCCTCGCCCGAGGGATCGATGCAGACCAGGTTCCCCAGGCCGTCGCCGTGCTCGGGATCCTGACCGATCACCGCGTAGACCAGGCCGTCGTACACGACCGCCGTCCCCAGCACCTCGCTCGGCCCGTCGTGGGTCGCGTAGCGCAGAAACTTGCCGTCCTTCTCGCGGTACTCGGCGAGGTTGCAGTCGAAGCGCCAGCGTTCCACGAGGACTGGATAGCCGTCCTCGTCGGTCACCGGCTCGGGATCGAAGGCGTAGCAAAACCCGTCTGGACCACCGAAGATCGCGAGCTCCAACTCGTCGGTCTGCAGGTAGGCCGGCGAGGTCCAGTTGGCGTGAAAGATGCGCCGGCTCAAGCCCGAACTTTCCTCGCCCAACAGCTCGCCGGTGTGCTTATCCACGACGATCAGGCTCGGCGCGGAGGGCGCGGGCGTCTCCACATGGCCGTAGTCGACCCCGTTGGAGGTCGTCACCCACAACCGGTCGCCGGCGACCAGCACCGAGCTGGAAGTCACGTTGTGCGGGAAGACGCCGCACTCGTCGATCATGTTCAGGCGCCAGATGATGTCCGCGTCGGTGTCGGCCACCTCAATCGGCGGCTTCCCCGGACCGGCCAGGTACTGACCCTCGTCCGTGTCGCCGTCGTTGCCGTCGGCCATGCCGTCAAAATCGAGGCAGATCACCTCGCAACGATTGGTCACCAGATAGACGCGGTCACCGTCCACGGCGGGCGACGAGCAGATGCCCAGGTACTCCCAGTCGCTGACCTTACCCGTCCCCAGCTTGGGCACGCTGAGCTGCCAGATCATCTCGCCGGTCGCCTCGTCGAGGCAGTACACGTTGCTGCGATCGCCGCGCAAGCGCTCGTCACGCGGCGAGTCGTTGTTGGTACCCACGAAGACCCGCCCGCGGGCCACGGTCGGATTCCCGTAGCTCTGAGAGCCCAGCTTCGCGATCCACTTCACGTTCCGCGTGGTGGACATGTCGATCTCGTCGCTGGCACCGACGAACTCGCCGGCCGCGAAGTCGCTCGGCAGCCCCGTCTCGTCGCAGGCCATGTTCCGGCTCTGGGTGTTGCCCCACTGCGGCCAGTCACCCGCCGCTCGCGCGAGGGAAGCGGTCGAGAGGATCAGCAGGGCCGCGGCGGCCGGGAAGAGAGCGGAGGTCAGTCGATCATTCATTCGGAGTCACCGAGATGTTGTCCAGATACACCCGGAAGCGACTTTGCGGCGCGAAGCCGAAGAGACCGGGAGAACCGTGTGTGTGGGCACGGGCGTGCGGTACCTCGATGGTCCAGGCTTCGGGTGCCGGATCGTCGCGCGGCCAGACCCTGGCGCGCACGATGCCCGACCCGTCTGGAGCCACGTCCACGCGCGTCTCGAGAGTGTACCAGAGGCCGGCTTTCCACTTGTAGGGCACCGATTCCTTGATGCGCTCCATGTTGGAGCTCACCTCGAGCGCCTGATAGTTCCCCTTGAGCTGGATCAGGTAGCGTTGATTGATCACGCCCGCGCTGGACATCGTGCGCCGGTTGCCGTCGGTGCGGATGTCCACGCGCATGGTGTAGCCGCTCATGCGCGGGTGCCCGATGAAGCCTTGCGAGCGCTGAAAGAGCGGCACGTCGAGGGTCTTGGCCAGAACCTTGCTCCCCTCGAGATAACGCACCTCCCACTTCTTGCGGATTCCGAGCCACTGGCTCGGCGGGGTGGCGAAGACAACGCCCTCCTCCACGGCGTGCGGCGTCGCGAGCGCGATGTCCTCGAAGTCCTCGGTGAAGGGTAACTCGGGCACGACACGCACGCGCATCGTCCCCTCCACGCCGCCCAGGCTGGCGGTCACCACGCGCGTCCCGGCGGCCTCGTGAACGACGGTGAAGCCCAGGCTGTCGAAGTCCACCAGCGCCTCCTGGTCCCACGCGTGCGCCTCGCGCCACGCGACGTCCTCCAATCCGCGCTCGACCGTTCCCCCGTGGGCATCCAGGCTATGGACCTCTACATCGACGTGCTCACCGGGCTGAACGAGAACATCGGCGGGAACGATCTGCAAGCGCGCCGCCACGCCGATGGGGGGAGCTTCGGCCGGCGTCGGCATCTCGCCGGCGCGCGCCTCACCGCTCCCGAAGCAATAGAGCCTGGCCGTGGTGTGCACGTAGACCCGGCCATTGGCGATCGCCGGGGCGCCGAGACAATTGCCTTCCAGCTGGACGCTGCACAGCACTTCGACGCCCTCGGCCTCGGGACGAACGATGTGGAACGAGCCATCGTTCATGGGCACATAGAGCTTCCCGTCCGCCCACGCCGGCGAGGCGTGGATCTGATCGGGGGCCAGCTTCTCCTTCCACTGCACCACCCCGCTCACAGCGTCCACGCGGCAGAGGAACCCCTCGGCGGTGGTCTGGTAGATCGCGTCCTCGACCAGGACCGGCGAACTCGTGAAGGCCAGCAGGTCGTTGCGCCACAGCTCGGCCTCAGCGCCCACAACCAGCGGTCCGCGCCCTCCCGGCTCCGGCTCGGCCCCCAGACGCAGGGCCACCATGCGGCCGATGGTCGAGTTGTCGAAGTTCTCCTTGCCGTTGATGGCGATCAGCCGGTCCCCGTCCACGAGCGGCGCTGAGTTGAGGCCCCCAGAGGCGAGCTGGAAGCGCCAGAGCGGGTCGCCGCTGCGTGCGTCGAGGCACACGACGTTGCCGCAGCCGGTCGTGGCGTAAAGCACCCTCCGGCCGCCGCGCCATTCGAGCACGGGCATCGAGAAGGAGCTGTCCACCGGCCGCACGCCCGGCGTCGAGGACCAGACGTGGCGCCCCGTTTCCTTGTCGAAGGCGTAGAAACGATCGCGCGCCGGGCCCGCTGGACCCCAGTGCGATGTGATCCCGTGCACGATCACGAGTTCGCCGTCCACGACCGGCGCTCCCGTGCGGCCGTTGGGGAAGGTCAGGCGACCGAATTCCGCCATCAGCGAGTGCCGCCAGCGCTTCTCGCCGTCAGCGCTGAAGGCCATCAACTCGCCGGCCGTGCTCATGGCGAAGACGTCGCCGGTCGTGGGGTCGATGGTCGGGCTGCCGATGGCGTAGCGCGTGTAGATCGAGTCGGAGAGGTGGTCGTTCCAGCGCCGCTCCCACAGCACCTCTCCCGAACTCTCGTCGACGCAGACCAACAGCTCCTGCAGGTCCGCGCCCTCGCCCTCGTAGCCGAGGGCAAATACGCGCCCCTCCGCCACGACCGGTGTCCCTCGCCCGGCGAGCGGCAGCGACCAGAGGTGGTTCTCGCCGTCGAGGACCAGCGTCTCGAGCAGGTCTGTCTCGCGCGAGGTCCCGTTCTGCCAGGGACCGCGCCAGGAGAGCCAGGAGCCCTCAAGCGAGACCGCGTCGCGCTCGTCGGAGTTCAGGGCCTTGCAGGCGGAGAACAGCGACGTCAGTCCACACGCGAGCGCACCCGCGAGCGCGAGCGCACGGAGTGCCGACCACGAATGCGATCTCATCAACATGCCGTCCATCGCCCTAGAGGCTGACGCTCACCGACAGACCCACCTGCTGGGGCGCGCCGCTTTCGCCCACGAACTGGGCCGGATTCGACGGGTTCGACTGGAAGGCGACCGGAACGTAGTCCTCGTCGAGGGCGTTGCGCATCCACAAGGCCACGCGCCAGCCGCCGCGCTCGATCCCCGCGCGCAGGTTGAGCAGCTGGTACGACTCGCTCTCAAGGTTCCCGGCATCGTAGAAGTAGTCTCCCACGCCGACGATTTCCGCACGCGCGAACCAGCGCGCGCCCCCCGCCAGCTCACCGTGCATGCGTGCTCCCAGGTGCGAGGTCGTCTCGGGCGCGAAGGGCAGGGAGTTCCCCGAGTCGTCCTGGCCGAAGGAGTCCACGTACTCCTCCAGTTCCGTCTCCACCAGGCCCAGGCCGCTGAACAGGCTCAAGCCCTCGCAGACCGCCATGTCCAGCTCGACCTCCAGCCCACGGCTGTTCGCCTCCCCGGCGTTGTCCACGAAGCCGGAACCCGTAAGGGGGTCGAAGAGTGAGATCTGTAAGTCGTCCCAGTCCACCTGGAAGAACGCCATCTGCACGCTGGCCGGTCCCCAGGAGTGGCGCAGGCCGATCTCGTAGGAGCTACTCGTCTCCGGGTCGAAGGCTCCCGGCCCGTCGGGCGAGCTGAGGTTGAAGCCGCCGGGCTTGAAGCCCTCGGCGAGCGATGCGTAGACGTGGACGCCGTTGTCGAGGGCGTAGGAGGCGCCGATGTGGGGCGAGAACTGGTCGAAGTCCTCCGCCAGAGATTCCTCCTCGGAGGGAACGATTGGAAAGCCGCCCAGTTCCATGCTGCTGGCCAGATCCGCCTGGCGCTCTTCGCGGTCGTAGCGCAACCCGGCCGTCAGGTCGAGTCGCTCGTGCAGGGTCAGGGTCGCCTGGGCGAAAAGGCCCACGCCCAGGTCCTCGAAGCGACCGCTGTTCGTGCCGACCGTGCCAGCGGGTGGCAGGCCGATCCCCGGACCACTGTCCACGCCGAAGGTGTTGGCGGAGGAGTTGTCGGAGTCCGCCACAAACACGTGCGCACCGGCCATCCACTTGAGCGTACCGTTCCCGCCGACCTGCACCGGCGCGTCCTCGGAGGAAGAGACCCGGAACTCCTGGTTGAAGTGGTCCTGCGACTCCTCCGTTCGCCGACGCGCGAAGTCACCGGGCGAGAAATCCAGGTCGGTGGTCTCGAGCAGATCGTAGCTCTGGAAGGCCGTGATCGAGGTGAAGTCGAGCGTGCTGCCGTACCGGCTCCAGGTGGCCGAGGGCGCCAGGATGTCACGGCGCACCTCTCCCTCGAAGTCCTGGGAGATGCTGTGCGGGTTCGCGCGCAGGCCGCCCAGATCGGAGAGGGCGAAGCCCCCGTCGCGCGAGCGCTCCGCGTGCATGGCGATGCGCAGCTCGGAGTCAGCGCTCGGCTCGAGCAGGAGCTGCGCCCTGCCGAAGTACATATCGCGCGAGTCGACCAGATTGCCCGTCAGATCGTTGCGTGTGAAGCCATCCCGCACCGAGCGTATTCCCTCGATGCCGAACAGCGCGCCGTCCGAGCCAAGGGGGCCGGAATAGGACAGTCCGTACTCCATGAAGCCGTGCTCGCCAGCGGTGAACTCGTGGCTGGAGGTGGCCTCGTCGTCGGGGGGCGCTGTGATCAGGTGGATCACCCCGCCCAGGGAGTTTCGCCCGTACATGGGCTGGGGTCCGCGCAGGAACTCGACCCGCTCCAGACCCATCAGGGGCAGGTTCGAGCCGCCGGTGCTCAGCTGGGGCACGCCGTCGATGTAGGTCGTCACCGCCGGCTCGCCCTGGCCCGAACCGATGCCGCGCACGTAGGGGAAGCTCAGGCGCCGGGCGGTGAACTCGGTCACCAGGAGGTTTGGCACCTGAAGGGAGATGTCGCGCACCGTGCGCGCGCCGGCGGCGTCGAGGTCGTCGCCGGTCAAGGTCGTCACCGACTGAGGCACGCCGGCCAGGCTCTCCTCCCATTTGCGCGCCGTGACGATCACCTCGCCCAGATCGACCACGCCGTCCGGCGCCTGCGCGGCGGGCACAGGTTCGGGATCCGGCTCGGGCTCACCTTGCGGCTCAGGGTCCTGTGCGACCTCGGGCTCCAGCGGCGATTCCGGGCCCTGGCATAGGGCCAGGGGCCACGGAGCACCCATGGAGCAAGCGACGGCGACGGCGGTGAAGATTAGGGAGGGCATCGAGTGGTGTTCTCCGGAGTTTGGGGAATGTTGGCACCAGCCCGGACGAGAGACGAGGGGGCGTGGCTCAACGACCTGATGCTACCGTCACACCGCCCGGGGACAACGCTCCCTCCGCGCCCCCCTCCTCCGGCGGCCGTCCCGGTCCCTCCGGCTCAACCCCCGGCCTGGATCTCCGCCAGCAAGTCTGCGTCGATGCCCCCACCTGTGACGATGCAGACGGCCCGCCCGCGCACAGAGGGGTCCATCCGGCTCGCCGCCGCCAAGGCCAGGGCGCCCGCTCCCTCGGCGACCAGGTGGTCGCGCTCGGCCAGGTCGCAGATCGCGGCGCGCACCTCGTCCTCCTCGACCAGCAGCACCTCGTCGGCGAGCTCGTTGAGCAGCCCGAAGACCTCGTCCGCGATGGCCGGCACTGCCACGCCATCGCAGATCGTGTCGCAGTCCACGATCACGGGCGCGCCATGCGCCAGGGCGGCGTGCAGAGCCGGGCAGCCGGCGGGTTCGACGGCGACGATCCGCACATGCGGCAGTACGGCCCGCAAGGCGCTGCCCACGCCACCCAGCAGACCCCCGCCGCCGACCGGGATGAAGACCGTGTCCACCTCGGGACACTCGGCAGCGATCTCGAGCCCCATGGTGCCGTGACCCACGAGCACGTTGCGGTCGATCCAGGGGTGGACAAAGGCAAAGGGTTCCGCCTCCCACCCGGCCTCGCGCAGGAAGCGAAACAGCTCCTCGACGGGCACCAGCACAGGGGTCCCGCCCAGGGCGCGCACGGCGTCGATCTTGGTCTGCGGCGCGCCCTCTGGCATCAGGCTGCGGGCAGAGACGCCGAAGTGCCGGCCGGCCCATGCCAGCGCCTTGGCGGTGTTCCCCGCGCTGACGGTGCTGATACCCCGCGCGCGCCGCTCGGGGTCCATGCGGGCCACGGCGTTGAACACGCCGCGCACCTTGAAGGAGCCTGCAGGCTGGGCCAGCTCCACCTTGAGCAGGACCTCGCCGCCGGCGCCCTCCTTCGGGACCAACGGCGTGGGCGTCAGGATCCCGCTCAGGAGGCGCGCCGCCTCCTCGAACTCCGCCAGCTGCGGTCTGGTCGCGTCGGCCATCTCAACCTCAGCGCGCCTCGAAGCGGAAGTCCGCGCCGACCGGGGCGCTGGAATGAACGCCGTGGGCGAAGGTGGCTGCGCGCAGGCGCGCGTCCTCGGCGATGCGCAGGGTTCCCTCGACCAGGGGCGAGTCGGCGCTGGGGCGCGAGCCGTCGAGGGTGTAGCGCACCTCGCCAGCGGCCTCGAAGACGACCTCCACCGGAGCGCTGAAGACTCCGCCGGCGGGCTGCATGCGCGGCGGCGCGAGGTCCTCACCGTGCAGGGCCACCCAGGAGCGATTCTGGTAGGAGCAGACGCAGCCCGCGGAGCCGTCGGGCACCAGGACCAGCCCGGCGGCGGGGACGGCGTTGATCCAGCATCCCGGGCGCAGGCCGCCGAAGTTCTGGATGCGGGCGGGATCGGCGAGCTCGCTGTAGCCGAGGGTCGCCGAGCGAAAGACCACCAGCTTCTCCCCGCAGGCCAGCACGCCGCAACCGTAGGAGCGGGAGAAGGGGAAGGGCATCGTCGTGCCGCGCGCCAGATCCCAGGCGCCGCCCTGGGCGTAGACCGTCGCACCGACGATCGCCGGTCGCGAGCTGTAGGAGGCCTCCTCCGACCAGAGCGCGCGGCCGTCAGAGGCGGCGAAGGCCGCCAGACGCCCGCCGACCTCGGAGCGCAGGCTGTAGCGCGTGGGCTGATAGCCCATCAAGAGCACGTCGCCCGCCGCGCCCCAGGCCAGCAGCGTCCCCCAGGCCTCATCTACCTCCCACAGGACCGCGCCGCTGGCCGCGTCCAGGGCGCGCAGGGTCCCCGGCGCGTGCTCACTGCCCTCAATTACCTCTCGCGTGCGATCGAGCTTCGCCTGGGGACGGTCGATCAAGAACACGCGCCCGCCTCCGATGGCGAGCGCGTTGTGACGGATGGAGTGCTCGGCGTCGTGGCGCCAGAGTTCGGCTCCGGTCAGCGCGTCGAGGGCGAAGAGGGTGAGCGATTCGGTCAACTGCACGGCGAGGTCGCCGCTGTTCAGGTAGCGATAGGTCACCACGTGCTCGGGGTCCGCCAGGCTCCCGTACAACCGGCCGCCCTCGCAGGCGATGGTGCCCCAGATCGCCTCGGTTCCCTCCGTGGGCGCGGGCGCGGCGAAGCGCGCCGCGAGCGCCCCCGTGGCCGCCTCGAAGCGTAGGCAGTGATCGCCGCGCCGCAGAAAGAGAGCGTCTCCGGCCACGCACGCCACGCCGCCGACGCCCGCCGTGCCCATCAGGTGATCGCCCTGGTAGCCCGCCAGGATGCCCGGCAGAGAGGCTTCCCAATGCACACGCCCGTTGTAGGCGTCCACGGCCATCAGGGAGTCCTGGCCAAGGGAGAAGATCCGCCCGTCGTGGACGAGAGGCGCAGGGCCGCGTCCGTGGCGCTGGGTCATGCGCTGATCGACCTCGCGGAACCAGCGCATCCCGAGCGGACCGTCGACGTCGTCGCCGGAGCAAGTCGAGTTGCCGGGGTCGGCGTACTGGTGGGTCCATGAGCCCGCGCCGGCGAGGGCTGCGCGCCGATCGAGCGTGAGGGAATCGACAGGCCCGAAGCAGCACACCCCGCCGCCTGGGCGCTGCAGACGGCGCGCGGCGGCGTGCACGACCTCGGCGCCGGAGAGAGAGGCTGCCGAGACGACCAGGTCCGCTATCCAGGCCGGGTAGTCGGCGACGTCCGCGGCGCTCGCCTCGTGCACGCTCACGCGGCTGCCGAGCAGGCCCTCGGCGGCCAGGCGCTCGCGCGCCGCGGTGGCCCGCGCGGGATCGGCCACGAGGGCGATCACGCGCAGCTCACTCTGCCGGGCGAGGGCGCTCGCCAGGGCGGCGTCGCCGGCTTCCAGATCGATGCAGTAGCCCGCCCGCACGCCCGAGCGCTCCAGGATGGCCGCGGCCGCGGCCTCGACCCGATCGTCGGGAGCGGGCGGCGCGGGCCAGGACGAACCGCGCAGCGCTGGCTCGACGGCGGGCGTGGCAGGCGCGGCGAAGGCCAGGATCGTCCCGTCGTCCAGGCTCGCGAAGAGCCGTCCGTCGGCAGCGGCCAGGCTCAGCACGCTGCCGGACAAATCGTGGAGCTGCCAGTCCACCTCGCCGCTTCGCAGGTCCACGCGCTGCAGGCTGCCCTTTCCGCCCGCCACGGCCTGCTCGGAGCAGACGATCAGGGAGCGGTCGGCGACGACGCTCGCCACCGAGAGGGTGGGGCGCAGCCCGCGTGTTCCGTCCTCGAGCTCCTGCCAGCGGTGCACGGTCAGCCCCTTGGCCGAGGTCGTGACGATCCCGTCTGGCAGACCCGCGATAGCGGACCCCGCGCTGCCCGCCGCTCCCCCGGCGGCGCCGGTCTTGGCGTCGAAGAAGCGGCCGCTGTTGAAGAACAGCTTGCCCGAGGCCATGGTCGCCGTTCCGCCGCGAGGACTCTCGGACTGCAGTCGGTAGTACTCGAAGGCCCCGTCGCTGCGGCGGAAGGCAGCCGGAACGGCGCGTCCGGTGGGCACGAGCAGGAGCTCGTCGCTCGCAACCAGATGCCCCTGGGCCGCCACGCCGCTCTCCGCCTCGGCGCCGCCGTGAGGCTGAGCCATGCGCAGGGAGCCGGACTCGTCCTCGACCCACAGGGTGCGGCCGGTGGGCGCGTCGAGGGCGTGCACGAAGACGCCGTCGGAGGGCCAGATGCCTGCGACGAAGTAGACGACGCCGTCGCGCACGACCGGCCCGCCGCGCACGGGCCAGCGGGAGATCACGCGCTCGTTGCCGAGCACGCGCCGGCCGTCAGGGCCGCCGCGGCGCTTCCAGCGCACAGCACCGCTCTGGAGGTCGAGGGCGCGCAGGAAGCCGTCGTCGCTGGCGACGAACACCAGGTCGGCGTCGATGGCCGGGGCGAAGCGCACGGGCCCCTCGCAGAACACCGACCAGCGCTCGCTGCCGTCGGCGGCATCGAGGGCCACGACGCGCCCGTCCACCGAGCCGCCGAAGACGACCACCCCTGCCGCCACGGCCACGTGGTGGGCGCGATCGAAGCGCATACGCGCCAGGTTGGGCCAGGCGGGGGCCGGCGCGTGGTCAGGCCGATAGGTCCAGGCCGGGGAGAGCTCTGCGGGAAGCGGCTCGCTCGTGTGGGCGCTGCGCTGGGCGTCGGCCCGGAACATGGGCCAGTCACCGCCCGCGGCCGGGGCGGACAGAGCGGCGGTGAGCGCCGCACATAGGCCTATTCGACTCGCGACGACGGGGCGGCCCGCGCTCACCGATCGAGACCCAGCTTGTTGAGCTTGGGCTGAATGACCATCCGACAGTAAGGCTGGCGCTTGTTCATCTCGTAGTAATCCTGGTGGTAGCCCTCGGCCGTGTAGAAGGTGGCCGCGGCGGTGATCTCCGTCACGATCGGAGCGTTGAACTCGCCCGACGCGTCGCGCTCCGCGCGCGCTGCCTCAGCTTGCAGGCGCTGCTCCTCGGAGTGATAGAAGATCGCTGAGCGGTATTGCGTGCCCTCGTCCGCTCCCTGGCGGTTGAGGGTGGTCGGATCGTGCAGGCGCCAGAACCAGGCCAGGAGGTCCTCAAAGGAGACGCGCTCGGGGTCGAAGCGCACCTGCACGACCTCGGCGTGTCCCGTATCGCCGTTGCAGATCTGGCGGTAGGTGGGGTCTTCCACGTGCCCGCCCATGTAGCCCGAGGAGACGTCGCTGACGCCCTCGAGCCGATCCAGGACGGCCTCGACGCACCAGAAGCACCCGGCGCCGAAGGTGGCGACGGCGGCGGCGGGCTCGTCGGGGACGGGAGCGGGCTGGGAGGCGGGAAGGTCGGTCATGGTCTGGGATCCACAGGCCGTCAAGGCCAGGGCCAGGAGTCCGAAGGCGGAGGTTCGCATCGCCGCCGATTCTACCTTCCCGCGGGCGGACTGTCGGGACCTCCACGGCGTCGGGGGGAATGGGGAATCAGAAGCCTCCCCGCCCCCTCCCCGATCCTGGGAACACGCCCGGCGAGGATGTGGGGCCGCTTTTGGGCCGCCGCGGCTCCGGTCCCGTTGACGGCTGCGGCTGGCCGTTCCAAGGTCGGACCAACGCTTCGCCTCGTGGCACTGCGCTCGCAGGATGCACGACCCTGGCACGTACGACCCTGGTATTGACCGCCGCCTCGACACCGTGGCGGCCCCCGAGTCCGACGCGAGCGGCGAGGGCCGGACCGTGGAGTGGGGATCGGAAGGTGACCACGCGCGCGCCCTCGTCCGGCGCCTGTGGGAGGACGATCCCATGCAGCTCTCGCGGCGTTGTGCCCGGCGGCTCGCCCAGCGCGCCCTGCTCCTGGAAGCGGCGCGTGTGGAGCGACGCGCCCGAGCCCGAATCGCCCTGACGGCGACACTGGAAACCGCCCGTGCCGACAGCGCGGGCGGGGAAGGTACGAGGTGGGTTGCCGAGGGAGTGGACGCCGCCATCGACGACCTCTTGCGCGCGGACGAGCGGGGCGCGGCGCGCGAGGAAGTCGCTCGCCGGACCCCGGAAGCCGACGACGACCTGCCCGCCGCCATCCTGTGCGGCACCCTGGGGATCGAGCCCGCTTCCCTTCCGCGCGCCTGCGCAACCTTCAACGGCCTGCCCGAACCGACGCGGCGCGCGTTCTTCGCGGCGGTGGTCGAGGGAAAGTCGATAGCGAGCTGTGCACAGGCCGCCACCACGACCAACGGGACGGACCCACAGGTGGTGATCCGCCGCCGCCTCGTCGAGGCCTTCTCCGCACTGGCCTTCTCCGCTCCGGGAACGCTGGCCGGTGCAAATGGCCCCGGCGGCGACGCTTCCCGAGCAGGAAGCCCCCTTCCCCCCCGAGAGGAAACGAGATCATGAAAACCCAACGAGACCCCCAGGCCCGCGCCCGACCGCCGCTCGATCCGGAGATCGCCCGCCTGCTACACGAGATCGCCATCGACCCCGCTTCCAGCCTCCTTCGGCGCGCCGCCCGGCCCGGAGCTTCGAGCACCTTGGACGAGGAACCGGTGAGCCCCTGGGCCACCGGCCTGACGGCCGCCGAGCGCGAACTGCTACTCGTCTACCGCGAAGAAGCGGCGCTGCTGTTGCGCACGATGTTCGAGGAGCGATTCCTGGAGGATGAGCGGATGGAGTTGCTCGCCCGATGGCGACTCCGGCTCGAACCGAGGCGCGGTGGTTCCACGCGAGGACCCCGTCCCGCCGGGAACCTCGAGGAGACGATTAGCTCCCTCACCTCTTCCTTCGGCGAAGACAGCGCGGGGCGGACGATCCTGGAGTCGTTGGGGGTCGGCCGCGAGCACCCCCAACTCCCCGGCCACCTTGCCCGCCTGGCGGCGGCCCTGTTCCGACTGGTCCCCGACGACCACAGCCGCTACTACGTTGGGCTGGAGCAGGCGCACTCGAGGCAACTCCACAGCGCCCACGTCACCTTCGGGGAGATCGCCGCGCGCACCTTCGATCCGCGTCTGTCCATGATGAGCCTGAACTGGAAGGGCGCGGTCAACGGTCTGGCTGACCGTCCGCAAGCGGCCCGGGACGCCTATCGCGCTGCGGCGCAGTTCGACGGCGCCTCCGCCAACAGCACCCTGAGCTGGTGCGCCTGGTCACTCCAGATCGGTGATCGCGAGGAAGCCCAGACCGCTGCGCGGTGCTTTGAAGAGGCGTACGGAGAGGCTTCCGCAGAGACCCTGGACACCTGGGTCGAGGACCGCAGGCACGAGCGCAAGCGGGGCATGTGGACCGCCACGCGGCAGGCGTCGCGCCTGGCCCGCGAACTGAACGACGATGCGCCCAAGGCGCGAGAAGGGATGAACCGTGTTTTCTCAGATGATCTTCTTTCAGATGACCTCGTCGCGAGCCGCTGACATCGCGCGGGCCCTGCTGGCAGGGATCCTGCTGGTCTGCGTTTTCGCAGGCTGGACCGGCGCCGCGGCCCAGGGGGGCGGTGATGGTTTTCCATTCACGCGCGCCCGCAGGAAAGTGGAAACCTCCGTGCAAGTCCCCAGTCCCTCCCCTTGCGCCGAGTGCGCGGGAGGGCATGAAGGACGCTCCCTCGAGTGACGTTCCCTCAGTGGATTGACTCAGGTGCGCCCGACCGCAGGCGGGCGTTGCCGGCCGGAACCCTCCTGGCCTGCCTTCCCGCGAACTGGTCCGGTGCCGCGGCTCAGGGGGGCGGTGATGTGCCGTGAGGGAACCGCCCACAAGGAGGCGGGAGTCGTCCTTCGCAAGATCACCCAACAAGGCGAGGAGCGAGGTGTCATGAAGCCGTCAGTCCTGATCGGGATCGTTCTGGCCGTCATCGCAGGGATCGGCGCGTGGCGCTTCATCGAGGGGGGACCGGCGGAGCCGGGAACAGTCCTGGGAATTGGAGGGGGGAAGAGGAGCGGGTCCGCGGGGCCCGTGCCCATCCAGGGCGAGCAGGGCGCGCCCGACGAACCGACACCGGTCACCGCTGCCCGGTCACACGGGAACCGCATGAGAACGGCGAGCCCCCCCGCTTCCGCCCTGAATCCGGTCGAGAGGGAGCGCGAGGCAGGCGGCGGTCGCCCGAGCGCCTTCCGCCTGGTCGACGGCCGCGGAGAACCGGTGGCTGGAGCGCCCGTGTCCTGGTGCACTCACCCCGATGCCGACAAACACGCTGACGGACACGAAGCGGCGAGCGTCGGCGGCCCCAGCGATGAGGCGGGACGGGTCTTCTCGCCTGGTGTCGGGGAGACGCCTGAGAGCGAGGCGCTGGTGTGGATCACCCACGCCGAGCACATCGCTCGCTGGGCGGCGCCGGGAGAGGACCCGCGGTGGAAGCCGGGAGCCGCCCTCGTCCTGGAGGAGGCGCCGCGACTCGAGGTGCGCGTGACGGACCGTGCCGGGGAACCCGTCGAGGGCGCCCTGGTGGTCCAGCGCGGACTGTCAGCGCACGAGCGGGCCGCACTCTTCTCGGCTCTGCCCGGTGCCGGCGGAACGCTCCCCGGCAGCCCCGACGATCGCGCCCTGGCATGCCTCGAGCGGCGCTCGACGAGCGACGGGACGGGACGGGCGGCAGTCTTCCCGTCACGCCTCCCGACGGTCCTGTGGGCCAGTGCCGGCAAGCGGCGCTCGGCTCCCGTGCGACCCGACGGCGACACGAAGGCGCTCACCCTCGTCCTCGACGACACCTTCGCTGCCCGCGGCACGGTCTGGAGCGAGACGTCGATGCCCCTCGCTCGGGTACTGGGCCTGGCCGAACTCTCCAACGGCGACCTGAAGCTCCTGGGCTCGTCGGGAGTGGCGGAAGACGGGACCTGGGGGGCGATCGACCTCCCGCTTCTCGCGGACGCCGTGCGCTTCGTCTTTCGTCTCGAGGGCGGTGACTTCATCCCCCTCGAGGAAGTGCGCGAACCACCCTCGCCGGGAGCGCTCCTGACCGTCGAGTTTCGGCCTGAGCTGGGCAACGAGCTGCTCGTACGGCTGGTCAAGAAGACCCCGACGGGCAAGGTCCCAGTCCCGCACGGTCGCGTCACGGTCTCCTGGGTCTGGCGCGAGGACGACGAAAGACGACATCAGGCGCGAGCCTGGGCCGACGAAGAGGGGGAAGCCACGGTACGAGGTACGCCGACGACCCTCAGCTGGCTGGACATCGAAGGGAGCGCCGGAGGGTTCGTCGCCGGTACGGAAACGCACATCCAGTGCCCAAACGCAACTCCTCCGGGCAAGGTCTTCGAAGTCTTCCTCGAGCGCGCGGGCCGACTCCACGGGCGCTGCCTACGGGGAGGTGAGCCCGTCGAGGACTTCAAGGTAATCTACTGGTACGACCTCTTCGCAGCACGAAAAGTGGCCCACTTCTCGGAGCGCAAGGACGGATCATTCGAGATCTCGACGGCCCCGGTCGGCGAGGTCACACTGCTGGCAACCGTGGGGAGCGACCTAGCTCAGAGCGCTCCGGCGAAGGCGCAGGTCACGGCCGAGGGCGACACAGGAGTGCTGCTCGAGGTGGCCGAGCCGACGCCGGGGGTGGGCGCGGTCCTCGACGCCGTCACCGGCAAGCCCGTGCCCGGCGCCACCGTGGATCCGCAGATGCTCTACGCACGGTCGAGGATGGGCTCCCGCGGACGAGCCTTTCGGGTGGGCGCCGACGGGTCCTTCGAAGTGGAGTGCTTCGCCGCCGAGGTGGGCAGGATCACAGCCTCCGCCCCGGGCTACGCGTCGGCCACGCGCGAAGGCTCATTCCGGGACGGTCGCGTGGACTTCGGCGTGATCGCGCTCTCGCGCCCTCAGAAGCTGCGGGTCGAGCTCGTGCACTCCGAACCCATTCCAGAGCGGGGTGTGTGGCTCACCTCCCAAGCAAACGGGCACGGGGCCATTCCCCTGACTCGCTTCCCCTCCAACGGCGTCCTCGAGCTGGAGGACGTCGAACCCGGGACACACATGATGGACCTCTGCTGGCACGGCGGAGGCATGCTGGGCCTCGGCGCGATCCGGCTGTCCCCGGGCCGGGAGTGGGTGGTTCGCCTCCCATTTGAAACTCCCGCGCCGGTCATCGTGGAGTTCGTCACCGAGGAAGGACGCGAGCCACCGCCCGCGGCCTCGCTGGTCCTCAGATTTCCCGACCACCGTGGTGGGGTGTCCAACGTCTTCATGGGCTTAATCGGGGATCGCGACAGGATCGAAGTACCACTCGTCACCGCCGACGAAGTCACGGTCGAGGTCATGCACGACTGGAACCAGGACACGGTGTACGCCAGCGTCCACCAGCGCTTCGCTCCGGGCGTGCCGCGCGTCATTCGGGTGCCTCTATTCGGCCCCAAGCTGGAGGCCCGGGTCATCGACGGGGACGGGAACCCCGTGCGAGACGCCACGGTGAGCGCCATCGGGCCCGGGGGTCTGGTGCGGGCGAACGAACTCGTGCGCTCCGATGGCACGGCGATCTTCGAGGGCCTGCGATTCGACCGGGTCTCCCTCTTCGTTCAGCACAACAGCCTGGGTCTCTCGCCGAGGACCGAGGTCGACCTCTCCCTGACCGATGACACCTTCGTCGAGTTGAAGCTCGACTGCGACGACGACCTGACCGTGCGGCTCATGGACGATTCCAGGCCCATCCCCGGCGCACCCCTGACGCTGTACTCGCCGTCCCCGCGTACGACCCTCGGGTACAGAGCGACCGACTCCGACGGCCGGGCCAGTTGGGAGCGTGTCGGCCACGGCACCTACCGCGTCGAGGCCCTGCCGGCGAATTGCTGGGATGCGGGAGCGACCTTCGAGTTCAAGGGCGACTCCGAGTCGCTGATCGTCCAAGTGCGCCGCCTGGGAAATCTGGCCGTTGAGGTCGTCGACGCCGACGGCCAAGGCGTGGCCGGCCTCGCCCTGGACCTGCGCTCCAGCGAGTTCGACACGGCGGTCTCGACCTGGGTCGGTGAGGGTCGCGTGCAGGCTTCAACCGGTGCCGTCGCCACCGGCGAGGGCGGCAGCCTGCTCCTCAGCCACCTCCCGCGCGGACCCTACGCCTGGCGCATCGCTGCCCCCGGCGCTCCCGCCGTTCAAGGCCAGGTCGAAGTCGAGCCACTCTCGACCGCCACCCTGCACCTGGCGCTCCCCTGACCCTCGCCCTCGATCAGGCCGAAGGGGCGGAGAAGATCCGCTCGCGGTAGAAGCGCAGCTCGGCCACGGATTCGAGGATGTCCTCCAGGGCTCGGTGAGCGCCTGCCTTGCGAGGCGCATCGGCCAGCACCTCGGGCCGCCAGCGGCGCACGAGTTCCTTCACGCTCGACACATCCACCAGACGGTAGTGGAGGTGAGCGTCGATCAGCGGCATGTACTCCACCAGGAAGCGACGGTCCTGCCAGATCGAGTTCCCCGCCAGGGGAGCGGTCTGGGGCGGGCAGTGTTCCGCGATGAACTTGAGGGTCAGGCGCTCGGCCTCGGCCTCGTCAAGCGTGGACTCCCGCACGCGGTTCGTCAGGCCCGAATCCCCGTGGTGGGTCCGGTTCCACTCGTCCATCGCCTCGAGGACACTCTCCGACTGATGGATCACCAGCTCGGGTCCCTCCGCCACGACCTCGAGGTCGCCGTCGGTCACGAGGGTCGCCATCTCGAGCACACGGTCGGTGCGCGGATCGAGGCCACTCATCTCCATGTCCATCCAGACCAGGAGGCTGGGCGTCTTCGTGTCAGTCATGGCCTCTCACCATAGCCGAGCCCGTGGCAAGGTGGCCACGGATCGAAAGGAACTCCCGAACCGAAGGGGGGCGGCGCCGATCCCTCGGCACCGCCCCCCGCTGGGAAAGTGAACTGAACGCTCAGGGCGTCCAGGTCACGCTGTAGGCGTTCGAGGTGTTGAACCCACTGCCGCAGGGCGAGCCGGACCCGGGGTTGCGGTACCAGTACTGGTAGCAGCGCTGGTCGCCGGCTGCCGCGCCGCCGTCCGCTCCGACGTCGACGGACGTCGAGGCGTCACCGTTACCGTCCGGCACGACCACTTGCAGCCGCACGACACCGGTGCCGCAGCAGCGCAGGCCGTCTCCGAAGACGATCCCGTTGCCACCGTTGACCTCGGTGTCGCCCTGGAAGAACAGGCCGGGCTGGCTGGGGATCGCGTTCGTCGCGTCGAGAGCCAGGTCGGCGTTGCCCAGCGAGCTGGAGCCGGATCCGTCGAGCGCGCAACCGGCGCCAGAGGAGTTCCCGCAGCCCTCGTCGCTACCACCCGCGTTGCCGCAGGGGCACACGGAACCAGAACCGTCGCCGAAGCACAGGGCCGAGCCCGGGCCGCCGCCACCACCGCCACAGTTGGTGGTGGTCAGGGAGAAGGTGCCGAAGCCGGTGGAGCCGCCGGGGAAGGAACCCAACTGGAGGGAGTAGGTCGTTCCCGCCGTCGAGTTGAAGACCACCGAGGACTGCAGCCCGCACATATCGTCATTACAGCCAAGGGACGACCCAGTCGCGGGACATCCGCCTCCGGGGTAGACAGCGAGCTTGGTGTCGTTGGACGCACCGCCGCAGGTGGTGTAGTCGGTCGAACCGGTGCAACCCGCGGTCCAGTCGAACCACACGTCGCTGTTGATACCGGAAGTGCCGAAGGCGAAGCAGAGCGACTCGCTCTGTCCCTGGGTGCCGGTAGTGGCGGAGTTGTTGTCGAACTGGAACACACCGTCACCCGAGATCACATCAGCGCTGGCGCAATCGTCCGCGCCCGTCGCGCCGCCGCTGGGCGTGATGCTGATGTCGAAGGAGCCGGCTCCCGCGCCCCCGCCGGGGAATGAGCCGACTTGAAGCGTGTAGGACGTCTGATTGACCACGGTGAACAGGATCCCTGACTGGAGGCCACAGGAGTCATCGTTGCACACGATAGCCGAGCCCTGGGTCGGGCAACCGCAGGCCGGGTAGGCCGCGATCTTGGTGTCGTGGGTGGCACCATTGCACATGGTCATGTTGGCCTGCCCGTCGGCATCCGCCGTCCAGCAAAACCACACGTCAAAGTCGACCGCCGAGGTGCCGAAGGCGTAGCAGAGCGACTCGCTCTGGCCTTCGGGGCCTGTGGTGGCCGCTGTCGAGTCAAACGGGAAAGTTGCCTGACCGGCAATCGGGGTCGGCGTCGCGCACGAGTCTGTCCCACCCAGATAACCGCCCGGGTTGGGAGCAGGAACCATGACGGAGGCCGGAGGCGTGGACGCCATCTTGGGGGTGAACGGTTTCTGCTTTGCGGCCGTCTGGGCTCCGGCGTTCGGCAGGAACGCGGCCAGGGCCAGAAGGGAGAGGACTCGGATCTGCATGGGGAACCTCGGTGAGCTGGAAGTGGGGAACCTGAGATGGTGGGGAAAATCCCGCTACTTCAGTCTATTCCAGCCTGCAAAGCCCGCAACCCAATCCGACAACTACCCCTCAGGCCCCTTCCCCGCCCCCTCAAGTCCCTCCTTTGAGCCGCCTGGGGCGCTCCCGCTCGCCGCGGTGCGCGAGCGGTGCTCTCGCCCGATGCCCCGTGCGACCGCGATCCAGCCGGCGGCGAAGGGCAAAGCAGCCAAGGACAGGCTCCCCAGGCCGGAAAACAGGTCCAGCAGCGACGCGAACCAGACCCCCAGCAAATCACCGCCACGCCAGACGGCCGTGTCGATGAAGTTCTTGGCCTTGTACTTCTCCACGGCGCTCAAGGGGGAGAAGAGCACCTCCTTGGTCGGCGCGGTGACGCCATAGCCTACCGAGCGGCGCGCCACCTCGAACACCACTATCACGGCCAGGACAGGCGCCGCGCCGAGCGCGGTGAGCCCGAGCAGGTAGACGACAGGCAGCACGCACAGGGTGGCGCCGACGCCGATCCAGGCCAGCAGGCGGCCCGCGGCGAAAGCCTGCAGGAACAAGATCAGCCCGTTTGAGGTGACGTCCATGAGGGCGAACAGGCGCGCGCGCTCAGCCTCGTCCGCCACCGCCGCGGCGATGATGGCGCTGCGCTCGTAATAGGCGACCGAGGCACAGACGCTCGTCAGGAGCATGTAGCCGCAGATGGCCAGCATGTATGGAGAGCGTTGGATGCGCCGCCAGCCCTCGAGCAACCCTCCGCCCAGCGCTCCGTCTCGCCTGTCCGGCTGACCACTCGCACCCGAGGGGACAGCGCGCTGCAGGCCCCTCATACAGACCACCTGCGCTTCGAGCATGCCCACGCTGATGAGCAGCAGCAGCGCGGGGCCGACGGCGTGCACGAACGCCGCCGTGATGGCGGCGCCGCACAGAGCACCCAGGGATCCGCCCGCGATCACGAGCCCAAACAGGCGCCGACCCTGCCCGGTCGAGAACAGGTCGACCACCAAGCTCCAGGTCACGGAGACGACGATCAGGTTGTAAACACTCGTCCAGCTGAAGAAGACGCTGCCCACCCTTCCGCGCAGCTCATCGGGGAGAAAGTGCAGCAGGGCCGAGAAGAGCGCCAGGTTGAGTGCGAAGAAGTGACAGATCCAGGGCACGACCCTGCGGCGGGGAAAGCGCGCGACCAGCAGGGCGAAGACCGGTGACGCCACCAGCATGACTACGAAGGTCAGCAAGTAGAGCCACTTCAGATTTCGCAGGCCCTCGGCGATACCGAAGGCGTCGCGCAAGGGCCGCAACACGTAGTACCCCGAGAGCGCGCAAAAGAAGGTCGCCGCCGCCCACAGGACGCAGGCCGCCTCCCCCTCCTCGATGCCGAACACGCGCCGCTGGAGGGATCGCAGCACGCCCAGCCTCAGGAGGGCGACGCCGCGCGGGCGGCGAGGTTGCGGGACCGGGGCGGGGCCATGGTGAGGCCCGGATAGTCTACCTTCAGCCCGACGGCTCTCCGACTGGCGCGACACCATCCGGGCCGCTCGGCTGCCCGGAAGACTCCTGGATCGGGAACACCTCGCGATACGCCACCCAGCTCGCTGCCAGGGTGACCGGGAAGACGAGCAGTCCCGGGACGATCAGCGCCAGGTAGGCCAGGATGGTGAGAACGGCCAGGACCACATGCAGGACCACGAGTCCGCCGATGTGCCGCCGGGCGCCCTGCGCACTGACCGCAATGGCGGCAGCGGCGGAGAGGTCGCGCTCGACGATCAAGGGGTAGGTGAACCAGATCAGCGTGTTGACGACCAGCAGCGCGATCGCGAGGGCCAGCGCGGTGAGAACGGTGAAGGTGGCGATGCACACGCCCAATACCTCCGCGCCGCTGTTGAAGGCCGCACCCGCGGACAATCCGGCCAGGACCAGGACGATGGCAAAGGGAATGGCGGTCAGGGCGAAGATCAAGAGGTGCAGGAGCGACGCGAGGAACGCGGGCCAGAAGCGACGGAAGCCCTCGAAGAGCTGGTCCAGGCGTGCACGCCCGCCCTCCGAGCGAGTGCGCAGGGCCACGTACAACCCGCACATGAGCGGGCCTACGAGGATTGGCATGGGAATGAGGGCTGTCTGGGCGTTGACCATCAACATGAACAGCAAGCCCATGGCCACGAGCAACCCGTACTGATCCCCGATGAGCGCCCAGCCGCGGCGCAGGCAGTCGATGGGGTCGATGGCGACTCCGTGTGGTTGGCTCTCGCTTGACTCCATCACTCGCTGATCTCCCCCTGAGCCTCTCGGATACTGCGCCGTTCGGCGGCCTCACGCCCACCGAGCGAACTCGCCCCCCCCATTACTTCCGCCGTCGATCGAGATTTTCGGTATCAGCAGAATAACGACGCTTGGCAGGAGGACGTGCCACTCACGGCGTCACCCACGCCGGCACGCTGCCCGGCACGATACCTGCGACCGGCCCGCAGAGGACCCAGAACACGAGGGTCACGAGGGCGATCCCGAGCAAGTTGAACCAGATCCCAGCCCGCACCATCTGGCGGATCGGCACCCAGCCCGAGCCGAAGACGATGGCCTGGGTGGGCGACGCCACGGGCATCATGAACGCGCAACTAGCCGAGAGGGTGGCGGGAATCATCAGCGCGCGCGGGTCGGTGTTCATGGCCACCGCCGCGGCGCCCAGGATCGGCAGCGCCATCTCCGTGGTCGCCGTGTTGCTGGTCAGCTCAGTCAGAAAGGTCAGCGCCGTGCAGACGAGCAAGATCACCAGCAAGGGCGGGGCTCCCTCGAGAGCGCTGAAGTGCCCGCCCATCCAGAGCGAGAGGCCCGAGACACCAAAACCGTCCGCGAGAGCGAAGCCGCCGCCGAAGAGCAGCAGCATGCCCCAGGGCATACGGCTCGACATGCTCCAATCGAGCAAGCGCTCGCCCGGCCGGCTCTTGGAGGGAATGATGAAGAGCAGGATCGCCATCCCCACCGCCACGACCGAGTCATCGAGGAACCCGCCCTCCAGCCAGGGGATCGAGCCCCAACCCGGAATCAGCGTGCCGCCCACGGTGATGTCCCGGCGCGTGATCCACAGCATCGCTGTGAGGCCGAAGAGCGCTGCGGTGACGATCTCGTCGCGCCGCGGCGGACCCAGTTCACTTCGCAATCGCGCCACGGCCTCGCTGCTGCCCAGCAAGGAGCTGCGCCCGGGACGAAAGAGGAAGCGCGTCAACAGCAGCCAACCGCAGAACACGAACACGACCGCCAGGGGCAGGCCGATCCCCATCCAGCCCACGAACGAGGTCTCGGGAGCCGCCGGGAACAGGCGCGTGAGCTGTTCCTTGTAGGAGAGGTTCGGTGCCGTCCCCACCAGGGTGGTCATGCCGCCCATGTCAGCGGCGTAGGCGATGGCGAGCATCACGGTCACGGCAAAATTCCTGAGCTCGCGCGGGTCGGTGTCGCGGTCGCGCGCCGCCTCGATCACCGACAGGCCGATCGGCATCAGCACCATCACCGTGGCGGTGTTGGTGATCCACATGGACAGGAACGCCGAAGCGATCATGAACCCCAGGATGACGCGCGTCGGCTCGCCCCCCACCGCATGCACGATCCCCAGCGCCATGCGCCGATGCACGCCCGAGGCCTGCAATCCGATGGCCAGCATGTAGCCACCGAGGAACAGGAAGACCGTCGAGCGGCCGTAGTTGGGGGCCACATCGACGACGGACTGGATGCCCGCAACGGGAATCAGCACCAGAGGCAGGAGCGCGGTGACCGGAATGGGGACCGCCTCGGTGACCCACCAGGCGGCCATCCAGGCCGCGATGGCCGCCATCGCGGCGACGGTCGGAGTGTCCCCGGGGCCGAGGACCACGATCACCGACGCCAGGGCCGGTCCCAGGACAATCCGCCACCAGCGCCCGGTGCGAGGGGACGGGTCACCTGTGGATGCAATTTCCATCGGTCAGGATTCGTAGTCGAACGCCACCACACCCGCCAGTCCGCCGTCCAGCACTTCGAGCACCATGGTCTTCACGACCTCGTGTGCGGGGTGCGGCAGGTAGGCGTCACGAGCCGCCGCATCGGGGAAGGTCATGCAGAAACCGTGGGTGAACCCGCCCTGCAACCCCTCGTCGGATGAGTAGGGGCCGCCGCTGAACGACAGGATGCCCGGAACTCGGTCACCCAGGTCCGCCAGGGCGGAGAAGACGGCGTCGACCTGCTCGGCGGGCACATCGCTGCGAATCTTGAGCAGCACCATGTGAGTGATCAATCTCGTGTTCCTTTCGTGGTTGGTCGGCGACGCGACGGCACGCGCGTGGGCATCATCGGGACTTGAGCGTCGTCAGTTCGGGCGCGGGGTCGAGCTCCAGACGCAGGTTGCGGAGGCGAATCTCGGTGGCCCCACCTGAGTGGACCTGCAGCGCCACGATCCCGCGCGTCGCGCCGTCGGGATCTTCGAGGTCCACGCAGACCGAACCGTTGATCGCCGTGCGCACGCGATGGCCGACGGCCAGGATCTCATAGGTGTTCCAGCCGTCGGGAACGACGAATTCGTCCCCCTCGGTGGCCACTAGAAGTCCGCGCCCGTGCTCCTCATACAGCTTCCCCCACCAGCCGACGCCGATGTCAGCCTGGTATCCGCGAACGCTGCCGTCCTCCAGCCCCTCGCTCCAAAACTGGATCCCGCTGTTGCCCTCGTCGTTCGCCAGGCGCACATCGACGATCAGACGAAAATCGCCCAGCAACATATCGCTCTTGAGGAACTCGTTGCGCGAGAGCCCCTCCGTCTGGCCGACGATCTCGCCGTCGGAGACGCTCCACACCGCCGGGTTGCCCAGCCAGCCGTCGAGCGTTTGTTCGTCGAAGAACCGCGAACGGTTCAACTCGGTGGCGAGCAGCGGCACCTGGACGTCGCTCGCAAGGTAGGCGATCAGATCGCGCACCTCGTCGTTCTCGAGGGTCTCGAGCTGACCCTCGGGCATCATGGAGATGTCCTGCGGCAGGCGCAGCGCCACCTCGTCCTTCGCGATGACGATCGTCTCGGTCTGGGTCTCCAGAGTCAGGGCTGTGTCCGTCTCGCGGGTCAGGATGCCGTTCACGACTCGCTCATCATCGAGCTGCACGGTCGTGACCTGGTACTCCACGGCGATCAGAGCGTTGGGATCGACGATGTTCGTGAGGATGTACTCCTTGTCGGCCCGGTTGGAACCCGTCAACTCCGGACCCACCCCGCGACCCTCTCCGAACAGGACGTGGCACTGCTCGCAGGTGCGCGCGTAGACCTCGCGGCCGCGTGAGAGATCGGCGCCCGCCAGGGTCTGAGCGTCGAGTTGCTCAACCCAGGTCGAGATCAGGGCCTGGCGGTCATCGGGCGTCTCGCGCGACACGCCCCAGACGCTCGCGATGAGCTGCTCCACCTGCTCGTCCTCGAGCGCCTTCAACTGGCGCAGGAGCACGGCGTCCAGCTCATTGCGCGCGACGGTTCCTACCCCGACGGCCTCTAGCAGTGAGCACGCATAGGGCGCGCGCGCGGCGAGGGTGTTCAATGCGTCTCGCTTCTCGTCCTCGCTCAGGGACGAGTAGTGAGCCAGGACGACCTCGGGCGTGCCCGGATGATCGAAGCGTGCCAGACCTCGCAGGATGGGCCCGCGCAGTACACCTTCCGCGAGCACGGCGTGCATCACGCCCACGGCCTCGGCGTCACGGCCGCGGATCAAGGCGTCGGCCGCTCGCTCCCGGCGCTTCGAGGATTCCTCGGCGCTGGCCAGGATGTCGCGCAGCTCTGGAAACACCGAGGAGTCCCCGAAGGCCACCGCGACGGCGAAGGCCCGGTCCCGTAACTCGGCCTCGGGTGACGCGCTGGCGCGGGCGTAGACCGCGTCCCAACCCGGCGGCAAGGCCGTGCCGCGCTCGCCTTCCAGCGCCCGCGCGAGCTGGGCGAGGAGGAGTGCGAACCAGGCGTCATCCTCTGCGGCGGTCATCGCCTCCACCAGAGCCTCGTGGCAGGACGAATCGGAAGCGACCCGGCGAGCGATGAACTCCGATAGTTGCGGGAGGGCCGCGGCGCGCGCCAGGGCCAGGCTGCGCGCTGGGTCCTCGATCACCAGCGGCTCGACTCCGTACCACAGCATCAGGGGCAGATTCTGGTCGTCGGCATCCTCGCCGTGGGACGCCAGGGCTCGCGCCACGCCCCAGCGCTGTTCGAGGGGCATGCGCTGCAAGCCCGCGGCCAGATAGAGCCGCACGACCGGCGACGGATCGTCGCGCGCCGCCTGCTCGAGGTGCTCCAGAGATGCGGGCTCGAGCCGGCGATCCTCGAGCATCAGCTGCACGGACCAGGCGCGGACGAACTCGTCCTGGTCCTCGTCCGAGAGTTGCTCGACGGCCAACCCCTCGCTCAGCTCGCCGGTGACGTGCAAGGCCCACAGGGCGCGCAGCCGATCCTGGGCCGGCCCGCGGCTCAGGAGCCCTTCGAGCTCGTAGCGCACGGCCCTCGCCAGGGGTCCGCCGCGCTCCTGCCACACGCGCCGGGCTTGCCGGCTGAACCACTCGTTCTCGTGAACGAGGGCCTCGAGCAGGCCGGCGTCGTCGAGTTCGGCGACGGCCACCGCCTCCGGAGCAACATCGCCGTGGCGCACGCGGTAGAGCCGCCCGTTGGTGCGATCCCAGCGCTCGGTATCCGTCCGGTGGCAGGCCGCCTCGTCGTACCAGTCGATGAAGTAGACCGCGCCATCAGGCCCGGTCTTCAGGTTGATGCCGCGAAACCACTCGTCGTTGGCGAGCAGAAAGTCCTCGCCGTGGCGACCGACGAAGCCCGACCCGCTGCGCTCGGGCCGGTCGTTGTTGAAGCGATTCCCGTGGACGTTGGCGAAGAAGACCGTGCCCTCGAAGCGGTCCGGAAAGGAACCGCCGAGGTAGATCATCGCGCCGCAGTGCGCGTGACCTCCCCCGGCCTCCTTGGTCCCCTTGCCGTGCTCGGGTTCCTCGCGTCCCCACCAGGCGTGGTCGCGGATGTCACCCGCGTAGTGACGGTGGTCGGCGATGGTCTTGATGTCCTCGTAGACGTGCGGGTTGAAGTGATCGCCGGCCTGGCGCTCGTAGCGGCCTCCCTGGGCGATGTGGAAGAGGTGCGGGATCACGCAGGCGGTCAGAAACACCTGCCCGTGCGCGTCGAAGTCGATGCCCCAGGGATTGCTCGTCCCCCACGCGAACACCTCGAACTCGTGGCGGGTCGGGTGATAGCGCCAGACGCCGGCATTGAGCGGCGTGCGCTCCTCGTCCGCGGTCCCTGGCGCGCCGACGCGTGAGTGAGTGAACACGCCGTGGCACCCATAGAGCCATCCGTCCGGCCCCCAGGTGAAGGTGTTCAGGGTCTCGTGGGTGTCTTCGAAACCCCAGCCGTCGAGCAACACCTCGGGCTCGCCGTCAGGCGTGAGGTCTCCGTCGGCATCGGGAATGAAGAGCAACTGCGGCGCGGCGCCCACCCACACGCCGCCGAACCCCACCTGCATGCCGCTGATGAGGTTCAAGCCCTCGGCGAAGACCGTCCGCGTCTCGAAAGTGCCGTCGCTGTCGCCATCCTCGAAGACCAGGATCGAGTCGCGCCCCTCACCCTCGGGCCGCCGCTGCGGATAGGACTGGGCTTCCGCCACCCACAGTCGCCCGCGCTCGTCGATGGCCAGGGCGATCGGCTGGTGAAGGTCTGGCTCGGCCGCGATCAGATCGACCGTGAACCCCGCCGGAACACTCATCGCCCGCGCCGCCGCCTCGGGCGGCAGGCCGCTGTGCTCGGTGGGCACCCGCTCGCTCAGGAGCGCCAGGTCCGAATCCCGGGTGAAGCGCGGCTCGTCTGGGTGGAAGAGAAAGTCATCGAAGTTCACGTGGCCCCAGCCGCCTTCGTGCTCGTCCGTGATCCGTAGGCGCACCAGCTCGCCCTCCCGCCCCCGCAGATCGACGACGCACCGCTGCAAGGACTCATGGTCGGTGCCGGTGACCTCGAGGAGCACTGCGCCGTCGCGGTCGGAGATCAACTCGATGCGCGTCTCGTCATGGTGGCCGCCAGCGGCCAGAAAGCTCGCGAAGGGGTGCGTCACCTCGAAGGGAACCGAGGTCAAGGTGCCCGTGCGCTCGTCACCGTGCAGCTCGTACCCACCGAGCCAGTAGTCGCCGGCATGGCGGCTGCCTTCCGCGTGTCCCCGCGGGGCGAGGGTGTCGCCCTTCACCGGTTGGCCCTCGAAAGCATCGCCGGTCGCCGTCCAGTGGAGCAAGGTCCCCGACTCGAAGCCGAGGTCGAGCTTCGTCCCATCCTCGGTGCGCGGCACCACGCCACCGGGATGGCGCCGGGCGGGCTGGGCGGCGCGCCACACTTCCTCGCTCACGCGCCGCGCCTCCTGGAATAGGACGGTGGTCCCCTTCTTGTTCCCGACGATGACGTCCATCAATCCGTCGCCGTCCACATCCCCCGCCACGACCTGCACGCCCACTCCCGTGTCGTCATCGATTTGGTGAGGGACGAACTCGGCGCCGCCAGAGCCACGCACGAGCTCGAACCAGTAGATGACCGCGGGATCCTGAGCACCCGGATCCACTTCGGGCCCGTGAGCCCAGTGACGCTTACCCGTGACGATGTCCGCCAGACCGTCGCCGTTCATGTCCGCGAGCGCGAGAGCGTGCAGCTGAGAGAAGGCCACGCCGTGGCGGTTGTGGTCGGGGCGCGAGTCCATGATCCGGTGCTCGTGAAACTCAATGGCCCCGAACCTCTGCACTTGCTCGAACCACGACAACCCCCACCCATGGCCGTTGAGGCTCGTGATGACGTCGGTGTCCCCGTCGCCGTCCACATCCAAGGTGAGCATCTGAGCGCCGCCTCGGCGTCCGGCGCTGAAGGGGATCGGGTAGTGCTGCCAGATCAGGCCTTCCTCGCTCACCGCCGGTTGCCGCCACCAGCCGTTCTTCTCGAGCAAGTCCGGTCGGTCGTCCCCGTTCAGGTCACCGATCCCCAGACCGTGGATGAAGTTGGACAGGCCCAGATCTTCGGAGAGAGCGTGGAAGGTCCACGGTTGCTCGGGGAGGCCCTCGGCGGGACCCGCCCACCCAAAGCGTCCGTTGGTGTGAAAGTAAAGTTCGGGCCGACCGTCTCCGGTCAGGTCCCCGAAACCGGGCGCTTCGTTGTCGACGCCCTCGAAGGCGACGTGCATCTCCCAGCGCCGGGCCTCCTCACCGGGGTTCTCATACCAGCGAGCCTGGCGGCCTGGAAAGCCGATCTCGAGCACATCCGGCCAGCCGTCCTCGTCGAAGTCGTAGACGAAAGCGAAGAAGCTGTCGGAATACCGGAGGGGATCGGACGGGACGGGCTCGTAGATCTCGTGGCGCTCGGTGAGCGAGGGGCCCTCGTACCAGAAGGGCCCCGAGACGATGTCGTTGTGCCCGTCGCGGTTGAGGTCACCGAAGGTCGCGCCTTCCGAGAAGAAGGTCTCGGTCAGGCGCTGTCTTCGAAATGTTCTCAACCAGAACTCGCCCTCCTGGCGGCCCGCCGAAGCACAGGCGCAGAGCGCCAGGGGCAACCACCAGGAGAGAAGGGATCGCATGGTCATGCTTGCTCCGATGTCTGGAACTCTAGGGATGTGGAGCCACCGTCGCACGCAGGGCTGCGATGCGGCGCAGGAGTGGCGGATGGGAGTGGTGCAGGAGAACGTGCAGAGGGTGAGGCGTGAGGTTGGAGAGGTTCTCGGCCGAGAGCTTCTTGAGCGCCGAGACCAACGCCTCCGCCTGCCCCGTCGTGCGGGCAGCGAACTCGTCCGCCTGGAACTCGTTGCGTCGCGAGAGCACATTGCTCAGAAACGAGAGCAACATCTCGACTGGCGAGTAGAGGATCATGAAGAACACGAGGCCTGCCCAGACGCTGGGCTCTCCAATGCCGAAGGCCTCGAACAAGCCCGCTCGGTCGAGGAACAAGGACAGCAGCCAGAACAGCAGCCCGAAGTGGGCGATACTGACGAGGGCGCTCTGGATGATGTGATGCCGCTTGTAGTGACCGACCTCGTGGGCGACGACCGCGACGAGCTCCTGAGTCGTCTGTGAAGCGATCAGCGTGTCGAAGAGGGCTACGCGCTTGTGCTTTCCAAAGCCGGTGAAGAAAGCGTTGGTCTTCGTCGAGCGCTTCGATCCGTCCATCACGTAGACATCGTCGAGGGGGAACTCGGTCGAGCGCGCGTAGGCCAGCAACTCATCTCGCAATTCGCCCTGCTCCAAAGGCTGAAATTTATTGAAGAGCGGCATGATCCACGCCGGTCCGATAACGAGAGCGATCAACATGAACGCGGTCGTCGCGATCCAGCAGTACAGCCAGGCCAGGGGGCCGGCCGCCTCGAGGGCGTAGAGAATCAGAGCCAGGAGCGGGCCGGCGAAGAGGAGCGTGAGCGCGAGGCCCTTGAGCTGATCGGACCAGAAGGTGGCGCCGCTCGTGCGGTTGAATCCGAAGCGCTCCTCGATGACGAAGGTCGAGTAGTGCTGGAAGGGCAGGGCGAGCAGACGCGATCCGAGGCCGAGGGCGCCTATGAAGAGCAGGCCGGTGGGCACGGCGCCGAACCCGGCGGATTGCACCAAGCCCGCGAGCCATCCAAACCCTCCTGCGAACCAGAAACCGAGCAGCACGGCGAGGTCGAAGCTGGACCGCAGGAGGCCGAAGCGAGTCCGCACGCGGGTGTAGGTCTGCGAGCGTGAGTAGGCCTCCTCGTCCCAGTCGCCCCTAAACTCGTCGGGGAGTTCAGGACGCAAGCTCCTGAGGTTGAGGAGGTCGCAGACGAGGTCCAGCAGGGTGCCCGCGACGATGGCCGCGAGGATCACGAGCGCGTAGCCGTTCAGGGTCACGGGCGCTCCAACCTGACCGCGGGAGGATCGGCGAGGTCACGATAGGCGCACTCGAAGGCCTCCCTTCCGGGTTCCTCGCGCCCCTCGGGGTCGATCATGAGCACGCGGAAGCGCAGGCGGAGTTCCTCTTCGGCGGGGATAGTGGCGCGGAAGAAGGCCCCGAAGCGGCCGTAGCTGCGCGTGTTGTAGATCGCCGGGCGCGGGTTGGAGGGCGCATCCATATGAACGATCCAGTAGGCATGCCCCTCGACCGTGATGCGCGCCGCCGCCCAGGGGCAGTCGGTCCAGTTGTCGTTCGCGCCGCCCTTCGCGCTGCTCGGCAGGATGTACGCGCAATCCTTGCGCTCGGCAACCTCCTGGGCCGCGCGGAACTGGAACCCGCCGTGGGCGGGGTCTCCGTCGAGCCGCACCTCGCCATCGGCGCCGCGCAAAGTGATGTCGAAATCGAGCGACCAGCGCCCCGGACCCTGGCTCCAGGTGGTGACCGCGCGGCGCTCGAAGACGATCGGGGCGCCATCGGTCATCCATTCGACGAGCGAGACGGAGCGCGCCATGAACGGCCCCGTCGTGCGCTCCCTCGCCTCGAAACCGGCGTGGCGCTGGGAAAATTCGGCCCCCTTGGCGTTCCACCAGAAGTTGTGCTCTCGCCCACCGGCGCGCGTACGTGACCAGCCGACGAAGAGTCCGCGGTGGTGCGGATACAAGCCGCCGAGCCCCTTGGTCAGGACCGTCTCGCCGTCCAGAACATGGTGAAAGGTCTTGTAGGTCTCCTCGATTCGGTCGGGATCGAAGGCTATCTCGTGGCGCCAGACCGGGCGATCGCCATGCAGGAGCGAGAGAGCGTTCGCGTCCTCTTCCATGCGAAAGGAGGGCGCTCTGGTGCCCACGCCCTCAGGGAGATGCGACAGCTCGAGCGTGTAGGTCTGCGGCATTCCTGCGATGAGCTGCTCCTCGAGCCAGTGGGCCCCCAGGGCCGTGATGCGTCCGTCGCCGTCACGACGCCGCTCGACCTGCGCCTCGCGCACGCCACCGGCCGCATCGGTCAGTGCCCCCTTCCAGCCGCCCGCTCCTCCTGAGAGGTCGCCGTCGCTCAGGTGCTCGCCTCGCTCCAACCAGACGCTCACGGGCGTCCACGAGCGATCGACTCCGCCCGGGTCCACGGTCACGGTGAAACTCTGGGGCTCCTCGGCCGAGCTCGATGCCGCCAGCACCATCGCAGCCGTGATCGCGACGATCCCCCGCGCCCCGACCTCTCGTCCTGGCTCCATGCCAGACAGTGTAGTCTACGCCGCATGGTTGAACGCGCCCCCAAACAGGTCTCACCCGCGGCGAAGATCCTGATCGAGATGGGACCGTTGCTGGTCTTCTTCATCACCAACGCCCGGATGGGGATCTTCGAGGCGACGGCCGCCTTCATGGGGGCGATCGTCCTCTCCCTGGCGGCCTCCTGGGTCCTGGAGCGGCGCCTGCCGATCATGCCTCTGGTGACCGCGGGCTTCGTGTTGACCTTCGGCACCCTGACCCTGGTGCTCGCGGACGACCTTTTCATCAAGCTCAAGCCGACGGTGGTGAACGTCCTGTTCGCGGCGATCCTGTTCGGAGGCCTGGCGAAGAAACGCTCCCTGCTCCGGCCCTTGCTCGAGAGCAGCATGAAGCTCGACGCCGAGGGTTGGCGCACCCTGACCCTTCGTTGGGCCTGCTTCTTCGTCTTCCTGGCGATCGTCAACGAGATCGTGTGGCGCAACACCTCGACCGACACGTGGGTCAGCTTCAAGGTGTTCGGAATCCTGCCCCTGACTATCGCCTTCACGATCACGCAGATCCCCCTCATCCAGCGCCACGAAGTGCGCGACGAAGAGGACGCGGCATCTCCCTCCTCATCCCCTTCTCCCGAAGAGAGCGCTGACTGAGCATGAAACTCCCCGACACCGCCGGCCTGCTGCTCGCCATCGCTTCTGTCGGCTGTGCATCGACAGCCGACGCGACCTTCCGCAGGGACTCCGGGGGCCCCCTGTCGCCCGAGCAAGCAGCTTTCGACGTGCTGCACTACGACCTGGACGTGACGGTGATGCCCGAGACGCGCTCGATCTGGGGGGTCGTGACCCTGCGGGCGGCCGTGCTCGAGCCGCTCTCGGCGCTCGTACTGGACCTCGATCCCGCCCTCAAGGTGGAGGGTGTCGACGAGCGTGGCCTGAGCCGCGAATACACGCACGCTGCCGGGCGCCTCGTCATCGACCTCGAGAAAACTCGCCATCAGGGCGACGAGATCATCCTGCGCGTGGCCTACGGCGGCACGCCGCGAGAGGCGCCCAAACCCCCCTGGGAGGGAGGCTTCACCTGGGCCCGCACCCAGAGCGGCGACCACTGGATCGCCACCTCGAACCAGGGCGAGGGCGCCGACCTGTGGTGGCCTTGCAAGGACCATCCGTCCGACGAGCCGGACTCGATGGACATCCACGTCACGGTCCCCCGACCGCTGGTGTGCGCGACCAATGGCCGCCTGACGGGCACGAGGGACAATCACAACGGCACCCGCACCTACGACTGGCACGTCTCGACGCCGATCAACAACTACGTGGTGGCGCTGAACATCGCGCCCTACGCAGAGATCACGCGCTCCTACGAGAGCGTCACTGGCGAGGTCTTCCCCGTCACCTACTGGGTCCTCCCCGAGAACTACGAGCAAGGCCTGGGCCTGATGATCCAGATCATCGAACACCTGCGCTTCTTCGAGGAGCTGTTCGGCCCCTATCCGTTCCGCGCGGACAAGTACGGAGTCGTCGAGACGCCGCACCTGGGCATGGAGCACCAGACGATCATCGCCTATGGCAACCAGTACCGGGACAACAAGTGGGGCTACGACTGGCTCCACCATCACGAGCTGTCCCATGAGTGGTGGGCGAACATGGTGACCGCGCCGGACTGGAACGACTTCTGGGTTCACGAGGGCATCGGGACCTACACGCAGAACCTCTACACCGAGCAGCTGCACGGCGAGCAGGCCTACCACCAGTCGATGGCCGACAACCGCGGGCGAATCCTCAACCGGCGCGCCGTCGCCCCGCGCGAGCCGCGCTCCTCTGGCCAGATGTACTTCATCGACCTCGACGTCCCCGACGGCGAGCGCCAGAGCGACAGCGACATCTACTTCAAGGCCTCCTGGGCCCTGCACACCCTGCGCTACCTGATCGGGGAAGACGCTTTCTTCTCCACCCTGCGGCGCATGGCCTACCCCGATCCTCGCTCGGAGGAGCGGACCGACGGGAGCGCCTGCCGGTTCGCGACGACCGACGAGTTCATCGAAATCGCGGAGCGCAACTCGGGGAGGGAGCTCGGCTGGTTCTTCGAGGTCTACTTCCGCCAGCCGCACCTGCCGCGCCTCGTCCAGACTCGGGATGACAGTGGGCTGCGGTTGTCCTGGGAAGTGCCCGGCGACCTCCCCTTTCCGATGCCAGTCGAGGTCCGCATCAATGGAGAGCTCGAGCGGGTCGCCATGCCCGAGGGTACGGCGCACCTGAGCCTGCCGGCGGACGCGACGGTCGAGCTGGATCCCGAGGACTGGATCCTCCGCTAGCCTGCGGCGCGAGTAGACTCTCCCCCGTGAGTCGCTCTTCCCGATCAGCGGTGTTTCACGGGCCAGGTGAGCCCATGACGCTTGAGGAGTTCCCGCTCCCCGAGCTCCGCGCGGGCGAAGCGCTTGTGCAGGTCAGTCTGTGCACGATCTGCGGGAGCGACCTGCACACCTACTCCGGGCGGCGCTCCGCACCCTGCCCAACGATCCTCGGCCACGAGATCATCGGCCGGATCGCAGCCCTGCCCCCCGGAGAGCAGCTCATGGACCTGCGTGGGCGCGCCCTCTCGATCGGTGATCGCGTGACCTGGACCATCGCCGCTTCCTGTGGGGAGTGTTTCTCCTGCGGGGAGGGCCTGACGCAGAAGTGCGAGGATCTCTTCAAGTACGGCCACGAACGCATCGCGCCGGGCCACGCCCTGAGCGGTGGAATGGCCGAACACTGCCACCTCTCCGTGGGCACGGGAATCTTGACGGTTCCCGATCACCTTTCCGATGAGGTCGCCTGCCCCGTGAACTGCGCAACGGCCACCGTGGCCGCCGCCGTGCGGTGTGTCCCGGCGCTGACAGACCGCATCGTGCTGATCCAGGGAGCCGGCATGCTGGGCCTGACGGCCGCGGCGATGGCCCGCTCGCTCGGCGCCGCACGCATCATCGTCAGCGACGTGCAGAGCGGCCGTCTGGCACGCGCCACGGCCTTCGGCGCGACCGACACCATCGACGCGGCCCTCGGCGCCCAAGAACTGGCGCGTGAAGTCCGAGACCTGTCGGCGGGGCGCGGCGCGGACGTGATCTTCGAGTTGAGCGGCTCCCCGGCGGCGATCGAGGCCGGCTTCGACTGCCTGCGGATCGGCGGCACCTATCTTTGGGCCGGAACCGTCACGCCCTCCCCGCCCATGCACCTCACTCCCGAACGCCTCGTCCGCAACCTCTGGACGGTACGGGGCGTGCACAACTACACGCACCGGGATCTGGATGTCGCCCTGTCCTTCCTCAGCGAACAGGGCGCCGACCATCCCTTCGAAGACCTCGTCGAGGGCATCTATCCCCTCGCGGAAGCCCAAGACGCGCTGGAGCGTGCCGGTGCGCAGGGACCGCTGCGACTGGCACTGAGGATGGAAACATGATGAAGAGACTCGAACTGGTGAGCCTGCTGCTGGCCGGCTGCGCGGGATTGACCGGCGACGCCGCGCCCGAGAGCCCCAACGTGATCCTGATCATGACCGACGATCAGGGCTACGGAGACCTCGGCGTCATGGGCAACCCGCAGATCCGCACGCCCTTCCTCGATGCGATGGCGGCGGAGAGCGCGTGGATGACGACCTTCTACGTCAGCCCGGTGTGCGCACCGACGCGCGCCTCGCTGATGACGGGGCGCTACAACTACCGCACGCGCGCCATCGACACCTACATCGGGCGGGCGATGATGGAGCCCGAAGAGGTCACGATCGCCGAGCTCCTGCGCGACGCCGGTTGGGCGACGGGGATCTTCGGCAAGTGGCACCTGGGCGACAACTACCCGCTGCGCCCAATGGATCAGGGCTTCGAGCAGGCGCTGGTGCACCGCGGCGGCGGAATCGGCCAGCCCTCCGATCCGCCCGAGGGCGCGCGCAAGTACACCGACGCCGTCCTGTTCGAGAACGGACGACAGGTGCAGACCGAAGGCTATTGCACGGACGTGTACTTCGACGCGGCCATGGAGTGGCTCGAGACCACCCATGACTCCGGTCGGCCGTTCTTTGCGTACATCGCGCCCAACGCACCCCACGGCCCCTTCCACGACGTTCCCAAGGAACTCTACCGGGAATACCTGGAGACGGACCTGACGAACGCCGCCGCGCCGCAGCTTGCCGGTCATCCCCTGCCCCAATCCAACAACGTGGACCATCGCGCACGCATCTTCGCGATGATCACGAACATCGATTCGAACGTAGGGAGGTTGCTCGCGCACCTGGACGAGTTGGGGCTGGCCGAGAACACGCTGGTCCTGTTCATGGTGGACAACGGCCCCAACGAGCGACGCTACGTGGCGGGCATGCGCGGAAACAAGAGCAGTGTGTACGAGGGCGGCGTCCGCTCACCCCTGTTCGCCCGCTGGCCGGCCCGGCTCGCCGCGGGACGGCGTGCAGATAACGTTGCTGCCCACATCGACGTGCTGCCGACGATCCTCGACGCCTGCGCCGTCACCGCCCCCGAGGGTCTGCGGATCGACGGGCGCAGCTTCCTCCCGCACCTGGAGGGTTCGGCGACTGACGAGGAGGACCGCACGCTCGTGATCCAGGCCCACCGCGGCGACGCGCCCGTGCGCTACCACAACTTCCTGGCGCGCTCCCAGCGCTGGAAGCTCCTGAACGCCAGCGGTTTCGGACGCGAGACGCCGTCTCAAGAGCCACGCTTCGAGCTCTACGACATGCTCGCCGATCCTCTCGAACTGCACGACGTGGCCGATGTGCACCCCGAGGTCGTGGCGCAGCTCAAACACGACTACGATCGGTGGTTCGACGACGTGGGGAGCACCCGCGAGCGGAACTACGATCCGCCTCGCATCCACATCGGCAGCGAGCATGAGGATCCGGTCGTCCTCACCCGCCAGGACTGGCGCCGAGCCGGTCAGGGCAACGGCTGGGGGAGCGACGCCCTGGGGTACTGGGAGGTCCAGATCGCCCGCGACGGGCTCTACACGGTGGAGATGAGGTTTTCGGGGCGCGACGAGCCTGGGGTCGCAGAGCTCGGCGTCGCCGGAGAGAGCCGACGCGCCGAGTTGGCACCCGGCGCGCAGAACTGCACTCTCGAGGACATCCCCTTGTCGCGCGGGCCCACTCGCCTCCAGGGGCGCCTGACCTACAATGGGAAGACCGTTGGCCCGCACCAGATGGATGTGCACTTCCAGGCAGCCGACACCGACCCCTGAGAATGAACGCAGCATGACCCCTGGCGCTTCGACCCTGCAAGGCCTCAAGCTCCCCGCGCTGATTGCCGGCCGAAAGGTGAACACCGCGGAGACTCTTGAGGTCCGCTACCCCTACACCGGCGAGGTCACGGGCTCCGTCGCCCTCATCGGTCCCGCGGAACTCGAGGACGCGATCGACGCTGCCTGGCAGGGCGGCGAGGCGCTCTCGCGTCACGAGCGTCACGAGATCCTCGAGCGAGCCCGCCAACTGCTCGGTGAACGGGCGGAGGAGTTCGCCAACCTGATCCTCTCGGAAACAGGCCTGTGTGTTCGCGAGACGCGCTACGAGGTCGGACGCTCCCAGGACGTCCTGCAGTTCGCCGCCATCGCGGCCCTGGAGGACGACGGACAGGCCTTCGCCTGTGACATCTCACCGCACGGCCAAGCGCGACGGATCTTCACGATGCGCGAGCCCGTGCGCACCCTGGCCGCCATCACGCCCTTCAACCACCCGCTCAACCAGGTGGCGCACAAGCTCGCGCCGGCCATCGCCGCGGGTGCGCCGACGATCCTCAAGCCTTCGGAGAAGACGCCCCTGGTGGCCGCGCGCTTCACCGAGCTGCTCTACGAGGCGGGCCTGCCCGGCTGGATGCTGAGCTGTGTGGTGGGGCCGATCGAGGAGGTCGTCCAGCCTCTTATCCGCGACGAACGCGTCGAGCTGGTGAGCTTCACGGGAAGCGTCGCCATCGGGAAACAGATCGCTCACACGGCGGGCTACAAGAAACTCTGCCTGGAACTCGGCGGCAACTCACCCCTGATCATCCTCGCCGACGCCGACATGGAGCTGGCCGTCACCCTGGCCGCCGAGGGCTGCTATCGCAACTCCGGCCAGCGCTGCACGGCGGTCAAGCGCCTGCTCGTGGCCGATTCCATCCTCGACGAGTTCACCGAGCGGCTCGTGGACCGCACGAAGGAGTACGTCTGCGGCGATCCGGCCGACCCCGAGACGCGCGTCGGGACGGTCATCGACGAGGCCGCGGCGCTGCGACTCGAGCGGGTGATCGAGGGAGCCGTGGGCCAGGGCGCGCGGGTGCTCTGCGGCGGCGGCCGCGAGGGCGCCCAGCTCGAGCCGACGGTCATCGCCGATGTGCCGCGCACGGCTGAGATGGTCGTCGAGGAGTCCTTCGGTCCCCTGGCCCCGATCCTCGCCGTGCGCGATGTGGACGACGCGATCGAGCTCGCCAACTCCACCGCCTACGGCCTCTCCTCGGGCATCGTCACCAACGACCTCGATGCCGCCCTGCGTGCCGTCCGGTCGATCCGCACGGGTACGGTCAACGTCAACCAGGTCCCGGGATTCCGGATCGAACGCTCGCCCTTCGGCGGCGTGAAGGACTCGGGGCTCGGCATCAAGGAAGGCGTGATCGAGTCGATGAAGACGATGACCAACGTCAAGACCTTCTCCCTCCCCTGGTAGCCCACGCGGCACACAGCTGATGACGAAGGACAAGCCGCTCTTCACCCCCGGCCCGCTGACGACCAGTCCGAGCGTCAAGCAGGCCATGCTTCGCGACCTCGGATCGCGGGACAGCGCGTTCATCGACGCGGTCGCCCGCATCCGCGCGGGGCTGCTAGAGCTCGCCGAGGTGTCGCAGGAAGGGGGCTGGGAGGCGGTCCTGATCCAGGGCAGCGGGACCTTCGGAGTCGAGGCCGTGGTCTCCTCGGCGATTCCCGCCGACGGCGCGCTGCTGGTGGTGAGCAACGGCGCCTATGGAGCGCGGATCGCGCGCATGGCCGAGGTGCACGGCATCACGGTCGTCCTCGTCGAGTGCCCCGAGGACCGCCCACCGGATCCCGAGGCGGTCGAACGAGTCCTCGCCGCCACACCCGAAGTGACCCATGTCGCCCTGGTTCACTGCGAGACGACCACCGGCATGGTGAACCCGGTAGCGGAGATCGGAGCCGCGGCGCGGAGGCACGGGAAGCCGCTGATCCTCGACTCCATGAGTGCCTTCGGAGCGGTGGAGATCGACCTCGAGCAGTGCGCCGTCGACTTCCTCGTCTCCTCGGCCAACAAGTGCATCGAGGGCGTGCCCGGCTTCTCCTTCGCCCTCGCGCGGCGCGCTCTCCTCGAGGCCTGCGAGGGCCGCGCGCGCAGTCTGAGCCTCGACCTCCACGCCCAGTGGCGGGGCCTTGAGCAGAACGGTCAGTTCCGCTTCACGCCCCCGACGCATGTCATCCTGGCCTTCGAACAGGCCCTCGAGGAGCTGCGCCAGGAGGGCGGCGTCCGCGGGCGGGCGGCGCGCTACCAGCACAATCACGCCTGCCTGGTCGAGGGCATGCGCGCCCTGGGCTTCGAGGAGTACCTCCCCGAAGAGCTGCAGGGCTACATCATCACCTCTTTCCGCTACCCCTCCGCGCCGGCCTTCGATTTCGAGGAGTTCTACGACCGGCTGAACGACCACGGCTTCGTGATCTACCCCGGAAAAGTCTCCAACGCCGAGTGCTTCCGTATCGGCAGCATCGGGCGCCTGTTCGAGGAGGACGTGCGCGGCCTGCTGAGCGCCATCGAGACCGTCCTCTCGGAGATGGAGCTCGACCTCCGCGCCCCCGTGAGCGAGCAGCCGTGAGCGTCGCCGGCGAGCTTCGCTCCGTCGAGGAGCTCCTCGCCCTGTTCGAGCTGCGGGGGGCCCGGCAGTACTACGGTGAGGAGGTCTCCCTGACTTCCCACTCACTGCAGGCGGCACAGATGGCTCTCCGCGCTGGGGCGAGCGACCCGCAGGTGGCCGCCGCCCTCCTGCACGACGTCGGCCACATGCTCGCCGAGGAGGGCGAGGACTTCACCGACCGCGGCATCGACGACAGCCACGAGGACCTCGCCGCCCACTGGCTCGGGACCCTGTTCAGCCCCGAGGTCGTGGATCCCATTCGCCTCCACGTGGACGCCAAGCGCTTCCTGTGTGCGACGAATGCGGGCTACAGCGAGGGGCTCTCGCCTACCTCGCAGCAGAGCCTCGCGCTCCAGGGTGGCCCGATGAACGATGCCGACGCGGCCGCGTTCCCCGACCTTGCCGGCGCCTCGCAGGCGCTCGAACTGCGTCGCTGGGACGACGCCGCGAAGGTCCCCGGCGCAAAGACCGCGACCCTCACCGAGCACGAGCCCCTGCTCTGGGCCCTCGCGAGCTCGTTCAGGCGCTCTCCTGCGCGTTGACCGTCAGGTCGAAGACGTCGAAGTTGCGAAGGTCGCCGCGGGCGAGGCGCTCACCGGCCTCGGAGAGAGGTTGCGAGACGATCAGGGGCACCATCTCCTCGTAGCGGCCACCGTGGGAGCGCAGGCCCTGTGCGACCTCGGAGAGGTCGTGGCCTTCGGCGCGGCGGCCAATGACCACGTCACGCCCAGAGAGGACGACCAGGTCGCCGATTCGATCCGCGGGGAGCTCGAGCAGGCTGGCCGCGCGAGCGCGGTCGTACACCTCCGTGATTCCCTTGACGCCCATCAGGTGATCGCGCACGGCATCCAACAGGCCGGGATCGTCAAGGTGCACGACCGCGAAGGAGCCGAGGGCACCGTGGTGGGTCACGTAGGGGTCTGTGATGGGCAGGATGACGCGCACCCCTTCTCCGAACTCCCCCGCCAGCCGATCCTCGAGGAAGATGACGTTGGGAGTGCCGTCGGCCTGCTGCTTCGCGTTCATTCCGTGATCGGCTGTGATGCCGACCACCGCACCCAGCTCCATCATGCGACCGAGCTCGCGATCCATATCGGCGTAGAAGTCCACGGCCACTGGGTCGGCGGGGTCGTGCTTGTGCTGGATGTAGTCGGTCAGGGACAGGTAGAGGAAGTCGGCCATCTCCCGTTCGATGAGCGCCACGCCGGCAGCCAGAACAAAGGTGCTCGCCTCGGCGCTGTAGATGGTCGGCGCCGGACGCCCCACAAGCTCCTCCACGTCAGCGATACCGTTCTCCAAAGCGGTGGCCTCGACGGCCTTCTCGGCCGAAAAGGCGATGCCCTCGAGCTCGTGGGAGAGGATGTTGCGCAGCTTGTCCTTCGAGGTGACCACCGCCACCTTGCGCCCCGCACGCGCCGCCTCCGCCAGGAGCGTCCCCGAGCGCAGGTACTCGGCCCGGTTCATCATCACCTCTTCCCCGGTCTCGGGATCGAGGAAGAAGTTGCCCGAGATGCCGTGCACCGACGGCGGAGCGCCAGTGACGATCGAGGCGTTGTTGGTGTTGGTGAAGGCGGGCAGCGCCCCTCGGCACATCCCCCTGAAGCCCTCCCGCGCCATACCCTGCATGGCAGGGACGCGCCCGAGCGCCATGGCCGCGTCAATGTACTCGTCGGCGCAGCCGTCGATGCAGACGACCACCAGCGGACGGTCGGGCGGAGCGTACAAGCGCCCATTGAGCTGGAAGGATTCGCGGGAGAAAGTGGCCATGGCAGGGGTATCCTAGCCGAATGGCCGAGACCAGGGGCATGCTGAGCATCGACGAGCTGACGGATCGAGTCTCGCGCGACGAGATTCTGACCGTGCTCGTCATCTTCACCGATCACTACGGGCGACCGATGGGCAAGCGCTTCGACGCGAGCTTCTTCCTGGAAGACGCCGTCGCCAACGGAGCCCACGCCTGCGACTACCTGTTGACCGTCAACATGGCGATGGACCCCATCGAAGGGTTCACCTACGCCAACTGGGAGTCGGGTTACGGCGATGTTCACCTGCTATGCGACCTCGGCACCCTACGGGTGGCGAGCTGGCTCGACCGCACAGCCCTGGTGCTGTGCGATCTGGCGGGCGAGGGCGACGATGCGCTGCTCCCGATCGCGCCGCGCTCCATGCTCCGCAAGCAGGTCCGCCAAGCCGAAGAACTCGGGTTCACGGCGCAGGCCGGCTCCGAGCTCGAGTTCTACATGTTCCACGACACCTACCGCGAGGCCCATGAGAAGGGCTACCGCGACCTGAAACCGTCAGGCTGGATGATCGAGGACTACCACATCCTGCAGGGCACGCGAGAGGAGGACTTCGTGGGCGCCCTGAGGAGGCACCTGCGCGACTCCGGCGTGCCCGTCGAGAACTCCAAGGGCGAGTGGGGTCACGGACAACACGAACTGAACGTGCGCTACGCCGATGTGCTCACGATGGCCGACCGACACTGCGTCTACAAGCAGTGTGTGAAGGAGGTCGCGGTCGCAATGGACCGCAGCGTGACCTTCATGGCCAAGCCCGCCGCGGACCAGGCGGGCTCGTCGTGCCACATGCACGTCAGCCTGTGGCGGGACGGCGCGAACGCATTCCCCGGTGACTCGCTCCTGGGCGCGATCGAGTGCTCGGACGAGTTTCGCTGGTTCCTCGGCGGCTGGATCGCCCACACCCCGGAGTTGATGGCGCTCTACGCCTCGACCGTGAATGCCTACAAGCGCTACCAGGCCGCCTCCTGGGCTCCGACTCGCCTGGCCTGGAGCTACGACAACCGCACGGCCGGTTTCCGCGTCGTCGGAAAAGGCCAGAGCCTGCGCATCGAGTGCCGCATTCCGGGCGCCGACGTCAACCCCTACCTGGCCTACAGCGCTGCGCTCGCCTCGGGCCTGGACGGGATCGCCAATCGGATCGAACCACCGCCGATGTTCGAGGGCGATGTGTACACATCCGACCAACCGACCGTTCCCGCCAGTCTGCGCGAGGCGACCGACCTGTTCAGCACGAGCGCGTTCGCGCGTACTGCCCTTGGAGACGAGGTGGTCGACCACTACGCTCACTTCCTTCGCAACGAACAGGCGGAATACGACCGCGCCGTGACCGACTGGGAGCGAACGCGCTACTTCGATCAGATCTGAGCGGACCGATCATGAGACTCGAGAACAAGGTGGCGCTCATCACGGGCGCGTCGAACGGCATCGGCAAGGAGACGGCGCTGCTCTTCGCGGCCGAGGGAGCCAGCGTGGTCGCTGCGGACCTACAGGACGAGGCGGGCGCCGACGTCGTGGCCGAGATCGAAGCGGCGGGCGGCAAGGCGTCCTTCACCCACGCCGACGTCTCCTCCGCCGCCGACTGCGAGCGCATGGTGGCCGAAGCGGAGGCGACCTACGGTCGGCTCGACATCCTGTTCAACAACGCCGGCATCATGGACGGCCGCGACGGCGACGCAGTCAGCACCGAGGAAGACGTCTGGGACCTGACCATGGCGGTCAACCTCAAGGGCGTCTACCTCGGCTGCAAGTACGGCATCCCGGCTCTGCGCCGCGCGGGCGGCGGTACGATCATCAACACCGCCTCCTTCGTGGCGCTCCTCGGGGCTGCGACCCCGCAACTGGCCTACACAGCCAGCAAGGGCGGCGTGCTGGCGCTGACGCGCGAGCTCTCCGTCATCCATGCGCGCGAGAACATCCGCGTCAACGCCCTCTGCCCGGGCCCCCTGCGCACCGAGATGCTGATGAGCTTCCTCGATACGGAGGAGAAGAAGCAGCGGCGCCTGGTCCATGTGCCGATGGGACGCTTCGGCGAGGCCTCCGAGATGGCCCGCGCCGCCCTCTACCTCGCCTGCGAGGATTCCTCCTACGTCACGGGCGCCACCTTCACCGTCGACGGCGGCATCACCGCCGCCTACGTCACGCCCGAGTAGGACACCGCCGGGGCGCGTCAGTCCCGCTGCCGCAGATGCACGGCCTTGCGGCGGGTCAGGTGGTGAAAACCGTAGGGCGAGAGGGTCGAGCCCTTGCCGCTGTCGCCGACCCCGGTCCAGGGCAGGCAGGGATCGAGGTAGTCGCAGCGGTTCTGGAAGACCGTCCCGGCAGCGAGCTCTCGCACGAAGCGCTCCGCGCGAGAGGCGTCGGCCGTCCAGATCGACGCCGTCAAGCCGAAGCGCGAGTCGTTCATGAGCGCCAGGGCCTCGTCGTCACCCGCCACGGCCCGCGCCGGAAGGATCGGGCCAAAACTCTCCTCCTGCATCACGTCGGCATCCTGAGGACAGTCCGCGAGCAAGGTCGCCGGGAAGAAGCGGTCGTCGATGCGAGTCCCGCCGCACACCAGACGGGCGCCGCGCTGCAGGGCCTCGGCGACCTGTTCTTCGAGGAAACTCACGGACGAGGCGCGAACCATCGGTCCCAGGGTTGTCCCCTCTTCCAGGGGATCTCCCGTGCGATAGGCGCTCATCGCCGTCGCCGCCCGCTCCAGGAACTCCTCGTAGAGATTCTCGTGGACGTACACGCGCTCGACCGCGCAGCAAGACTGTCCGGCGTTGTAGCAGGCACCGTCCACGAGGTTCTCGACCGCGAATCCGAGTTCCGCATCGGCCGCTACATAAGCCGGGTCCTTGCCCCCCAGTTCCAGGCCGACATCGATGAAGCGCTCGCTCGCGGCACGCTGCACCGCACGGCCACCCTCCACCGATCCGGTGAAGGCCACATGCGCCACGCGCGGGTCGCCGATCATGCGCGCGGTCTCCTCGTGGGTGGTCTGCACGCTGGTCACCAGGCCCGCCGGCTCGGTGCCTGCGAAAGCGCGCTCGAAGTGAACGCCGCACAAGGGCGTGGTCCGGCTGTGCTTGAGGAGCACGGTGTTCCCGGCCAGCAGCGCGGGAACGATCACGTTGATCGGGATCAGGAGCGGGTAGTTCCAGGCCGCCAAGTTGAACACGACGCCCAGGGGATCGTGTTCGATGCGAAAGCGCAGTCCATCCTTGTTCGGCAGGACATCCGGAGCGAGCACTTCTTTCGCAATGGAGAGGGTGTACTCGGCCCGGTCCAACATTCCGCCCAACTCCCCTCGCGCCTGCGCGATCGGCTTGCCCATCTGCAAGGTGATGTCCCTCGCCACCTCCCCGGCGTGCTCCCGGAAATACTCGAGAGCCGCGCCTACGCGCAGGATGCGCTCCTCGATCGGGACCCCACGCCAGGTCTCTTGGGCCTCGTGGGCCTGGGCGAGACGCGCGTCCAGCGCAGCTCCGTGGTCCAGCGGCACCTCGCACAGGGCCTCGCCGGAGTAGGGGTTCTGTACGATCAAGCTCAAGGCGTCCTCAGTCACAGACGGTACGGTCAGGGCCCGGCGAATCCCAGGGCGCACGCACGCCCCAAGGCCGCGCCCGACCCTCTTGCTCCTTCCTCTCCGCCTGTCCGGGGACAGACGATAGAATCCGCCCGACCCCCTTCAACCCCGATCAGGATATAGAGCTGTTTATGGATTTCTTCGACTTGAGTGGCCGCGTCGCCGTCGTGACCGGCGGCGCCAGAGGAATCGGGCGCGCGATCGTCGAGCGCTTCCTCGCCGCCGGGGCACGCGTGGCCATCGTGGACCGCGACCGAGACGAGGGCGCCCAACTCGTGGAGCAACTCGGTGGCGACAAGGAGAGCCTGCGGAGCATCGCGATCGACGTGACCGACGCCGATGAGGTCGAGGCGATGACCTCCGAGGTCACCTCAACCTTCGGCGGCCTCGACATCCTGGTCTGCTCGGCAGGCATCGTGGGCCGCAACGCCTTCGCCTGGGAGACTTCCCCCGCGGAATGGCGCGAGGTGATCGACATCAACCTGACCGGCGTCTGGCTCTGCAACCGCGCCGCCCTCGGCCCGATGCGCCAACGGGACTACGGACGCATCGTCAACATCGCGTCCATCGCCGGCAAAGAGGGCAATCCCAAGCTGGGCCCCTACTCGGCCTCCAAAGCGGGCGTGATCGGCATGACCAAGTCCCTCGCCAAAGAGGTCGCGGAGACGGGAATTCGAGTGCACTCCGTGGCGCCGGCGGTCATCCAGACCCCGATGCTGGACCAGGTGACGCCCGAGACGGTCCAGTACATGATCTCGAAGATCCCCGTCGGGCGAACGGGAACGACCGAGGAGGTCGCCGGCCTGGTGCACTACCTGGCCAGCGAGGAGAGCAGCTTCACCACTGGCTCGTGCTTCGACGTGTCCGGCGGCCGAGCCACGTACTGACCCAGAAGCGAGCGAAACCACGGCACGCGCCACACCCCGAGACCAAGGACGACAGAATGAAGCGCATATCGATCGGCTCATGGGCCTACACGATCGGCCCCTACGAGAACGAGCCGGTCGGCTTCGAGACGGTGGGCTCACGCCTGCGAGAACTCGGGTACGACGGCATCGAGCTGGGCGGCTTTCCGCCGCACCCCAACCCCACTGACCTGACCGATCCCGCCCAGCGCGAGGCGGTCTGTGCACAGATGGCGGACTGGGGTCTCGAATTCAGCGGGCTCGCCGCGAACCTGTGGGGTGAGCACCTGATCAACACGGGCGACACTTCCAGGTACATCGAGGAGTTCACGAAGAACTGCGGCTTCTGCAACGACCTCGGCATCGCCGGAATCCGCGTCGATACCGTTCAACCCCCGACGATCTTCACCGAAGTGGATCACGAGACCGCCTTGCAGCGCGTTACGAAGACCTGGAACCGCTGCGCCGAGATCGCCGCCGACCACGGCCTCTATGTGTGCTGGGAATTCGAGCCGGGTTTCGCCTTCAACAAGCCCAGTGACATCCTGCGCGTCCTGGATATGGTGCAAAGGGACAACTTCGGCGTCCTCTACGACACGAGCCACGGCCACATGTGCGCCGTGGTCGGCGCGAGACAACCCGGTGAGGCGGAGACGCTCGCCGGGGGCCAGATCGAGCTCATCGGAAAGCTCTCCGGGCGCATCAACCACATCCACCTGATCGACTCCGACAACACCTGCCACAAGAACGCCGAAGGCGAGGACGAGACCTCCATGCACCTGCCCTTCGGCGAGGGCATGGTCGACTTCCCGCCCATCCTCACGGCCCTCGCCGCCGAGGACATCGGCCACGACTGGTGGACCGTCGATCTGTGTTTCTGGCCGGATGCGTGGGACGCCACCGCACACTGCAAGCGCACGATGGACGAGTTCGTCGCGACCTACACCTGATTTCGAAGCCCCATCATGCCCAAGACCCTCAATGTCGGAATGGTCGGGTACGGCTTCATGGGCAAGGCCCATTCGAACGCCTACCTGAAGGTCAATCGCTTCTTCCCCGAGTTGGAGCTGCAACCGGTCTTGAAGTGCCTGTGCGCCCGCAACCAGATCAAGGCCGCGGCCTTCGCCAAGACCTGGAGCTACGAGTCGGTCGAGACCGACTGGCGCAAGCTCGTCGAGCGCGAGGACATTGACCTGATCGACATCGGCAGCCCCAACGACAGCCACGCGGAGATCGCGGCCGCGGCGATCGCCAACGGGAAGTGGGTTGTTTGCGAAAAGCCGCTCGCCATGAACGTCTCGGAGGCCGAGGAGATGACACGCGCCGTCGAGGCCGCCGGCGTTCCGAACATGGTCTGGTACAACTACCGCCGCGTGCCAGCCATCGCCCTCGCGCGTCAACTCGTGGAGGAGGAGCGGATCGGCAAGCCCTTCCACTACCGCGCGACCTACCTCCAGGACTGGACCATCGCCCCCGACGTACCCCAGGGGGGCGAGACTCTCTGGCGCCTGGATGTCGACGTGGCTGGATCGGGGGTAACGGGCGACCTCCTCGCGCACTCCATCGACACGGCCATGTGGCTGAACGGCCCGATCGAGAAGGTCGTGGCTGACACCCAGACGTTCGTCACCGAGCGCGTCCATCAGGAGACGGGCTCCATGCAACCGGTCGGGATCGATGACGCGTGCATGTTCCTGGCGCGCTTCGCCAACGGCTCCATGGGCACCTTCGAGTCCACGCGCTACGCCCGGGGGCGCAAGAACTTCAACACCTTCGAGCTGAACGGCGCCGACGGCTCGGTGCATTTCGACCTCGAGGATCCTCAGTACCTCGACTTCTTCGAGCACACCAGGCCCGACACGGGGCAGAAGGTCGAGGGGCACCTCACGGGCTGGAGGCGCATCCACGTGACCAACTCCGAACATCCCTACATGGACAAGTGGTGGGTGCCCGGCTGCACGATCGGCTACGAGCACACCTTCATCAACGCCCTGGCCGACTTCCTGGAGGCGGCCGCCGATGGGCGCTCACCTCAGCCGGACTTTCGTTGCGCCCTTCAGACCCAGAAAGTGTGTGACGCGGTCCTGGCTTCTGCGAACTCCGGCGAATGGGTCGAGACGGGAGTCGAACTTTGAAGATCGGCATGAACATGTTGCTCTGGGCTCCGGTAGTCGGTGAAGAGCACTACCCCATCTTCGAGCGCCTGAAGGAGACGGGCTTCGACGGCGTCGAGATCCCCATCCACGAGAACCCGGTCGAGGACTATCAGAAGCTGGGAGACGATCTTGAGGCCATGGGCCTGTTGCGCACGGGCACGCTGGCGCTCCCTCCCCACCAGAACCCCGTCAGCGACGAGGCGAGCGAGCGAGCTGCGGCCCTTGAGCGCATGCAGGGGGCCGCTGAGCGCACGGCCGCCCTGGGCGGTACGGTGATCGCCGGCCCCTTCCACTCCGCCTACGCTCAGTTCACAGGAAAGGGCCCGACCGAGGAGGAGAAGAAGCGCTCGGCCGAGATCATGCACGGATCGGCCGAAGCCGCTGGGGCAGTGGACGTGCTGCTCGCCTGTGAGTACCTCAATCGTTTCGAGTGCTACTTGCTCAACACGGCCGCCGATGCACGCGAGCTGGTGCGCGCTGTTGACCACCCGGCCTTCTCCATGCTCTACGACACTCACCACGCTCACATCGAGGAGCAGGACATCGAGGCGGCGATCCTCGACAGCAAGGCCGAGATGGGGCACGTCCACATCAGCGAGAACGACCGCGGGGTTCCGGGACGCGGGCAAGTGGACTGGGAGACGACGTTCCGCTGCCTGAAGGAGAACGGCTACGACGGCTGGCTGATGATCGAGGCCTTCTCGCGACTCGACCCCGATTTCGCGGCAGCGGTCCACATCTGGCGCGACTTCTGGAACGACCCCGACGAGGTGCAGCGCGACGGCTTCCGCTTCCTCCGTGACAGGTGGAGCGCTCAAGGCTGAGCGGACCCGCCGCGTGCAGAGTGGCCGTGGGCCGAGGTCGGCGGATCGTCACTATCCCTGATCGGAGTGTGCGTCGGGGGTCGTCGGTCTGGTAAACAGAGGGCTCCACTGGCGAGGGGAAGGCACCGCAAGTTTCCGCCCCACGCTGGAATCCAGCACACAACCCCACGGCGCATCCCGACCGAGCACCGGCCATCCGAGGAGATTCCATGAGCACCATCGTCACGGGTGAAGATCTGACCGCCAAAGAGAAGCGCCTGTTGTTCTGGGCCAGCTTCCTCTCCCTCGCCGCAGCCGGCATTGGCTTCGCCTTCCGGATCGCGAAACAGGGTGACTACGGCAAAGAGTTCACCCTGACCTACCAAGAGGTGGGCCAGATCATGGGAGCCTCCTTCTGGCCGATCGCAGTGACCATGATCGGTTTCAGCCTGCTGGTGGATCGCACGGGCTACAAGCGTCCCATGTACCTCGCCTTCCTACTGCAGGCGGGCTCGGGAGTGCTGTTCTACATGGCTGATGGATACACAGCGCTGTACTACGCATCGGTCTGCGCCGGCTTGGGGCACGGAATTATCGAGGCCGTCATCAACCCGGTGTGTGCGGCGGTCTATCCCAAGGACAAGACCACCCGCCTCACCATCCTACACGCAGCCTGGCCCGCCGGACTTGTAGGCGGAACCCTCCTGATCATGGGAGCAGATCAGGTCGGCGTCACGGACTGGCGCGTTCACGGCACGTTCATTCTGATTCCTGCGGCCGCTTACATCCTGATGTACCGCCCCTGCCGCTTGCCGGTGGACGAGCGGGTTCAAGCCGGCGTGCCGTTCAAGGCCATGCTCCAACAGGTGGGCTTCCTGAGCGCAACCCTTGCCTCGATGTTGCTCGTTTACGAGTTGGGCAATGTCCTGGGCTTCAGGACCGAGGAGAACTGGATGCGCAACAGCGTGATAGTCGGTGTCGTCATTGGCGCGGGCTTCGGTGTTTACGTCAAGTCCCTGGGCCGACCGCTGTTCTTCCTGATGTGCCTCCTGATGGTCCCGGTCGCGACGGCTGAACTGTCCACCGACTCCTGGATCCAGAAGCTCGTCGGACCCTCGGTCAAAGATCTCGGGATCAATGCCGGCTTCGCGATCGTGTTCTCGGCTGGCGTGATGTTGGTCCTGCGAGTCTTCGCCGGCGGGATCATGAAGCACATCTCGCCGCCTGCTCTCCTATCGATCAGCGGCGTGTTGTCTGCCATCGGGCTCTACTGGCTCTCGGAAGCGCAGGTGGGTCAAGCGGTGTTCATCGCTTTCCTGATCTACGCTATCGGCCAGACCTACTACTGGCCCTGCATCCTCGGCTTCACGGCGGAGCGCTACCCCGAGGGTGGCGCCCTGACCCTGAACACGGTGTCGGCAATGGGCCTGCTCTCGCTTGGGGTCATCGGAAACCC
>DASCMO010000058.1:0-16653 GCA_036010965.1 Planctomycetota bacterium | reverse complement strand
CGCGCCGCCGGGCCCGCCTGGGTCGCGGTACCAGCCCTGGTAGTGTTTGGTGTCTCCGGAGTCGCACTACTCTGCGCGCCTCGGAACGGGTTTCGAGTCGCCTCGGTCGTGGCCCCTGGTATGCTCCAAGATCGGCTCGCGCCAACGAGACGCGAGCCTCGCTCCCCCAGCGCACGCCCCTCCCCACCCCTTCCGAGTCCGCACCATGAAACTGCTCCTCTCGGCCAGCGCCCTGGCAATCCTCGCTATCCCCTGCTTGCCCGCCGCCGCGCAGGACTCCACATCCAACTCGAACGGCCTGCCCGGCGATCCGGTGGACCCGCACCTCGCCGCCGAACAGGTCAACGACTACGTCGTGGACCAGAGCGCGTTCCGCTCCTCCTGGGGCCGCGTCTATGGGATCGCTCCCCTGGTGAAGGCCAGCGCCTCCTACTTGCCGGCGCCGACTTATTTCAGCGCCCAGCTCTCAGCCCAGGCGATCAGCACCGAGACGCGCGTCGGCGTGCCCTTCGCGCGCGGGAGCTACGACTTCTGGGACGTGGCGGGCGCCGGGGTGAACGACGACACGAACGTGCAGGACCCGCCGACCGCCTCGATCGACACCACCACGGCCGTGGGCAACCAGTTTGCGGTGACCTTCGCCGAGTACTCGAGCGACGACCCTCTGAACCCGAACCTCAGCTTCAACAACGTGGTCACGGGCGTGGTCAACTACGACGTGGACGCCACCTCGCGCCTGTACGTCTCGCGCGTCGAGACGGCCGTCAACTCCCCGGACTGGTCGTGCAACCTCTCCCAGTTCGGCATGGGCGGAGTCGACAGCGACGGCATGACCCACATCCGGGCCGACGGGTTCGGCTCGGGCCCGTGCCTGAGTCACACCGAGCTCCTGGGCGACAACTACTTCCAGTTCGACGCCCTCGGCCGCAACCCGGGCGCGGCAAACCTGATCAGCAACGCCGGCGCCAGCGACGCCGGCGCCACGAACTGGCTGTTGGTGGGCTCCTCCACGACGCACACGACGCCAACCATCATCGGCAGCAACCTGACCGGCGGCGCGCCGATTCTGATGGGCGGCAATTTCAGCGGTCAGTACGTCTATGGCAGCGCGGCCCCGCTCACCTCGACCAACCTGCACCTGGGCGGAGCCTCCGATCAGCGCGGCCTCGTCTCCCACTACCAGGGCAACTTCAACGGACAGTTCCCCGGCAGCGTGATCGGAACGGGCGCGGTCCTCGGACAGACCAGCGGCACGACCGACCGCATGTGCGTCTGGGGCCTGAACGCCTCCGGCGCCCCCTCGGGGACGGTCAATGCCCAGCTCCCGTCGGTGGTGACTGACAACGACGACGGCTGGGCCACCAACAGCCTCGGGACCGGACAGCTCGTGTTCGGACACTACTTCAGCCAGGTCTCCTACCGCGGGGGGAACGGCCTCGTCGGTACCTGCGTGGATCAGGGCGGCAACCTGATCGCCGCCGCGGTGGCCCTTCACCCCCAGTTCGACAACCCCGACCAGGGCAACAACTTCATCGCCGTGGCACGCGTGGCGCCCGGGGGTGCGATGACCTGGACCGTGGCTGCCTACACCGAGGTCAGCCCCGGCTCCCCGGGTGGAGGGAAGGCCCTGTACGACGCCGGTGGCGCGACGGTTATAGGCCAGCTGATCGACATGGGTACCCTGACCGGCGGCGCGCCCGTGGGCCCGTCGCTCACCGCGCCCATGCTGGACTCGGTCGGCAACATCTACTTCCTGAGCCCTCTCGAGGTGTTCGGTGACGGCATGGCTATCGGCCTCGTGCGCGCGGTCTATGACCGGGCGAACTTCAGCTACAAGCTGGAGCTCATCTTCCGCACGGGCGACGAGTTCCACGGCCAGAACTCCGACACGGACTACCAGTTGCGGTACATGACGATCGCCGACAGCAACTCGATCGACTCGGGCACGGCCTTCTCGGGCAACATCAACCAGAGCGCGCACAACACCGCCGACCCCGGCACCCTGCCCGAGGACTCCTCGGAGACCCTTGGCGGGCTCGTGGTCTCGGCCAGCGTGATCTACGACGTGAACGATGACGGGATCTACCAGACCTTGACGGACGACCCGGCCACGCCGGACCAGCAGTACAACGTGCTGCTGTACGTCTCGCACGCCAAGGACTGCAACGACAACGGCGTCCCCGACGATCTGGACCTGTTGAACGGGACGAGCGCGGACAACGACGGGGACGGCGTGCCGGACGAGTGCAACGCTGGCACCTCCTTCTGCTTCGGTGACGGCAGCGGCGCCTCATGCCCCTGCGGCAACTTCGGCGGCTCTCAACAGGGCTGCGGGAACTCCACAGGCCAGGGGGCCTTCGCCTTTTCGACCGGCTCCAACAGCGTGGTGGCGGACGACCTGGGTTTCGACGCCTTCAACATGGTCCCCACCCAGCCGGCCCTGCTCTTCTCGGGCGACAACGCCGTCAACGGCGGCGCGGGAGTGCCCTTCGGTGACGGATTGCGCTGCGCGGGCATGAATGTGAAGCGCCTGGGCGTGCGCGCCCCGGACGCCACGGGATTCGCCCACTGGGGGCCGGGTCTGGCCGCCTCGGGCGCCTGGAACGCCGGAGACACGAAGCACTTCCAGACCTGGTACCGCGACCCGAGCGCCAGCCCCTGCGGCAACGGGTTCAACCTATCCCACGGCATCAGCGTCTTCTTCGTGCCCTAGGCTCCCTCCGAGCCGAGTCTCAACACGGCGGCGGTGCGCGAGCGTCGCCGCCGCGTTCGTGTTTCGACCCCCGCGTCGGGGTAGAGTGCGCCCATGCGATCGCGCGACCTGGCGGCCTTGCTGTTGCTGCTCTCGGGGGCCAGCGCCCTCATCTACGAGGTGCTGTGGTTCAAGCGCTTCACCCATGTCTGGGGCAGCTCGAGCCTCGCCATGGCGGCGGTCATGGCCGCCTTCCTGCTGGGGCTGGGCCTGGGTGCCCTGCTGCTCGGACGCCTGGCGGATCGGGTGCCCTCGCCCCTGGCGGGCTATGCCCTGTGCGAGGCGGGCATCGGCGCGTGGGCTATGGGGGTGCCCACCTTCCTCGGATGGCTGCGCGCCGCGTACGCTGCTCTCTACCCACCCTTCGAACACCTGCCCCACCTGCGCGCGGCCATCGAGGTGCTGCTGGCCTTCACCGTCCTGGGACCACCGTGTGTGCTGATGGGCGCGACCCTGCCCCTGCTGGTGCGGGAGTTCGTCCCGCGTGGTGAAGGTCTGGGGGTCTCGGCGTCCTTCTTCTACGCCTGGAACACCATCGGTGGCTCCCTGGGCTGCGCCCTGGCGGGCTTCGTCCTGCTGCCGACCCTCGGGCTGGGCGGCACGCGAACGGTCGCCGTGCTGATCAACGCCGGGGTGGTCGCCGCCGCCGTCCTGCTCGCTCGGCGCGTGGCGCGCGAGAGAGCCGAAGCCGAGGCGCTGGCCGAACATGCGGGCGAGGTCGCCGTCGAGGAGACCGACTTGCAGCGGGTGATCCCGCCACGGCCCCTCGGCAGCGGCCTGATCCCCCTGGCCGCGGCGGGGACGGGCTTCGCGGCGCTCCTGTTGCAGGTGGTCTGGGCCCGGCAACTGGCTCTGGTACTGGGCGGAAGCACCTACGCCTTCAGCGCCATGCTGACCCTGGTGCTGGCTGGTATCGGAGCGGGGAGCTTGCTGCTCCCCCGCATCCTGGCCCGCGGCCTGGCGCCTATTCACATCCTGGGCCTGGCGGTTCTGTTCCTGACGGGCACGGCCGTCGCCGGACAGCACGCCCTTCCCCTTCTGACGCTCCTGGTCGGAGACTTGACCGACCTGCGCGCCTCGCCGGGCTTCAACGCGGCCCTCTGCCTGGGGGCGAGCGCGATCCTGCAGCTGCTCCCGTGCCTGGGCACAGGGATCGTGTTCCCGCTGCTGATCCACCTCACGGGCCGCCGGCGCGAGACCGCCGGCACGGCGGTGGGCGCGGTGACCTTCTGGAACACCCTGGGGACGGCCGGCGGCGTGCTCGCCGCCCACGCCCTGCTCGTGCCCTGGCTCGGCACGCGCACGACCCTGGTGGTCGCTCTGGCCCTGTACCTCCTCGCCTACGCCCTGGTGGCCGCGCAGGGCGAGGCGCTGACGCGCAACCTGGCCCTGGGGGTGGCCCTGGCCGGCGTGGCGCTGGTCGTCCTGGGCACGCCCGCTCACGACCCGCGCGTCACCGAGCGCGGCCTGTTCGTCTACGGCCCGGCGGGGCGGCAGAGCCTGAGGGAGGCCGCCGTGCTGCTGCACAGTGAAGGCGCCGCCAGCAATGTGCTGGTGACGGCTCTGCGCGGCGAGGTCAGCCTGCGGGTCAACGGCAAGGTGGACGCCAGCACCTTCGACAGCGACCAGGCCACCCAGCTCGGCTCGGCCTACCTGGCGCGTTTCCTGAGACCCCACGCCCGGGACGTCCTGGTGATCGGATTCGGGAGCGGCGCCACGGCCGGAGCAAGCCTGCTCTTCCCTCGCACGCGGGTCACCTGCGCCGAGATCGAGCGGGCAGTGTTCGAGGCCTCCCCGCACTTCTCGGTCATGAACCACGCGCCCCAGCGCTCGCCGGACTTTCAGATCCTGATCGAGGACGGCCGGGCGCACCTGCAAGGCACACGCAAGAAGTACGACATGATCATCACTGAGCCCTCCAATCCATGGATGGTCGGTGTCTCGAACCTCTTCACCGTGGAGTTCTATGCTCAGGCGCTCGATCGACTGAACGACAACGGTCTCCTGGCCCAGTGGATCCAGACCTACGCCATCACGCCCGAGGAGTACGGGATGCTGCTGCGCACGGTGCGCGAGGTGTTCGGCGAGGTCGCCCTGTTCCGCCTGACCTCCGGTGACACGCTCGTGGTGGCCGCGCGGAGGGAGCTCTTGCCCGCGCGCACGGACGTCAAGGTGATGCAGGACATGGTGGACAGCCTACCCGCCGTGACCGCTGACCTGCGCCGGGTGCTGGGTGACTCCGACATCGCTTCGCTGCTCTTGCGCACCCTCATCCTGGGCGAGCAGGAGATGCACGCCTTCTACGCCGGCCAGCCCGTGCAGACCGATGACGACCTACGTCTCGAGTTCCAGGCGCCGCTCTCCCTGTACCAGCGCCAGGGGGGTCGGGGGACCGAACTCGACCGGATCATCCTGGGTGCCATGCACGAGACCTGGACGCGCAGGATCGTCGAGCGCCTGCGGTGCGGTCCACGGCAGGTGAAGGCGCTGATCGGTCTCTACGACGAGCTGCGTGCGCAAGGCATCGATCGCACGGCCCATAGCCTGCTGCTGCTCGCCCTCGAGCTCGACCCCGAACACCCACGCCTCCTGGCCGAGCGACTGATCCACGACACGGACGCCGCGGACGAGCAGGCAGACATCGACATGCTGCTGCTGCACTCCACCAGCGACGCCCTGCGCGTGGCCCTTGCCTGGCAGGGGAAGGCACACCACGCGCGCGCCCTGAACGTCCTTGAGCGCATCATCGAGCAGCGCCCCGGCTCCGCGACGGCCCGCGCCTGGAGCGCGGTCTCCCTGCAGGCCCTCGGCCGCATCGACGAGGCGAGCGCCGCCCTCACCAGAGCGATCGAGATCGACCCCCTGAACGCCGCCGCGCGCTCGGCCCTGCGCTCCCTGCGGCCCTGACCCGTTTCAGAGGTGGCAGACCTGACAGGCAGCGCCATTGTCGGGATAGGGCAGGGGCGCCCATGCCGCCTGCGCCGCGCAACGGCGCCTTTTCTCAGCGAGCCCCTAGGGCAGCCAGAAGATCTCCATCCCGTTGGTCAGGTTGAAGGTCGTGTTGCACAAGCTGGTCTGCGGATCGCGGTACCACAGCTGGTAGCGCTTGGTGACGCCCGATGTTGCGCCGCCTGCCTCCGCCAGGTCGATCGATGTGCTGGAGTTCCCGAGCGCATCGGCAATACGCACCTGCAAGCGCGCGACGTTCCCGCCGGCGCAGCGCAGTCCGTCGCCGAAGGTGACGCCCATCCCGCCGTTGACAGCGTTGTTGCCCTGGAAGTAGAGGCCGGGCTGGTTGGGGATCAGCTGAGAGCCTTCCAGGACGAGCTCCGCGGCGTCGATGCTCGACGATCCGCTGGCGGAGAGCACGCCCCCGAGGTTCGTGCCGTTCGCGCAACCCTCGCCGCTGCCGCCGAAGTTGCCGCAGGGGCAGCCGCTGCCCGTACCGTCCCCGAAGCAGAAGGCCTGCTGGGTGATGACCGAATCCGCGAGGAGGTCACCCCAGAGGGAGATCTCAAAGGTGATCCCGGTGAAGGGCTCGGTGACGACGAAGTAGTAGGACTGGGGCGAGTCGAGGTGAATCTCACCGCCCGGTCCGGTGGTGAACTGGCCGAAGACCACGGGGGTGGTCCCGTCCAGTCCCGCCATGTCGATCTCGAAGGGGAACAGGTTCAGCACGTCGACGTAGGCGGTCCCCGAGAGGACCTCGAGGGTCAGCTCCCCCTGAAAGCTGCCGTCGGAGTTGGTCGGGTCCCCGAAGTTGAGAGGTAGGGAGGTCAGGGTGAAATTCACCCCCTCGAGGGAAAAGTCGATCAACGGCGGCGCCGAAGGGATCGGGTTGGGGATGTAGCCGGCGATGTCGGGAACGACCAGCGAGTCGCTGGAATGGAAGTAGCCCGCGCTCACGTTCCCATTCGCGTTGGTCTGCAGCTCGGCGTATATCGGCCCGTAGAAGTCGAACTCGTTGTTGACGTTGGGGACCGCGTCGATGTTGAAGGCCCGTATGGACCATTCCATGCCGCCCAGGGTCGGGTCCATCCAGAGGGTCGTGTTCTGGGCCAGAGACACGGGGGCGCTGGCGGCGACGACGAACACACAGAGCAATCGGCCAGTCTTCATGGCTTCAGGATCCTTACAGAAAAGGAAATGAGAGGCTGCGGCGCGCCAGTTAGCCCGCCGCTGGACACCCCTGAACTAGATCAGGATTCTACCCTGGGATCCAGAACCTCGCCCGCCCTCGCACCAGTGGGCTAACGGTTGCGGTACGGCTGATGACAGCTCGCACAGTTCAGGGCGATCGCCTTGAAAGCGTCCTCAGCGCCCTCCCGAGCACCCGCCTGACCGTCACGCAAGCCCAACAGGAAGCGCTTGAGGTCTCGCGAGGCCTGGAGCGCGTCGTCGATCCGACGCCGCAGATCCTGCGGACCGCCGGCCGAAGACTCCGAATCGGCGCAGACCTCGAAGAGCTGCGCGAGACGGCGCGCCTCGTTCAGCGCGTCCAGGTCGGGATGGTCGGGATCGGGCTCCCAATCCCGCGCGTCCAGCAGATCGAGGGCATCGAAGACTCGCGCGATCTCCGTCATGGCGCCCCGCAACCCCTGCGGTAGGCAAGCGCTCGGGAAGTCGTACTCGAAGGCCTCGGTCACCGCTCGCGGGGGGATCGGTACGCTCAGGAGCGAACGATAGAGTCCCTCGTAGACCCCCGAAGTGCCACACCACTGGCGCATCTCGGCCACGACCTGCTCACGGGAGGCTCCATCGATCACCAGGCGCGCGACGGCCGAGGCCGCCGGACCGCGATGGCGACCATGGAAGCAGTGCACATAGAACGGTGCCCGTCCCTCGCGGAAGGTCTTGACGAGCCGCAGCACCTGCTCGCTGGTCAGGCCGTGATAGCGGACCGGCAGGTGCACGGTCTCGATGCCGTGGGCCGCCGCTGCCGCGGCGTCGGGAACCTTGCCATCGACCGAGACGATCGTGCGCACCCCCCAGCGGGCCAGTTCCCTGAAGGCTGCCTCGTCGCGAGGTTGGCCGCCGGAGATCACGCTCTCCGAGAGGCGGAACACATTCGGCAATCCGGGGGCTTCCCGCGGAGCCAGGTCAGGCAGCCGGATGCGACCGGCCGAGGCGTAGGCGCTCTGGATGCCCACGACAGGCGGCGCGGCGACGAGGATTCCGGCCTCATCGCCCCCATCCCCACCGGTTGCGCCACACGAGAAGAGCAGCAGGGCGAAGAGGCCGGTAGCGCGGGCGTGGAGGGAGGTCATGGAGGGCGGGGGGTCGCGGTCGGTCATGCTCGCGCGCAAGTGGAGTCGGGCGCAGGTCGCGGGGATGAGCAAGGTCCGTGCCAAGGCGGCCCCACCGCGAGGGGGCCATGAGAGGGTACACGATCGGTCCGGATGGCTGTGGTAGCCCGGTTGGGGCCCTCGGCGTTCCCCCCCCGTAACACCCATCGACCCCGCCGGAGTTTCCCAGAAACTCAGGCTGGATGCGGACTCAGCCGTCCTCGCCGTCCGTACGCCGGCGACGGCGGGCCTCGCGCTCCAAGGCGCGCTCTTCCCGTTTGCTCTCGCGATCGGCGGCCATCTCCTTACGGCGCGATTCGTCGGGGTCGTCGGAGTAGTCGAAGGTGGAATCGATCCTCACTTCGCCCCGCTGCAACACGAAGAGCTTGCTCGCCCCCCCCTGCTGTAACTCCCGGACGACCTTGCCGCGGCTGGTCGTCTCGACCCCGTCGATCGACAGGATCACGTCATCCACCTTCCAGCCGGCCTCGGCCGCCCGCATTCCCGGAGTGACGCGCGCGACACGGTTCCCGTCCAGCTGAACGCCCATGCGTCGCGGCTGGGGAGCACGCATGTTCGTGCGGTCCACGAGCCCATCGAGCTGGGAAAACCCCCAGGCCGAAAGGGCGACGACCGTGGCGTTGAAGCGCTGATCATCGGCGTCGGCGTAGTCGAAGGTGTCGTGCTGGGTGTGGTGGACGTGGCGGTAGCCCTCCTGGCTCTGAATCCAATGAAAGGCCGGAACGCCCTCCTTGACGAAGGACGCGTGGTCCGAGGCTCCGCCGCGAATCCCGTCCACCTTGAGCACCTCGAAGGGCCGCTCGGGGTCGAGTTTCTTGACGGGAGCGAAGACCTGCTCGAAGTCATCGATCATGGCTTCGGTGGCCGAGATGCCCTTGAGGGGGTTCGGGCCGTTGTCGTGGTTGAGGACGATGCTGGTGCGCTCGAGGTCCTCGCTGTGCTCCTTCACGTAGGCCGCCGAGCCGAGCAAACCCTGCTCCTCGCCCGCGTAGAGGATGAAGCGGATCGTGCGCTTCGGACGCTCGCCGAGGCTCGCCAGGATGCGCGCCGCCTCGAGGGTGGTCGAGGTCCCGGTCCCGTTGTCGCAGGTGCCCTGGGCGCCGTCCCATGCATCGATGTGGGCCTGAACGATCACGTACTCGTCGGGGAACTCGGTGCCCTCGATCTCCGCGACCACGTTGTAGAGGTCGATCGGTCCGGGGACGAAGCGGTTGTCAATGTCGAACTCGAGGCGCACCTCGGCGCCCGCCTCGATGTCTTCCAGCACCTGCTTGAACTGATCACCGCGCAGGGTGACCGTGACGGCGCTGGGCAGATCTTCGGGATCGATGCGGTGGTTTCCGCCGCTCACGAGCAGACCGTCGGCGGGACCGGAGCTCACGCGGCCCGCGATGCCCGCCTCCTCGCAAGCGCTGTCGAAGGCCTCCTCGAGCTCCTCGAGCAGGCGCCGTCCGTCGGCGTCCTCGTCGTCGCCGGCGAGCTCTTCCTCCCAGGCTCGGCGTTCGTCGCGTCCCAGGCGCCGGGAGAGGACCCAGGCCCCGGGCAGGTCGACCAGCAGCGCCTCGAGCTCCTCGGGCGAACGCGGAGTGATGAGTGCGCGACCCTCCACCGGGCCCAGGGTCCCGGCCGACCAGCAGCGGGTGATGCACTCCAGCTCTCGCTCTTCGGGGACGGTCATGCGCGCGCTGCCCGGACCGCGGTGGAATCCCACGGGGAACTCGCCCCAGCGTTCCAGGCGCGCCTCGAGTCCGAAGCTCCGGAAGGTCTGCATGGCCCAGACCTGGGCGTCGTAGAGGACCTGCGAGCTGGTCAGGCGCGGACCGAAGCGGCGCGTCAGGACGCGCAGGTGATCCTGGACGCGATTGTCCTCCAGCCCTACGCGCTGGATCTGTTCCAGGGCGGAAGACTGGGCCGCGAGGGGCAGAGGGATGGCGAGGACAGCCAGGCCGAGCAGGCAGGGCAACGATCGTTTCATGGCAAGAGTACGGATCGGGGATGGGATGGACGTCGTGGGTCGCAGGCTAGCAGATCGACGGGTGCGACGGGGCCGTGAGCCGGGGCAGGGAGGGAGGGCTTGCCTCACGCGGCGCTCGGGGGGACACTCGGCGCGGTGGAGACCACCTCTGAAACCCTGATCCTGGTCCCGACCGAGCTGGAGCGCCGACGCCTGCTCGACCAGGGCGGCTTCGACGCGCGGCACGGCGAACCACAGTTGTGCGGCTTCGGGCCCGTGGCAGCCGCGGCCCGCAGCGCCTGGCTCCTGGCACAGCACCGTCCGCGGCGCGTGCTGCTGGTGGGAATCGCCGGAGCCTTCGACCTCGAGCTCCACCCTGTCGGAACGGCGGTCGAGTTTCGCGCCACGGCCGTGGACGGCGTCGGTGTCGGAGAGGGTGACGCCTTCTGTGGGCCGCCCTCTCTGGGCTTCCCCCAGTGGCCCGGTTCGGAGGGCATGAGCGCGCCCCCCATCACCGACCGCATTGCCCTGCCCGCGGCGGCGGAGGACGGAGCGCCGCTGTTGCTCACGACCTGCGCCGCCTCTGACTCCGCGCAGCAGGCCGCGCGACGCCGAGAGCGTTTTCCCGAGGCGCGGGCCGAGGACATGGAGGGTTTCGCGGTGGCGATGGCCTGCGTCCTGGGCGGCATCCCCCTGCGCATCGTGCGCGGTATCTCGAACGAAGTGGGCGACCGCGACCCGGAGCGCTGGCGCATCCCCAGCGCCCTCGCGGCCGCGCATGAGACGGCCGTCGCCCTGCTGGCCGGCTCGCCCGACTGGGGAGCCGGCGGTTGAGCGCGGCCCTGCAGGTGGGGATCTCCACCTGTCCCAACGACACCTTCGCCTTCCACGCTCTGCTCAGCGGGGCGGTGGACCCCGGGCCCCTGTCCCTCGAGTTCCGCCTGTCGGATGTGCAGGAGTTGAACGAGGCCCTGCTCGCCGGGAGCCTGGACGTGGTCAAGGCCAGCTTCCACGCCGCCCTCCTGGCGGGCGACGACTACGTCGTGCTGGAGGTCGGTTCGGCGGTCGGCTTCGGCGTCGGTCCCCTGCTCCTGGCTGCAGGGGAGGGCGAGCTGCCGGACGCGCCACGCGTGCTGTGTCCGGGAGAGTGGACGACGGCCACGCTCCTCTACCGCCTCTACCACGCCGGCGAGGGAATTGTGGAGCAGGTGCTCTTCTCCGAGATCATGCCGGCCCTCGAAGCGGGTCGCGCCGAGCTGGGCGTCTGCATCCACGAGGGGCGCTTCACCTTTCGCGAGCACGGGTTGCGCTGCGTCGAGGACCTCGGCGAGCGCTGGGAGCGCGACACCGGCGCGCCCCTGCCCCTGGGCGGCATCCTCGCCCGGCGTTCCCTGGGCCCGCGTGTCCTCGGTGAGCTGCAACGGGCCATCGGCGAGTCCCTGGCCTTCGCCCACGCACATCCGCGCGAGGCCCTCGCGACCATGCGCCAGCACGCTGCCGAGCAGGCCGATGAGGTCCTCTTCCAGCACGTCGAGCTGTACGTGAATCCCTGGACGAGGGAGCTGGGTGCGGAGGGCCGGGCGGCCCTCGACGCCCTGCGCGATCGCGCGCGCGAGGCGGGGCTGGTAGCACCCGACGCCAGGTCCCTGGAGGTCTTCGATGGGTGAGGCGGACACCGAACGCCTCTTTCACCTCGTGCGTCCGGCGCAGTGGACAACGGGCGGCGAGGCCTGGAGGCCTGCCTCCCTGGAGAGCGAGGGCTTCGTGCACCTCTCCTTCGCTCAGCAGCTGAATGGGACCCTCGCCCTCCACTTCGCCGACGTCACGAGCGTGTGGTTGCTGGAGGTGGAGCGCGCGCGGGTGGCGCGCGAGGTGCGCCTCGAGCCATCGCGCGACGGCGAGCGCTTCCCCCACCTGTACGGCCCGCTGGAGCTCGCCGCCGTGGCGCGCTACTGGTCCGTACAGCGGGTCGGCGAGGGCTGGGAGCTGCCGTGCCTGGCCGCCGCCGTTGACTCCCCTGCCGGCGCGCCGGGTCCCCCGCCGCCAGCCCCGCCGGCGTAGGCGGGCGGCGGGGGGATTTTTTCTCCGGACTTCGCGTCAGGACAGGGAGGGAATCCTGCTGTCACGAGCAGCGGGAGGGGAACGCACTCCCCGACCCGACCTCGACCTCGATGACCCTGGAGACAAAGATGATGAAAAGCCCCTCTTTCCGTTCCTGGACCTTCACCTCCTTGCTGGGCGTTCTGCTGATTACCGCCACTGCCTGTAGCAGCGGCGGTAGTGGCGGCGGCGCCGGCGGCGCCGCCGGTGGTGGCGGTGGCGGTGGCGGCACCCCGCCCAGCGCCAGCCCTCTGACCGGGAACTGGTTCGGCACGGAGGAGCTCACGGACGGCTCGCTCCATCCGGTTCAGCTCACCGTCGATGCCGATCTGAAGATGACCGAGCTTATCCTGGACGGCAACCCCTCCGGCCTTACCGGGTCGATCACGCGCAACCAGGCGCAAATCTACGACTTCACGCTCTCGGACGGCTCGGAGGGTGGTTTCTGGATCGATGAGGCCGGCGAGCACGTCGTCTTCTGCGACTCTGAATGGAACTTCGGCGTGCTCCAGAAGGGCGGCTCTTCGGCCTCGAGCTACACCCTGGGCGACCTCGTCGGTCGGTCCTACAGAGGCTACACGGTCGTCACCGACTCCTCTTTCGAGATCGCGGCCACTGGAAACTCCTCCGCACAGGTGGGCCTCGATGGGTCCTTCGAGGGCAACTTCGACGGCGGCAGCGCGGGCTCGTCGACCTTCGAGAACAGCGATGGCGGTGAGCTGGGGCTCGACAGCAGCACCTACGGCCGCTTCATCGGCCACTACACGGAGTCGACCGGAGAGGCCGGGACGATCTGCGCGATCATGAGCCCCGACAAGGAGCTGATCGGCACCTGGGCTTGCCCGGGTACGTTCCCGGAGGACTGCTCGTTCTCGGTCTGGGTGGCCGACTGAAAACGTGGATTGAGACCTGATGGCGGGGCCGCTCCAGGCAGCGCGCCCCGCCTCCCCTGCCCAGCCGAAGACCATGAAGAACACGATCCTCGCGCTCTCGCTGATGACCGTCGCTGGTGGCCTCGTGGCCCTCGCCCTCCTGACCGGGCCGCTCCCCGGAAGCCCCGCCGCCAGCTCCCACGGCCCCGACGCGGACACGCTCCTCCGGCTGATCGAGGCCGAGGAGAGCGCCCCCGAGCTCGGGGCACCGAGCGTGGTGACCGTCTCCGCGGCGCGCGCCGCGACCGCCTCGCCGGCCCACGCGGGGCAGAGAGAGGCCGCCATCGCATACCTGCGCGGGACCGTGCGTGCGCGGGACGGGAGCGGTCGCATCCGCGGGCCGGCGTGCGGAAGGTTCGACCTCGTCTACCACAACGATGCTGCGCGTCGGCGCGAGCGCGTCGACGTCATCGACGGCCGCTGGCAGGCCCCCGGCCACGCGGCCGACCGGCTGGCGGTCACCAACGTCATCCTGGATGGACAGCCTGGGCGGGTGGTGGACACGACAGTCTCCCCCCTGTCCCGAGAGGAGCAGGTGATCGAGGTCCGCATCGCGGACCCGGCCCGGATACTGGTCCTGGAACGCGGTACGGGCCGCCATCTGGACGAGATAGAGGTCTGCCCGGGTCCACTGTCGGGCGCACTCCCGGGTAGGGCTCCCCAGGTATCGCTGACCCGCGGCGCATCGTCCCCGATCGACCTGGACGAGCTCGTCCGGCGCGCTCCTACCGCCAGATCGGTCGCGTACTGGGTGCGCGCGGAGGGGTTCGCCTGGAACCGCGTCGTGATCGACCACGCTCGCGGGGGAGAGCAGACGGTGACGCTGGAGCCTGGCTCGACCCTGACGGTCATCGAGCCGCGGGGGCTGCGAGGGACCGATACGATCCTGCGAGTTCGCAGGCCCGGTGGGGAGCCCGACGCTGGGGAGAGCTATCTCGAAACCAGGCCCCGACTGGGTGAGACGATCCTCGTCGCGGGTCTCCCTCACGGGGAGTACGAGGTCAGTCTCACCACCACGGACCGCTCGGGAGCGCGCGTCTTTGCCACGGGAACGGCGCGAGTCCATACGGCCCGCGCCACAGTGCAACTCGAAGCGGGCGAAGGGGCTCGAGCCCAGTCAGCGGAACTCCACGGGATCCTCACGGTCTCGAGCGCCTGGGGCGAGGTTCCTGACTGCCTGATCCTTGAGCCCGTCTCACCCGAGAGCGGCCTCAAGGACCGCACCTACCTCCCGATCTCCAGCATGCGGTCCGCGGGAACCGACCGATACCTCTGGAGTGCCGGGGAACTCGATCACGGTCGATACCGCGCACGCATCCCGGGGACCGGTTTCCATTCGGTGCTCGAGCTCGATCGCGCGTCCGGCGCCCACGAGTTGAGCGTGGATGATCCCGGCGCGGTCACCGTCCATCTTCAGACCCGGCCCGGCTCTCCCAGGCCCCAGGGCCTGCGGCTCGAGTGGAGGATCCCGGAAGGGAGCGGCTCGTCGCACCGAGTCGCCCTCTCCGCAGCCTCCACTCGCTTCCTCGCTCCCATGGGCCCTCTGGAGCTCGAGCTCCTCGACCTCCCGACGGGTCGTCGGGTCGCCGTGCAGGCCGTCACGGTCCACGCCGACGGGTGCACCGCCGTCTTCGAACTCGACCCCCTCTGCGAGCTGCGCGTCTCGCTCAGCGACGAGACAGGCGCGCTGTCCTGGGACGACGCTCGCTTCTGGCTGACCGCTGCAGACCAGGGCACGGGGGCGGTGGCGCAGGGCCGCGCGGGGCGCGTCTTCCTGCCCGCGGACAGGACCTACGAGGTCAGGCTGGGGGGCATGCCCGACCACGTCCTGAGCACGCCTCGACTGGTCCGGGTGCCCTCCGGCCAGGAGCACCGGATCGAGGTCTTCCTGGCACGCATACCCGGCCGCTGAGACCGGCGCGGCCGCGCGTGCCGCGCGGGTGCTACGATCCTGAGCGTGACCAGCGATACCCCGCAGGGCGAGTCTCCCTCGCCGCCTGAGACGCACTCCGTCGCCCTCCTGCAGGCGTATCAGGACGGCGACGAGGAGGCGCTCAACCGACTCCTGGCCCGCGTCTACCCGCGCGTTGAGCGCATCGTGCAGGCGAGGCTCGGTCCGGCGCTGCGAGCAAAGGTCGACGCGCAGGACGTGACGCAGGAGTCCCTGATCCGCGCGCTTCAGGGTCTCAAGTCCTTCGAGTTGCGCGAGGACGCGAGCTTGATCGACTGGCTCTCGAAGATCGTTGAGCACGAGGTGCTGCACCAGGTGGAGCACTTCGCGGCACAGAAGCGAGACGCTCACCGTGAGGAGCGGCTGGAGAGATATCGAACAGACGGGCAGGACTTCGAGTTCGCGCGCGAGCTCGTCGACGAATCGGCGGGCCCCGGCACCAAGGTGTCACGCAAGGAGATGGCGCAGATCGTGGACGAGTGCCTGTCCGAAGTGCGCATCGAGCACCGCGAGGTGATCCTGTTGCGTGACTACGCCGGAGGCTCGTGGAGCTTCGTCGCCGAGAGACTCGAACGGCCCTCGGCCGACGCCGCCATGCAACTCTACCGCCGCGCGCGCGTGGAGCTGGCGAGCAAGGTCCAGCGGCGCACCTGACCGACCGCCCCGCTAAATGCGCCGCGGGTCGGGCTCAGGAAAACTCGATCGCGTACCAGCAGACCGCCAGATGGCGCTCGTCCGCGGAGTTCACGAAAACATCGCAGGGCTGGCGGGCGTAGGCGTAGCGGAGCTCGACGGTGTTACGTCCGTGAACGAGCCGCTTCGCGGGCAGCAGGACGGAGTACCGCTTGCGGGAGGCGGACAGGACGAGCTGCTCGACGGGCGCATCGTTGAGCAGGACGTCGACGCGCTGGGGAGGGCTGCCTCGAAAGGTCAACGGCAGGCCATCGAGGGCCAGCCGGATGTCCGAATCTCCCGGCAAGGACAGCTGGAGCAGGGATCGCGGACCGCTGCTCCACGCCCACGCTCCCTGAGGTGACGCCTCGACATCGTGAAACCCGTCCTGGATCCACTCGATGTTCTCCCGGCTCTGGAAGTCGAGAGCCACCGGCAAGGACGGGACGGGGCACTCGGGCTCGGGCTCGGGCTCGGGCTGGAGAGCCATGGCTCGCGCGCGCAGAGGCGCGAGGACCTGCAGGTCCACCATCGGCAGGCCCAGCGAGGGGTCGCACAGCACCTGGAGGAACTCAGCGTGCTTGGGGTGGGCGGGATCGTGGATGCTGCACTGGGCGTACTCTTCCGGGCTGAAGGTCCCGCCGTTGACGAGCTGGATGAAGACCACCTTGTCCACGTGCACGGACTGCGCCAGCGCCACGAAGGCCGACATCTCGGCAAAGTTGTTCTCCTGCACCGTGAAGTGGACACCGAAGTGCCCCAGCTCACCGGTCGTCCGCAGCTTGCCCACGAACTCGAGGTTCTCCTGCAGAACGGCGAAGTCGTCCCCGCGGTTGATCGTGTAGGTCTCGGGGGTCGCCGCATCGATGGAGATGGAGACGGCGTCGATGATCTCGTTGCAGACGCTGTCCCAGGTCTTGCTCGTGAGCAGCAACCCGTTCGTCAGGATCAGAATGCGCAGGTTGGGATAGGGCGAGGGATCGAAC
>DASCMO010000057.1:0-4369 GCA_036010965.1 Planctomycetota bacterium | reverse complement strand
CCCGGAGCGCACAGCGGGGTCCGCTCGGTCGATTTTCAGGACGGACAGGTCGGGTTTGGGGGCGGACATCGGGCCGCAGAGGGTATACGCCTCAACCAGCCCGGCCCACGGGGAGCCGTTCGAGGGCGGGCGCGGGGGGCCCGTGGAGGAGCTCTTCCGCCGGGCTGGGACACGCTTAAGCATTTGCTATAAAAGAGTTTACATTCGACCCTCCAGGGTTCGCGACGGCTCCCTTGCTCCGGCCCGCTCCATTCCCGATTGCTATTCGCTACCCGAGAGCCCGGCGCGTCGCGTGGGCAAAACGAGCTGTGCACACCCTCGCCTTCGTCAATCAAAAGGGCGGCTGCGGCAAGACGACCGCTGCGGTCCACCTGGCCGGGGCCCTGGCCGCTGCTGGCGAGCGCGTGCTGCTGGTGGATCTCGACCCTCAGGCGCACGCCACCCTGGCCCTGGGCTGTGCGTCCACGAGCGATCCATCGGTGGGCGAGTTGTTGCTGCATGGGCTGTGGGTCGAGGAGGTCGTGCAGTCCGCGGCGGGCGGAATCGACCTGCTGCCCGCGAGGGATTCTCTGGCTGAGTTCGAGTCCGTGGCCGGGCGTCGCGTGCGCCCCGAGCAGGTCTTGCGCGGTCTCCTGGAGACCGTGCGCGAGCGCTACGATTTCGTCTTGCTCGATTGCCCGCCGCGCACCGAGGGCGTCCTGGCGGCCAACGCCCTGTGGGCTTGCGACACGGCGGTCCTTGTGGTCGAGGCGGGCCTCTTCGCCTTGCACGGGGCGCAGCGCGCGATCGACGTGCTCGACCAGCTCGCCGCGCATGTCGAGTGTGCCCCGGTGTTGCGGGTCGTCGCGACGCTCTTCGATCGACGCGCGGCCATCTCGCGTGAGCTCTTGATCGCCATCCAGGCCCGCCACGGCGATGATCTGTTCGACACGGTGATCGAGGCCAGCGACAGCTTGCGGGAGGCGACCGCGGCGGGTTTGCCGGTGCAGGTCTTCGACCCGGACGGCGGCGCGTCGCGCTGCTTTGGTTTTTTGGCCGAGGAGGTCCGCGAGCACGCTCGCAGGAGCAAACGGGCGCACGACGAGTTCGAGTCCCCGGCCGCTCCGCCGGCCCCGGCGAGAGCGAGGAGAGTCATCCAACCCATGAGGCAACCCATGAACGCAATGGCCTTGCTCTGCAACCTTCACGCGGCCGGCCCGGTGACCTTGCGGCGTTTGCGCTGCGCCGGCCTGCACTCGATCGCCCAGCTCGAGGACGTGTCCGAGGAGGAGCTGGCGAAGATCATGAACGGCCCGGTCTCTCTGGCTCGCCGTTTCGTGCGCGAGGCGCACCAGCTATCCGGCCGTCTGGAGGCGGATGAGGCCGTGCGAGATTCGGACGAGTTCCGTGTCGCAGCCACCGCACACATGCCGCTGCCGGACGCGGCTGAGGACACCTTGGCGCACCCTTCAGAGGGAGGCGAGGAGTCGCCTTGCGAGGTGCGCGAGGAGGACTGGGCGGCCAGCGACGAACAGGCGCGTTCCCAGCCGGCGCTTGAGGCGAAGGTGGCCCGCGGCCCTGTTCGTCCTGCGGCCCTCCAGCACCCTTCGGAACGAGAGGGAGTGCCGGCCTGGGCGTCGGAGGTCGTGTCAGAAGCCGAGACCGACCGCTCGCCGGCCTGGCCCGAGGAGCGGGTGGCGGGGCGGCCGCAATTCGAGCTTCCGGCCGAGTTGCAGCACCCGTCCGAGTGCGAAGAGCACGCAGGGGCCACGCCAGAAGCGTGCGAACCCGCGCCCGATCTGTGGCCCGAGTGGCCGCGCATGGTCTCCGAGCGTCGCGAGTCAGCGACGCTCTCGGAATCCGAGCAGCCGGCCGCGTCCTCCTGCGCGGAGGAAGACCCCTTGGAGCTCGTCGTGTGGCCCGTGGGCGGCATCGTCCATCCCTGGGGTCTGTGGCGTGACGAGGACGAGGTAGTGGCCGAGGAGATGGCGCCGGACGAGTCACCCATCGAAGCCATTGCTCGCCCTGAGCTGGAACATCCCGAGCCGCTGCCCGCCGCGCCCGCCCCGTCTACCGACCCAGTCGAGCCTGCGGCACCGGAGAATCATGCGACGCCCCTGTGTGCGCGCATGTTCGTGGGCTTGACGGACTCGGTCTGTGACAGCCTTCGCGATGAGGGCGTGAGCACCCTGGGGCATCTCGCGTCGTCGGCGGGTCTCGAGCTGGCTCATCGCACTGGCCTGTCCTTGCCCCTGCTCCTGGGGCTCGGTCGCCGTGCGCGTCGGTTGCTGGGTTGGCCTGGCGCCTCGCAGGTCTTCAGCGCGCCGTCGGGTTCGGGCAGTGTCGATCCCGCCGCCCTCGCCGCTCTCGCCGGCTGCCCGGTGCCGCCTCCTGGAAGGCCGACCTAGAACGGCCGTCCTTCCCACCAGCACCTGTGGTGCTCCCCGCCCTGCGGTCGGGGCTCGAACATCGGCCGCACCATCAGGAGGGCGCGACTGTCATGGAGATCGCTTGGTGGGCACAGCCCTCCGGGACCGTCACGACGGCCCTGGGGTCGTGCGGTACCCTTCTGTAGGGAACCCGAACATGAGCGTGCAACACCGTACGAGATGGCTGGCGATGGAGATCGCGAGCCTGTTTCCGCGATGGGGCGAGCAACAGCGACAGGAGCTGCTCGCGCGCACGCTCGATCCCGACCCGGATCAGTCGCGCGCAGGGCGCATCACTCTCTTCGAGGCCAGGCGGAGCGCCGCGCGCAGGCACGGGCGATCATTTCCAGGGGCTTTGATGCGACGGGTGCGAGATGCACTGGTCATGCGCAAGGTCTCCCGCTCGCCCCAGGACCAAGGCGGGAGCGCGCGCTCGGTCACGCCGACGCGAACACCCGACGGCCCGCGAATCCTGCACGCGATCAGTGACCTCTCCGTCGGCGGCGCCGCCCAGCTCGTCTACGACATCGCGACGGAGTCGAGGCGCGCGGGGGAGCAGCACATCGCCGCCTTGCGGGCTCTCCACCGGTCTCCGCTCGGGCTCTCGGTCCGCATCCATCCCTCCAGCTCAAAGCGAGCGGCCGCGCGCCTGCTGCGGAGCCTCGCCCCCGACCTCGTCCACGTCTGCTACTACGATTTCGGCCACTACTCGGTGGCCTGGTGCGGAGCCATCCTGCAGGCCGCCCACGACGCACGCATCCCGATCGTTCAGTCCCACTGCGTGCTCGGAGAACCCTGGCTGGGCGGCGCTGACCAGACCATCGTGTTCTGCAGTGAATGGAGCGAGCGGTTCTCGGGCGCGCCGTGGATTCCGGGCGTCGTGATCCACCCCGGCACACCCTTCGACCTCTTTCACGCTCCCTATCGGTCCGTGCGTCCCGAACCGGTCGTCGGCATGGCCTACCGGCTGTACGGCGACAAGATCGACCTGCGCAGCGCCCACGCCCTCGCCGAAGTGCTCGATCAGGTTCCCCGCGCGCGCCTGCGGATTGCGGGCACCGGCCGCCTCGAGGCCGGCGCGCGCCTCGCGCGCGAAGAAGTCCACACCGCGCGTGTCGACCCGCTCGGGCAGGAGCAGCTTCAAGGCCACGCGCCGCGAGAGCGAGACCTGCTCCGCTTCCCAGACCTCGCCCATGCCCCCGCGGCCGATGGGCCCCACCAGCCGGTAGTCCCCCAGCACGCGGCCCTCGGCCACGTCCCAGGGACCGGGGACGACTGCGGCGCGTTCACCCCGGCCGCGGAAGAGGGAGACCGGGCCCTCGTCAGTTTCATGGAAGGCAGACCCGCGCCCTTCCAGGCGGCGCAGATCGCCGGCCTGCTCGGGGTGCGCGGCGCAGAGCGCCTCGAAGTCCACTTCCTCCCCGCGCGCGAGCCGCGCCAGGTGCTCGTCGAACAGGCGCTCGGCGTCGCTCGGGGGTGATCCTTCGCTCACGGTCTGCTCTCTCCTCGTCGGGGGAATCCGACGGGGACAGGATACGGCTTGCGGGCGCGATCGGGGCGCGGGGGCCGTGAGCCTCGCTGGGCGGACATCGGGCGGCCGGCCCCGAGTCGCCGACGCCTACCAGTCGAGCGGCGGGTTCGCCCCCAGGCCGGGGCCGTAGATCACGGCGTTGGAGAACAAGCGCGCCGTGCCGTGGTTGTAGCCGCGGAAGGCGGGCATGGCGGCGAACAGGATCACCTGGCCGTGGCCCTTGCTCTCCACCACGACGTAGGCGCCCTCGGCCGTGCGTTCGCGGGCTTCGGGCCACAAGAGGCCTCCCAGGCGCAGGTGCTCCGCAGTTGCGAGACGCACGGCGACGCCGGAGCGGGCGTGCAGGACGGTCGAGCCGCTGAAGGGCACGGGCATGCGCTCTGCACAGCCGGCGGTGATCCAGGCGTCGGAGTCGGTGTGGGCCAGGAGA
>DASCMO010000056.1:0-1738 GCA_036010965.1 Planctomycetota bacterium | reverse complement strand
GCTTCCTCGAGGCTCAGCTCGCCGACGCTGAAACGCCCGCCGATCGTCTGGATCTTGCCCGCGTCCTCGCCGTCTTCGGGCGGCAGCGTCACGCCGCCTGGCACGAGTACGCAGGGCAGGTCGCCATGGGCGACGAGTGCCATCATCATGGCCGGCAGGCCCTTGTCGCAGGTGGCGATACCGAGCACCGCTCGCCGCGTCGGCAGACTGCGCACGAGGCGCCGGTAGACGGTGGCTGCGTCGTTGCGAAATGCCAGGCTGTCGAACATTCCCGTCGTGCCCTGCGTGCGACCGTCGCACGGGTCGGAACAGGACGCGGCGAACGGGATGCCGCCGGCGGCGCGGATCGCCAGCGCTGCCTCGCGTACGAGGAGTCCCACTTCCCAGTGGCCGGTGTGGTATCCGAGGGCTATCGGTGTGCCATCCTCGGCACGCAGGCCGCCATGCGTGCTGAGCACGAGGTACTGCGCGCCGAGCATGGAATCGACCGGCCAACCCATGCCAGCGTTCTGGGACAGGCCGAACAGTTGCCCGCTCGGCCAGTCGCGCAGCATGTCCGGTGTAAGTGGCAGTTTGCCGTCGGGGCCTGGGGCCCTCGTCGACACGGAGAAGATGTCGGCATTGGTTCCGGAATCAGTCGCGCCGGCCACGATGTCATCGAATGAGTACACGTTCGAACTCCATCATCTAGGTCTACTGTATAAGGGCGAGAGTGATGAGCGGGGCTCTTCCGATCTGGTTGCTCGTCGTGTTGTCTGCTGGTGCGTTGCCGGCACAGGACGCGGAACGTCGGGCGATCGCTGCGCTGCGTCGCGCGCTGTCGCCCAAGAGCCAGGCGTCGCCCGAGGATCGCCTCGCCGCCGTTGCCCGGATGCAGGGCCTCGACGGTCCGGCCGTTGCCCGAGCCCTGGCGCGGGCGCACGGGTGGCTGGACCACCGAATCGCAGCAATCGAGGCGCAGCGCCTTGAGATTTTGCACAGGCTCTATGCGATGCGCTTCGATCCGAAGGAGAAGATCAAGGTCGCTGGTCGGGCGCGCGGTCCCGTGCTCAAGCGGGCACGGCGCGACGCCAACCAGACGCGGGCTGTGCTCGACGAAGTGCGCGAGGTGAAGCTCGCGCTCGAAGCGCAGGTGCGCGCCTTGAACGGGCCGAAGGCGTTGACCTGGCTCGCGCGTTCGGTCGTCGCCGGCAAACGCGCGGCGGTTGCGCTGCGCGTCGCCGCGGCGCAAGCGCTCGGCTCCTCGGATGATCCGGGTCATGCCTTGCTCGCGGGCATCCTGGACAATGACAAGGAGGCCGCGCCCATTGCGGCCGCGCTCGCCGGCGTTGCCGCGCGGGGTCCCGGACCGGCCTTCGTCCGTCGAGCGACGGCATTGCTGCGGCATCGGGTCAGTGTCGTGCGCGACCGGGCCGCGCGGGCGCTCGCTGTCTCGTGTGTTGCCGATGCGATTCCCGCACTGATTGACCTGCTCGCTGTCTCTGCCGGGCAGCAGCGCGCCCGCGTCATCGGGATGCTCGAAGGTATGACGCGGCAGAAGCACGGCGGTAGCCTCGCTGCCTGGCGCGGCTGGTTCGCGGACAACGAGGAGGATCTCCGCTCTGGTGCGATCGAACTCGGCCCCAAGCCGCCGACGAAACGAAAGGGCGGCGGCAAGGGCAAGCGGGAGCAGGAGGGACGTTCGATGCTGCCCAGGAAGGAACCCGGCCCGACGTACATGGGGATTCCCATGGACGGT
>DASCMO010000055.1:0-20283 GCA_036010965.1 Planctomycetota bacterium | reverse complement strand
CTGTTGTGGATCGTGGTGGGGGCGATCTTCATGGGCGCGAGCCACGATTTCGGCGCCCTGGTGCTCTCGATGCGCCACGAGGGCGAGAGCGTCGGCAACCTGACCGAGCGCTTCATCGGACCGCGCTCGCGGGTCCTGTTCCTGCTGATCATCTTCTTCCTGATCTGGCTCGTGGGAGCGGTCTTCGCCTTCGCCATCGCTGGGCTCTTCGTGGCCTTCCCCGCCAGCATCCTGCCGGTGAACCTGGAAATCCTCGTGGCGGTCGCCATCGGCTGGTGGGGCTACCGCCTGAAGCGCTCGCTCCTCGCTCCCTCGATCGCCGCCCTGGTCGTGCTCTACCTGACCATCTTCGGCTCCGCCTCGGGAGCGCTGTGGGTCCCGGCCGAGGGCTCCCTGTTCCTCGACAAGCGTTTCTGGCTGGTGGTGCTCATGGCCTACGCCTTCGTCGCGAGCAGCCTGCCGGTCTGGCTCTTGCTGCAGCCGCGCGACCTGATCAACAGCCACCAGCTGATCGTCGGCCTGGGCGCGCTCTACCTCGGCTTCTTCCTGGCTCGGCCGGACTTCGTCGCTCCGCCCGTGGGAGAGTTGTCCGCCCTGCCGACGGTCTTCCCCCTGCTGTTCGTCACGATCGCCTGTGGCGCCATCTCGGGCTTCCACGGGCTGGTGGGCTCGGGCACGACCTCGAAACAGATCTGCCGTGCCACCGACGCCCGACCGATCGGCTACGGCGCCATGCTGTGCGAGGCCGCTCTGGCCATTCTGGCGACCCTCGCGGTCGCGACCGGGCTGTGGAATGGGCCGGAACACGTCCACGCCTTCGAGTACCTGAGCGCGGTGACGGCCGCCGGCGAGGCCGACGGCGCTCTGCACCTCCCTCAGGTGCCCCAGGCCCTGGCGGCCTTCGTGAACGGCGCGGCCGGCTTCCTGGGGGCCCTGGGGCTCCCGATCACCGTCGCCGCCACGGTGGTTGCGGTGCTCGTGATCTCCTTCGCCGCCACGAGCCTCGACACCGCCCTGCGCATCCAGCGCCTGATCCTGGCCGAGCTCGGCGCGACCTACCGCATCAGCGGACTCAGCAACCGCTGGATCGGGGGGGCCCTGGCCTGCGGTTCGGTGCTGCTGCTGATCTGGGCCGACTTCGAACAGGGCGCCAAGAGCCTCTGGCCGGTCTTCGGCGCCACCAATCAGGTGCTGGCGGCCTTCACGCTCCTGCTCTGCGCGCTCTACCTGCGCACCCTCGGCCGGCGCGCGACGGCCTACGCGGCTCCAGCGGTGATCGTGATGGTCATCACCATCAGCGCCATGGGCGTGCAGGTCTGGCGCGACTTCTCCCAGCAGAAGTGGGGCGTGGCCGGCGTGGGCGCCATGATCGGCCTGCTGACCGTGTGGGTCGCCCTGGAGGGCGCCCTGGCCTGGCGCCGCGGCCCGAGCGCACCCGCGGGCTAGTCGGCCTTGCTGAAGGTACCGCCCGAGTCTGCCGAGAGGTGCTTCAAGAGCGGCTGCTCCCCTCCGAGCGAGACGCAGTGGATGCGGATGTGGCGCGCGCTGTTCCAGCGCTTGACCTCGGCGCGGATCTCGGCTGGGTCGTCGATGGTCCCCTGGTCGGGGTTGCCGTCGGTGAGCAGCACGATGGTGTCCACGCGCTCGTCCTCGAAGGCCAGCTTGAGGGCATCGTAGACCGCTGTGTAGCCGTCGGCCTTCTGGCGCTCGACGTACTTGCCGGCCTCCTTGCGCATCTTCTCGGACATGACGACCAGCCCGTCCTGCCAGGGATAGACGTCGGTCGAGAAAAACAGGATGTTGAACAGGTCCTCGGCCGGATAGGTGGCGACGAAGCGCGCCAACTCGCCCTTGGCGCGCTCCATGCGATCGCCCTTCATGGAGCCCGAAACGTCGAGCACGAAGCAGACGCGATCGCTCACCACCTGCAAGCCGAAGAAGGCCGTGCGCGTGATCGACTCGCCCTCTTTCTTGATGCGCCCCTTCTCCTTCGCCAGGGCGGACGCGTAAGGCGGCACCTCGAAGGCCGCCCCCTCGTTCTCCCACCAGCGCTTCCAGCGCTCGGGAGAGGTACCGAGGTCCTCGCCGGTGATCAGGCGCAGGGCGCACAAGACGTCCACGCGCAGCCGTCCGCTCTCGGCGTTGATGCGAGCGATGAGGGGTGCGATGGAGTCCTTGCGGCGCAGGTTCGCGATCTCCTGCAAGGCCTCCGTGCGCACCGCACGGTCGGGATCGACGAGCAGATTCTCGTAGAGCAGCCCGATGGCGTCCGGTGTTCGCAGCTGGGCCAGGGCGATGGCCGCCCCCTGGCGCGTGGCGGAGTCCTTGTTCTTGGCCATCGACGACAGCTTCTTCACCCAGGCCTGATCCGCGCCCATCAACCCCGACAGGGACACCACCGCCAGGCGTCGCAGGGCGTGGTCCTTGGACTTGACCAGCTTCTCTAGCTGCTTGACGTGGCGGGTGGACCCACGGGCGTTGAGGGCCTCGATGCAGGCGTACTGCACGGTCGGGCCGCTGTTCTTCAGGCCGGCCGTCAGCGCCCCTGCGACGCCGGCGGACTCGCGGCCAGCGATGGCGCCCACGATCGCGATCTTCATCATGTCGTCGAACTTGCGGTCGGCGAGGCGATCCAAGAACAGTGCCTCGTTCTCCTCGCCGACAAAGCGCGAGAGGTGACCCGCGATCTCCTCGCGCGAACCCGAGGTCCCAAAGCGCGCGTTGTCGACGATCAACTCCAGGGCGGACGGCGATCCCTCGCCGGCGAGGGCCGCCATCAGGGGCCCGAGGGCCCAGGCGCGCACGACCTCATCCTTGCTCTTGTCCACCAGCCGTCGCAGCGGTCCTGCCGCCGCATCACCGAAGCGCACCAGGCCCGCGGCGGCCCCGCGCCGGCGCTCTGCGCGTCCGCCGCCCGCTTCCTCGTTCAGGAAGGCGATCGCCTCGCCCTCCAGCGGCCCGGCGCGGTAGTTCTCGAAGGCCACGTACACGTGGCGCAGGGTGCCCCCGGCCTGGTAGAGGTTCAGGGTGCGCTGGATCAGCTTGAGGGACTCAGTATCCCCGTAGGAGGTCAACTCCTTGAACAGCCGCGGATCGACCGAGGGCTTGCTCTGTTCGATCCGTCGATAGACGTCCTTGGCGGACTGAGCGGCGGCGGAGGGCGCCATCAGGCAGAGGGCGCCGAGCGCCAGTTGAAGGGCGCGCATTCTCATGTTCGACACGGGGCGTTGCGGGGCCAGCGCCGGAAACGGCGCGTCACGAGTGATTCTACCCCCGAATCGGCCGCGGCAACGGGATCAGGTCCCTCCCGCCTCTCACGGCTGCCCGGCGCCGCTCAGAAGAGCTTGTCCTGGCCCTCGACGCGCACGAAGTCCGCGAGGCGTGGGAAGCGCTCGACCAGCCCGGGCGGCGCGCCTTCTCGGCCAGCTGCGAGAGCTCGGGCTTCGAGTAGAGGTAGTCGTAGCGTCCCGCTACCGGAGCGGATCACCAGTCCGGCTCCAGGCCCATGTGCTCGAAACCGCGCCGCTCGGCGTCCAGGATGCGCTCGCGGATCACGATCGTCGCTTCCTCGCATTCCTGCGGGGTCGCGTCCCGTTGCACCCGCACGGGCTCGCCGTAGACCACCATCACCCGCGCGCGTGGCTTGGGAACGGTGAAGCGGTCCCAGCTGTTCGCGTGCCAGGCGCGATCGCAGATGAAGCCGCAGGGAATAACGGGGAAGCCTGTCGCGCGCGCCATCCAGACCAGGCCCGGGTTCATCGAGTGTCGCGGCCCCTGAGGGCCGTCGGGGGTGATGGCGAGCATCTTGCCCGCGCGCAGGTCGGTCAACATTTCGCGCAGGGCGCGCGGGCCGCCGCGACTGGTCGAGCCCCGGATCACTCCGTAGCCAAACGCCGCGAGCAGGCGCTCGGAGACATCGCCGTCGGAGCTGGGGGAGACGAGCACGCTGTAGTCGCGCCCGGCGTGGAAGGGCAGAGCCACCACCATGCGGCCGTGCCAGAGGGCCATGAAGCGGCCCGTACCCTCCGGCCCGGCGGCCGCGAAGTGCTCGGCCCCGAGCACCTCCTCGCGCCAGGTGCGCCGCAGGCTGGCGAGCACGGCCGGGCCAAGGCGCCGCGCCAGACCCTGACCGAGCCTCTTGCGGGCGCGCTTGAGCCTCCGACGGAGGCCGGGGGAAGCGGGCGACTTGCTGATTTCGGTCGGCACGAACCTGGGTTGGGCGATCAGGGCAGGGGAACGTCGTCGCCCGCACCGCCCTGGTCAATCCCATCGGGACCGGCGGAGTGCAGGGTGAAACTCGCGCCGTCGGTGCCCGCGCCGTAGAGAAACTCAGCGCCCCAGCCATCGAGGAACTCGGCCGGGTCGATGAAGCCCTGCGGGAAGCTCTCCGTGGGGTCGAGCAGGGAGCGCAGGCCATCGGGGTAGCGGCCGCGGTCGCTCTTGTAGACCACCAGGGCAACCTTGACCGAGCGCAGGTGGTCGATGGTGACCTCGGCGGGGGTGGGGCCGGCGGGGGCCACGGGCCTGGCGACCTCGATGCCCCGCGGTCCGCCGCTCGGTCCTCCACCGTTCCCCAACAGGGCTCCCGCCGACGTCATGAGGGTGCTGACGCCGGCCAGCAGGCCCAGGCGCGTCTCGGGTCCGAAGGAGGACTCCCGGCGACGCAAGACGCCGCCTTCCACAGGCAGGTCCCAGGAGACCGTGGGCCGCAGGCCGCGGGTGAAGAGCTCCCCATCGGGCAGGGCGTTCAGGTCGATCGGCAGGGCGTCGCCGACGAACTGTCCGGCCATCGGCGCGAGGGCGCGCGCCGCCTTGTAGAGGCCGCCGACCACCGCGCCCCAGTCGGTGTGGCCCGCGTCCACAGCCCCCGCGGGGAAGAAGTCCGCAGCGGCGGCGGGGTGGCGCTCATCGGTCTCCCGCAGGAGGCGCTTGATCTCGCGCTTGACGTGAATGGAATTGAGGGTGAAGAGCGCGCGGTCAGGAAGGACTCCGACCGAGAGCTGGGGGTTGAACATGCCCGAGATCATCGCGGCCGGCCCACCGCCGGCGGGGGCGCCGCCGCCCACCGGCGCGAGGGTCACGAGCGGGGTCTTGCGGTAGGGCTTGGTGGCGAGGCTCAGCTCGCCGCCGGCCGCCTGTTCGAGGAACGCGGCCAGGCCGCTCACGCCACGCTCGAAGGCCGGCGCGTCGGCCAGTTCGACACACAGGACCAGCTTCGGCAGGGCGATGCCGCTGATCGGCATGCAGTAGAAAACCATCCGGTGGCCCAGGGAACCGAAGAGGTCCTCCTCGAACTGGAAGCCGAACCCGGATTCGAGGGAGGACAGCGCGAACTCGGGGTCCATCCCGCTCAAGTCGGCGATCAGCGTCCCGACCAGCTCCGAGAGCGCATCGGGGTCGAGGTCGGCGACCCAGGCGCCGATGGCCTCGGCCGGCAGCATCGCGAAGGACTCCTGCTGGAGTGGGCGCGAAGCCAAGACTCCCGAGCCGTGCGGGGCGAAGGTCTCGCTGACGAACCGGTCGCCGACGAGCTGCACGCGCCGCTGCATGAGGTAGCGGTCGCCGTGGAAGAAGGAGCGCACCAGGGTCCGGGCGGCGTGCTCCGCCTGAGGGAAGCGCGTGCCGACGAGGACGGCAGCGAGGTTCGAGAGGCCCTCCACGTGCAGGACCGCCTCGTAGAGGAGCGCGCCCTGCGGCTCGCCGAAGGCCGCCTGGGCCGCCCGCCGATCGGGAGTCGTGGCGATCGAGGAAGGCGCAGCGGCGTCGGCGGCGCGCGCTGCGACGGATTCGGGCGTGGTGGTTCCACCCCCCATCAAGAGGCGCGCGCCGGCGCGCGTGAACCATAGCTCCGTCTCCCCCGCGGTGCCGGGGATCGAGTAGCGGCGCACCTTTGCGGGTTCCCCCAGCAGGATCATCTCGTCCACCTCGGGCAGGACCCCTGCTGCCCCCAGGCCGCCCTCCACCAGGTAGACCGCCTCTCCGGAGGCGTCCTCCGTGGGAAGCTCGAGCACGAGCAGGAATCCGCCGCCTTCCATGGCCTGGAGGGCGTTGTAGGGGATGCCGCCAACGAAGAGCTCGCCGTCCACGACGGCCGCGAGCAGGGCGCCCTCGTTGCCGGCTCGCAGGGAGAGGGAGGCGCTCTGAGCCGAGGCCACCAGCTCCAGCCCGCGTCGGGCCTCCCAGGGTAGATCGTCGATGCGCTCATCGATCGCCGCGCCGACGGCATGGAGCAGGTCGAAGCCCTCGGGCTCCTCCACGAGGCCCAGGCCCGCCACGGCGGCGCTGACCTCCGCGTCGGCCAGGAGACTCAGCAGCGGCGCATTCGGGTAGGCCGCGATGGCCGCGGGGATGTCGGGCAGCTCGAGGTAGACGGTCGCGTCGGCGGGGTGCAGGACGGCGTGGTCACCGGCCAGAACGCACGGCGGCAGACAGAGGAGAAGGGAGGCGATCATGAGGGGGAGGTTCGTGGGAATCGTCGAGAAGGGCCCGCGGAGGGCGACCCGTGGGGGGCGGGGAAGGCACCATCTAGGCAGAGCATTCCCGAGCGGATTGCTAGAGCCCCGCGAACTTGCGCAGGTCGCTGGAGTGCTTGTTGATCTCGGTTTCTAGCGCCCCGAAGAGCTTTGAGAGGTCCTGATCGCCAGCCTCCAGGGCGTCGCGGATGGCCTTGTGGCGCTCGAGCACCTCCGCGCAGGCCCCGTCGAGGATGAAGGCCATCACGAGTCCGCGCTCGTTGATGAGCTTGGACGAACCGCTCGGATCCGACACCGACAGTTCTCCGCTGAACACCTGGCGCACGGGCCGCAGGCCGCCCTTGGCGGCGATGTTCTGGATCGACCACTCACGCGCCCAGTGCGGGTTCCCGCCTGCAGCCACGAGGCTGTCGATGAAGTAACGCTCCGCGTAGGCAGCCGCTCCGTAGCGGAACCACTCGGGCAGCTTCTTTTCCTTGTAGAACGCCCTGCGGATGGTCTCGGGGTTCGAGGCCGTCAGCGCCTTGGCGAGGGCGACGGGGCTGGGGTCGAGGGCCTCGACGAACGAGTGCGCCGCCGCGTGGCGCGCCGCGTGCGGGCCAAAGGAATTCCCGGCGTCGGTGGACGCGTCCCAGTAAGCGACGCCGCCGCCCTTGTACTCGTTCGTCTTCAGGTCGAACCAGGCGTCGGCGAAGAAGGCGTAGTGCACCGAGGAGAGCGCCGCGAACTCCACCGCCGGCCGTCCGGTGGCCTGGTCGCCCGCCGCGAAGCGCCCGTACTGCCCGGAGTCGCGCAGGAGCGCCACCGCCACCGGGCGCGCAGGCACGATCCCGAACACCCTCCGCAGGTCGCGCCAGGCGCGCTCCATTACCTCGAGGGCTTTCTCCGCGACCTCTCGGTCACAGGTGCTGTGGAGCAGGAAGTGGTCGCCGGGGATGATCCACCAGCGCTCGAGACTGGAGTGGTACTTGTCCGCTTCGACCTGGTCGAGCCAGCGCTCGCCGCACTTCCACAGGCCCTTGTCGACGTTCTCGGCCTCCTCAGGCTTGATCCAGACCAGATCCTGGCGGATCCAGCCGGCCTCCTGGCGCTCCAGGTCCTCCTTGGAAACCCACTCGCCAGCTCCATCGCGCACCAGGCCGCGGCGCAGGAAGGGCAGGTCGGCCTCGGGCACCCACTCGTCCTCGAAGCGCACCAGGCCCTTCTCCTTGGCGATGCGCTCCCCCTCCGCCTTCTTGTACTTGTCGAGCTTCTTCTGGGTCGTGAACCACTTCCCGTCGAAGAAGAGATGTCCGCTGGCCTCGTGCGCCGGCCTGTGGTCCGAGTCGCTCTTGAGGATCGCACGCAGACAGGAGCGGCTCTGCTTGCTCATGCCGAAGGACGAACACCAGATATGCAGGTCCCACAGGGCCTCCACGTCCTTGCCGGCGGCCTCGCGCCGGCGCTCGTATTCCTTGTCGCGGTCGGGATCCTGGGGCGGCGCCTCGTGCCGGACGAGGATCAGCGGCGCGAGGGCGTCCGTGACCACAGCCTGCGGGTCGCTCGCGCCGGTGCTCAGCAGGAGAACGAGAAGTACGGAGTGCATGGCGTCGGTTTCTGGTCGAGGAGGCAGGCGGATCGGGCCGAGCCTGGGGGACTACGCTCACGCCCCGCCCTTCGTGACGATCTGTCCAGACCCGCATGGTAGCCCCTGTCCCCACGAACTTGTGGCCCGCGATACTCAACCGATATAATGTCGCGTCACGCGGTTGCCACCGCTGCCCCCAAGGCAGCGACATGACCGCCCGCGTCCCCCAGCCCGCTCTACCCCTGCGCCATCGATGAACGGACCGGATAGGACGCCAGCGAGCCAGCCAAGATTGCTCTACTCGGGACCCCCCGCGAGCGCCGCCCAGAACCACGCTAGCCGTTAACTTCACCCTAACCTACCGGCAACTTCCCTGTAGTTAGCCGCACTTTACGCCCCATTTAGCCTTCGCCATGGTTGACCAGCACAAACAAGCCACCGACGTCACCTTCGCTCCGACCGAGGAGAAGGAGGGGGTCAGCCTCTGGATCGAGCGCCACTGGCCCAAGTTCGCGGTGCTCGCCGGCCTGGTCTGCGCCGCGGTCCTGGGCTGGAGCTTCGTCCAGCTCCAGGCCGAAGGGAACAAGGACGCGAGCTGGGACGCCCTGGGCCTGGCCCTGGACGAGAGCGGGATCGGCATCCTCGGCGATCCGGGCGAGATCGAGCCCGTCCTGGCGGAGATCGCCGGGACGCCGGCGGCCGCCTGGGCTTCCTACAGCCTGGCCCTGAGCCATGCGGAAGACGGAGAGTTCGATCAGGCCCAGGCCGCCCTGGCGCAGCTGGCCCAGGACCACCCCGAACACCTCCTGGCGGCTGAACGATTCTCCTTCGAGGCCGATGCGACACCGCGCACGGTGGTCGAGCGCCTAAGCAGGGTGTTCGCCGACAGCGCCGCGTTCCGCGTCCAGCACTCCGCGGTCTTCGCCAACCCCGAGCCGCCCGCGGACGCCCCCCGCGTCCGCCTCTCGACCACCGAGGGCGAGATCGTCATCGTCCTCTATCCTGACCGTGCTCCGCGCCATGTGGAGAACTTCCTGAAGCTGTGCGCAGAGGGGTACTACAGCGGCACGCGCTTCCACCGCGTGCGCGACAGCTACCTGATCGCCGGCGGCGACCCGAACACCCGCAGCGGCGCGCCGGAGACCTGGGGCTTGGGAGGGCCGGAATACACCCTGGAGCCCGAGGAAACCGGCCTGCGGCACTTCGCTGGTGCCCTGGGGGCGGAGAAGCAGAGCGCCCTCGCGGAAGAGGCCTCGGGGAGCCAGTTCTACATCCTCGTCAACCCTTCGCACGTGATGGACGAGGGCTACACGGTCTTTGGCCAGGTGGTCGAAGGCCTCGAGGTGGTGCGGGCGATCAGCCGCTCTCCCCTCACCGAGGGCTCGATCGATCGGCCCCAGAACGCGGTCGCGATCGACGCCGCCGTGGCGCTCTGAGGCGCTGCGCCGCCTTTGGTCCCGCCCCCAGACCTCTCGCGCGCGGAGGCCGGACCATGTTTCCCGGGGAACATCCGCTCGAGGCGGCCTGAATGGTGTGCCCCTACAGCTCCGAGCGCGGAGCCAGGGCATCACAGAGGCTATCCAGGCCCTCGCGATCGTAGTACTCGATCACGATCTGGCCCCGTACGCCCTTGCTCGCGTTGCGCACCTCGACCCGCGTCCCGAGGTGCTCGCGCATGCGGTCGGCCAGCTCCCGAGCCCACGGGGCTGGCTCGGGCCGCGCCGCCTGAGCGGCCCGCGGCTTCTTGTCCGAAGCGCGCGCCACCAGCCCCTCCACCTGGCGTGCCGACAGGCCGTCCCGCACGACCCGGCCAAGCAAGCGGCGCTGCTCCATCTCGTCCCCAGCCCCCAGCAGGGCCCGGGCATGGGTCATGCCGATCAGGCCAGAGGAGATCGCCTCCTGCACCTCATCGGTCAGCTCCAGCAGGCGCAGGTGGTTGGTGATCGAGCTGCGCTGCAACCCCACCTTGTCGGCCACCTGCTCGTGGGTCATCCCCAGGGACTGCATCATGCCCTGGTATCCGCGTGCCTTCTCTAGCGCGTCGAGGTCGCGCCGTTGCAGGTTCTCGACCAGGGCCAGTTCCAGCATCTCGTCATCCGACACGCCCTCACGGACCAGGGCCGGAATCGACTCGAGCCCCGCCAGGACCGCTGCCCGCAAGCGCCGTTCGCCGGCGATCAGCTCCCACGCACCTCCATGGCGCCGAACCACCACCGGCTGCAGGATTCCGTGGCTCTCGATGCTCGCCCGCAGCTCCTCGAGGCCTTCGGCCTCGAACGCTCGGCGCGGCTGGTGAGGGTTGGGCCGGATCTCCGCCACGGAGATCTCGGACGGCCTCTCACCCGACACTCCGGCGGCGGGCGACCCGAGAAGCGAGCTCAATCCACGGCCCAGTCTGCGTTCCATGCTCATGGAGCGCAGGCTAAGCCTTCCCCGGCGACAGTCAAGGCGGGCGCCCCCGACGAGCCGGCCGGGCATTCCTGGATCCGTCCATCGCCAGGGGCCAGAATGCACCCATGAGCCTTCTGGCCGTAGCCCGCTGGATGGCGCTGTACACCCTTCGGCGCCCGGCTGCCTGGGTCGGCCTGGCCCTCTGCCTCGCGGCTTGGCAACTGGCACTGGTCCTGAGCCCCCTCAGCGCAGGGGGCGAAGGGTCCGGACCTGACGGGCTTATTTACGAAGTTTCATTTATGGCAGGGCTCTTCGGGAGCTCCCTTTCCCTCGGCGCCCTGGGGCAGTGTGAGTGGTTTTTTCTGCGCCTCGCCGCCCCGCAACGCCTCGCGGCGCGCGCGGTGGGCCTGCTCGCCGGCGGCGGCCTGGCCGTCGCCCTGACCCTGGCCGTCCCGCTTTCGACGTCCCTTCTGGGGCACGGGCCGCCGCTTGCCTGGAATGCCCTGGCTCTCGGTCTCGGGCTGGTCGGCGTTCTGGCTCACCTGGCCGCGGCCGGGCTGTTGCTGCTGCACCTGCCCCTTCCCGTCCCGCTTCGCATGCTCGTGCTCCCGCTGGCGACCTGGGCCCTTCCGGCCCTGATTGGAAGCGATGGATTCTGGCCCGCGCGAGCGGCGCGGCTGCTGGACGCCTCCCGACATCTGGACCTCGCCGCGGCGGGGGGTTCGGGTTGGTCCGATACCTGGCTCGGAGTCCTGGCCCTCGCCACCTGCGCCGGCCTGCTCGCCGCGCGACCACACGCCGCCACGAGCAGCCCCGCCGCCACCACCGACCACCCATGAAGTACGGCATCCTGGGAGACATCCACGCCAACCTGTCCGCCTTGCAGACCGTTCTGGAGTGCTTCGACCGCGAGGGCGTGCAGCAGATCATCAGCGTCGGCGACGTCGTGGGCTACGGCGCGGCGCCCAGGGAGTGCATCCAGCTCCTGCGCGAGCGGAATGTGCAAGTGGTGAGGGGCAACCACGACGCGGCCTGCGCCGGGGAGATGGAGATCCTCTACTTCAATCAATACGCCCGAGCCGCCGTGCTCTGGACCCAGGGCGTGCTGGCCGAGGAGGAGCTCGCCTGGTTGAGGGCCTTGCCCCTCGTCGCCGAGCTCGAGCACTGCTGCGTGGGCCACGGCACCTTCCACCGTCCCGAGCTCTTCGACTACATCCTGAGTTCCACCGACGGCGACCCCTCCCTGGACATCATGGAGCGGCCGGTGTGCTTCGTGGGCCACAGCCACGTGCCCCTGGCCCTGCTGCGCCTGCACGAGGACCCCCTGCGCACCTCCACCTGCTTCGATCACGCGGAGATCGATGTGGGCCAGGCCCGGCGCGCGCTGATCAACGTCGGCAGCGTCGGCCAGCCGCGGGACGACGACGAGCGCGCGGCCTACGCCCTGTTCGACAGCGACCTCGGCCTGGTCTGGATACGCCGCGCCACTTACGACATTGAGCGCGAAGCGGCCCGCATCCGCGCCGCCGGCCTGCCCGGTGTCCTGGCTGATCGTCTCTCCCTGGGGGTCTGAGGCAGGGCGCGCGCCCTTCGGGACCTCAATCGTCCCGCAGGTAGGAGAGGGTCTCGGGAAGGGTCGAGAGCCCGCCCTCCCCCAGGGAACTCTCGAACAGGGCCTCGATGTCCCGCAAGGGGTGCTCATCCCCGCGGAACAGAAAGCGCGTCGCGCTGGAGTTCGAGCCCACCGCAACCATCAGGTCCATGATCGAACCGGCGTTGCAGGTCGAGCCGGCGACCTCCATCTCCACCGGCGTCCCGTGGTGACTCACGATGCGCACGATCAGCGACATGGGGCGCGCGTGAAGGACCATGCCGAACTCGACCTCGACCTCGAGTTCCTGGACGTTGGTGTAGGAGGGGAGCAGGTCCTCCGCCAAGGGCCGCCCCATCTCGATGAACTGTTGGGCCCCACATAACAGGATGTTAAGGGTCAGTTGGCGCACTTCCCGCCGGCTCACAACCTCGTCGATGCGGCGCACGGCGCTCTCCTGGCGGTCGCTGGCCTCGTGCCGCTCCACGAAGTGCGCCAGGAGGGTGACCGCTTCGAGCAGGTGCAGGGCCGCGGAAGCGTGCCCCCGCAGGCGCGGCAGGCGCTCATCGCCCGCCTCGAGCACCGTGTTCTTGACATAGGTGTCGTAAGCCGACTGGAGGTTGTGGACCGTCGCCTCGTAGACGCGCGCCTGTTCCTCGGTGCAGCGCTCGCTCAGGTAGCGCTCGCAAGCCTCGGCCTCCTGCAGAGGACGCACGCCGATCGCGTCGAACATGTCGCACACCTGCAAGTACTTCGAGGCCACCTCCGCGATGTGTTGGGCCTCCTCCTCGATGACCTCCTCGCCCACGTTCCGGGGAAGCCTCTTCCTCCGACTGTCGGGAAGATAACGGTCAGATGGGAATCCTTCAGAGGAAAGTTCAATGCCAATCGCTCCCGCCTCAGCCACGCAAGCCCCGAGCAGGGCGCCGACGCTGCGCTCGACGAAGTCGCGCGCGCCGGCAATGGACCTCTCGATGCCTCCCGCGGCCTCACCGCTCAGGGCCAACATGGTCCCGTAGCTCTCCAGCCGTCCGCTCAGGTGCCGCAAGCTGAAACCTGCCTGGGCCAGGCCACGGATGGACGCGACGAGCTCTCGCAGTTGGTGGAAGGTGCGGTTGTCCCGCGCCCCGTGGTCGTCGAGAAAGGACTCGAGGGCGTCGGCCTCGCTGACGACCTGGTAGAGGTGGCGGCGGGTCCAGCCCGGGCGCCCGGGGCCCAGCAGGCTGTTCGCGAGGCGGAAGAACATCTCGCCCTGGGCGGCGAGGGAGCGCTTGAAGGCCCTCTCGGTGATGATCTCGTCGATCGAGGTTTCGCTCATTGCGGTGGGGCGCGGCGCGCGCGAGCACAAGCCTGGAGGGCAACCCGGACGAGCCTTGACGTAAACCTACCAGACCCTCGCGAGGACGGCGAAGAAAGGGGGCGGGCAGCCCCTTGCCAGGAGGGCTCAAGGCCGGACGCCCGCAGGTCCGATGGGAAGGTCTCGGAGCCCGCAGGCCACACCGGCCCTTCCCCGAGGCCCCGGAAGGAGCACCAGCCATTTCTGCCGAACGCTGTCTAGAGACGTACCTTCAAGAGATCAACGAGGTTTCCCTCCTCACGGCCGACGAAGAGAAGGAGCTCGGCGCCCGGGTCCAGGCCGGCGACCTCGTCGCCCGCGAGCACCTGATCCGCGCCAACCTGCGCCTGGTGGTGTCGGTCGCCAAGCTCTACTCCGACCGCGGCCTGTCCCTGCCGGACCTGATCGCGGAGGGCAACGTGGGGCTCATGAAGGCCGCCGAGAAGTTCGATCCGGCGGCCGGATGCCGCTTCTCGACCTACGGCACCTGGTGGATCAAGCAATCCATCCGGCGCGCCCTGACCAACACGGTCAAGTCCGTACGCGTGCCGAGCTACATGACGGAGCTGATCAGCCGCTGGCGAGTGGTCACCCAGGAGCTGACCTTCCTCATGGGCCGCGTGCCGACCGTCGAGGAGGTGGCGGAGGAGCTCGACATCCCGCAGAACAACTGGCCCCTTTTGAAGCGCACGATCCAGGTCTCCGGCATGGGGCCCCAGGTCTCGCTGGATGTCCTCTCCGCCAACCAGGACACGGTCAGCGACAGCAACGCGCGACCGCCGGACGAGCAGATGGCGGCGGCCGACATGCTGGATAGACTGCGGGAGCTGCTCGGCGCCATCGACGAGCGCGAGGCCACCATCCTGCGCCTGCGTTACGGCCTCGGCGAGGGCAGCGATCCCATGACCCTCAAGGAGATCGGGAAGGTCATCGGGCTGACCCGCGAGCGTGTGCGGCAGATCGAGCGCGAGGCGCTGCGCAAGCTCTACGGGGTGATGAGCGAGGACCATGGCCCCCGAGACCAACCCATCAAGCCCAGCGCGGAGTCCGCGGGCGAGCACTGAGATTCCCCAGGGCGCCCCGGCCCCGGCCGGGACGCCGCTCTACGTCCACCTGCCCTTCTGCGTGGCCCTCTGCCACTACTGCGACTTCTTCTCGGTCGTGGCCGAGGGACAGGACATCGACGGCGCGCTCGAGGCCATCCTCGATGAGGCCCGACAGCGCGCTCCCGCCTCGCCGCGCACCGTCTACCTGGGCGGCGGCACTCCCTCCCTGCTCTCCCTGGCCCAGCTCGAACGCCTGCTCGACGGCCTGGAGGAGTGCACCGGCTTCCGCACCTCGGCGCGCGAGGTGACCGCGGAGTGCAATCCCGAGAGCCTCGACGCCGCCAAGGCCGAGGGCCTGCTCGCCGGCGGGGTGACGCGCCTCTCGATCGGCATCCAGAGCCTGCAGCCCGAGGTCCTGGCCAGCTTCGGGCGAGTCCACACGGCCCGCCAGGGCCTCGATGCCCTGGAAGCGGCGCGCAGCGCCGGCTGCACGAACGTCAGCGCCGACCTGATCTACGCCGCCCCCGGCCACGACCCCCAGACCTGGCGCCGCGACCTCCAGCGCGTGCTCGAACGGGAGCCCAACCACCTCTCGGCCTACAACCTCGCCTTCGAGGAGCACACGCCCTTCCAGCGCTGGCTCGAGCGGGGCCTGATCGTCGCCCAGCCCGAGGAAGTCGAACTGGAACTATTCTGGATCACGCGCGAGCTCTGCCGGGACACGGGGCTCGAGCCCTACGAGATCTCCAGCTACGCCCCCCTCGGGCAGCGCTGCGACCACAACCTGAACTACTGGGCCAACGGCCCCTACGTGGGGCTCGGGCCCTCCGCCGTCAGCCACGTCGCCGGCACGCGCAGCGCCAGCCCGCGCGCCATCGGCCCCTGGCGCGCGGCCGTGGCCGCGGGGAACGCGGCGGCGGACTGGAGCGAGACCCTGGCCCCCGCCGAGCGGTTGGGCGAGACCTGGTGGCTGGGCCTGCGCACGGCCGAGGGGGTCGATCCCGCCCAGGCCCGGCGCACCGCAGGCTTCGAGGGAACGGACGACCCGGCCCTGGCCGTCGCCCGCCCCCTGCTCGAAGAGGGCCTGCTAGAAGAGCGCGGCCAGCTCCTGTGCCTGAGCGAGCGCGGCCTACCCCTTGCGGACGCGGTGGCCGCGCGTTTCCTGGGCGGGTTCTAGCGCGGATTGCGGAGCGCCCAGGGGGTACCATGAGCCGCGGTAACGCCCATGGACCAGCCCGAGTCTCGCAAGGTCAGCAAGAAAAGGTCCGCCACGCGGGGCGGAAAGCGCAAGAAGAGCTTCTTCCTGCGCGGCGTGGTGACGGTGCTGCCCGCCGTCCTGACCCTCTTCATCCTGGTGACGGTCGTGCAGTTCGCGAAGAACTACGTCACGACTCCCATCAACACAGCCATCTACTGGTGTCTGGAGGGGAACGGCGTGGGCTGGGAGGTCCTGAGAACGGTCGGGATCGACCCGTTGAGCGACGAGTTCCTCAACCCCGAGACCCTGCCGGTAGACCTCCGCAGTCAGCTCGACCGCACGGGCCTCGAGAACCCCGCCTTCCGCAACGGACTCGCCGCCCTGCACGAGGCGAAGAGCACGTTGCTGCGCGACCTCGACGCCCTCGCCATCCACCCCGAGAAGCTGCGCGACGCGGTCAAGGGCGTCGTGCACCCCATGATCGGGGTCTTCTTCTCGCTGATGCTGGTCCTGACCGCCGGCTACCTGGCCAGCGGTTTCCTCGGGCGGCGCATGATCCTGGGCGTGGACCGCGCCATGCAGCAGGTGCCGGTCATCCGCTCGGTCTATCCCTACGCCAAGCAGCTGGTGGAGTTCTTCCTCTCCGACACCGAGATGGAGTTCGACACGGTCGTGGCCGCGCCCTACCCCAGCGAGGGCGTCTGGGCCATCGCCTTCGTCACCAGCGAGGGACTCAAGACCGTCCACGAACACCTCGGCGGACGCTACGTGAGCTGCTTCGTCCCGACCTCGCCCATGCCCATGACCGGCTTCACGGTCTTCATCGAGGCCCACCGGCTGATCCCTCTGCCGATCAGCGTCGAGGAAGCCCTGCGCACCACGGTCTCGGCCGGCGTGCTCGTCCCCACCGGAGAGATGATCGAGAGGCTGGAAGACGACCTCGCCCCCCTGGGCCGCGAGGGGTCCACCAAGACAGTCCCCGACCCTCGGGAGGCGCCGTGAACTTCGCCGACCGCCTCGCCACGGCCATCGCCCAGAAGGACAGCCCCTGCGTCCTGGGCCTCGACCCCCACCTCGCCCTCCTGCCCGAGGAGTTCGCCGCCGCACGGGACCCGCATGCCGCCCGCTCCGAGCGTGCAGGGGCCGTGGGCGATTTCCTCTGCCAGCTGATCGACCTCGCCTCTGACCGCATCGCCGTGGTGAAGCCCCAGTCCGCCTTCTTCGAGCTCTTCGGAGCCGACGGCGCGTCGGCCTGGGAGCGCGTCGTGGCCCACGCCCATGATGCGGGCCTGCTCGTGATCGGAGACGTGAAGCGCGGCGACATCGCCTCGACCGCCGCCGCCTACGCCAGCGCCTTCCTCGAAGGCCCCGGCGGCGCTCCCGACCACCGCCTGTGCGACGCCGTCACGGTCAACGCCTTCCTCGGCCACGACTCCGTGGAGCCCTTCCTGGACGTCTGCCAGCGCGCGGGCCGGGGGATCTTCGTGCTCGTTCGCACTTCCAATCCCGGCAGCGAGGACTTTCAGCTGCACGGCGAGCCGCCCCTCTGCCACCAGATGGCCCTGGCCACCCACCGCTGGGGCGGGGACCTGCGCGGCGAGTGCGGCCTGTCGGCCGTGGGCGCCGTGGTCGGCGCGACCCACCCGGGGATCCTGCGCGAGATGCGCGGGCTGATGCCCCACACCCCGTTCCTCTTGCCGGGGTTCGGCGCCCAGGGCGCGGGGCCGGCCGATGTGATGGACGCCTTCACCTCCCGCCCGGGCGGGGCGCTCGTCTCCTCCTCGCGCGGGGTCGCCTTCGCCTACCGCCAGGAGGCGAACGTCGGACGGCACTGGAAGGACTCAGCCTCCGACGCCCTCGACGCCATGGTCGGCGGCGTGCGCGACGGCCTGGCGTCACGCTGACTCCGATGGCGGGCCGCTTCGCCTTCCTGCCCGCGGACCTCTTTCCGCCCCTCACGCCCCTGGCCCGCGCCGCCCTGGCCGGCGAGTGCGCCCTGCCCGAGATGCGCCTGCTGCGCTCAACCGCCGACCTCGGCGGCATGGCCGACGTCTGGGGCGAGGGCCTGCGCGCCGAGCTGTCGAGCGCCCTGCTCGGCCCCCTGGCGGCGCTCGAACCGCACGTGGCGGTACTCGAAGGCGCCCGCGCCCTGGCCCGGCCGGGGACCTTCTGCGTTGTCACCAGCGCCCGGCCGGGATTGTTTGCAGGCCCTCTGGCCTCTCTCTGGAAGGCCCTCGCAACGGTGCGCCTGGCCCGGCGCTTCTCCGAGCACCTGGGCGCGCCGGTGCTCCCGATCCTGTTCAACCGCGCCGACGAGTGCACCCTCGCCCCGGCACTCCTCCTGAATCGCCAGCTCGCCCTGCAGCAGGTCGGCCTGACCTCGATGGGCGAGGAGCGCATCGCCCTGGGCGCGCAGCGCATCGACGAAGAGCTTCACCGCACCGGCGCCCTGCGCAGCGCCCTGCTCCAGCTCCACGGCGACGAGCCGCACCTCAAGCAGGCCCTCGAGCTGCTGATGCCGCGTCCCGGCGAGAGCCCGGCGCGCGCCTTCACGCGCTCGCTACTCGCCCTCGCCGGACCCCTAGGGCTGGTCGTGGTGGAGCCGGATTGGATCCGCTCGCAGCTGGCCGCCGCCCTGGTCCGGATCGTCGGCGGCGTCTCGCCCGACGCCCTGGCCGAGGGCGCGCGGGCGGTCGCCGACCTCGACCCCACGGCGGGCGTCGAGGCCCAGAGCGCCCTCGTCCACTTCGGAGTCGGCGGCCCACGCGAACTGCGAGCTGGCGGCGAGGGCTATCGCTTCGAAGGCGAGCCCGGCTCGCGCAGCGGGGCGGAGCTGGCGGCCCTGATCGTCGGTGAACCGGCGGCCTGGGTGGGGGGGCCGCGGCTCGAGCACCTGCTGCTCGACCTCGTCCTGCCGAGCGTCTGCGAGCTGGGCGGGGCACGCTCCCTGGCCCTGCGAGCCGCCGCCGGGCCCCTGCGCCGCGCCCTCGCCCTGGAACCCGGCGCCTTCGTCCTGCGCGGCCCGGTGAGCGTCGTCGACGATGCCTGCGCTCGCTCGCTCGAAGCCAGTTCCCTGGAAGTGGCCGACGTGCTGGGCGGCGCCGCGGAGCTGACGGCGACGTCCGAGCCCGAGCCGCCGGTGTTCGGCCGCCTGCGCGCGATCGCTGCAGACGCGGGCGCTTCCCTGCGAGGACTGCGGCCCGAACTGGCCGAAATCGACCGCGGCCTCGGGGCCCGACTGCGCCGCACCGCCGGGCAGGTCGAGGAGCTGGTGGAGGGGTTCGCCGAACGCGCTGCGCGCGCGCATCGCCAGCGCGCCGGCACACGGGGCCGCCACTTGCGGCGACTGAGGGGGACCCTGACCCCCGAAGGACAGCCCCAGGAGGCGCTGCTCGGCCCGTTCTCTCTCGTCGCTCGCCACGGCCTGGACTGGTTGGAGCCGCTCGCCCTCGCCCTTGATTCCCTCAGCGCAGAACACCTCGTCGTGCAGCTCGACCCTCCCGGCCCTCACGAACTCCCAGGCTAGGTGATTGCTCAGTCTGGGGTGAGCACTCGCGCGGGAGTTGGGCTAGCCTAGGACGCCCGACGCGCAGAGGGCTTCGGGACAACATGCGGCGCATCGCGGTCATGAATCAGAAGGGGGGCGTGGGTAAGACCACGACCTCCGTCAACCTGGGCGCGGCCCTGGCCGAGCGAGGCCGACGCGTGTGCCTGGTGGACATGGATCCGCAGGCCAACCTGAGCCTGCACCTCGGCCAGGAGATCTCCGGCAGCGACCCCTCGATCTACAGCGTGTTGCTGGGCCAGACGAGCATCGCGCAGGCGGTGCGCGCCACGTCCACGCCGGGCCTCTCGGTGATCGCGAGCAACATCGACCTCTCGGGCGCCGAGATGGAACTCGCCAGCGCCATCGGTCGCGAGACCCTGGTGCGCGACGCCGTCTCCGCCTGGGAGGACGAGCACCGCGAACGCACGGGCGCTGCACCGGCTGATTACCTGCTCTTCGACTGTCCGCCGAGCCTGGGCCTGCTCTCGATCAACGCCCTGGCCGCGGCTCGCGAGGTCCTGATCACGGTCCAGACCGAGTACCTGGCCCTGATGGGAATGGGCAAGCTGCAGGAGGTTGTCCAGCTCATCCGCCGTCGCCTCAATCCCGATCTCGAGGTGACCGGCATCGTTCCCTGCCTTTACGACAACCGTCTGCGCCTCGCGCGCGAGGTGCTTGGCGAGGTCCGGCGCTACTTCCCCGGGCAGGTCTTCGCCCAGAGCGTGCGCAGCAACGTCAAGCTCGCCGAGGCGCCGAGCCATGGCCTGACGATCTTCGAGTACGCGCCGGGATCGAACGGAGCCAGCGACTACCGCGCCCTGGCGGGAGAGCTGATCGGGCAGGAAGACGCGCGTCGCGAGCTCGGATCGCTTCCCGCGCGGGAGGAGGGCGCTGCACCCGCGGAGGCCGCCCCCGCCGAGTCGCTGCCCGCGAAGGTCCTGCACCCAGCCCCCCCGCCCCTGGCAGACGCTTCCGTGGAAGAGTCGCAACAAGCACGAGAGAACGCCCTCGATCTCGAGCTGCGCACCCTCGGGGGCGCCTCTCCGGCGCCGAGCGCGAGCGACGGGCGCGCCGACGGCAGCTAGGCCGCCGCGCGCCATGCGCTCCGTCTACCTCGACCACAACGCGACCACT
>DASCMO010000054.1:0-2861 GCA_036010965.1 Planctomycetota bacterium | reverse complement strand
CCCGGAGGAGCAAGCTTCGCCGGATTCCTCGCGAACATCCGCAAGGAGGCCGTGGCCAGTCTGACGGTCAGTGAGCAACACTCCCTGGCAGCCCTCCTCGGGCAATCGCTGGTTGCGCCGCCCCCGGATGACGTCACGCCGCCCGCCGGACCGGGTAGGCAGTGGACGCGCGACGCCGCCGCCGATGTTCTTGGCCAGGGTCTCTCTGGCCGCAATTACACCGTGGGCCGCAATCTCTTCCATGCCGCCTCCTGCAGCGCCTGCCACCGCTTCGATGGTGAAGGCGGGGCGATCGGGCCCGACCTGACCACGGTCGCCAACAAGTTCTCGGTGCCGGACATCCTCGAGGCCATCATCGAACCCAGCAAGGTGATCTCGGACCAGTACGGCTCGCACATCGTCCTCGACAACGATGGGCGACTCGCCGAGGGAATCCTCGTGGAGGGCGAGGATGAGGTCACCGTCTACGCACGCGATCTCGCGGCGCGGGCCACTACCTTCGACCGAACGGAGATCGTCATGATCCGTGAGTCCAAGCTGTCTCAGATGCCCAGCGGTCTGATCGACGGGCTGAACCCGGAGGAGCTGCGAGATCTCCTCGCCTATCTGGTCTCGGGTGGCGATCAGAACTCCAAGGTGTTCAAGGCGCCCGTGAGCGCGGAAGGCGATCGCTAGCAGCGGAGCGCGGGCGCAGGCTGCGAGGGACGGGCCAGCTCTCCAGCCGAGCCCAGCGGGCCCCCGCTATCACTTCAAGAGAGGGCTGTTCTGTAGGGACATGGCCCTTTTTCTTAGGCTCTCGCTCATGGTTTCTCTTGCCCTGGTTCTGAGTCTCGCCTCCCTCGCCCCCCAGGATGTTGACGAGAAGTCCAGCCCCTTCGACGGGCTGCGTTGGTCGGGAGGCCAACCAGAGGTCCAAATTGATGAGACCTGGTATGAGCCGGTCGCGATCGATGGGATAGCCGTCGAAGAGATCCTCGTCATCTGCGACGGGTGGTCCCCCGGGCGCGAGAAGCGCTTCGCTGAGGACCTCGTTCCTATCCTCGCGAGGCTCGAATGGGACGGCGACCGGATGGTCGACCTCGACCTCCGCTCCCTCGAGGATGGCTCGGCAGTCCGGCTCGAGGGCGTGCAGATGACGCGTGGCAAGCGGGAGGCGTTGCGTGCTGCGAGAAATACCCGGGGATCTGCTGTGCCTGGGAGCTCTTCGGCGTCGGCCCGCATCTCGGTCGAGGATGCTCGCGCAGACATCGGCGCCTTCGGCGCAGGGTTGAAGGATCAGTTTGCGTACCTGGGGCTTGGTGGGGTCGAGCTGGACCGTGAGCTTGCGCTGATCCGTGACGGCCTGACCGGAGGTCACGTGGACATCCTGGACCTGCGCCTCGAGCTGCATCGACTGCTCATGCGATTTGGCGACGGGCACGCCCAGGTTCGCTCGAACCTCCCCCTCGGTCAGCCCGGCGACAAGTACCTGCCCTTCTTGCTCGTTGAGTCCTCTGCTGGCGTGGTCGCGGTTCTTCCGGATCGCTCCGCCCTGGTCGAACCAAAGGCGCCGGTCGTCCGAGCGATCGACGGCAGAACCATGGATGAGTGGATTGAGCTGGCGCGGCCCTACATCGCGAAGGGCAGCCCGCAGCTCGTCCGTCGGCGAGCCCTCGGCGATATGCGCGAGATCGACGGGGTGCGCCGCATTCTCGGGTCAGAGACGGGCGCGCCGCTGAGAGTGACGTTCTCGACGGTGGACGGGAGCGAGACGGTCGAGCGAGAGCTCGAGGTCTCGTCGAGCCGACCCACGTACGGGGCCTGGCCGCGCTCAAAGAGCGCAATCCTCGACGGAGACATCGGTTACCTGCGCATCTTTCAGATGAATGGCGACGTCGATGAGCTGCACGAGGCGATGGCGGAGTTTGTCGATACGAATGGGCTCATCGTTGACGTGCGCGGCAACGGTGGTGGCACGCGCGAGCTTCTGCTCGCGTTGGGGGGCTATCTGGTCGGACCCGACGAGCCCGCTGTCGTGGGTAACATCGCGCAGTACCGCCTCTCGTCGCGCTTCAATGAGCATCATCTCGAGGCTCGCTACATGTACCGAGCCGATTGGAAGGGATGGGGGGATCGGCAGCGCGAGGCAATCCAAGAGGCGGCCGCCTTCGAGCCACAGTGGCAGCCGGTCGGCGAATTCAGCGCCTGGCACTACCTCGTCCTCGACCGGACCGGTCACCCCGCCGAGTACTTCTACGACCTGCCGGTCGTGGTGCTCTCCGACTCCGGGTGCTTCAGCGCGACGGACATCTTCCTCGGCGCTCTCGAGCTCCTGCCTCGCGTGACGCTGCTCGGCGCCGCGAGCTCCGGAGGGAGCGCGCGCTCGCAGTCCTTCCGACTGCCCAAGACGGGCATGGAGGTGCGCTGCGCCTCGATGGCCTCCTTCCGACCTGACGGGCGGCTCTACGACGGTCGGGGCATCGAGGTAGACATCGAGGTGCTCCCTGCCCCCGGGGATTTCTTGCAATTCGGCGGCGACGCACAGCTCAAGGCTGCACTCGAGCGGTTTTGACGGGGCCGAGAGCTGCGGCAGGGAGTCAGGCGACCACAACGGGAATCAGGCTTCCTCCATCCAGCGCGGAAGGCGGTCGCCAGCCGTCACTGCTTCCCGACGCGAGAGGGCCACCACCGGTCGAGGTCCGCCCTCAGGGCACGAACCGCCTCAGGATCGTCCAGGGGATTTTCCTCCGCTGGATCGGCACGTACTTCGTACAGCTCTGCGGGCTGTTGCGGGTCGCTGTGGACGAGCAGCTTGAGAGGGTCGCGGAGCACCCAGCGCGTCAGCAGGCTGCGCTCTGGGTCGCCGAGGGCCACGACGTCAT
>DASCMO010000053.1:0-1982 GCA_036010965.1 Planctomycetota bacterium | reverse complement strand
TCGCGGCACTGGGAAACGATACAGAAGCTCTGCGAGTCGAGCTAGGAACCTACCGGGGCCTCTTCCCCTCGCCCCCTCTATTTGACAGAATGCCTACTTATCGGACCCAAGGAAAACGCAGCTTGAACTTCCTATCTGCCGAACAGGGGCAAATCTCGGCACGCCAGGCCGGAAGCCTCAGCGAGCGCTTCGCGATCGACACCGCAGAGGCGCGCCGCGCCCGACTAGACCGGGACGTGGCGACCATGAATGGCGAAATCGGCCGAAGTTGGCCAAAAGCGGCGAGAAAGGGTTGAACACGATGGCCAAAGACGAGGTGAGGGTGCACCTCCGCTACGCGAGTCCTCGTTTCTGCATTGCTTTCCCCCGTCACACACGAAAATGAGGGGCAATCTCATGCGCGGGTCCAGACGGGATCGCTTCTTGCACCGCACGTGGATCGAGCCGCGAACACGACGGTGATAGGACCGGGCGTCGCCGGCTCGATCAAGGAGACCATCGATGCCCCCTTCGGCACTCTTGATCGCGAGCGGTACGCCCCACTGGGCCAATCTGGCAAAGCGTTTCCAGAGCGAAGGCTTCTGCGTGCAGGTCGCGAACGGACCGGACGACGCGCTGCGACGTCTCACCTCGGACTCGCCCGACGTAGTCATCGCGAGCGCGCGCTGCTGGAGCGGTGCGAGCCACGAAATCTTCGAGCAGGTACACGCGGAGGCGCGGACGTCGATGCTCGTGGTCCCGGATCATGGGCTCTCGAGCGCGCTGATCCGGGGGCTTCATGCCTCGCTCGGCCCTGTGGATCTCGCGAGCCGACGAGCCGCGGGCGAGCAGCCGGGTGTCGTCGACCGGCTGCTCGGTCGGAGTCGCGCCTGCCGGGAGCTTCACACCCGGATCGAGGCGGTCGCCGAGCTGTGCGTCCCCGTACTCTTCTGCGGCGAGCCGGGTACGGGGCGATCGGATGCGGCGCGGCGTCTCCAGGTGCTCTCCGGGATGGCGGACGTGCCCTTCGTCCGCTTCGAGCCCGTGCGCGGCCGGCGGCTGCATGCGATCGACGAGCCGAGCTTCGTGTTCATCGACGAAGTCCACACGCTCTCGCCCGAGGACCAGAAGGGCTGCCTGCTCTGGCTGAAGAGTGCGAAGAGCGACGTCGCGGTCCCACGCAGGATCTGCGCGTCGACGAGCGAGGATCTGCTGGAGCTGGCCGACCGGGGCGCCTTCCTGCCGGAGCTGGCCGATCGTCTCGACCGCTTCTCGATCCGGATCGCGCCGCTGCGCGAGCGGGACGAGGATCTGCTCGTACTGGTGCCCGCCTGGCTGGACGCCCTCTCGGCGAGACTCGGCTGTCCGAGCGTCGAGATCGAGCCAAGCGCGCTCGAGCAGCTGCGGAATCACGACTGGAAGCGGAACGCGGCGGATCTCGTCGAGGCCCTCGAGAAGCTGGTCGCCTTCAGCGCCGGACGGCCGATCGACGCGCCGCAGGTCGGCCGTGTCCTCTCGGAACGGACCCGGGGCGTGGAATCGATCCGGATGCAGCGGCATCGGCGCGAACGCGAGGAGCTCGTGGAGCTGCTGGATCGCTGCGGCGGCAATCTCGCCGCCGTGGCGCGTGAGCTCGACCTGTCGCGGGGTGCCGTCATCTACCGCGCCAAGAAGTACGGGCTGATGGGAGATCGAGCATGAGCTCGGAGGACCTGGACTGGGCCGACCGCATACTGGGCCGTGTCTCTTCTCGGCTGATCCCGGGGATCACGCGCGCTCATCGCCGAGTCATCCAGCTGAGCGACGGCCGACTCGGAGCGGAGCTCGCAGGCAAGAAGATGCTCCTGCTCCACCACCAGGGCAGGCCCCGTACCGGGGCCTCTTCCCCTCGCCCCCTCTATTTGACAGAATGCCTACTTATCGGACCCAAGGAAAACGCAGCTTGAACTTCCGGCTCTTCCGGGTTTTGTGTGGGTCCGATAGGGGCGCGAACCGACGCGGAT
>DASCMO010000052.1:0-3675 GCA_036010965.1 Planctomycetota bacterium | reverse complement strand
CCGAACCTGGCCATCGATCTGTACGCCGAACTCGCCACCCACTGCGCCGACCTGGGAGTCTTCGTGCGCGTCGAGATGGAAGACCACACGACCACCGACGAGACCTTGCGGCTCTTCGCCGAACTCCGCAAGGACCACGAGAATGTCGGGATCGTCCTCCAGGCGCGCCTCCTGCGCACCATCGAGGACATCGAAGCGCTGGGAAGCGAGCCCGTGGACGTCCGGGTGGTCAAGGGCGTCTACATCGAACCCGAGGAGATCGCCCACACCGCACCCGAGCAGATCCGCTTGGCTTTCGTCGCTGCCTGCGAACGGCTCTGGAAGCGCGGCGCGCGCGTTTGCCTGGCGACCCATGACCAGGCCCTGGGCGGGCGCCTGATCCTGAGTGTCTCGAAGCTCCGCAAGACTCCCGACGACTACGAATTCCAGGTTCTGATGGGCGTGCAGGAGGCGCTGTGGGAGCGCTGGCACGGAGCCGGCCATCCCGTGCGGGTCTACGTGCCCTTCGGGCCCCAATGGCGCGCTTACGGCCAGCGCCGTCTGGCCCGCAACCCGGACCTGCTGCGGGCGGTGATGCGGAACTTCTTTCGCTGAGGGACTACTTGCCGATCGCCAGCCGCCGGGCGAGCAGATCCGAGAGCACTCCGGTGTCGAGGATCTTCTTCATCGTCGCCCTGTAGTCGTAGGGCACGCGGTGCCAGGTGATCCTGTCGGACTCGAGGATGGCGTAGCAGGCGCGGTTGTCGTTGTCGCGCGGTTGCCCGGTGCTCCCGACGTTGATGAAGAACTTGCCCTGAGCGGGGATCTCCATGGTGGTCGACGCCTCCCCATTGAGCCCATGGAAGGCGAGTGATTCGTCGTGCATGCCGGGATGGTGGGTGTGTCCGCCGAGGGCCACGCCCTCGAACGAGTCGAACACGGTCCTCAGTTTCTCGGGGTTGAGGAACCCATCGGTCGAGAGCACGTACTCCCGCACCGGATCCCGCGGTGAACCATGCACGAACAGGAAGCGCCCCTCCGCGTGGATCTCAGGAAGGGTCCTGAGAAAGCGCCAGCGGGCCTTCTTCGCGCTGCCGCTGTACCAGCGCGGCTTCATGATCCGGCGCGTGTACTCGATCGCACCCCGAGCGTGCGGGTTGAAGTCCGACGCATCCCGGAACAGGGCCTCGTCGTGGTTCCCCATCAGGCAAACCTCGCAGTGCCCACGCACGAGATCCACGCAGAACTCCGGCTCGGCGCCGTAGCCGATCACATCCCCCAGGCAGAAGAGGCGCGTCACGCCCTGGGTGCGGATGTGCTCGTAGACCGCCTCGAGGGCCTCGCGGTTGGAGTGCAGGTCGGAGATGATCGCGATCTTCATCGGCGGCACCTCCCCCCGCCCGAATGACTCGAGCCGCCCTCGGGGACGAGGAGCGAGAACGGGGTTCTTTGGCCGAGGAGACTCATCAGCGGGGGGAATACGCACCGGGCGCCGGGAGATTCGCCTGGGACATGGGGAACACTCACCACTCCGCCAACCTCTCCCTCTGGCGACATCGTACTCGAAGCAATCGCTCCAGGCGCCCTGCTCCAACCGGCCGGAGCGCTCAGCCGTCCCCCTCCCTGAGCGGGTGGCCAGAGATCAGGACCACCCCCGGACGCAGCTCGCCTGCGGTCAGCGCGTCCAGGGCCGCGGCCGGCCCTCCGCCACTCCAGGGCCAGGCCACCAGATCCGCCCATGCGCCCTCGACGAGGGCACCGACGGAGCCGGCCAGGCCCACGGCCCGAGCTCCGCCGAGGGTTGCCATGGACCAGACGTCGGCCGGTTCCAGATCCGCGCTCGCGCGCGCGAGAGCCATCTCCTTCCTCATGTCGAGATCGTCATTGCTCGCAAGGGAGTCGGTGCCCAGAGCCAGGTCCACGCCCGCCTCCATCCAGGCACGAAAGTCGAACGGAGAGCGACCGAAGAATTCGTTCGTCCCGGGGCAGTGGACCACCACCGCCCCGGCGCGCGCGATCCGCTCTCGCTCCCCGGGTGCAGTGTGGTTCGCGTGCACGAGGCTCGTGCCGGCCCCAAGAAGGCCTGCGGCCTCGATGGCGTCGAGCCCGCGGACGCCGGGAGAGTGGTTCAGGAGGCGCGCAAACTCTCCCTCTCCGCGCTCCATCCAGCGGGCTTCCTCCTCCGTCTCGGCCCAATGGATCGAGCAGGCCTGACCGCTCTCCCGCTGCAGTTTTCCACAGGCAGCAAGCAACGTCGGGCTGACCGTGTAGGGCGCGTGGGGAGCGATTCCCTCGTAGCGCCCCGGCTCGCCGCGGCACGGCGCTGCTCCCGGCGAGTCGAGCACTCCTCCCACGAGCCGCTTCGAGAGACGCTCGAGGGCTCCCGCCGTGCGTCGCTCGTCCCCGGCATCGAGGACTTCGTGGTAGATGCGCGCCCGCAGGCCGCCTCCCCCGCAGACTCTCCTCCTCCGACCCCCTCGCAGGAGGCTGTCGAGGCCTTCCCCTGCGGCGCCGGTCGAATCCACGTCGCCGACGCAGGTGGTCCCACCCGCCAGCAGGCGTTCGGCTCCAACGGCGACCGCGCGAGCGAAGTCCTCGGCGCCGTCATGGGCCTTGCTCGCGATCAGGGCCTCCACCCAGGCCACAAATCCCTCATCGGGGGGTAGAGCTCCAGCCAGCGTGCCCAGCTCAAGGTGCGCGTGGGCATTGACGAGCCCCGGCGTCAGGAGGACGTCGCCCAGGTCTCGAAGGGTGAGCCCCGCGCGCGCCACCGCTCCCGGCGAGTCGAGCACTGCTCGCACCCGTCCGCCATGCAGCACCAGCCCGCCACCCTCGATCCAGCGCCCCGGCTCACAGAGCAGACTGCGGGCGGTGAGGACTACGGGATCCATGCAGGCTGACCTCTCCGAGACCTACGGAGGGAGCTTCCCGCCGCCACGCATCCGAGCACCGCCACGGCGGGCCGCCGATCAGTTCGGCTGGACCCCGATCTTGAGATTGGTGATCCCCACCACGTTGTCTTGGATCGGTCCTTGAGAGCGCAGGAACTCCTCGAAGACGACCGTGAAGCGGATCATGTTGGGCCGCGGAACGAACAGGTTCAGGTCCTCGGGGTGGCGGACATACGGGGTCAGGGAACTCGGCTGGATCTCCGCATCGAAGCCCGCCAGTTCCACGTCGCACAGATCGCTGGGGATCCCCGTCGCGCGCGCACCCTGGAAACGGACGGCCAGGAGCGAACCTTCACCCTCGGCCTCGTCGTGGTTGATGAGCTGGCCGAAGAAGGTCTCGAAGTCCATGCCCCCCGAGAGCGGGAAGTCGGGATCGAGCGGGTCGGGCAATCCCCGGTAGGGAAAGGTCTTCACGCCGTTCACTCCGGTGTCGTAGAGCACGTCCATGTTCCAGCCCTTCCCGTCGGGCACGGCCGAATTGTCCGGGTCCGCGGGGTTGTCGGCTCCGAAGCTGAGCTCGAAGAAGTTCCCCTGGGGCTGCATCCAGCACGAGCTGCCGGCGCTGAAGGAGCCCGGACGGAAACGCTGCACGACCGGCGCGCCACTGGCAAAGGCCCCCCAGGCCCCGACCGAGAGAATCGCGGCTGAGGCGAAGGGATCGTTGAAGCCACCCGGATCGGTGTCGTTGGGATCGAAGGGCTCGATCCAGGGCGCGAAATCGTCTGCGTGATCTCCCTGGTCCACG
>DASCMO010000051.1:0-46899 GCA_036010965.1 Planctomycetota bacterium | reverse complement strand
GACAGGCCGTGCAGGCGCCCCTGGAAGTCGAGCATCTCCTGCACGCGGTGCTCGCCGTAGAGGGGTACCGACTCGGGCAGGTAACCGATGCGCCGGCGCACCTCCATCGACTGGCGCAGGACGTCAAAGCCGGCCACGCTGGCGAACCCGGAAGTGGCCGGCAGGTACCCGGCCAGGATGCGCAGCGTCGTGGTCTTTCCGGCGCCGTTGGGGCCGAGGAAACCCGTCACCTCTCCGCGGCCGATCTCGAAGGAAACGTCGTCGAGGGCAACGAGGCGCGCGAAGCGCCGGGTGAGGTGGCTGACGTGGATCACGGGCGGGGAATGTAGCCGGGGGCCCGGACCCGAGCAAACGCCGTGCCCTGCAGCCCACGCCTCCGGCCGGCCACGAGGGGCACGCCCGGCCGGCGTAGGAGGAGAGCTGCGCGGCATCGCTCGCAGGGGTGAGCGCAGCCGCCCACGCGCCAGCGCCTCATGAGAGCGGGGCGCGAGCGCACCGTCGCGCCCGCGCCCCGCCTCGACGGCCTCCCGAGGGAGATCCGCGCCTCAGGCCTTGACCTCGAAATCGGCGTCCACCGGCTCGTCGCCGGCGCCGTCGTCCCCGCCTTCGGGAGCTCCGGGGGCCTCGCCCGCCCCAGCCTCCTGCTGCTCGGCCTGAGCCTTGGCGTAGATCGCCTCGCCGAGCTTCTGGGCCTTCTGCTGGAATTCCAGCAGGGCGGCCTCGATCGCCTCCTTGTCGTCGCCCTCGGCGGCCTTCTTCAGCTCCTCGGTGGCGCCCTCGATGGCCTTCACGTCTTCCTCGCCCAGCTTGTCGCCGTGCTCCTCGAGCTGGTTCTTGGTCTCGTGCAAGACCTGGTCGACCTGGTTCTTGAGGTCCACCATCCCGCGCCGCTCCTTGTCCTCGGCCGCGTGCTCGTCAGCCTCCTTGCGCATGCGATCGATCTCCTCGTCGGTCAGTCCCGAAGAGGCCTCGATGCGGATCTGCTGCTCGCGACCGGTCCCCTTGTCGACGGCCTTGACCTCCATGATGCCGTTGGCGTCGATGTCGAAGGAGACCTCGATCTGCGGAGTGCCGCGCGGAGCCGCCGCGATCCCGTCCAGGTGGAAGCGTCCCAGGGTACGGTTGTCCTTGGCGAACTCGCGCTCGCCTTGAAGCACATGGATCTCCACGCTCGGCTGGCTGTCGGAAGCGGTCGAGAAGACCTGACTCTTGGAGGTCGGGATGGTCGTGTTGCGCTCGATCAACTGGGTGCAGACACCGCCCAGGGTCTCGATGCCAAGCGACAGGGGGTTGACATCGAGCAGGACCACGTCGTTGACCTCCCCGGCCAGGATCCCGCCCTGGATGGCAGCGCCGACGGCCACGACCTCGTCGGGGTTGACGCTGCGGTTGGGCTCGCGGTCGAAGATGGCGGTGACCACGGCCTGTACGGCCGGAATGCGGGTCGAGCCGCCCACCAGGATCACGTCGTCGATGTCAGCGGGCTTCAGGCCGGCGTCGGACAGGGCGCGCTCGCAGGGGCCGCGGGTGCGGTCCACCAGGCCCTCGACCAGCTGCTCGAACTTGGCGCGTGTGACCGAGCACTGCAGGTGCTTCGGACCCGAGGCATCGGCGGTGATGAAGGGCAGGTTGATGTCGGTTTGGGTCGCGCTCGAGAGCTCGCACTTGGCCTTCTCGCAGGCCTCCTTGAGGCGCTGCATGGCCATCGGGTCCTGGCGCACGTCGATGCCGCTCTCGCTCTTGAACTGCTCGGCGACGAACTTGATCAGCTCCTCGTCGAAGTCGTCGCCGCCCAGGTGCGTGTCACCGCTGGTCGAGAGCACCTCGAACACGCCGTCACCGATCTCGAGGATCGAGATGTCGAAGGTGCCGCCCCCCAGGTCGTAGACCGCCACGCGGCCGGTCTTGTCCTTGTCCAGGCCGTAGGCCAGGGTGGCCGCGGTGGGCTCGTTGATGATGCGTTCGACGGTCAGGCCGGCGATGGTGCCCGCGTCCTTGGTGGCCTGGCGTTGGGCGTCGTTGAAGTAGGCCGGGACAGTGACCACCGCGCGCTCGACGCTCTCGCCCAGGTAGGCCTCGGCGGCCTCCTTGAGGTGCTGGAGCACCATGGCGCTCAGCTCCGGCGGCGTGAATTGATCGCCGTCCATCTCCACCTTGACCAGCTCGTCGGGGCCCCCGACCAGGTGGTAGACGACCTCCTTCTCCTCCGTGCCGACCTCGCTGTGGCGACGCCCCATGAAGCGCTTGATGGAGGAGACCGTGCGCGTGGGGTTGGTCACCGCCTGACGCCGGGCCGCCGAACCCACCAGGCGCGTGTCGCCGGTGAACGCCACCACCGACGGCGTGGTGCGCAGGCCTTCCGCGTTGGTGATGACGGTGGGCTCGCCGCCCTCCATCACCGCCACCACCGAATTGGTGGTGCCAAGGTCGATGCCGATGATCTTCTTCTTGCTCATGAAGTTGCCTCTCCAGGTCCGGTCGGTGTGGCGATACGGACGACAGGAAACCAAACGGCGTGCCAGAGCCCGCTCGAAGTGCAACTACAGTAATCACAGTCCTTTACATCACTCTGCCTGCTCAGGAGGCGTGCCATATTGGCAGCCGCCTTGCGCCCCCCGGAGATCCGCTGCCGCATTGGCAGCCGCCCGGATCCCACGCCCGCGGGGCTCCCCCCTTCAACCCAGGCCGTACTCCTTGAGCTTGCGATAGAGGGTGCGCTCGCCCATGCCGAGCACGCGTGCAGTCTTCTCCCGGTTGCCCTCCATCAGGGCCAGGTTCTCCTCGATCAAGGCCCGCTCCACCTCGGCCAGGGAGCGGCCTGCGAGGGCGTAGCCCGTCGCGCCCAAGCGCTGACCGCCGCTCTCATCGAGGGTGTACGGCAGGTCGCCCACGTCGAGCACATCGCCCCCGGCAAGGACGACCATGTTCTCCACGGCGTTGCGCAGCTCACGCACGTTACCAGGCCACGAGTAACGCACCAGAATCGCTCGCGCCTCGGGCGTGATGCCGCGCACGGAGCGTTCGTGCTCCTCGTTGAGCTCTCCGATGAAGTGATCGATCAGGAGCGGAACGTCCCCCGGCCGATCGCGCAGGGCCGGGAGGTCGACGGCAATCACGCGCAGGCGAAAGAGCAGGTCCTCGCGGAACGCGCCCTCGGCCACCAGGGCGTTGAGGTCGCGATTGGTGGCCGCCACCAGCCGGATGTCCACCTTGCGCGGCTCGTTGCCGCCGACGGGCACGACCTCGCGCGTCTCCAGGACGCGCAGCAGCTTGGCCTGGGTCTCGAGGGGCATGTCACCGACCTCGTCGAGAAAGAGCGTGCCTCCGTCGGCGTACACGAGGCGCCCCTCCTTGCCGGAGAACGCGCCGGTGAAAGCACCCTTGACGTGTCCGAACAGCTCGGACTCGATCAGGCCCTCGCTCATGGCAGCGCAGTTGACCGCCACGAAGGGGCCGTCCTTGCGCGGGCTGTTCTGGTGCACGGCCTGGGCCACGAGCTCCTTGCCCGTGCCGCTCTCGCCCAGGATCAAGACCGTGGCGTGGGTCGCGCTGACCTGTCGCAACAGATCGAAGACGCGCTGCATGGGCGGCGAATGGCCGATGATGGCCTCGAAGCCGAAGCGCTTGTCGAGCTGCCTCCGCAGTTCGATGTTCGCCTGCCGATCGCGCACCGCCGCAACGGCGCGCGGCAGCTTGGTGCGCAGCTCCTGGAGATTGACGGGCTTGGTCAGGTAGTCCGCGGCCCCGCTCTGCATGGCCTCCACGGCCGTTTCGACCGACGCGTGCCCGGTGATCACGAGCACCACCGCATCGGGCTGCAGGCGCCGACTCTCGCGCAGCACCTCCAGGCCCGAGCGATCGTGCATCACCAGGTCGGTCAGGACCGCGTCAAAAGTCCGCTCCGAGAGCAGCTCCACCCCCGCGTCTCCCGAGAGGGCCACGGTGCACTCGTGGTCGTCGAGGGCCATGCCGTCCGCGAGGGCCTCCGCGTGGGCCTCGTCGTCATCGATCACCAGCACGCGGATCGTGTTCCGGTCGCTCACCCTTCCTCCTCCCCCGCCATCTCGCCGCCGGCCGTCCCGGTGATCTCCACCACCAGGGGCAGGACGATCGAGAAGCTCGTGCCCCGGCCTCGTTCGGAGACGACCGCGATCGTCCCGTCGTGTTCTTCGATGATGCGGCGCACGGTCGCCAGGCCGAGGCCTGAGCCGTCGCGCTTGGTGGACCAGTAGATGTCGAAGCAGCGCTCCAGATCCTCCTCGCTCATGCCGACGCCCGTGTCGGTCAGCGAGAGCTCGGCGAAGTTTCCCTGGCGCTTGACGCGCACGATCAGCTCCCCACCCGAGGGCATGGCCTGGCGCCCGTTCACGACCAGGTTCATGAGCGCTTGTCGAAACATGCCCGCATCGAGCATCACCAGCGGCAGGGAGCTGGGGAGTTCGAGGTGGTGGAGGATGCCCAGCTGCTCGTCCTCCGTGGCCGAGAACTCCAGAACCTCGCGCAGCAGCCCCGGCAGGTCGCAAGGCGAACGATTGATCACGCCTCCGCGCGCGTAGCGCAGGAAGTCGTCGACGATGTTCTCGAGTCGGCGCACCTCGCCCTGCAGGGTCTGGAGGCGCTTCACGCAGCGCTTCTCACGCGCGCTCGGTTCAGCCCGCTCGGGATCGCGCGACCGGCCCCACTCCTCCTCGAGCAGGGCCAGGTTGATCGACATGGTCGAGAGAGGATTCTTCACCTCGTGCGCCAGCCCGCCGGCCAGGCGCGAGAGGAACGCCAGCTGATCCTGGGGGCCGGACGGCGTACGGTTCTCTTCTGCGCTCTCTTCCGCCTGCATGGGGACGCCCCCGTCTTGGGTTGGACGAGGGCGCCGGATAGGCTAGCAAGCGTTCCGCCCGCTCCCCATGTCCTCGTCCTCCTCTTCCGGCCCACAGCGCGTCACGGCCCCCAACAGCGAGCCGAGCGCCGCCCTGCGCGGGCGCGTGGCGGCGGCGCTGTCGGAAGGCTCCCTGGTCGTCCTGCCGACCGAGACCGTCTACGGGATCGCCGCACGGGCCGACAGCGAGCGGGCCATGCAAGCCCTCTCGGTCCTCAAATGCCGGCCTCGGGATCAGGGCTGGACCTGGCACGTGGGCGACGCGCAGGCCCTCGAGCGCTTCGACGCCCCCTCGGGCCTGGCGCGCCGCCTGACCGAGAGCTGCTGGCCGGGGCCCCTGACCCTCGTCCTGCCCGGTGTCCCCCCCGGCCTCGAGCGCGCCGCCCGCGACGGCTGGACCGGTGTACGCTGCGTCTCCCACGCCCTGACCGGAAGCCTTCTGGCCGGGCTCGACTTCCCGGTCGTGATGACGAGCGCCAACCCGCGCGGCGCCTCCCCCGCCAGCGACGCCGACGCCGCGGCGAGCGCGACGGGCACAGGGATTGATCTGCTGGTGGACGCGGGGCCGGCCCGCGGCGGAGCAGCGTCGAGCGTCCTGCGCCTGGGTCGCAGCCACTTCGAGCTCCTGCGGGAGGGCCCACACGACCTCGATGGTCTGCGGCGCGCCGCGGGCCTGCGCATCGGGCTCGCCTGCACCGGCAACACCTGCCGCAGTCCGATGGCCGAGGGCCTGGCGGGTTGGGCCATCGCCCGACGCCTTGAAACCGAGGTCGAGCATCTGGCGGAGTTCGGCTTCCACCTGCGATCGATGGGTGTCTTCGCCGGCGACGGCGCCCCTGCCTCGTCGCACGCCGTCGAGGCCTGCCGCGTGCGCGGGATCGACATCGCGGACCACTGTTCACGCGGTGTCCACGCCAATGAGGTCGCTGACTTGCAACGCATCTACTGCATGACGCGCGCCCACGTCGACGCCCTGCGCCTGCTCCTGGGGCGCACCGGGAAGGCGACGATCGAACTGCTCGACTCCGACGGAGAGGACATCCCCGATCCAATCGGCGGCAGCCTGCACGACTACCAGCACTGCGCGGAGCACATCAGCGGCTGCATTGCAGCGCGAATCGACGAGTGGGCCTGACGGGCACCCTCAGCGCTGGGCGCGCACCAGACGCGGCGAACCGACGGGCCAGGCGTGCCTGGCTCCGCCCGAGTCGTCGGGGTGAAAGCCCCCTACCTGCCGGTCGAGATGCAGGAGCAGCACCGTGTCGACGTCGCGCTCCAGGATCCGGCTGGGTTGGAAGGGCCATCGGTAACGGGCCCGACGCGAGACGCGCACCTCGTCCACCTGCCCCTCAAAGAAACTCACGGGGTTCGCCTGCCCGTCCGTATCGGCGCCGATGAACAGCGGCAGGCCGTTCGAGAAGGCCTCTCCACCGGCGGCCTCGCCAGTGAGGGTTCCATTGACGAAGAAGCGCACACGGCTGCCGTCGTGCGAGAGAGCCAGGTGCGTCCACTCGCCGAACTCCCAGGGCTCGGAGGCTCCGGCCACGGCGTATCCTGCTCCTCCCCCCTCGCGGCCCTCGACGTACACCATGCCGCGCGGGACAGCAGACTCTCCCCCGGAATCCCTCCAGAAGATCCCAAACCCCGACTGCTCGGTCCTGCACACGAGCCCTGCGCGCTCCTTGGGCGCGGGACCCCTGACCCAGCACTCCACGGTAAGTTGATCGAGGTCCTCGTCTAGGTCCACGCGCAGGGCACTCGCTCCGTCGAGCTCGAGCACCCGACCCTCTCCAGCCGGAGCGCTGCCCGTCTCGCCCGAGAGCCCCGGCGGCGATATCGGAAGCCTGCGGACGGCCTGGAAGGTCTGCTCCAGGCCGCTCCCCAGAGAGTAGGTCAGCTCCAATTCAGCCTCCGGCAGCGGCCGCGATGTGGCCAAGAGCGCGGGGTGATCCGGAGGCACAACGCCCTCGAAGCTCGTCAGGGGACGGACGGAGATGGAGAGGTTCGCGGACGCGCCTGGGGCGAGCCTCCCGCCGAGCGGTCCACCGTCGCCTGCAAGGGAGACTCTCCAGAACGACGAAGGATTGGGGCGCGCCAGCGCCCAGCCGACCTCCCGGCCCGTCGGATTGGTCACCGTCAGGCGCAGAGGGAGAGCGCCCTTGCGCAGGTCGAAGGCCGACAGGCTGCCCTCCACGGAGAGCCACCCGCCCTGACTCAGGCGCCCCATCTCGCGTAGCTCGTCGGCGCTCACCATGTCCCCGCCGAAAAGCGAGCCGGTCTGCATCACGCCCAGAGTGATCCCCTCCCGCCGGGCACGCACATGGGTCACGACGTGCATCGAGGAGCTCTCGAGCAGAGTTCCCGCCGCGCCGCCGGTACGCCCGAGGACGAGATAGCGGATGCCGTCGCGCACGCCATAGTCCACCCACCGGTGCGTGTGTCCGGCGAAGACGGCCGTACAGCGCCCGTCGGCCACGAGGACCTCATGCACTTCAGGCCAGTTGCAGCCGTCGTAGGAGCCGGTCCAGCGCGGGTGATGCAAGAACACGAACACCTGCTCGGCTTCGCTCGCCTCGAGGTCGGCGCGCAGCCAGTCGAGCTGCTCGGAGCTCATGTTCTGGTTGACGGAGGGGTTCCGGAACGATTGGGCCTCGTCGCTCGACAGACACACGATGTGCGCCCATCGGTAGTCGAACGAGTAGTAGAGCGGCCCGAAGTGGCGCTTGTAGAGCTCCTTGTGCCCTCCCGGCGGGCGACCGCGGGCGTAGACGTCGTGGTTGCCGAGCACCGGGTACCAGGGCGCCCGCAGGTCAGCCATCACGCCCTGGTACTCGTGCATCTGCGTCAGCCACTCGGGCGCCTCGTTATAGCCCTGGATCATGTCGCCGACGGTCATGACGAAGTCCGGGTCGAGGCGGTTCGCCATGCGCACGCCCTCCTCGAGCACGGAGATGCCCTCGGGCGGTCCCCCGGTCCGATCCCCGAAGACGACGAAGCTGAAGCCGTCGCGCTCGGCCGGCGCGCGCAGATCGACCGCGCTGTCGGTCCCCGCGTGCACCGGCTCACCCTCGCCCTGCCCGGGCGCCGAACCGACAGCGGCCCAGGCGCAGCAGCCCAGAGCGACGACCATCGACAGGAAACGACGCGCGGAGGAGCTGCCGAGACGACTCATGTGCGCCAGGATAGCGCCCACGCTCAGGGATGCACGCCGAGGTCCAGACCAAGCTCGACCGCACGCCGGCCGGGGGCCGTGCGGGCCAGGTTCGGGCACAGATCGAGCGCGGTGCGCAAGGCCGCGCCGGCCGCCGAGCTGCCGACGCGCTCGAGGGCCACCGCCAGGTAGAGGTGGACGTCAGCCCGCTCATCGCGCAGCTCGGCCGCCACGAGCAACTCGGCCAGGGCGTCGCGCGCCGTGGAGACGGAGCGGTCGCGCAGGAGGCTGACGCCGGAGCGCAGGGCGCGCAGGAAGCGCCGCTCTTCCTCGAGCAGGGCCAGGCCCGGGGCGTCAGGGTCGAGGGCGCGGGCGCGGGCCAGCTCGGTCTCCCCGTCGCGCAAGACGACCGCATCGAGGAGCACCCCGCGCGCCAGGGCCTCTTCGGCGCCCTGCGCCTCACGCGCCCGGCGCAGGGCGCGCCCGCCCGCGACCCGCGCCTCGTCCTCCACCGACAAGTCAGCCGCCCAGGAGACTGGAAGCTCCGCCTCGATGGAGCGCAGGCGCGCCAGGTTGTGGGGCAGGTCACCCAGTACGAGGGCGCCGCGCCGGCGAGGTCGGTAGACGACCCAGGGATCGGCGTCGCGCAGGGGGCGGGCACTCTCCGGCCAGGCCGAGCCTTCCGCCACGAAATGCGCGGCGACACCGGCGGCGCCGTCGATGCCGAGCGCCTCCAGCACGCCGTCGAGGTGATCGTCCGCGACCGCGTTCGCGACGCGCTCCAGGGATGGACGCTGCGTGCCACCGACGAGGATCACCTGGGTGCCGAAGAGCCACACGCCGGACCACTCGAAGGTGGACAGGAAGGCGTCCAGCACCGCGTCGAACGTCCCCGGCTCGAGGGCGTGGGGAGGAACCCACTGACACAACAGGCCACCGGGCGCCAGAGCGCGTCTGGCACAGCGATAGAACTCGCGCGTGTAGAGGTAGACCCCGAAAGGGGAGTCGGGCAGCAGGGGCTCCATCGTGATCACATCAAACGCGCCGCGCCGAGCGTCGAGGGTGCGACGTCCGTCCCCAAGGACGACGCGCACGCGCGGATCGCCCAGCACGCCGCCGTTCACCTCCTCGAACCAGTGCGCCTGGTCGCGGACCGAGGCCGAGAGCTCGAGCACGTCGATCGTCTCCACGGCAGAGTGGAGCGCGACCGCTCCGGCGCTCGTCCCGGTCCCCAGCGCCAGCACCGCCACGCGCTTCGGAGCGGGGTGCAAGAGCAGCGGCAGGTGACCGAGCACGCGCATGTACAGGTAGTCACGGCCAGTCCCCGCCGCCCTGAAGCCATCGGTCAACAGGGTCCGCTCTCCGGAGAGGCCGTCGTCGACGACCGCCACGGCGAAGTGCTGGTCCTCCTCGAAGGCGAGGACGGTCAGGGCCGGGTTGGCCAGGGCCGGCGAGGCCAGGGCCGGTTCGTCCAACACGACCAGGGCGCCGATCCCCGCGCCCAGAGCACAGGTCGTCGCGGCGCCCACGACGGCCGGGTGACGACGCACAAAGCACAGGGCGAGACCGCCGGCCGCCAGACTCCATAGACCGAGAGTCCCGCCCAGGCCCAGGGCGGGAACCGCCACGAGATGACTCACGGGCAAGCCGACGAGCGCCCCCACAGCCTCCCATCCCAGCAGCGCCGAGAGACGCTCGGCGCTCGCTCCGCGCACCTCTCGGTGCAGTACGGGCACCGCCGCGCCGAAGGGCACGAGCGCCGGGCCGAGCAGAACCAGAGCTGCGGCGATCCCCTCCAGCCCGCCCATGGCTCCAACCCTCGGCGCGATCCAGATCCACAGAGGCGCGAGAGCGCAGGCCCCGAGCAGGGTCGGCAGGGCCGCCGTTCCGCGCGGGCACAGGAGGGGCATCAGGGCCGCGCCGAGAGCCAGGGCGAGTAGAGAAGCGCACAGGACTGAGGTCAGGGCGACCTGCATGCCCCCCAGCCACAGCACTCCCAGGCGCAGGCCAATCCACTCAAGGCTCGCCAGCCAGCCGGTCAGAAAGGCCAGCAGGGCGCCGGCCATCCAGGGAGCCAGGGAGCCACCGCCGCGGGCATCGGACTCTACCGCCGATCCGCGCGCGGCGTGCAGACCCCACGCGCCAGCCAGGGCCGCCCCCAGGGCCAGGGCACCGCCGACCGCCGCCGCCGCGGGGCGACCCCGATCCGCAGGCAGGCTGTGGCCCAGGAGCTGGGCACCGAGCACGGCGCCGGTCAGGCCGGCGGTCACCAGGCCCCCCACGCCGACCCGCTCGCCCGCTCGCCAGCCGCGCGCCAGAAGCGGAAGGAATAACCCCTGGGGCACGGCCACCGCCGCTATGCAGGCGATTGCCGTGGCCAGGGCCGCGGCCTGCGGCCAGGCCTGCTCGCCGGCGCGCAAGAGGAGCGCCGGTGCGGCGAGGGAGGCCCCCACCAGCGCCAGACCCGCAATCGCCAGGGCCCGCCCCGCGCGCGGACCGACTCGACCGGCCAGGTGAGCGCCCAGGGCCCAGGCAGCGATGAAAACGCCGACGCCCAGGGCTCCCGCGCGTCCGTGGCCCACCGCGGGTCCACTCAGGGAGACGAGCAACACCTCGAGCCCCAGACCCGCCGCGCCCGAGAGCAGGGCGGCCAGGGCGAGCGCGCTGCGCGCCGAACTAGCGGACCTCGAACTCACCCTCGCGCAGTGCCGACCAGGCCTCGCCGTCGGTAGTCGCCTCGAGCAGGCCCTCGCGCACGGAGTCCTGGCCGAGCACGCGCGCCACATCGGCCAGGGTGCGGATGTGCAACAGCTTCTGGGCGCGCGGGATGACGAGCAGGACGACCAGCCGCGCCGGGCGGCCGTCAATGCTATCGAAGGCCAGACCGCCCTCGCGGCGGATGACGCCCATGGCAGCAGCCACGGTTTCGATACCGTCCACGGCGGCGTGCGGGATCGCGATGCCATGCTCCATGCCGGTGGACATCGAGCGTTCGCGGTTGATCACCGCCTCGCGCACCTCCTCAAGGCTATCAGCCGGCACGCGACCGGTGGCGTTGAGGTGGTCGACGAGCCTCGTGATCGAGTCCCACTTGTCCGTGGGTTCGAAGTCCACGAGCAGGTCCGTGACGGCGAAGAGCTCTGTCAGGCGCATGGCGGTCGGAGTGTACAGGTCCGGGAGGGCCGCTGGCAATCTCCGCAACGCGCGCCCCGCCTCAGCGGGTGAAGGCCAGGATCAGGTAAGCGAAGAGGCACAGGATGGCCCAGAGCGCGATGCTGCCCGTGGACCAGGTTCGGGCCAGGACGCCGTGGGGGCCGTGCAGGTGGTGGACCGTGCGTAGAGCGAGAGCGAGGGAGCGCCCGACGAGCCCCTTCAACCCGGCCAGGCCTTCGGCACCGACTCCCCCCAAAGCGGTACCCACGCGTGGGATCAGGCGCCGGTAGGTCCAGTCGCTGTCCAAGTTGAGCGAGGGCACCTCCTGCGGGTAGAGGCGCGTGCGCATCAGCACGCCGAAGGCCAGGGCGGCGAAGAGCAGGAGCTGGAGCTGGGTCAGGCAGTGCCCCAGATCGGCGTAGGGCGCGTAGTGGACCTCGAAGGGCAACAGCGCGTAGAGGGGCGCCGGGTAGCAGCCGATGGCGATGCACAGGAAGGCCGCGATCCCCATCGCGAGCAGCATGTTCAGCGGCGCCTCCTTGCAGCGAATCCCGCTGTCGTGCCCGAAGAACGAGAAGAACGGGATCTTGATGCCCGAGTGCTCCATCACGCCCGCCGACGCCGCCAGCAAGCCGAGCCAGACCCAGACGTGCTGGCCCTCGGCGACGGCCGCGAGGGTCAAGGACTTGGCCACGAAGCCGCTGAAGAGCGGGAAGGCCGAGATCGACATGGCGCCGACGATGCAGAAGGCCGCCGTCCAGGGCATCGATCGGTAGAGGCCTCCGAGCTCCGAGGCCTTGATGGTCCCGGTGCGGTACAGCACGGCCCCCATCGACATGAACAGCAGGCCCTTGTAGATGATGTGCACGAAGGCGTGGGCCACGGCGCCGTTTAGGGCCAGCTCCGTGCCGACGCCGACGCCGACGACCATGAAGCCCAGCTGGTTGTTGAGGCTGTAGGCCAGGACCTTGCGCAGGTCGTTCTCGATCACGGCGAAGAAGATCGGGAAGAGGGTCATCACCACTCCGATCCAGATCAGAGCCTCCGTGCCCGCGAAGCCGCGCACGAGGGCGTAGACGGCGAGCTTGGTCGTGAAGGCGCTCAGGAAGACCGTGCCGGTCACGGTCGCCTGGGGATAGGCATCCTGCAGCCAGTTGTGCAGCAACGGGAAGGCGCACTTGATGCCGAAGGCGGCCAGGATCAGGAGCACGCCGGGCCCAGCCGTCGCCAGGCTCCCGTCCTCTCCGATCAGGCGCGTGAACTCGAGCGAGCCCGTGGCCCGGTAGTGCAGAACGGCCCCCGCCAGCAGCAGCACCCCCGAGCCGATCTGAATCAGGAGGTAGCGCATTCCGGCGCGGTAGGAGCGCTCGTTGCGGCTGGCCCAGATCAAGAAGACCGAGGAGACGGCCAAGAGCTCCCAGTAGACGAAGAGCGTGACCAGATCGCCGGCGAAGACCGCCCCCACGGCGCTGCCCACATAGACCATCGCCGAGACATGCTGGGTCGTGTCGCGCACGTGCAGGGCGTAGAGCGCACTGAGGAAGGCGGCGATGTGGAAGACGTAACCGAAGATCAGGCTCAGGCGATCGACGCGGACGATGGTCAGGGAGGCGCCGAGGACCTCGAGGGTCGTGCTCGCGCCGTCGCTGAGCAGCAGCAGGTGAGCGAAGCTCAGGAGGGGCAGCAGCAAGGTCAGCGACACCTGCACCCGACCGCGCAAGAAGGGCAGGACGAGGGCGCCCAGGACCAGGATCAGCCCGGGCGGGAGGAGCGCCAGGGCCTCGAGCGCGGCGCTAGCGGTCATAGTAGTCCTCCTCGCGCCTCAGGAATCGGCGCAGGCGCTTGCCGATCAGGACGACCGTGAAGAAGATCGCGAAGCCGAAGACGCCGTAGAACCCCGGCCAGCCCTCCCAGCTGAACTCCGCGTGGCGGCCGACGACGAGCTCGATCACGACCAGCGCGCCGCACACCGCGGCCAGCCCCCAGAAGAGCCGGTCGACGTTGCGCGGCTCGTCGAACAGGCGTCGTTTCTCGCCGTCGTTCATCGCAGGGCGATCCCTTCCAGCAGCTCCTGCAACTCACCGGCGAAGAAGAACAGGGCGACGCATCCCAGGGCCGTCAGCACCGGCGGCAGGACGCAGAGCAGGGGCGCCTCCCCACCGTGGTCGTGTCCGCCCCCGTCGTCCTCCTCGTCCGAGGGCGCGCAGAAGAACGCCCGGCCCACCACGGGCATCAGGTACGCGACGGAGAGCAGGGAGCTCACCATCAGCACCCCCAGGATCACCTTCTGTCCGGCGTCCGCCGCGCCCAGGGCCAGGTTCCACTTGCTCCACGAGCCCCCCAGGGGCGGCAGGCCGATCACACTCAACGAGCCGACGCCGAAGGCCAGCATGGTGAAGGGCATGCGCCGGCCGAGGCCGCGCATCCGGCTGATGTCGCTCACATGGGCACCGACCAAGATCGCCCCGGCGCAGAAGAAGAGCGTGATCTTGCCGAAGGCGTGCATGACGATGTGCATGCCGCCGCCGATCACCGCCCGCTCGGTCGCCAGGACCGCTCCCAGCACGATGTAGGCCAGCTGACTGATGGTCGAATAGGCCAGGCGCGCCTTGAGATTGTCCTTGGTGAGCGCCACGCAGGAGGCGATCAGGATCGTCCCGGCCGCGACCCAGACCAGCAGCTCGGCTGCTCCGCTGGCGCTGAGCAGGTCGATGCCGAAGATGTACACGACCACCTTCATGACCGTGAAGACGCCCGCCTTGACGACCGCCACGGCGTGCAGCAGGGCGCTGACCGGCGTGGGCGCCACCATCGCGGCCGGCAGCCAGCGGTGGAAGGGCATCAGCGCGGCCTTGGCGGAACCGAAGACGAACAGCGCCAACAACACGGCCAGCAGTCCGTCACTCGCCTTGCCCGCCAGGATCCCCCCGGGGGTGAACTCCGTGGTGCCCGCCAGGCTGTGGGTCCAGATCAGGGCCAGCAACAGAAAGGCCACCGAGGTCCCCATCAGGATGCCCAGGTAGACGCGCCCGGCGCGCTTGGCCGCCTCCGTGCCCTGGTGGGTGACGAGCGGATAGGTCGAGAGGGTGATCGCCTCGTAGAAGACGAAGAGGGTGAAGAGGTTGGCGGCGAAGGCCACCCCCAGGGCGCCCGCGATGGCCAGGGCGAAGCAGACGTAGAAGCGCGTCTGGTTCTGTTCGCCATGGCCGCGCATGTAGCCGATGGCGTAGAGCGTCGTGACGATCCACAGCCCCGAAGCCAGCAAGGCGAAGACCATGCCGAGGGGTTCGACCTCGAAGGCCAGGCTCACGCCGTCCATCACCTCCCAGACCTCCAGGCGCGGCCGACCGCCCGCCGAGACCGCCGGCAGGATCACCCCGGCGACGACGGCGAACAGGCTGATCGCGGTCAGCAGGCTGCAGGCCTCGCGCAGGTTGCGGCGGCGCTCGCCACACACCCCCACGGCCAGGGCGCCGAGCAGCGGCCAGAGGACGCACCAGCCGATGGCCGTCACGGGACTCACGAGCCCACCTCCAGCAGCATGCGCGCCGCCCGTCCGGCGACGCCCGCGGTGGTGGCCGTGAAGATGCCGAAGTAGATCGACGCCGCCGCCAGGACCCAGGCCGAGAGCACCAGGCTCACCGGCGCCGGGCGCACCGCCGGCGCGTCTGCGGGAGCCTCCTGGAAGTAGGCCACCTCGACCACGCGCCAGACGTAGACGACCGCCAGCAGGGAGCTGCCCAGGATCAACGCCGCCACGGGCCACAAGTCCGCCTCGAGGGCGGCCCGCACCAGGGTCCACTTGCTGACGAATCCGACGGTCAGCGGCACGCCGATCAGGCTCAGACCGCCGACGACGAAGGCCGCCATGGTGAACGGCATGCGGCGCCCGATCCCGCGCAGGTCATCGATGTTCGTGGACCCCACTCCCAGGGCGACGGCGGCCATGACGAGGAACAGGCAGCTCTTGATGACCGCGTGGTTGAACAGGTGCACGATGCCGCCCGTCAACCCGAGCTCGCTGGCGAATGAGAGCCCGAGGACCATGTAGCCGATCTGCGCCACGCTCGAGTAGGCCAGCATGCGCTTGAGGTCGCGCTGGAAGATGGCGACGGTCGACGCGCTGAACATCGCCAGCAGAGCCAGGGGCATCAGTACCCGGTCGAGGTGCATCGCATCGAAGGCGAAGTCGGTGCCGAACACGCCAAAGAGGAAGCGCACGAGCACATAGAAGGCGACCTTGGTGGCGGTCGCCGCCAGGAAGGCGGTGACCATCGCCGGCGCGTAGGCGTAGGCGTTCGGCAGCCAAATGTGGAGCGGGAAGAGGGCCAGCTTTATGCTCGCGCCGAGCACGAGGAAGGCCAGGGCCGCCTGCACGGTGCGGTTGGATTCCATGCCCGTCAGGCGCTCGGCGAGGTCGGCCATGTTCAGCGAACCCGTGGCCATGTAGAGCAGGCCGATCCCGAGCAGGATGAACGTGCCGCCGAGGGTGCCCATCACGAGGTACTGATAGGCCGCCGTCAGGGCGCGCCGCGTGCGCCCCATGGAGATCAGCGAGTAGGCCGAGAGAGACGAGATCTCGAGGAACACGAAGACGTTGAAGGCATCGGCGGTGACGGTCATGCCGAGCAGGCCGGTCATGCACAGCAGGGTCGCGGCGAAATACAGGTAATGCCGCTCGGGCGCCATCTCGCTCTTCAGGCTGCCGCGCGACGCGCTCACGACGACGGCGCTGACGCCGGTCACGATCAGGAGCACAAAGGCGTTCAGGGCGTCCACTCGCAGTTCGATCCCGTGCGGCGGTGCGTGGCCCCCGAGGTGGTAGGAGATCGGCTCTCCCGAGGCGAGCACGCGCTGCAGCAGGCACACCGCCACGGCCAGGGCGGACCAGCTGGCGGCGACGGCCACCAGCCACGCGGCGCGCGCCCCGCGCACCAGGACGCACAGGGGCGCCGCCAGCAGCGGAATGATGACCTGCAAGGCGGGGAGGTGGGCGCCCATCAGCCATCGCCCTCCATGGCATCGCCTTCCCTGACATCGTCCTCCATGGCGAGGACCTCGTCCTCCTCCACCGTTCCGTAGGCCTCGTGGATGCGCACGACCAGGGAGAGAGCCAGGGCGGTGGTCGCCACGCCCACGACGATGGCGGTCAGCATCAGCACGTGCGGGACAGGGTTCGAGTAGACCTCGAAGCCCTCGGCGACGATCGGCGCGGTCCCGCCCTCGACCTTGCCCATGCTGACGTAGAACAGGATCACCGAGACCTGAAACAGGTTCAGACCGATGATCTTCTTGATCATGTTGCCCTTGGCGATGACGACGTAGAGCCCCGTCATCATCAGCACGGCCACGATCCAGTACTGGTAATGGCTGGCGCTCACTCGACGCGCCTCCGTCCGGCGAACTGGTAGAAGAGCGTCACCATCACGGTCGTGACCGTGATACCCACTCCCAGCTCCACCAGCAGGATCCCGTAGTGCTGGCCGTGGACCGGGTCGTGGGCCAGGGCGCTGTAGTCGAGGAAGTTCGCTCCCAGCACCATCGAGGCCAGGCCGGTGCAACCGTAGAGCAGCACCCCGGCGGCCACGCCGATCTCCATCGCGCGCGGCGTGAATGCCCTGCGAGCCTCGTCGAGGCCGAAGATCAGGGCGTAGAGGATGATGGCCGCCGCGAAGATCACCCCGGCCTGGAAACCGCCGCCGGGGCCATAGTCGCCGTGGAACTGCACGTAGAGCGCGAAGAGCATGATGCAGGGGATCAACAGCTTCGCGAGGGCGCGCAGGATGACGTGGCGGGTCACGAGTTCTGCTCCTCGTCCCCACCGACCTCCGGCCCCACCGACTGCCAGGAAGCGGGCACGGTGTCGGGCTCCCGGCCGTCCACTTCCCCGCGACCCAGCACCTTGCGCCGCCGGCGACCGGCACCCAGGCCGAGCATCACGCCGATGGCCGCCGTAAAGACGACTGTCGTCTCGCCGAAGGTGTCGTAGCCGCGGTAAGAAGCCAGCACGGAGGTCACGATGTTGGGGATCTGGATCTCCTCCAGGGAGGTCTCCATGTAGCGCTCGATGATCGGGTGCCCGTGGATGGGCGCAGTCGGATCGCCGTAGGCGGGCATGTCGAGGGTGCCGTAGAAGAACGCCGCCCCGGCCAGGCAGACCGCCACCAGCGCCAGGGGCCGTCGCCGGTTGAATTCGGGCTTCTCCTCGCTGTCGGTCAGCGCCAGGGTGCCGAGCATCAGGATGGTCGAGATCCCCGCTCCCACGGCGGCCTCGGTGAAGGCCACGTCCACCGCGTCCATGACCGTGAACAGAGCGGCCGATAGGAGCGAGAAGACGCCCGCCAGCATCACCGCCGCGAACAGGTCGTGCAGGCGGATGATGGCCAGGGCCACGGTCGCCAGCAAGGTGAACAGCACCAGGTGGATCAGGTCAGCCACGATGATCGTCGCCTCCCTCCCCGGTCACGGGCCGCAGCCCCCGCAGCCAGGCGGCCTTGGCCAGGGCGTGGCTCGAGAGCGGGCTCGTCAGGAGGCAGAAGGCCCCCAGCATCGCCAGTTTGATGAGCACCATGCCCCAGCCCGCCTGGCACGCGAGCCCGAGCAGGAGCAACCAGACGCCCAGGGTGTCAGTCATCCCCGCGGCGTGGATGCGCGTGTAGAAATCCGGTAGGCGCAGCAGACCGATGGCGCCGATCAGGACCACCAGGCTGCCCGAGAGGAGGAAGCACCAGCTCGCAATCTCCAGGACGAAGTTCATCGGCCGGCTCCCTCGGCAGAGTCGTCGTCGAGGTCGTGCTCCATGCCCGCCAGGTCTCCGAAGCGGGTGAACTTCATGACGGCGATGGTCCCGATGAAGTTCATCAGGCCGTAGACCAGGGCCAGATCGAGAAAGTCCGGTCGGCCGGTCAAGAAGCCCAGGACGGCGATCAGGAGCACGGTCTTGGTGCCAAAGCTGTTGAGCGCCAGGACGCGGTCGAAGACCGTCGGCCCCAGGACCGAGCGCACGAGCGAGAGCGCCATGCAGGCGAGCAGGGCCGCCATCGCCGCGGCGAACATCAGCCTTCACCCTCCAGGCGGGTCACGCGCCGGTCCATCTCGCCCGTCTCCAGGGACTCAGCCGCCTCGCGCGTGATGGCGTGGACCGTGATCGCACTCGCATCTACGAGGATCGACACGGTCCCAGGGGTGAGGGTGATCGAGTTGGCGTAGAGGACGCGCCCGAGGTCGGTCTTCTGGCTCGGCGTCACGCGCACGATGCGCGGACTGATCGACGCGCGCGGGGACAGGATGCGCCGCGCCACGTCCAGGTTGGCGAGCAGCACTTCCTTGACGAGCCACGGGGAGTAGACCAGGGCACGCGGGATCATGCGCACGGGCAAGGCCTCCTCGTCGACGATGCGCATGCGCATGGAGAGGGCGACGACCAGCAGACACGAAGCCCCGCCGAAGCTCAGCATGAGCGGCGAGTAGTGCCCGGACGCCAGGAGCCAGATGGCCGCCAGCAGGCCGCTGAGGGCGAGTGCAGACCTCATGCCCTCGCTCCCCCGCCCCTGGCAAGCAGGGGATCGGCGGTCGGTCTGGGAGCCCCCGCACGGCGGACCTGGAGGCTGTGACTGGAAGACGACACGGGTGCGCTCGGCGTCCTCCCGCCTGGGGGAGGGCGCGTAGTATTCCGCTCCTCCCGCGAGCGGGCAAGGAACTCGGCGGCGCGCCCGCAGCGCCACCTCCCTCGCCGACCGTTTCTTGTGACGCCCTGCCGGGAAGATCCCGCCCGGCCGAGCGTCTCCAGCATGCCCCACGCTCGAGGGGCGCGATTGACAGGGCCCTCGGGGCTTCCTAGATTGCGCCTTCGCGCACGCTCTCGGGGCCCCTAAGCCTCATGGTTCCAAAGAGATAGGGCCGCGCGGTCCCCGCGCACGCCGCCGCCGACACGCCGAACCCACCCTGAAGATGATCGTCACTCTCGCCAGTCTGCCGCTCTGGGTCGCCCTGACGGGATCCTCGCTCTTCGCCCCGGATCCGGGTTTTTCCCGCGCGCCGGGCACCGCGCAGGATCCGGTCGCGGAAGCCTCCGGAGACGACGAGCCCGAGGTGCCGCTGATCCAGGACCTGGGGGAGTACTACCTGCTGACCTTTGACGAGCAGGACGACGGCCTGAGCCTCAAGGCCTTCATCAAGATCTGTCAGCAGGAGACCGGCATCAACTTCTACACGAACACGGAGAACGCCCAGGCCCTCGACTCGATCTCCGTCAGCATGTTCGGCTCGAAGCGCATCTTGAAGAAGGACTTCTACTCCTTCTTCCAGATCATCATGATCATCAACCGCTACGTGTGCAAACGCATCGGACCCGAGCACCTCTCGGTGGTCGTGGTCGAGAGCCTCGACACGGGCCAGGGTCGCGGCGGCGCCCGAGCGGATTCGATCTACGTCTCGCCGGAGGAACTGCCGCTCTACGCGGACCAGCCCGCAACCCTGATCCAGACGGTCGTCGTGCTCCCCAACATCGAGGTCCGCACGCTCGCCAACTCGATGCGTCAGCTCGCGCCCGATCCCAACACGCTGACAGCCGTGCCGGTCGGGGATAACACGGTCATCCTGCAAGGCTTCGGCAGCAACATCGCGGCGCTCGTGCGCATGCTCGAACTGGTCGACGAGGCCTCCAAGGCAGAGGACCCGGTCCTGCCCGAGTTCGAGGTCATCAAGCTGGCCTTCGCCAGCGCCGATGAGATCGCCGAAACCCTCGAGGAGTTGCTGGAAGCCAGCCAGCGCGCGTCGCGCGGAGCGAACCAGCAGAATCGACCGCAGCAGGGTGCCACCGCCGGTATCCGCCAGGGAGAGGTGGAGACCAAGATCATGGTCGACCCGCGCACCAACTCGCTGCTGGTGATGGCCATGCCCGATGAGATGCCACGCATCATGGAACTCGTCGCGCGTCTCGACACGGACGAGGTCGACCGTGAGCGGACCTACCACTTCTACAGCCTGGAGAACGCCGAAGCGGAGGAGCTGAGCGAGGTGCTCGACGAGTTCATGCAGGACGCCAGCCGCATCCAGCCGAGCGGCCAGGCCGGCGGACAGCGCCAGGGAGCCGGCCAGACCAGTAGCAGCTCCTCCTCCAACGAGGTGGCGGTGGTCCCCGACCCGGCCACCAATTCGCTCCTGATCGCCGCCGGGCGCACGCGCTACGAGGAGATCCTCGATCTGATCGAGCGCCTCGACCGGCGCCAGGACCAGGTGCTGATCGAGACCGCCCTGGTCGAGCTCTCGGGTCGCGACACCCTCGACCTGGGGGTCGAGCTCGGAGGCGCCACGATTCCCGGGGTCGGCGAGACCGGCGGCTTTGGCATCTCCGACTTCGGCCTCTCCACCTTCCAGGACAACGACCTCGACGGCATCCCCGACACGCGCGTCCCGAACGTCGGCTTCGGCATCACGGCGGGCATCCTCGACGGCGACGACTTCCAGCTGCCGATCCTGATCAAGGCGCTCGAGGAGAAGCGCAACACGAACGTCCTAAATATCCCCTCGGTACTCGTCAACAACAACAAGAGCGCCACGGTCCGAACTCTGGACGAGCAACCCACCACGACCATCACGGCCAGCGGGGGCGTGGGAGGCCAAACCCAGGAGAACTTCGCCAACTACCAGGAGGCGGGGATCACCCTGCAGATCTCCCCCACCATCAGTGCCTCGGGCTACCTGCGCCTGGACATCTCGCTCTCGGTCTCCAGTTTCCTGGGAACCTTCCAGGGTGCGATCCCCCCGCCGCGTATCACGCGCGAGATCATCACCACCGTGAACGTCCCCGACGGCGACACGATGGTCATCGGTGGAATCATCGTCGACAACAAGAACGACACCTCGAACCGCATCCCGCTGCTCGGTGACATCCCGATCCTCGGGCACCTGTTCCGGCGCGATACGGAGGTCGAGGACCGCACGAGCCTGTACTTCTTCGTCACTCCGCACATCATGTTCGACCGCGAGTTCGCGGACCTCTCGACCTACAGCTATGACAAGAAGCTAGAGGCCGCCGACGCCATCGGCTCCGATCGCATCCAGATGATCGACTCGCGCTTCGGTCAGACTGAGAATGGATTGGACATGGGCGGATTCGACGTGCCCCTGTTCCAGCCACCCGCGCGCGGCGAGGTCTCCGACGAGGTCCTGGGGAAGACCCCCGGCGACGTCAACGAGATGCTCTTGCAGGATGAAGAGTAGCGGCCCCGAGCCACGCGCAATGACCAACATCGGCGACCTGCTCATCGACGCCGGCCTCTCCCGAGAGAAGCTGGACGAGTGCCGCAAGATCGCGGGAACCACGGGAGACACCCTGGACCGCGTCATCCTGCAGAAGGACTACCTGCCCGAGCCGGAACTCCTGCAAGTCTATGCCTCGGCACTGGGCTTTGAGTTTCGCGAAGACCTGGAGGGCGTCGCAGTGCCCACCACCTTCGTTAACAACGTGCCCGTGCACTTCGCGCGCAATTACAACCTGATCGCCCTGGAGCAGAAAGACGGAGAGACCGTAAAGGTCGCGACCTGCACGCCTCTGGACCCGCACCCGATGGACGACCTCGGCGCCCTGATGGGCTGCGAGATCGATGCGGTCCTGGCGCCGCGCCTGGAGATCACGACCCTGATCGGACGCGCCTACCGCCACAAGGCGGACGGCGTGGACGAGGCCCTGGCCGACGTCGCCGAAGACGGGGACATCGCCGGCCTGGCAGAGGAGATCGACGAGGCGGAGGACGTGCTCGACGTCTCCAACAAGGCGCCGATCATCAAGCTCGTGAACACCATCCTGTTCCAGGCCCTCAAGCTGCGCGCCTCGGACGTCCACTTCCAGGCCTACCCCGACCGCCTGCAGGTGCGCTTCCGCATCGACGGGATCCTCTACGACATGGACTCGATCCCGCGCCGCGTCCAGGAGGCGATCGTCAGCCGAGTGAAGATCATGGGCCGGATGGACATCGCCGAGCGTCGCCTGCCCCAGGACGGCCGGGCGACGATCAAGATCGGGGACGGCGAGGTCGACGTCCGGATCAGTTCCATCCCCACCACCGGTGGTGAGCGCATCGTGATGCGACTGCTCGACAAGTCCTCCAAGCGCTACTCCCTCGCGGAGATCGGGCTCTCGGCGGCGAACGAGGAGATCCTGCGCGAATACATCAACTACACCCACGGCATCATTCTCGTCACCGGCCCCACCGGCTCCGGCAAGACGACGACCCTCTACGCGAGCCTGAATCAACTCGACACGACCACCAAGAACGTGCTCACGATCGAGGATCCCGTCGAGTATTCCCTGGCCGGCGTCAGCCAGGTCCAGGTGAACAACAAGAAGGGTCTCACCTTCGCCTCTGGGCTGCGCTCGTTCCTGCGTCAGGATCCGGACGTGATGATGGTCGGCGAGATCCGTGACCAGGAGACCGGCGAGGTCGCGATTCGAGCCGCTCTGACCGGGCACCTGGTCTTCTCAACGGTGCACACCAACGATGCGGCCAGCACGATCACGCGCATGGTCGACCAGGGCATCGAGCCCTACCTCGTCTCCAGTTCCCTCGTGCTCGTCGTCGCTCAGCGCCTGGTGCGCACGATCTGCAAAGACTGCCGCACGACGATGAAGATCAACGAGGAGTGGCAGGTCGCCCTGAAGAAGATCGGAATCGACCCGGCAGGCATGGACGGCGTCGTCCACTTCGGCGAGGGCTGCGACGAGTGCTTCCAGTCCGGCTACGCGGGCCGGACCGCCATCTACGAGTTCATGCCCATTGACGAGACCCTGCGGACCCTGGTGATGGAGAACGCCACGGCGACCGAGCTGAAGCGTTCGGCCGTCAAGCGCGGCCTGGTCACCCTACGGGAGGACGGTCGGGACAAGGTGAGGAATGGGCTCACGACCATCGAAGAGGTGCTGCGAGTGACGCAGCTGGACATCTAGGCGGCCACGCCGGCCCATGCCCATCTTCCGCTACAAGGCGATCGCTCCGGGCGGCGAGACCAAGGCCGGCGTGATCGACGCCGACACGGCGCGCGACGCGCGCCAACGCCTGCGCAAGGAGCAGCTGCTTGTCAGCGAAATCCACGAGGCGTCCGGGGTTCGCCGGCGCGCACCGGACGAGAACGCCGGACTGCTCTCACGCCTGCGCGAAGCGCGTCGCTTGAGACGCACCTCCCTGAGCGCCAAGGACCTGGACGTCGTCTCCAGCGTGACGCGCCAGCTGGGCACGATGCTCGCCTCGGGCATCCCCCTGACCGAGACCCTGCGGGCCATGATCGAGCAAGCGGAGGATCGCCGCGTCGAGACCATCTTTCGCGAGATACGCGAGAGCGTCAACCAGGGCTCCGGCCTCGGGGACGCCCTGGCACTCCACCCTTCGCTCTTCTCCGACCTCTACGTGAACATGGTGCGCGCCGGCGAGGCCACCGGCAACGTGGACGTGGTGCTCTCGCGCCTGGCTGACTACCTCCAGTACCAGCGCACCCTGCGGCGCAAGGTCGTCGGTGCCCTGACCTATCCGGTGATGATGATCGCCCTGGGGATGCTGGTCGTGACCGCGCTGATGGCGTTCGTCGTGCCCAAGATCACTGCCATGCTGGAAGACACGGGCCAGACCCTCCCGGTACCCACTCAGATCCTGATCGCGATCTCCGACGCCTTCAAGGACTACTGGTGGGCCGGCGCCCTCGCGATTGGGGCCGTGTCCTTCATCGCCGAGCGCGTCTACCACAACTCCGACGCGGGGCGCCTGTTCTTCGACCGCACGATGTTGCGCATGCCAATCGTCGGCGACGTCCTGCGCAAGCAAGCGGTGTCGCGCTTCAGCAAGACCCTCGCGACCTTGCTACAGAGCGGGGTCAACGCGGTCCAGAGCCTCGAGATCACGAGCCATGTGGTCCAGAATCGCGTCATCGCCGACGCGACAGACCACATCCGCGAGCGGATCCTGGAGGGCGCGGACATCGCCACTCCCCTCAAGGCCACCGGCGTCTTCCCGGCCCTCGTGGGGTACATGGTGGCCGTGGGAGAGCAGTCGGGAGAGCTGGAACAGATGCTGGACCGTATCGCGATCGCCTACGACGAAGAGATCGAGATCGCCACCGATAAGATGACCGCCGTGCTCGAACCGCTGTTGATCATCGGCCTGGCGGTGGTGGTAGGCTACATCGTCGTCTCGATCATCCTCCCCATCCTGCAGGTCGGCCAGATCCAATGACCCGTCGAGAGCACGGGAAGAAACACCCTCCTCGCCCGTCCACAGCCCGGTAAGAGGACCCTGAAGTTGTCATGAACGTGATGAAGACCCACACAGCCACGCTGCCCCGCCGCGAGACCCGGTCCGGTTTCTCCCTGGCCGAGTTGATGGTAGTGATCGTGATCCTCGGCCTGCTGGCCACCCTGGTCCTGCCCAACGTGATGCAGCGACTGTCCCAGGCCTTCGGCGGCAAGGCGAAGGCCGACATCATGGCCATCCACAACGCGCTCACCGAGTACGCAGTGGTCAACGACGGACTGTGGCCCGACTCTCTGGACGTGCTCGTCGAGCCGGATGAGAACGGCTACACGATCCTGCAGGGGAGGCGCATCCCCCTTGACCCCTGGAAGAACGAGTACCTCTACGAGCCCCCGGGAGGAGGCGAGGTCCGACCGCGGGTCTACTCCCTCGGCAAGGACGGCGCCGTCGGTGGCGAGGGCGACGACGCCGACATCGACAACTGGAGCATCATCGACGGGCGCTAGGGCCCTCAAAGGCGACAGACCGTGAAGCCGCGCTCCACCCCCAATGCCGGCAGGGCAGGCTTCAGCTTGGTAGAGCTGCTGGCGGTGGTGGTGGTCATCGGCTTGATCGCGGGGCTGGTAGCCGTCGAATGGAACGCGATCCTCCCTCGCGCAAAGCTCAACTCCGAAGTTCACAAGATCGCCGCGGCGATCCACGGCGCGCGCTCGGAGGCCATCGCTCGCAACGCGGTGTGGCGCATTTACTACGATCTCGACGGCAACGGCTACGAGGTCAGCACCCCCTTCCGCGTAGGCGGAGGCCTCGCCCAGCGTATCGAAGAGCGCACGAGTCTCGGGACGGTCGGACTCCCTCCCGGCATCGAGATCTCGCGCGTGCTGATCGACGGTGTCGAGTACACCGAGGGCAAGGTGTTCGTGCGTTTCGATCCACTGGGCAGCGCCACCGACCACAGCATCACCATCACCCAGCGCCAGTACGAGGCCATCTACACGATCGAAGTGCTGCCTCTGACGGGTCTGGTACGCTTCCACTACGAGGATTACCACCGACTCCCCGTCACCGAGGACGACTTTCACTGACCCATGCCCCTCTTCCGCAGAATAGGATCGCGAGTGAGAGCCGGGTTCACCCTGGCGGAAGTCGCCGTGACGATCGTGATCGTCGGCGTCAGCCTGACCCTCGTGATGCAGGCGCTCAACGGCGCAAAGTTCGCCTCCGCGCACACGCGTAACCTCAAACTGGCGCGCGACCTCGGGCTCCTGACCCTGGGACAGATCGAGGCCGGGCTCTACCAGGAGGACCTGCGCGATCACTTCTTCGGCAGCTACTCCGAAGAAGAACACGAAGAGTTCACCTTCGAGCTCGTCCTGGGGGATGAAGTGTTCGAGGAGATGGAGGATCAGGAGTACGAGTACTCCACCCACTACAGCCGCTTCAACGACGCCGACCGCTATGCGGACGACGAGGACGAGGACGAAGGGGAGGTCGAGGACGTGTTCGAGAAAGTCCGCATCCGCGTCACCTTCCCTCAGATCGGTGAGTACAAGAACACCCTGATCCTCGAGCAGTGGATGCCCTGGGAACAGGTCTACGGGGACGACGAAGAAGAGGACATGGCAGGCGTCGGAACGGAGAGCGGATGAAAACCAGGAGAAGTGGATTCCAGAGCTCCTCGCGCGCCGGATTCTCCCTGGCCGAGGTGTTGCTGACAGTCCTGATCATGAGCGGCATCATGCTCGCCATCACCCAGATCCTGCAGGCGGCGCGCGTCTCCAGGGACACGATCCACATCATCAAGGAGACGCAGCTCGCAGGCCCGGCGATCATGGACATGATCGAACGCGACCTGCGAGGCCTGATGACCCTCAACCGCACGCGCCAGGATCACCTCCTGGTGGAGGACCGCGTCATGCTCGGTCTGGACGGTGACAGCCTCGATTTCGTCACGCACACCGACAGCCTGATCATGCGCCAGGACAGTGCGCGGTACGTTCGCTCCGACATCAACGAGGTCGGCTATCGCCTGCGCCCCAGCCCGATGTACGACGACTTCCTCGAGCTCTACCGCCGAGAGGACATGGGAGTGGACGAGGAGCCCTATTCGGGCGGCGAGTTCTCCTTCCTGCACGACCGGGTCAAGAGCTTCGACATCCAGGTCTTCGAGGAGGACGGCCCCGATGCGGACCCTCATGACGAGTGGGGCCAGAGTGGAGATGAGCGGATCGGACTGCCAGCCCGCCTCGAGATCAGCCTGACCCTGGAATTGAAGCAGCGCGTGGCCCGTGAGCAGCTGGCAATGAACTACGCGCGCAAGTCGATCGTGACCTACAGACGCGTTTTCCGGCTGCCCGAGATGATGCGCGTCGAGGAGGAGCAGATCGTCACCCTGTCCATCCCGGCGGCCCCTTCATCGGGAACGGCGGCTGATGGGGACGCCGGCGACGAGGCCGCGCAGGGCACGATCGTGGGCGGCGGCGGCGGCGCCAGAGGCTTCAGCAATCGCGGAGGCCCCGACCAGCGCGGTCCGCAAGCGAAGGTCGGCGGCGGGCCCGGCGGCACGCGCAGCAACGACTAGCTCGGCTTCCCGAGCAGCTCGCGCCCTCCCAGGTAGGGCCGCAGTGCCTCGGGCACTGCCACCGTCCCGTCCGCCCGCTGGTGGTTCTCCAGCAAGGCGATCAGCATACGGGAGCTGGCGGCGACGGTGTTGTTGAGGGTGTGGCAGAAGCGCACCTTCCCCTCGCCGTCGCGGTAACGCAGGTTGAGCCTGCGTGCCTGGAATTCGTGAAACCGCGACGCGCTGTGCGTCTCGCCGTAAGCACCACGCCCCGGCATCCAGGTCTCGATGTCGAACTTCTGGATCTGCGGCTGGCCCAGGTCTCCGCCGCAGACGTTGACGACCCGGTAGGGCAACTCGAGGGCCTGCAGCACGTCTTCGGCGTTCTGCAGAATCTGCCGATGGTGCTCCAGGCTCTTCTCGGGGTCCGCCACGTCGATCACCACCTGTTCCACCTTCTGGAACTGATGAACGCGATAGAGGCCGCGCGTGTCCTTGCCGTAGGTGCCAGCCTCACGTCGGTAGCAGGTCGACTGAGCAACGAACTGCAGCGGCAGAGCCTCGAGGTCGAGGATCTCGTCCTGATGGAGCGCGGTCACGGGGACCTCGGCGGTGCCCACCAGGCACAGGTCATCGCGCTCGTCGCAGCGATAGGCCTGGTCCTCGCCGCCTGGAAAATAGCCGGTCCCGACCATGGTCTCGGTACGCACGAGAGTCGGCACGGAGAGGGGTACGAACCCTCGCGCCACCATGGAGTCGAGCGCAAAGCGCATGACCGCCCCCTCAAGCAAGGAGAGATCGCCCTTCAGCACGTAGTTGCGAGAGCCCGCCAGGCGCGCCCCACGGATGATGTCGAGCCAATCCTGGAGTTCGCCGAGGGCCACGTGATCGCGAGGCTCGAAGTCGAACTGAGGCTGCTCGCCCCACGTCCTGAGCTCTACGTTGTCTGCGTCGTCCGCTCCCTCGGGCACCTCGGCGGCGGGGACGTTGGGGACGAGCAGCAATAGGCTGTCCAGCTCCTCGCCCAACGCTCCCAGCCGGACCTCCCTGGCCTTGAGGTCGCTCTTGAGGTCCTTCTGTTCCTCCAACAGCACGCCGCGCTCCTCCGCAGAGGCCTGGCCGATGCGCTTGCCAGCCTGCTTCTGGACCGAACGCAGCTCGTCCACCGCGCGGCCCAGCTCGCGCCACTCCAGGTCCAGCTCCAGGATGCGATCGACATCGCACTCCATGCGCTTCTTGCGCGCTCCCTCCCGAACCACGTCCGGGTTGGCGCGAATGAACTTGATGTCTAGCACTCCTCCAGAGCTCCTACTGCTTCCAGTCCGAGGCGACCTTGCCGAACAGCTTGTTCTTCTTCTCCGTGAGCTGGACCTCGGCTTCGTCCACGCTCCCACGCTTCTCGAGGATCAGGTCGATCGGCGACCAGGCGACGGCCCAGCCCGCCTCGAAAATCTGGTCCTGATCCAGCACCGCCTTCATGGTCTCGGGCTTGCTGCCTCGGCGCGCTCCCGTCTTGCGATAGGAGACGTCCGGCCGCGGCACACAGCCCCAAGGGCGCTCGTAGCGCTCGTAGGCCACCCCCGTGATGACGACCTTCTTGCCCGCGAGCGAGATCGTCGAGGCGTCCTGCTCGAGTTCGAAGTCGTAGCCGAATGGGCCGCCCAACTCCACGATCGTGGTCTCGTCGGCCGCCACGTCCCAGGTCGGCGTGGCGTCGCTCGGAACGAACAGCGTCTTCACCATCTGGCGCTTCTTTCCTTTGCGCAGCTCACCGTAGTAGAGGCTGTAGCGGCCGGTCGGGACCTCGATGGCCGATCCGGCGATGTCGAAGTAGGAGTTTTCGTAGACCCCCTCGCCCTTCAGAACGACCCAGCTCGGCTTGCCGCCCTTGAACTTCAGCTTCAGCTCACCGGTCTCCAGATCCACCGGCTCCCCCAGGATGCGATTCCCGCCCTCGGCGCTCTCCAGCCGGAACCAACGCTCACCGAGTTGCTGGTACTCGCTCCACGGCCGCGCGCGCTTCTCCTTGCCGACCGTGATCGAATCCATCTCCGGGTGCAGCACACCGGGGCTCATGCCCACGTGCTGCCAGACCGTTGGCGCCCCCCCGTAGGTGCCGTCCAGGTTGTCGTCGAAGACGCGGATCTGCTCGCCGTCGATCTCCCCCACCATGCTCCCAGCCGGGACGAAGTAGATCGCCATCTGGTTGTCGTCGGGAGCCAGGTTGATCTGGATGCCCTGATAGTTGTCCTGTTGCAGACCCACGATCGTCAGCACCGCCAGGCGGCGCCGCTCGCCACCCTCGCCCACGTCGAACTCCACCGGCTCGAGGTTGCCCGTGAGGGGAATCTTCGTGTCCCCCTCGCCGTCACCGTCGAGATCCAGCTTCACGTCCGAGGAACCGACCCGCATCACGACCGGCGACAGGTCCGCCTTGCGCTTGGAGCCGTCGGTGTTCAGCCCGAGAGTCATGAAGCGCACGCTGGATCCTTTCCCCTTCAGGGCGAGGGAGTTCCAGAGCGGGTAGAGGCCGTCCAGGTAATACATCGGACGCTGGAAGGTGCTCAGCTTCTCGACCAGTTCGAAGTCCATCGCGGCCGAGAGCGCCGGCTCGGTGGCCTTGGGCGTCGCCTCAGCCTTGGCCTCCTCCTCGGTCGGTTTCACCCGGTCGAAACCCTGCTTTGCCAGGTACTGATAGCGCCGGTTGCAGTCCATCCAGAAGCGATCCTTGAGACCGATCTCCTCCCGCGCGGCGACGGCCCTCTTGAGCGCCGCCGTGACCTTGTACAGATTGGCCCGCTTGCCACGCAGCGCCTCGTCCCGGCAATGCCCGACGAAGATCGAGCACTGCGAGGTGTAGAAGTGATCGCCGATCAGCTCGAAGCCATCGGCGAGGGCCTCGTAGCGCTGGCCAAGCAGCTCGAAGGTGGGGCCGTCCTTCTTCTCGACGTTCTTCAGGTAGTCGCTCAGGAGCTTGTCGTACTCCTTGCGCATCCGCTCCCGCTCCTTCTTGGTGTGACCGTCGAGGAACGAGAAGTACTCGTACATCTTGTCGCAGAAGTCCGTCTCCAGCGCGCTGCGCCAGGCCCCCTGCAAGGCCGCCATGCGCGTCTCGAGCTTCTCGCTGTTCCTGTTCGAGATGGCCTCGGCGGTGATGATGATCCACTCCACGGCCTCCGGCGTGCTGTTCTTCACCAGGCGCGCCATCTCGGTCGTCGAGTTGATGGCCATCGCCTGCTGGAAGCTATTGCGGAACTCGGTGTGCCTGTCCTGGGCCGGAGCGTGGACGGAGAGCGACAGGGTCGCGAGGAGGACGAGGGTGGTGGACTGGATCATGATCGGCGCCCTCTCTGCGGAGGGTGTGGGCGGAGGGAATCAGAGAGTCTATCGGCACCCCCGAGGCCCCACAAACCGCACCGGGGCCCCTCCCTACGGGCGAGGCTAGCTGCGCGAGGAGACGCGTTTCAGGAATTCGCGCTCCGACTGGGTCAGGGACGCCATCCCCTCATCATGGATCTTCTCCAGCAGGCGATCCATGCGCTCCTCGTCCACGCGCCGCCGCTGCCCCTGGGAGCGCTCGCGCCGCAGGCGCAGGCGCTGCAGGGGATCGAGGATCCAGCCCTTGCGCACCGCCACGAAACCCCAGGCCGCTCCGCCCAGGTGTACCCAGTGGGCCACGCCGTCGGCCGCGCCGGTCCTGAAGGAGACCAGCACCGCGAAGAGGTCGAAACCCACGATCATCGCCGCCAGGAACCACAGCCGGACGGGGATGAACAGGACCAGCACCTGGGCCTGGGGACGCAAGGCCGCCGCGGCCACGACGACCCCCAGCACGGCGCCCGAGGCTCCCAGGGCGATGCCCGCCGACGGGCCGAGGAAGGTGCTGGCGAGCAGGTGCGCCAGAGCGCCGCAGACCATCGCCGACCCGTACAGCACTCCGAAGCGCCGCGAGCCGATCAGGCCCTCCAGCATGGTCCCGAAGAAGTACAGCAGCAGCAGGTTCCACAGCACGTGCATCGGATCCTGCACGCTGTGCAGGAAGCCGTAGGTCACGATCTGCCAGACGGGCGGAAAGGGGAACCAGTCAGCCCACAGGCCGGCGCTCAAACCGAGCAGGCGCTCGGGCCAGGTCCAGACACCGGCGAGCCAGAGGAGGAAGCTGGCCGCGAAGACGCCCGCATTGGTGAGCAACAGCAGACGTGTGAGGGGCGTCAGCGCGGGCAGGGCGAGCTGGGGCCCACCGTCGAAGGGGGCGCCACCCTCGCCCGAGTCCCGCGACATGTACTGCCTCACTTCAGATCCCTGCCCCCGCGGCCCCGCTGGGGCTAGGGATGGGGCCGCTCAGGGACGAGGCTGCGCGGCAGGTGTTCCTCAACAGCATCGCGATGGTCATCGGCCCGACACCACCCGGAACTGGAGTGATCGCCCCCGCCCGCGCGCAGGCGGCCTCGAAATCCACGTCACCGGCCAGCTTCCCGTCAGGACCGCGGTTGATCCCCACGTCGAGCACGGTCGCCCCGGGCTTGATCCACTCCCCGCGAATCAGCCCCGTGCGGCCGACCGCGGCCACCACCACGTCTCCCGCTGCGACCACCGCCCCCAGATCGCGCGTGCGGCTGTGGCAGAGGGTCACGGTCGCGTGGCGAGCCAGCAGCAGCTGGGCCACGGGTTTTCCGACGAGCTGTGAGCGCCCCACCACGACCGCGTGGCTGCCCTCAAGGACGACACCGTGGCGGTCGCAGAGCTCGATGCAACCGGCCGGAGTGCAGGGCACCAGCCCCGGCTGATCCATGGCCAGCGCGGCTACGTTCTGCGGGTGCAGGCCGTCCACGTCCTTGCGCGGGTCGATGGCCTCCACCACCGCCGCCGAGTCGAGATGCCGCGGCAGGGGCAGCTGGACCAGGATGCCGTGCACGCTCGCGTCCGCCCCCAGACCGCGCACGAGGACTTCGAGGTCCGCCTGGGAGATGTCCGTCTCCGGCCGCAATGTCCTGACGGCGATCCCGGCCTCCGTGGCCGCGCGGTCCTTGTTCCGGACGTAGATCTGACTGGCGGGGTCTTCCCCCACCAGCACCACCGCGAGCCCGGGCTGCACCCCGCGCTTCACCAACTCCGCGACCTCCTCCGCGACCTCCGCCCGGACAAGGGCCGCGGTCGCCTTCCCGTCCATGATGCGCGCCGTGTCACCCATGCCGGTCAATATAGGACGCGCCTCGATGCGCGGCGAGGGCGCGCTGCGAGCAATCCGAGCGCCTCAGCGCTCCGCCGAGGCGGAGGCCGTGGGTGCCGGGCCGACCTGTCCCTCCTGGGGCGTCGCCGCGTCGTCGGTATAGCGGTGCAGGCTCTTCTGGCTGTCCGGCAGGTATCCGAAGATCTGGAAGGTGATGAAGATCGAGAAGGCCCCGCCGAGCAGCACCGTCATGGCCCGTGCTCCGCGATAGCCGCCCAGCAGGCGCAGGTGGATGTAGACCACGTAGATCAGCCAGGAGATCAGGGCCGAGTTCTCCTTGCTGTCCCAGCCCCAATAGTTGGCCCAGGCCTCCTGGGCCCAAAAGGCTCCCATCCACAGCCCCGCCGTCAGGAAAGGCATGCCCACGGCGAAGGCCCGGAAGCTCACGTCGTCGAGCTCGCGCTCGAGCTTGGACAGGCCCTGGGCGTCCGGCAGCCGACCACGCTTGAGCAGTACGAAGAAGAGCAGACCCGAGAGCGCCAGGGCGGGCAGGGTCACCACGTGCAGGAACGGGATCAGGGTCAGGGCGGCCAGGATCAGCCACTGGGAAGTGCGCGTCTGTCCACCGCGGAAGACGCCGCTCCAGAAGCGCGTGATGAAGTAGACCAGGCAGATCACCCCCGCAATCCCCAGGGTCGCGTAGCTGAAGATCAGGGCGCAGATGTGGGGCGCGAACCAGTACGACTGGAGGGCCGGCGGCAGGTCGCGCTGGGCCGTAGATAGGCCGCGCATGTGGGAGACGACGCCCAGGACTCCCAGGAGCACGATCAGAATCATCGCGTCGTCGACAATCGCCCAGCCCGGCCCACGACGGTGCATCCCGAGGGCGAAGTGCAACACGAACAGGGAAAACTGGAGGGCAACGCAGAAGACGGTAAGCACCTCGCTCATCGTCTGGCTGGGGAAGTGATTCACCTCTCCGTAGCGAGCCCAGAGCGCGGCAAAGCCGACGCCGGCACCCAGACCCAGAGCGATCACCGCGGGGGACCAAGCGGAGAGGGGACGCGCCGCGACAGCTTTCCCATCGGCGGTTCCCGCGCGCGCGAGAGAGAGATGCTGCAGGCCGCCGCGCAGGGCGAGCAGCGCGCCGGCGGCGCAGCAGACCTCCATCACGAGCACCCAGCGCGCGGAGGCGGCCAGTTGCCCCCAATCGATCCACTCCGCCAGGCTCATGCCCCTGCCTTTCTCTTCTTGCGCCGCGCGAGGACGATCGGTCGGACGATGAACGCCAGGACCGTCCCCAGGATGATCGTGTACATCCCCGCCAGGACCATGGGGATGCCCGGATCGAAGACGACGCCGATCCCCGAGTAGGTCGGGATCTCAGGGATCGCGTTGGTCTGGAAGAAGCGGTAGCCGGCGTGGCTCAGATAATCGTTGACGCGGATCTCGCGCGCCCGCTCAGGCCCGGTGTCCAGGCGCTTGACGGGACCGGCAAAGTCCCGCTCGCCGTCACCGTCGATGTCCTCGAGGGGGATGATCCGCACGCCGTGGCGTTCGCTCAAGAGATGCGAGTCCTGGGCATTCCGGGTCTCGATCAGACGCCCGTCCACACCCGAGAACACGCTCCAGCGGCCGTCAGGATCCTCGTCGAAGATCGAGAGCACGCTGCGCCACTCGTAGGGCATGACGGCCTCGTTCTCGAAGAAGGTCACGTGGAAGCTCTCGTCGGACGACTGCCAGCGGTCCGCGAGACTGTGTTCGGTCGTGGCCAGGCGCACGACCTCGACCCGTTCTGATGGGGTATCCGGGTCCTGCGTGACGCGCAGCTCGAGCCCGCGCGGCGCGTTTGAGTAGAAGTCGGTCTCGAAGCCGTCGGTGGCCGCCTGTTCTTCGAGGAAGAGGACCTCCTTCTCGGCGAAGGCGTCGGCGAAGGCGCGCTCGAGAACGATGCGCCCGGGTACGGGCAGGGGGTCACCCGGCACGAGGGGCACGGGCGCGGCATTCGGCGCGTCCTCGCTGTACAGCAGTGCGTCGCCCGCGGCCGACCAGGTGATCACAAAGCGCGGCGGCCCGGCCGAAGCCCAGCGCTCCCACTGCAGGCGCACGACGAGACTGTCGTAGGTGTACTTCTCGAGCTTTCCGTGCTTCTCCGCGTCCACCCGCTCGTGTACGAGGCGGTGCTCCGGCTCCCCCCCTCCGGGGGGCGTGATGCTCAGCCAGACCGCGGGGGAATGGGGCGGCTGCTCCGCCAGGGGTCGGGTGTCGCGAATCTCGGTCAGGTCCTCGCGGTTCACGCGGTAGGCGCCGGTCGCCTCCTTCACCTCGATACGAAAGCCGCCGGGCGCCTCGATCGTGTCGCCGACGCGGAAGGGAACGCGTCGCGCCTGCACATCGCCTTGCTCCAGTTCGCGCAGTTCGAGGTGACCGACGATCTCCTCCACTGGGAAGAGGTCTGCCGGGGAAAACTCAGTGGAAGGCCCTCCGTCAAACACGGCCTTGATGCGCACGTCCCAGGCCAGGTCGTGGAAGAGGTCCTGGCCGGGATAGGCGGGCGAGAGGAACTCCGCACGCGTCAGACGCGGCAGGTCCTCGAGCGCCATGCCCGCGGCACGCGCGGCGCTCAAGCGCTCGTAGTCCGGCACGCTGAGCTGCAGCACCGCGCCCAGGCCCTCTCCAGCATGCTCGTCGCCGGCCTCGCTCAGGAGCCACTCACTCACCTCCGCCTGCTCGTGCAGGCCGAGCACCTCGAGGCGCACACGCGGCCGCAATCCTCCGGCCCCGTCCTCGACGAAGTCCAGGTCGATGGCTCGCCCTTCCCAGAGGGTGTAGGTCGGCGGGCGGGAGCTGAACCGATCCTCGACGAACCCGACCTCGAGCTGTTTCCAGTCCTTGCGCGCGAAGCGCTGCAGGTGCAGCCAGAAGGGCATCGTCCGCCGGTCCTCCGGGCTGTGGTAGGCCCAGAACTCGTTGTTGGGCGGCTGCTCGAGGTCCAGATGCAGGATGCCGCGCACGGTCTGGGACTTGGAAATCCCGCCGCCCACGAGCATGACCAGCATCCCCAGGTGCGTGACCAAGAAGCCGATCTTCTCGATCCTCACCAAGCGGCGCGGCTTGCCGCGCCAGAGGTTGGAGAAGATCGACGCTCCCAGCAGCCCGAGCAAGGTGGTGAACCACCAGGACTTGTAGGTCCGGTTGAGGTGCAGGGCCGTGCAGACATCGAAGGCCCTGCGCAGGCCGACGTCGTGCCTCTCGATGAAGGCCCGGATCTCGTTCGTCTTGGGCCCGCCCGAGAAGGCGCTCGACATCTGCTTCTTGCGGTTCTTCTCCTCCTCGCGCCCGTACCTGCGGCCGAAGGCCTCCAGGCGTTCATCGATCCCCGGCGGCAGCACCGCCTCGGGCATCCCTATGCCGTAGGGATGGAGCACGTGGTAGAGGAAGTAGCCTTCGGCCCAGCGGAATGCGGCGTACTGGTCTTCGTAGTTGGCGGCCGTGACCCGCTGCTCGGGATCCTCGAAGCCCTCTATCTGAGGCACGAGCACCCCGACGATCACCGCCAGGGTCGTCAGGGCCACCAGGGTCACGCCGACCTGCACGCTGCGCAGAAAGCGCCAGATCGCGTGCCGTTGCAGGAAGCAGAGCCAGCAGGCCGAGGCCAGGAAGGCGCAGAAGATCCAGTCCCGCGCCTGCATCCCGCCCACTCCGAAGCCGGCCAGCATCACCCCCACCGCCTGGCCGGCGACGACCAGGGCCAGGACCATTCCGCTCGCCGATGCGAATCCCCAGCGGAAGACTTTCACGCGCTCCTTCCGCGCGCCGTCCCCTGTTTGCTCGCGCTCGCCCATGGTCCTCCTCCGCACCTACCAGCGGCGCTCGAGGACGAATTCCCCCAGGCCTTCGAGAGAATCGCGGGCCGCAGAGGGGGCCAGTTCGGCCAGGCGCCCGAGAGCGGTGCAGGTCAACTCTCCGGCGCGGGCCGTCGCGTACTCCACCCCCGGCCCGAGGTCGCACACCGAGCGTAATTGTCCGGCACGGCTCGGGGGAGGGTCATCGTCTCGCGAGGTCTCCACCGGCAGGGTGTAGGCATCCCGGATGCTCGCCCGAACGCTCTCGGAGGCCTGAGCGTAGGTCCAGAGCACGGGCAAGGTGACCTTGCCGTCCTCCACATCATTCCCCACAGACTTGCCGACCAGTTCCGGGTCTCCGACGACATCAAGGCAGTCGTCGATGATCTGGAAGGCCAGGCCGATCTCGTGGCCGAAGGCACGCATGCGGGCTCCGCACTCCTCGTTGCCGCCCGGGTAGCACGCGCCCAGCTCGCAGGCCGCCGCGTAGAGCGTAGCGGTCTTGGCGCCGGCGATCGTCTCGTAGTCGCCCTGGTTCATCTCGAAGTCATAGCGCCTGGTGCTCTGATCTATCTCCCCGACGCAGATGCGGCGCGTGGCCTCGGACAGGATACGGCTGCACATGCGTGACGAGAGGTCCGTGGAGAGGGCGAAGGCCCGCGCATAGAGGAAATCCCCGAGCAACACGGCGACCTGGTTGTCCCAGCGCTCGTTGACGCACGCCACGCGCCGACGGACCGTGGCGCCGTCCAGCACGTCGTCGTGCACTAGGGTCGCCAGGTGGATCATCTCGACGATGCACGCCACCGCCGGGTGCTCGTCAGTGGAGTTCCCCGTCGCCTCGCCCGAGAGCAATGTCAAGGAGCCCCGCAGCTGCTTGCCCCGAAAGCGCCCGATGTGGCCGGTCATGTCGCGCACCGCGGGCGAGCCCTCGCAGATCTGCTGTATGAGGACATCGCGCATGCGCTCAAGGCCTTCGGCGATCGGCTCCTGCAGCAGGGAGAGGCGGACGTCGGAGGGAGTCACCGCGCGCCTCCTTCCCGCTGTTCGCGCTCGCGGGCGCATTCGCGCTCCCACTCCTCAGGCGTGTTGAGGTTCATCACCCGCTCGCTCCCAGCAGCGCCGTGCGCGGGCTCGCCAGCCGCAACGCTCCCCGAGCGTACTGCCCGCCCGTCCTCGAGCTCGAAGTCCAGAAAGGCGATGACGCGCCGGCGACCGGCGGCCAGGGCCGCGGTCATGGGTGCCAGACAGCGACGGTGGTAGACCGCGCAGACCGGCTCCGGGAGGTCACCCACGGCGGCGACGGCGAAGCAGCAGTCCAACTCCTCGCGGCGTGCGCGAGACAGCAGAGCCTCGAAGAGCTCGCTGTCGACGCGCGGCATATCGCAGGCCAGGACGCAGAACCACTCCGCGTCCACCTGCGCCAGGGCCGCGCGGATGCCGGCGGCGGGACCGACGTCGCCGGCGCGATCGAAGACGCGCGGCAGGTCCAGTTCGTCGTAGCGGTTTGTGGATCCAACGGCCAGGACCGTGCTCCCCACCACGGATTCGAGGCAGCCCACGGCGCGCTCGAGCATGGAGCGGCCGCCGATGGCGAGGATCGCCTTGTCGCGACCCATGCGCGAGCTCTCGCCTCCGCACAGCACGACACCGCAGACGTCCGCGAGCCCCTCGGCGTCGGCCTCACCGCGCGCGTTTCGGTCCGAGGGAGCGACGGCGATCACTCCCCCTCGCTCTTCCCCGAGTCCACATCGGACTCCTCAGGAGCCGACTCAGAATCCTCGGAGAGTTCACCCCTCTCGGCGCCTCCGAGCCCCTTCTTGAACTCGTTGACGCTTGAGCCCATGGCTCTCGCCAGGGCGGGGAGCTTTGCGGCTCCGAAAAGGAACACGAGCACGGCCGCGATGGGCCAGAGCTCTCCGATACCGGGTACGGCCAGGTGCAGCATGGTTTTCGCTGGCGCCCCGTTATCCCGCGGGGCATCGGTCCGTGGAGTCACCGCTCCGGCGGCAAGCCGGAGATCCCGCTCCTCACTGGCGTGACTACGAGGTCGATCGGCCAGATTCTAGTTCAACATCGGACGGAAAGCCCCCCGAACCCGCTCCGAACCAGGGCGGGATGGGCCAGCCCAGCTCCTTGCACAGGGCGGGGACCCGGCGCACCAGGCGCCTGTGGCGTCGCAGGGCGAGGGGCGGCGGGGCGCGATCGGGGCTGGCCAGGGTGCCCTCGGCCTTCGAGCCCAGGGCTGCCCCGGCGCCCACGCGCAGGCCGCAGGCCGCCAGGCGGGTCCGCACGCGGCTGGCGGCGCTGTAGGTGGACAGCCAGCTCCCCGGCTGCATGCGCCGCGCGATGGCGCGTAGGAACTCCGGCTCCCACAGGGCCCCGTCCACAGCCGGGGAGAAGGGGTCGAGGAACACGGCGTCGTAGGACTCCGAGCGCGCCGGGAGGGTCTCGCGCGCGTCCCCCAGGACCAGGGTCAAGCGCGCGCCCGGCCCCAGGGCCACCGGTTCGCCCGCCGCGGCCCGCGCGCGCTCGAGGGCCTCCACCACCACGGCCAGCCAGCGGCGGGCCTCGCCCGCCTCCTCCCCGATATCCGCGGGCGGCGGGTCGGCGACGAGCCGCCGGGCCGCGTCGAGGACGGTCGGGTCCGACTCGAGGGTCGTGACGTGGACGGGCCGCGCCCCGGGAACGCTCGCGATGCAGGCCGCCAGGGCCGCCAGGTTCATCCCCGGACCCGTGCCCACATCCAGCACGGCGAAGGGCCGCTCGCCAGCGCACGCCAGTCCTTCGGGCACGCGGCAGCCACAGACGTAGCGCTCGCGCGCCTCCCTCCAGGCTCCGACGCGCGAGTGACAGGCCTCGCCGTGGCCGGGATGGGCAAGAGTCGGCGTGCCGTCGCCAGTCTCCAGTACGCGCCAGTTCTCAGGGCTCATCGAGCGCGCCCGGCCTCAGGCCTGGGAGCAGGCCTGCAGCAGGCCCGCCTCGGCGAGGCGCGCCGCCATCAGCTCACCGATGCGCGCTGGGTTCTCGCTCACGGCCACACCCGCGGCCTCGAGCGCGGCGACCTTCTCGGCCGCCGTGCCCTTGCCCCCGGCGATGATCGCACCGGCGTGGCCCATGCGCTTGCCAGGCGGAGCGGTCTGGCCCGCGATGAAGCCCACGACGGGCTTCTTGACCTCGGAGCGGATGAACTCCGCCGCGGCCTCTTCCGCGCTGCCGCCGATCTCGCCGATCATGACGATAGCGTCGGTGTCCGGATCGTCCTGGAAGAGCCGCAAGGCGTCGACGAAGTCCGTGCCGTTGATGGGATCGCCGCCGATGCCGACGCAGGTCGATTGGCCGATCCCCAGGGACGAGAGCTGCCAGACAGCCTCGTAGGTCAGGGTCCCCGAGCGCGAGATGACGCCCACTCGGCCGGGGGCGTGGATGTAGCCCGGCATGATGCCGATCTTGCACTCGCCCGGCGTGATGACGCCCGGACAGTTCGGGCCGATCAGGCGCGAATCGCTGCCCTCGAGGCACTCGACGACGCGCACCATGTCGAGCACCGGGACGCCCTCGGTAATGGCCACCACGAGCTCCATTCCGGCCTCGACGGCCTCGATGATCGCGGCCGCGGCGAAGGGCGGCGGGACGTACAGCACGCTGGCGTCAGCGCCCGTCTCGGCGCGCGCCTCGGCCACCGTACCGAAGACCGGCAGGTCGAGATGGGTCGTGCCCGGCTTGCGCGGGTTGACGCCCCCGACCATGGTCGTTCCGTACTCGATGGCCTGCTGGCTGTGGAAGGTGCCGGCGTCGCCGGTGAAGCCCTGACAGACGACGCGCGTCTGGCGATTGACGAAGATGCTCATGAGCGGTCGTCCTCTCCCGCGTCGCTTGAGATGGCGGCGCAGGCCTTGCGAGCGGCGTCGTCGAGGTCGGTGGCCGTGATCATTTCCAGTCCCGACTCGTCGAGCAGGCGCCGGCCGAGCTCAACGTTGGTCCCCTCGAGGCGCACGATGAGCGGCACGTTGAGCTCAACCTCGCGGGCCGCGGCGATGACGCCCTCGGCGATCACGTCGCACTTCATGATGCCGCCGAAGATGTTGATCAGCACTGACGCGACCTTCTCATCGGAGAGCAGGATGCGAAAGGCGGCCGCCACGTTCTCCTCGCCCGCACCGCCGCCCACGTCGAGGAAGTTGGCGGGCTCTCCGCCGCAGAGCTTGATCACATCCATGGTGGACATGGCCAGCCCGGCGCCGTTCACCATGCAACCGATGTTGCCGTCGAGAGCGATGTAGGAGAGGTCAAAGCGGCCGGCCTCGACCTCCTTCTCATCCTCCTCGTGCAGGTCGCGCAGTTCCACCAGCTCGGGATGACGGAAGAGGCCGTTGTCGTCGAAGTTGATCTTGGCGTCGAGCGCCATGACCCGGCCCTCGGCGGTGGTGACCAGGGGGTTGATCTCCGCCAGGGAGCAGTCGAGCTCGCAGAACAGACGCGCCAGGCCCGTCAGGAACTCGCAGGCGCCGGCCAACTGCTCCTCGCCGATGCCGATGCCCCGCGCGAGGCGCTCGGCGTCCTCGTTTCCCAGACCCTCGTCGGGGGAGAAGGCCGCGCGCAAGATCTTCTCAGGTGCGCTCGCGGCCACCTGCTCGATCTCCATCCCGCCCTCGGAGGAGGCCATCATGACCGGCCGCCGCAGCTCGCGGTCGATGGCGATCCCGACGTAGTACTCCTTCTCGATCGACGAGCCGGCCTCGACCCAGAGGCGCCGCACTTCCTGACCTTCGGGGCCGGTCTGGTGGGTCACCAGCTGCCGCCCGAGCATCGCCTCGGCGGCCTCGCGCGCCTCCTCGGCGCTGCGCACCAGCTTCACTCCGCCGCCCTTGCCCCGTCCTCCGGCGTGGATCTGGGCCTTGACGACCGCCAGCTCCCCTCCCAGCGCCTCAAAGGCCTCCGCGGCGCCGTCGCAGGAGGTGGCGACGCGGCCCTCGGGGACCGCCAGCCCGTAGGCTCGAAACAGCTCCTTGGCCTGGAACTCGTGGATCTTCATGGACCGTGCAGGGGGGAAGGGTCGCTTGGAAACAGAGGCCGCAGAGTCTACTCCCCGCCGCCCGCCTCAACCAGGGTGCGGGGCTCCATGTGACCGACCGGCGCGGGTGGTCTAGGTGCGCCAGTGATCGATCGCGTGCGCATCTCCCATCTCCTGGCCACGGCCTTCGGAGCGGCCCTCGCCTTCCCCGCGGGCATCGTCGCCGGAGGGCGCGCGCCGACCGCGCCTCCCAGCGCCACCGCCCTCGCGCCCGCCCCACGAGCACGACCCGCCGAGGCTTCGGCTCGCCCGCGCTCGCCCGAGAGCCGGCCACCTCTCCTCGCCCCGTACCCCCGCGTCCCTCTCGGTTCCCTTTCCGCGAGCGCGATCGCCCCAGCGGCCTGGATCGATGACCTGCCACTCGACGACGAGCGGGTCGTCGCCCTGGGCACGCGGCTCCTGATTGCCCTCGGGCGAGGGGAGCAGGCCGCCTGGCTCCTGCTCGGCGGTCCTCCGCGCTCGAGTGAGCTGGACGTCGAGGTGGCGCTCGCCCTGGAGACGCAGGGCCGTCGAGACCTGGCGAAGAAGATCGCCGCCGACCGCTTCGCGAGCGACCCTCGAGCGGAAGAGTGCTTCGCCCTGCTCCTGCGCCTCGACGCACCAGGCGCCCTGCGGGCGGTCGAACTCTGGCAGACCCGCCTGCCCGCCGAATTCGCGAGCGACTATTCTCTGGCCGAGTTGCGGGCACAGGCTCTGTGTAGCCTGGGGCGGGCGCGGGAAGCGGCCGTAGATGCACGGCCCCTTGATGAGTTCGTCGAGTTTCGGGCCAGTGGATCCTTCCGGCGCACGCGCGCCGCAGATTGGGAGTGGGAGGCGGTCGCCGCCGCCTGGCCGGCGCGCACCGAGGACCTCCTACGACGCATGCTGGAAAACAGTGCGCGCCCCGACCCGGCGACCGTGATGCGCCTGGGAGAGCTGCTGAAGCGGGAGGGGCGCGTGGCCGAACTGGAGCAGCTCTTCGAATGCTGTCGGCCCCGGGCGGAGCGGGACGATGAGCTGGCCATGGCCCTGGCCAGACTGCTCCCGAGCCAGGGCTGGGAGCTGGTCATCGATGCCTGGAACGAGGCGCCGGAGGACGAGCAGCTGGCCCTGCCCCTGGCGCGCCACCTGCGCGAGCAGGGTCAGCCAGGACGGGCCGCCGCTGTCCTCGCTGGATTGATCGAGGCCCGCTGGGACGACGCCGAACTGGTGGCCGAGGCGGTCGCCCTGGACGCAGGCGCCCTGCTACCCCTGATCCGGCGCCGCGCGCGCGAGCTCGCCGCAGCGCTCCCCGCTGACTTTGAGGATGGCTCGCAGCTGGACGAGGCCCTCGGTGACCTGGGTGACCTCCACTGGCGTCTGGGCCGGCGCGGCCAGGCCCTCGACCTGTGGCGCCGCGCGCGTGCCCTCGACCCGGCCGACAGCGAGTGGTTCGAGAGCCTGAGACGCGCCGAGGTCGGACTCGATCCCCTGCATTGGTAGACTCGCCCCTCGGCGCCGCGCGCGCGGCCCGTTGTGATGTCGGACCACCAGAGCGCGGCGGAGATCGAGGTACTGCGCGCGGCCAGCGCGCGCCAGGCGAAGGAGGGAGCGCTGGTGCTCTCCGCCGTCGGCATCCCCCATCGCCTGCGCCGCGACGCGGCCTCCAGCTCGATCTTCGTGGTGCCAGCCGACGCCGAGCGAGCGTTCGAGCAACTGGCTCGCTACCAGCGCGAGAACAGCGCCTGGCCGCCGGCGCGCCTGACCTTCGAGAGCGCGCCCGGCTGGATGCTGAGCGGCACGCTCTACGTGATCTCGATCGCGGGCTTCCATCGTCTGGCCCTCGAGCGCGCCTTCGGCCTCGACTGGTTCGCCGCCGGTCGCATGGACGCCGCCGCCGTGCGCGCCGGCGAGTGGTGGCGCACGGCGACCGCCCTCACCCTCCACGGCTCCCTCCCCCATCTCGCCAGCAACGCGATCTTCGGGGTGCTCTTCGGTTGCCTTCTGGCCCAGGTGCTCGGCCCGGGGCCGGCCTGGGCGTGCGTGCTCCTGGCGGGGATCGGAGGGAACTTCATCAACGCCCTGGTCCAGCCCGAGCACCTCGCCGTCGGAGCCTCGACGGCGGTCTTCGGCGCTCTCGGCGCCCTGGCGGCCGCCCAGTCTCGTCAGCGCTCGCAACTCGGCGCTGGCGCGCTGGCGCGCTGGGCGCCTCTGGTAGTGGCAGCGGTCCTCCTGGGCTGGAACGGCATGGGCAGCGCTCGCCTGGAACCCCTCGTCGGGGTCGTGCGCGACCCTACCGACATGACCGATGTGGGAGCCCACATCGCCGGCTTCCTGGTCGGCATCGTCCTCGGCGCGCTCCTGTCCGCCTGGCACGCACGCCCGCGCGGCATCCCGACCGCGGCGCGGCGCGCGATGGCGGTGGCCCTGGCAGCGATCCTCGCCGGCTCATGGCTGGCCGCTGCGACCTGGGGCGCCTGAGTCAGCGATCGCGCTCGCGCAGCATCGTGCGCAGGCTCGCCACCGCACTTTCGTAGAGGGGATCGTCGGGGTCGAGTGCCCGCGCGCGCTCAAAGGCCTCGAGGGCACGCTCGTAGCGCTCGAGACGCGAGAAGGCCACGCCCAGATTGTGCCAGGCCTCGGGGAACTCCGGGTCCTCGCTCACCGCGCTCTGGCCGGCCTCGACGGCGCGCTCGAAGTCCCCATCGCGGAGCGCCTCGATGGCGCGCGCGAAGAAGCCGCGAGCGGCCGCGCCGGAGAGGTTGACGCGCTCGCGAGCGACGCTGCCGCCAAATAGGACCAGCAGGGTCAGGAAGACCGTCGCCGCGCGCGGGAGGGAGAGGCGATCGGCGACCACGGACAGGCCGAGCAACCCGCCGACCAGGGCCCCCACTCCGTGGGCCAGGTTGGCCACCGCCAGCACCCCTGCCCATGTCAGGCCGATGCAGAGGAAGAACCAGACCACGAACAGCCGCGCCAGGTTGCCATCGAGGGCACCGGCGAAGCGCGGGTCCCGGCGCTCGAGGATCCATAGCATCCCGAACAGGCCGTAGCACACGCCAGAGAGTCCGATACCACCCTGGAGGAGAGCGTACTCGGCGCCGATCGGCACGGCGGCCAGGAGGGCGAAGATCCCGAGGGTGGGGAGCGAGCCGAAGATCGCCTCCACGCGCCGACCGAGGATCCAGGTCCAGGCCACGTTGAAGGCCAGGTGCAACCAGCCGCCGTGGGGCAGGACCGTCGTGAACATGCGCCACGGTTCCCCCAGAAAGTTCTGGTCGCCGGCCAGAATCAGGTGCTCGAGTGAGGTTCCGAGAGCTCCGGCCACGTTCAGGACTACGGCAGCCAGCACCGTGCCGCCGCTCACCGGATGGGCGGCGAGGTCGTCGAGCAGAGCGAAGGCTCCGCGCTCGCGCGCTCCGCCGTCAGCCATGGTTCAGGGGCGCGCGAGAACGCGCGCAAGCGGCCCGGGCCGCAGGCCCCGCCTAGAAGCTCCCGTGCCGGGCGCGCTGGCGCTTGTTGACCTTGCGGCCGCCGACAGTCTTCTGGCGTGTCCGGAAGCCCGTCTTCTTCTTGCGCTTGCTCGCGCTGTTCCGCGTCTTGATCTTCACGTCTCTATGTCTTCCTGCTGGACCCTTCCCGGATCGCTTGGAGGCGCCAGGCGAGCCCGAAAGTGTAACGCTCGCGGGTAGCCCGCGCCAAGGATCACGGACAGAGTACTCCGCGGTCCCCCTCTTGCCTCCGCGCCGGTAGCATCAGGGTCGTGGACCCGACCCCGATCCCGATCCTCGCGGCGGCCCTGTGCGCGCCGGCCGCGACCGGACTCCCGGCGCCGGCGCCCCAGGAGAGCGCGACCGAGGCCGCCCCCCAGACCGCCGGCGAGCCCACCTGGCTCACGGCCCTGACCTGGTTGCAGGGCGAGCGGGATCGCCTGGCCGATGACCTGGAGACCGCCCACACCCTGCTGCTCGAGCGCGCCCGAGACGCGCACCCCCAGCTGGTCGAGCGCCTCGAGCCCACGCCCCCCCGTCCCACGCCGACCGGCTACGGGGTCCTGCCCAGGCTGGCCGAAAACGACCCCCTGGCCACGGCCCGGCCGCGGGAACGCAGCTACTCCCTGAAGCAGATCAGCACGGGCTTCGTTAGCGAGATGCGCGACGCGGCCATGCTGGCGAGGCGCGCCGTCGACGCGGACGAGGCGAACCTGGAAGCGCAGGTGATCGAGTTCGAGCGCCTGCGCAAGCGGCTGCGCGATCTGGAGGGGCACATGAGCTACCACGAGTGGTGGCAACAGGCGGTGGTCAAAGATGCGCTGTACTTTGCCGAACGCAACGAGGTTGTGGCATCCACGCGCGAATGGAGGCGACTGGTCGAGGCGGGAGAGGACGGCGAGCGGGCGCGGCGCCTGGAGCTCGAGGTTCTCGAGCAGGTCGCCCCCTTCCTGGAGACGAGCGGGCTCTCGATCGAGACCGGCCCCGATGGCGCCCGTGCCCTGGCGGTCGAGGTGCACACGGACATCACCGACGAGGCCTTCCTCGCGGCCCTGACCTCGGGCATCGACGCGGCCTGGAACGACGCGCCGGCCATGCGCGCGGCGCGTCTGCGGGTGGAGCTGACCCTCGTGCACCACGCGGGCGCGGACCTCTACCCCGAGGGCATTCCAGCCCACGCCGAGACGATCGACATCGACGAGCACCTGGCGCGCTTCCCAGCGAACACCCTGGTGATCACTACCGGCGCGGCCAGCACCCACGCGCGGGTCGGCCGCCACGTGCTGCTCGGCCCGGGCAAGGTCACGCCCCGCACCCTGGCCCACGAGTTCGGGCACCTGCTCGGCTTCTCGGACGCCTACCTGCGCGGTTTCGACGGCCGGCCCGACGACCGCTTCGGGGTCGTGCTGGTGGAGTGGTCCGGCCTGCTCGACGACCTGATGGGCGACTCGCGCGGCGGACTCGTCAGCGAGGGCATGACCGAGCGCTTGCTGGAGGCCTATGGAGCTCTCTGAGGCCACCGCCACGCCTCGCCCCGAACGCGCCTGGCACGTCGCCCTGCTGCTCTTCCTACCAATCCTGGTGTACGCCAATTCCCTGCACGGCGCCTACCACCTCGACGACATCTACCGCGTGCGGGACAACCCGGAGGTCGAGCAGGTCTGGCCTCCCTGGCGACACTTCACCGACCCCGGCACGAGCGCGACCCTGCCCCACCTGGTCCAGTACCGGCCGCTTCTGCCGCTCTCGCTCTCCCTCAACCGCGCAGCCTCCGATGCTCTGGGCCTCGATCCCCTGGTCGGTTTCCATCTGGGCAACCTGCTGATCCACCTGATCGGCGTGTTGCTGCTCTACGCCCTGTTCGCCGAGTTGACCGGACACTGGAGCGGCGCGCGGCACACGCCACGCTCCGCTGGCCGCCTGGCCCTCGCGGGGGCGCTGCTCTTCGCCTTGCACCCTGTGGCGGGTGTCTCGATCAACTACATCTGCGGCAGGGACCTGCTCTTGATGCTGGCCTTCCTGGTCGCCTCGCTGCTCGTCTACGCCCGCTGGCGACGCTTGGGGAGCGGGCGCACGCGCTGGCCGCTGTGCCTGCTGCTGCTGCTCCTCTCGCTCTGCTCCAAGACCAACGCCCTGGTGGCGCCCCTGATCGTCCTGGCCTTCGAATGGACCTGCGGCGGCGCACGTTGCACCTCTCCACGTGCCCTGCTGCGCGCTCTGCCCTTTACTGCCACTGCCGGGGCTTACCTGTGCTTCACGCGCTTCGTGCTGGGCTTCTCCGACGCCGAGAAGTTGATCGTCGAGTCCGCCGGCGCCTTCGAGTACCCGCTCACCCAGCTGCACCTGCACCTGTTCCACTACCTGCGCAACGTCTTCTGGCCAT
>DASCMO010000050.1:0-19445 GCA_036010965.1 Planctomycetota bacterium | reverse complement strand
CGGCCCAGGCTTCCCGGAGCTACCTCGCCAGGGCGATTGGAGATGTAGATGTGGAACATCTCCGCTGAACCGATGCCGTCGAGGATCTCGACTCCCGCTCGCTCCATCCAGCGCCGGTACAGCTCGGGGGGCAGCGCCTCCCCGGCCGAGAGGCAGACTCGCAGGCTAGAGAGGTCCACCTCATCGAACCGCTCGGACGCCAGCATGTTGTTGAACATGGTGGGGACGCAGGTCAGCAGGGTCGGGCGGAAGCGCTCGATGTGGTCGAACAAGGTGTCGGCGGTCGATCGAGAGGGGAAGAGCACGGCCGAGGCGCCGACGCGGAAGGGGAACATCAGGTTCGTCCCGGTCGCGTAGCCGAAGAAGAGCTTCGGCACCGAGAGGCAGGCGTCGTCCTCGCGATAGCCGACGACCCCCAGGGCGTAGTTCTCCGTGTTCCATGCGAAGTCGGCGTGAGTGTGCACGCAGGCCTTCGGCTTCCCGGTCGAGCCGGAGGTGAACAGCCAGCCGGCAACATCACCCGGCCCGGTGGGCTCGGTCTCGGCCTCGGTCGCGGTCGGGTCCTCAGCCGCGAGGGCGTTCTCCCAGGAGCCGAAGCCGCCCGTGTCCGCCCCCACGACCAGCACCTCCTCGCACCAGCGTCCTTCCGCCACGGCCGGCGCGAGCTCGCCAAGTGTGCTCTGGTGGGCCACGACCACCCGCGCTCGCGAGTACTCCAGATAGTGCGCCAGCTCGCCGCGCTTGAGCAGCGGATTGACCATCGCGAAGACCGCTCCCGCGCGCAGGGTCCCGAACCAGGCCTCGGCGAACTCGAAGCCGTCGGGGAGGACGATCAGGACGCGCTCCTCGGGCCGCACTCCCCGTCGCCGCAGCGCCGCGGCGGCACGCCGGGAGCGCTCGACCAGCTCGGCAAAGGTGCACGTCTCCTCAGCACAGTAGAGCGCCGCCTTGTCCCCGCGCCCCTCGTCCAGATTGCGGTCGAGGAAGTACTCGCACAGGTTGAAGCGCTCCGGCCACGGCGGGAGAGTGGCGTGGAGATCGTCGGACATCGCGGGGAGAGGATATGCGATCGACGCCCTGCCGGCAGGCGGCGACAGGGCCTCGGGAGCTGTTTTTCCCCGATTCCTCGTACCGCTCCCCACGCCCCCCTGTTCCACGACCCGGACCGCCTACCCCGATTAGGGGGCTCAATAGGGCCCCGAAGACGCCGCCCCGTGCGGCGACCGTGACGGTGGTACCATACGAAACGACCCATCGCGCCAGGCACTCACGCCTGCGCACTCACCATCCTGTGAAGAGGCCCTCGAATGAGTTCCACCCCCATCATCCCCATCATCTCCGCCGCCCTGGTCGGCTCTGTCGCCGCCGTGGTCACCAGCGTTGTCCTCTCCACGGACGGCGACGGCATCAGCGCACGGATCGTCGATGACGAACCCGACATGGCGGAGCTGCGGGTCGAGGTGGCGAGCCTCCAGGCCCGGAACGATGACTTGACCAGCAGGCTCACCGATCTCGAGGGCCAGATCGCCCTCGGATCGTCGCGAATGCCCGCGGACGCACCGGACCTGACGGCAATGCAGGAGCAGATGAACGAGTTGATCGCTGCCACCACCGAATCCGGTCCGGTCATCGTCACGGCTCAGCTGCGCTCGGGGGTCACGGCCGTCCTCGACGAAATCCAACTGCAAGAGGACCTGGAGCGGGAGGTCCGACGCCAGGAGGCGCGCGACCGACGCATGGACCAGCAGATCGAGCGGCTCTCCGAGCGTCTGAGCCTCGACTCGGTCCAGACCGGCGAGGTGCGGTCGATCCTGACCAAGCAAGACCTCAAGCGCGAGGAGATCTTCGCCTCGGTGCGCGAGCTGGGAGACCGGGACTCGGCGCCGGACCTGCTGCAGAGCCTGCGAGACGAGACCACTGCGTCACTCGCGCAGGTTCTCTCTGCCGACCAGCTCACCCAGTACAGCGAGATGTCCTCCGATCGAGATCGCGGCGGAAACAACCGTGGCGGTGGCCGCGGAGGCAGGGGCCGCGGCGGGGACTGAGCGCGGGCCCTCGAGGCGAGCCGGGGCCGTCAGGAGCTTGACGGCTCCTGGCTCCGCAAGAGTTCAGAGGCAATCTCGTTCCACTCATCCTGGAGCGGCCTCGCGCAGGACTCGCGGCCGCAGCGGTCGTACCAGTAGCGGGCGTTCGACGCGTCGCCTTCTTTCCGGTGCAGGTACGCGTGCACCCACTCGGCCTCGGGTCCCTTGATCGCCTGCACCATCAGGTGGGCAGCATCCCAGTCCCCGCGAGCGTCGAGTGCCAGCGCCTCGAGCGGGCCGCTGACGGAGAGGCGGTCGCCCTTGTCCATCAGCGCCTCCTTGAACTCCTCGAGGATCACGCGCCCTCCCCCGAAGGAATCAGGACGGTCGAGCCCACTGTCTCTCTCTGTTCTAGCGCACGCTGCGCTGCACCCGCCTCGCGCAGGGGGAAGTGCTGCTCTACGCGGCAGCGCAGCACGCCGCTGACGAGCAGGCCGGCGAACTCCTCGTAGCCCCCCACGAGGTCCTCGCGGGCCGCGGAGTAGTCCATCAGGGAGGGGCGCGTGATGAACAGGGAGCCGCGGCCAGCCAGCTCGCCGAGGGAGAAGTCCGGCACGGGGCCTGACGCCTGGCCGAAGCTGACCATCATCCCCTGCGGGCGCAGGCAGTCCAGGGAACCGGTGAAGGTGGCCGCACCCACGGAGTCGTAAACGACGTCGACGCCCGCGCCCCCGGTCAGTTCTCGCACGCGCTCGAAAAAACCCTCGCGGGTGTAAACGATGGTGTGATCGCAACCATCTCCCGCAGCGCGCGCGGCCTTCTCGTCGTTTCCCACGGTGCCGATCACGCGCGCGCCCAGGTGTTTCCCCCACTGGCAGAGCAGCGACCCGACTCCTCCGGCTGCCGCGTGCACCAGGATCGTCTGCCCCCGCTGCACGGCAAACGTCCGCCGCAGCAAATAGTGAGCGGTCAAGCCCTTGAGAGTCGATCCCGCTGCCAGGTCATCGTCGATCTGTGCGGGCAGCTTCAGCAATCGGTCAGCGGGCATGATCCGCGCCTCGCTGTAAGCGCCGAGCGGTCGGCAGGCGTAGGCCACTCGGTCGCCGACGGCGACCTCGCTCACGCCCTCTCCGATCTCCTCGACCACGCCCGCCGCCTCGACGCCGGGCACGAAGGGGTAGGTCGGCGGTGGGTAGAGAGCCGTGCGGAAGTAGACGTCGATAAAGTTGAGGCCTACGGCCGTGTGCCGCACGAGCGCCTCCCCGGGACCGGGTTCGCCGGGGTCGCACGCCTCCCAGCGCAAGACCTCGGGACCGCCCGGTTCGTGAACTCGAATGCAGTGCATGGTTTCCACTACCTGCGGCGCCGCGTCTGCGTCTTACGGCTAGAAGCAAATCTGCAGGGCGTTCAACGTGTTGAAGACCGTCCCGCACGGACCGCCGGTGGGGTCGCGATACCATACCTGGAAGACACGCGAATCTCCCGCCGCCCAGCCTCCCAGGTCCCCGAATTCCTGTCCCCAGCTCGCCGTGCCCTGGGCCCCGGTGGTGGTGAACCCGAGTCGCACGATGGTTCCGCCTGCGCAGTGCAAGCCACCACCGAAGGGAGTGCCGTTACCACGAGCGATCGCGTGGCTTCCGACGAAGAGCAAGCCTGGGATCGACCCAGAGGTTTCCCATCTCCGGCCGGAGATCGCGATGGGAGCCCTCCTGGAAATGCCCAACGGGGAAGGCGCGGGGAGCGGTACCGCGCGAGAGCCACAGGGCCAGTCCGGACGCCTGAATCCCGATCACCTCATGCCCGCAACGGAGCCGATAGCAAAGCGGTTCACACGCGCACAAGCCTCGGGTGGGCCGGATCCGCCGCTGCTCCCGACGGGCTGTATGATTGGATACTGAACCCCAGCGCCCCATGCGTTGCCTTCCCCATCACCTGCTGCTGTGCGCCCTGCTCGGCGCCGCTCCGGTCCACGCCCAGACGATCCTGGGAGAATCGGCGGAACTGATTCCGCTGAATCCCGATGACCAGCACCAGCTCGGCCTGGCCGTCTCGATCGACGGCGACACACTGGTCGTCGGCGCGCCCGAAGCCGGTGTGCTGTCGCGTGGCTGGCTGTACGCCTACCGACACGACGGCACGGCGTGGCAACTCGAGGAGAAGTTCACGACCTTCGCGCCGCAAGGCCACCAGCTAGGCAAGCGCCTGTCTCTGTTCGGCGACACCGTGATCGTCGGCGGGAGGGACAACGCCTACGCCTTCGTGCGCAACGGCACCGACTGGAGCCTCCAGGACTACCTGCCTCACCCCCAGCTCATCTCGCACTACGCGACCGACATCTCGCTCTGCGGTGATATCGCCGTGGTGTGCGAGAACAACATCGCTGCCAGCCGTGCCTGGATCTGGGGCCGCACGGGAGACGCCTGAAACCTCCTGGATCGCGTCCGTCCCGAGGACCTGACCGTGCCCACGGGGTTCGGCGTCAGCGCCGCCGTGGCGGGGGACGTGATCGCCGTCGGAGCGCCCTTCGACGCGGACCTGGGCGCGTTCGCCGGGGCGGTGTACATCTTCACCCGCAACGGGAACCGCTGGGAGCGTACGGCCAAGCTGCACGGCACCCCTTCCTTCGCCGGCCAGCGCTTCGGCTTCGAGGTCAGCATGGACCGTCGCGCCGGAGCGACGAAGACGCTCGTCGTGGGAGCGGTCAATTCTGCCCATCCCTACGTCTTCGTGTTCCGCGGAGAAGGACACTCGTGGTCGCAAGAGGCCGCGCTCTCGCCCCCCTACCCGAGCAGCGAATTCGGTTTCTCGACCGACGTCAGCGGCGAGACCCTCGTCGTCGGTGCGAAGGCGGCCTCGCCGGAGGGAATCGCGACGGGCGTGGCCCTCGTCTACCGCCGCTGCGGCTCCGACTGGTTCCTGCAGGAAGAGCTGCGGCCCTCGGGAGCAGCGCTGGGCGACGACGTGGGCGCGGCCGTCACCATCAGCGCCGAGCGGGCGGTGGTCGGCGCGCCCAACCACGACGATTCCTGGGTAAATGAGGGGCGGGCGTACGTCTTCGCCCTCGACGCCTCCCCAGTACTCTCCACCTGCCACGGTGACGGCTCCGCCGCGCCGTGTCCCTGCGGCAACCGCTCGGCCGAGGGCCTGCGCCGGGGCTGCACGAACTCCCTCGGCATGGGCGCACAGATCCTCTCGAGCGTGGACGTCGCGGTCTCGACCGATCTCCTGCATGTGTTCGGCGCATCGCTGACCCCGGACCGCGCCGCCCTGCTACTCGCCGGCGACGCTTCCGCTGCCGCGGTCTTCGGCGACGGTCTGCGCTGCGTCGGCGGCAGCCTCCTGCGCCTGGGCACGCGCGTGCCTGAATCTGACGGCGCCGCGATCTGGGGCCCTGACCTAGGAGCCCAGGGCGGATGGTCGCCCGGCGACGCGCGCACGCTCCAGGTGCTCTACCGCGATCCCGCCGGCCCCTGCGCCGCGGGCTCCAACCTCACCAACGCCCTCGTGGTCACCTTCGGCCCCTGAGGTGGGAGGCGGGATTCAGAGCGCAGCCAGGCGCTCCTGGAAATCCGCGGCCGTCGTGTAGCGCTCGCGCCTGTCGGTCATCAAGCCACCGCGGATCGCCTGCTCGAAGCCCTCGGGCAATTCGACCCCTGCGGCTCGCTCCGAGATGGTCGGCGGTTCCTTCGACAGCTTGGCCTGAAAAACCTCCAGGAAGCTGACTCCGGCCCACGGCACGCAACCGGCGGTCAGTTCGAACAGCACGGTCGCGAGGTTGTAGATGTCCGACTGCACATCCGGAGACTCTCCGCCAAACTGCTCGACCGGCGCGTAGTAGGGGGTGCCGATCAGTGCCGTCTTGTCCCCCAGGTGCTTGGCGCTCCACAGACCGGGAGTGATCCCGCCGTCGATCAACACCGGAGAACGGCCCTCGTCGTCGATGTGGATCGTGTAGGGCTTGATGTCGCCGTGAACCTGCCCCGCGTCGTGGATCGCGGCCAGACCGTCGAGCAGACCGATCGCGAGTTCGATCACCTCCCCGGCCGCCATGCGCTCGTTCTCGTTCAACCAGTCGCGCAGAGATTTTTCGGGAGGGAAGCCCGTGGCGAGCACCAGGGTTCCGTCCTCGAGACTCTGGACAGTGTGCACCCCCAGCACGGCGGGCGATTCGATCGCGCTCCAGGCCTCCATCACCCCCGCGAAGTCGGCTGTCTGCTCCACGTCTCCGAAAAGAGCCGATGGAAAGACCTGAAGCTCACGCACGGCTCCGGCCTCCCGGTCGTTGACCTCGAAGGTCGCCGACATTCCGCCCTGGCGGTAGGAACGGGTGATCTCCCAGCGGTCGCAGACGACCTTCCCGGGTGCGAGGTCGAAGAGAGACAGGCTGGTCTGTGCCATCGGTGGATGCTGGGGGGAGTCGGGGATCGTCCGGGCCCCGCGGCAGGCGCGGAAGGCACGGCTGGAGTTCAAGGGCGCCGTTCGCGGCGCCCCGACGAGGTCGCAACGCACCGGCCGGGGGAGCCGGGAACCACGCTCGGGTGGGCAACGATACTCAAGGCCGGGCAAAACTGCGACAAGGCCGTCGCGAACCGGCCCTTGTCAGTACTGACCGGCAGAGGCCGCCAGATCGCGCCAGGCGCCGCTCTCCCGCAAGTCTCGAAGGTGATCGGCGAACTCGTCGAGTTCCTCGGCGCGGGTGTAGAAGTGCGGGCTGACTCGAATGCCGGCTCCGGGGCGGTGATCGACCAGCATCCCACGCTCGGCCAGGGCGGCCACGAACGCCGCGCCGTCCTCCTCCTCACGCAGACCGATCGTGAGGGTGCCCCCGCGCCGCTCGGGGTCGGTCGCGCTGTTCACGTCGAAGCCGCGCTCGAGCATCGCGTCGCGCAGGCCACCGGTCAGGCGCACGGAATGCGCGCGGATGCGCTCGACGCCCGCCTCCAGGATGACCTCGTACCCTGCGGTCGCCTGCAGGAGCGAGACCACGGCGGGAGAGCCGTGGAGGAAGCGCTCGATTCCAGCGGCATAGCGCTGCGGCCCGGTCTCGAAGGCAAAGGGGTCCGCGTGCGCCATCCAGCCCGTGACGCGCGGCTCCAGGCGCTCGATCAGATCGGGGCGGACGTAGAGGTAAGCCGCGCCGGGGCCGCCGCAGAGCCACTTGACCGATCCGCCGCAGACCATGTCAACGCCGAGGGCCTGGACGTCGAGGGGAACGGTCCCCAGGGACTGGTAGGTGTCGAGCAAGACCAGCGCCCCGACCTCCCTGGCGCGCGCGCAGATCGCCGCGGCATCCTGCAGGTAGGAGGTCTTGAAGCACACGTGGCTCAGGGGAACGATCAGCGTCTCCTCGTCGATGGCCTCGAGCATGCGCTCGGTCGGCACTCCGACCGCTTCACCGCGGACCACTTCGATGCGGGCGCCGGCACTCCGCAAGCCCTCCCAGACGTACATGTTGGTGGGGAAGTTCTGATCCGAGTAGACGACCTTGTTGCGCTTCCCCGTGAAGTCGAGGGCCGAGGCCACGACGCTCTGGATGACCGAGACGTTCTGGTGCATCGCGACCGTGTTCTCTGGAGCATTCATGATGCGCCCCACGAGGTTGCCCACATCTACCGGCGCGGTCCACCAACCCTCGGCCCAGGCCCGCACGCCTCGCTCGGACCACTGATCGGCGAATCCCGAGAGCTTCTCGTACACGCCGCGCGGCATAGCCCCGAGGCTGTGGGTCACGAGGTAGGTGCAACTCTCGAGGATCGGAAAGCGAGAGCGCCAGTCGTCGGGGTCGAGGACGTCGGTCATCAGGGAAGCCCAAACTCGTCGGGAGCAGGCGGAGCGTCGGGGTCGATGCCCGTCAGGGCTTCAGCGGGCAACACGAGCCGTTCCACCGGACGACCGCCGATGAGGTGTTGGTCGATGATCTCTACCACGTCATCGACGCTCACTCGCCCGTACCAGACGGTCTCGGGGTAGACGACGAGGGTCGCACCGGCCGAGCACTGATCGAGGCAACCCGCCTTGTTGGCGCGCACGATGCGTTTGAGCCCGCGCTCGTGGAGTGCGCGCTTGAAAGCAGCGGCGACCTCCACTCCTCCGCGGGCCGAGCAGCAGCCGCGCGGGTCGTCCCCGGCGCGCTCGTTGATGCAGATGAAGACGTGGTGCTTGAAGGCAGCCATGGATACTTGTCAGTCGCTCCCAGACGAGAGCATCTCCTTGGCGAGGATCAGCTTCTGGATCTCGCTCGTCCCCTCGTAGATGCGCAAGGCGCGCACCTCGCGAAAGAGCCGTTCCACGACGCTGCCGCGCCGCACGCCGAGGCCGCCGAAGTGCTGCACCGCGCGGTCACAGATCCAGGAGGCAGTCTCGGTCGCGTAGAGCTTGGCGCGCGCGACCTCGGCCGTGGCCTGTCGGTCACCGTCCAGAGCTTGTGCCGCCTCGTCGACGAGCAACTCGGCCGCCCGCAGGCGCGTGTCCATGTCGGCCAGGTCGAAGCGCAGGGCTTGAAAACTCGCCAAGGGCCGACCGAACTGCTCGCGCGTTCGCAGATGGTTCGAGGACTCGTGGAGAGCGCGGCGCGCGAAGCCCGTGGCGGCGGCGGCGACGGAGGTGCGAAAGCGCATCAGGGTCGCCAGGGCGATCTCGAGGCCCCCACCCACCGGACCCAGGCGCGCTCCTGCCGCGACGGCGACCCCGTCGAGCTGCAGATCGCCGATCGGGTGGGGCGCCATGACCTCGAAGCGTTCGATCGCGAGGCCGGCGGAGTCGGCAGGCACGTGGAACATCGTCAGGGAGTCCCGCCCGCCGTCACCGGGCCCACCGCCAGTGCGCGCGAGCAGGGTGTAGAAGTCCGCCACGCCCGCATTGGAGATGAAGGCCTTGCGACCCTCGAGGCGCCAGCCACCGTCGGTCTCGGTGGCCGTCGTGGTGACCTCTCCCAGGCTGGAGCCCGCGCCGGGTTCGGTGACGGCGAAGGCGGCGACCTGCTCGCCGCGGGCTACGCCGCCCAGCACGGCCGAACGCAGCTCGTCGGACCCGGCCAGGGCCACGGGATAGGAGCCGAGCCCCTGAATGATGAAGGTCACATCCAGCATCCCGGAGTGCCAGGCGAGTTCGTCGCGCAGGGCGCACAAGGCGCGCACGCTGACCTGTTCGGAGCCGGCCAGCTCACCGGTGTCCGCCCCACCGAAGGCTGCCGGCACCGTCCAAGCCACCAGGCCGGCCTCCGCCAGGAGCGCGAGGGAGAGGCGTGCCGCGGCGTCCTCGTCGAGGCCGACCAGTTCAGTCTCCGCGCGCTCTCCCACTGCGCGCGCCTGCGCTCTCAGCCGCTCGAGCATCAGGTCTCCTCCGTGGGGCCGTGGCCGGGCCAGTGCTGCACGAAGTCAGGGCGCCGCTTGTCCACGAACGCCCGGTGTGATTCGCGGTAGTCGGGGTGCTTCATGCACTCCGCCTGCGCCCAACCTTCGAGCTGGAGCGCCGTGGAAAAATCGGTGTGCGCCTCGCGTGCGATCATGCGCTTGGTCATGGCGATGCCCATGCTCGGCCCGCGGGAGAGGCGTTCGGCCCACTCTGTCGTCAACGCCTCGAGCTTGCCCTCAGGGACGACGCGGTTGTAGAGGCCAATCTCGAAGGCGCGCTCGGCAGTGATGAACTCACCGCCGAGGAGCAGCTCCTTGGCGTGCCCCAGGCCCACGATGCGCGGCAAGAGCCAGGCCGAGCCCATATCCGCGCCGCACAGACCGACCTTCGTGAACAGGAACGCGATCCGGGCGCTCTCGGCGGCCAGCCGCACATCGCAGGCACTCGCGATCACCGCCCCCGCGCCGCAGACCGTGCCGTTGAGCGAGGCGATGACCGGCTTCTCGAGATCGTGGATGTTTTCCACGAGTTCACAGGTCAAGCGCGTGAAGGCAGCCACCTGCGCCTCGTCGGCATCCAGGAGGTGCCCGATGATGTCCACCACATCCCCGCCGGAGCAGAACGCGCGCCCGGTGCCGGTGATGACTACGGCGCGCACGCTGTCGCGCGTTGCCAGGGCCGCGAAGGTCTCCGTCAGCTCCCGGTAGGAGTCGAAGGTCAGGGCGTTGAGGCGCTCGGGCCGGTCGAGGCGCACCGTGGCCACGCCATCGGCCTCGGAGTAGGCGAAGTGTCGGATCTCCATCAAGGGCATGATCCCAACTCGGCGCGCCCGCGGCCAGTCCGCTCAGGAGATCGCCGCGGTGGCCTCGATCTCGAGCAGCGCGCCCTCCTCGATCAGCCCCGCGACCTGTACCAGGGCCATGGCGGGAAAGTGACGCCCCATGGTCGCGCGCCAGACCGCGCCCAGCTCCGGCAGGCTCGCGAGGTAGGCCCGCTTGTCGGTCACCATGATCAGCATGCGCGCTACGTCGCTCGGCTCTCCGCCGGCGGCGCGCACCACGGCCACCACATTGGCCAACGCCTGGGCGAACTGGGCTTTGAAGTCGCCCTCCCCCACGAGGTTCTTCTGAGCGTCCCAGGCGACCTGGCCGGCGACGAACAGGAGCCTCGCACCGGGTTCCACGAGGATCCCGTTGGCGTAGCCGCTGGGAGACGCCCAGTCCTCGGGCTGGATGACCTGTCCGCTCATCGCACGACCTCCTTCGCCGTCTCGGTGCCGTCGAGTTCCACGATGCGCCCGTGATCGGCGCCCGCGATCAATTCCCCCACGGCGCCGGCCACCTCGTCGATCGTCACCAAGCGCCCGCCGGGGTTCGCGCGGGCGAAGGTTCGCAGAATCAGCTTAACGCTCTTGCCCGTGCGGGCGGCGGCCCGCTCCGCCGCGGCGCTCGTCAAGGGCGTGTCCACGTAGTGCGGACAGACGATGTTCAGCCCCACGGCGGTCTCCCGAAGCTCCTCGCAAGCCACCAGGGAATAGCCGAGCAGCGCGTGCTTCGAGGCGGCGTAAGCCGCCGCGTAGGGGTAGCCGCGTAGAGCGGCCGAGGAGGCCACGTTGACGACGCGGCCGTAGCCGCGCTCGATCATGTCGGGCACGAGCGACTCGATCAGACGCCGCGCTGCGTGCAGGTTGAGCGCCAGGTGCAAGTCGAAGAGCTCGTCGTTCGACTCGCCCTCGCGCGGGAGGAGAGGCGCGGTCCGGACGACACCGGCGTTGTTCACGAGCCACGAGATCGGGCCCACCGGCGCACAGAGAGCGCGCGCACGCTCCATGGCCGCGCCCGTGGCGGCGGGGTCCGCGAGGTCGAAAGGCAGAGACCAGGCGACGCCGCCCTCGGCCTCGATCTGTCTGCTGACGCCCTCGCAGCGCTCCTCGTCCCGGCCACAGACGAGCACCGCGGCGCCCTCGGTCGCCAGGCGGCGCGCCACGCCGGCTCCGATCCCGCTGCTCGCTCCGCTCACCAGGGCCACGCGACGCTCGCTCATCTCTGGCAGCCTATCCCGCGCGAGAGCCGGCGCAAGCCCGCGAGATCCGGGTGGCGGCCACCGGAGGGCGCTCAGCGGGCAGCCATCGCGTCGGCTCGGGAGTAGAATCCCCGCCGTGCCGTCCAACGAGCAGACCAAACCCCACGCGATCCCGGCGGCGAGCTGGCCCTCCGCCTCAGAAGCGGCCAGGAGCGTGCTATTCAGCCCGATCAGAATCGGCCCGCTTGAGAGCCGCACCCGGACCTGGGTACCGGCCATGGTCCCCTGGCGCTGCAGCGAGGAGGGGATCGTCGGCGAGGAGATCATCGACTGGTACGGGCGACTCGCGGACGGCCGCCCCGGCGTGCTCGTGGTCGAGGCAACCGGTATCCGCGATGTCCCCAGTGGACCGCTGATGCGTATAGGCCACGACCGCTTCACAGCCGGCCTGCGGGAGCTGGTGGACGAAGTGCGGAGGCGCTCGGGCGGCGAGACGCTGGTGTTCATCCAGCTACTCGATTTTCTGACCATCAGGCGCCGCCCCAAGCGCGAGGATTTCCTGCGGCGCTTCCTCGCGCTCACCGACCAGCACCGCGAGCGAGTGCCCGAGGCAGAATCCGATGAACAGGTGCGAGAGGCCCTACTGCGCCTCCCTCACGAGGACCTGCTCGAGTCACTCGCGCCCCGTGAAGCGCGCGATCTGGAGATGGGCTATCGGGAGACGGTGAACGACACGCACCTGTCGCACGTCGCCGAACTGCCGAGCGTCCTGCCCGCGCTCTTTGCCTCCGCCGCCGAGCGGGCGCAGGCAGCCGGGTTCGACGGCGTCGAGCTGCACTACGCCCACGCCTACACCATGGCCTCGTTCCTCTCCCGGCGAAACCGGCGCACGGATGGCTACGGAGGTTCTCCGGAGGGCCGTCTGCGCCTGCCGCTCGAAGTGCTCGACGCCGTCCGCGAACGCGTCGGCACGAGCTGCGCCGTCGGTTGCCGCATCCTGGGCGACGAGGCGATCGAGGGCGGCAGCCGGATCGATGACGCGTGCGCCGCCGCGCGGGCCCTCGGGCGCGGCCTCGGTCACGGTGGGATGGACTGGATCTCGGTCTCCAAGGGCGGGAAGTTCGAGGACGCCCGCCAGCCGCGCATCGGCGAGGCCATCTACCCCTACACGGGCCCCAGCGGCCTGGAGTGCATGCCGACCGTGCGCGTTCCCGGCGCCCCCCCCTTCGGCCGCAACCTGCCCCTCTCGCGCGCGATACGTGCGGGCCTGCGCGATGTCGGCCTCGAGCTGCCTGTCGTGGGCGCGGGAGGATTGAATACCTTCGAGCTGTGCGAGCGAGCCCTCGGCGAGGGCGACTGCGACCTGGTCGGCGCCGCGCGCCAGTCTCTCGCGGACCCCGACTGGTGGATCAAGATGGAGCGCGGCCACGGCGCACTCATCCGACGCTGCGTCTACACCAACTACTGCGAAGGACTCGACCAGAAGCACGCGCAGGTCACTTGCCAGCTGTGGGATCGCGACTTCGCCGCGAGCGATGTGGGACGCGACGGCGTGACACGCTCTTCGGACGGGAAGCGACGCCTGGTCCCGCCGCCCTGGGAACGCGATGATTGAACCCACTCCCGGCGCTGGCGAACTCGCTGCCCCTCTCACGCCCGAGACCCACGCTTACCTCGCCGAGGCCTATCCCGCCAACCACGCCTACCGCGTGAAGAGCGGGCGTCTGCGGCCGAGCTTCAAACTCTGGTGTCGGAGGCGCAAGATCGAGGCGCTCTACGCGAAGCCCCTCACGAGCTTGCTCGACCTCTCGTGCAGCAAGGGCTTCTTCGTCCTCGACGCGGCGCGTCGGCCGGCCTGTGAGCGCGCCCTCGGCATCGATATCCACACCCCCGATCTCGACGCCGCCGAGGCCGTGCGCGCTCACCTCGAACTCGAGCGTGCCCACTTCGAGAGCTTGCGGCTCGACGCGCTCTGCGAGCGCTTGCACGAGTTCGGCGGCCCGTTCCAGACGGTGCTCCTGATCAACACCTACCCCTATCTCTACTTCGGAAGCCGGCGCAGCGAGCAGAGCTACCCCGACCACGCCCGCCTGTTCGAGATGCTGAGAGCCGTCTGCAGTGGGCACTTGATCTTCAGCAACCGGGTTTCGTTTGCGCGCTGCCCGCGCCACATCCAGGACCTCGCCCGCGCTCGCGGATTGGAGGCCTCCTACAACGAGAACGCGATCCGGAAGGCTGCCGAGGACCACTTCCACCTGACCGAGCACGGCAGACTCTTGCGGGGCATACCGCTATGGTCGCTGGTCCCGCGCTGAGCTCCCCGCTCTCGTCCGGCGCTACTTCGCGACGTTGCCGGCGATCGGCAGGCGCCGGGCCGGTTCACCGGGCACGTCGGTGGCGAAGCGCACCTGGCCACGCACGTAGCCCAGGTGCGTCCCACTCGAACCCGTCAGGACCAGCTTGTAGCCACCCTCCGCGAGGGGTTCCGCGCTCACCTTCATCCCGGGGGGGACGGAGTTGTCGACGCCGAGGTCCAGCAACTGAAAGGCCTCGCCGCTCGCACGCGTGAGGCGCACCTCGTAGCGAAGCTCGGCGCCCGGCCGGACCTTGCCCACCGCAAACATCGTCTTGTCGGTCCGCAGATCGCCAAAGATCCGGGCGTGGGAGTTGAACTGAAAATCGTGTACGACCTCCGCGTTCTCGGGTGGAACGCGGCCGCGGACGCGCGCCTTGATGTTTCCGACGAGTTGCCCCCAAGGCGCCGTATCGCGCACGGTGACCTCGACCGTGCGCGGGCCCGGACTCGAGTCCTCGACGAGGGTGACGTCCACATTGGGATTGCTGCAAGAGATCGACTCGATCGTGAACGAGGGGTCCTCGCAGGTGAGCGTCGCTCGCAGGGTGTGCTCGGCTCCCATCTCGACCTCACCGAAGTACACGAGGGCGGGTGAGACGCGTACGAAGGGCCGCACGTCGCAGGTGGCGATCAGGCGGTGGAAGCCGTCGGAAAAGGCCGTCGAGTACACCGTCAGCCCCTTGGTCTGTCTCCCGCGGCCCAGCGGCTCCCACTCGAGCTCCAATTCGGCGCCTTCGCCCGGCTCGAAGCGCGTCTTCGGGAGTTTGGTCGTCATGCAGCCGCAGGAGGCCTTGATGCGCGTGATGACGACGGGCTCGGTGCCGACGTTCTCGAAGGCGTAGGTGCAGCGCAGGATTTCGGTGTCTGAGGCCTCACCGAATTCGTGCTTCTCCTTCGCGAAGCGCAGGGCGGGGCCTTCCACGGCCGGGCTGCGGGCAACCTCGACGGGTGCACGCTCCACCTGGGTGGGAGCCTGCACCTCCCGATCGACCTTCCCCGCCGATGGCGCGGCCGCCGGGGGCTGGAGGGCGAGGGTATCCTCTCCCTCCTCGCTACAGGCGACGACGAAGACCAGGCACAGGCAAGCGAGGAGGCGGCGTGTAGACGAGCGCATGGTGGAATCGCCGGCTCATCGGGTTTCCAGAAGCCAGCGGTGGAGGCGAGCCTCTATCGTATGGATCGAATACCCAAGGGTCTCCTCGAATACGCGCACCGGCTGTCGGCCCTGCCCCAGGCGCGTCAGGAGCAGCGGCGTCTGCTTCGGGTGCCCCTCCAGCAAGTAAGCCGCCAGGATGTAAGAGACGAGCACATCCTGCTCGCGCATGTCGTTGATCGCGCGACCGAGCAGGAAGACCAGGGAAGGCGTGCCCGAGGCCTCGAATTGCTCGGCTGCCACGGAAAGCCAGTCGGCCTCCGGCGCCTGGAGCCGCGACCACAGACCGGTGGCCGTCTGAGGCTGGTAGCCGTGGGTGTCGAAGAACCACGTCAGCCGGGTGCCGACCAGCTCGTGCACCATGTACAGGCCGATCCCCTCCCAGGCCCAGCCCTGGCGCCCAGTGATCCCGTAGCTGTCCATCAACAGGGTCCCGAGGGTCTGGCGCGCGGCACCGTCCACGCGGCGGGCCGGATTGGAGCTCCACTCCGCGAGGCGGTTGCCCCTCCCGAGCCAGCCGCCGTCCGCCGCTCGCAGCCCCGTGCGCGTCGCCTGATCCAATCCTGGCCAGGCGTCGATCATGTGGTCCTTCTCGACCCCGCGCAGCATGTAGAGGGTGAAGTCCGCGCGCGGAGCGCTCCCGCCGGCCAGCACGTTGCGGAAGTAGTCGCCCACCGCGTGGGCGACCCGCGCCGCGTTCCGCGCTTCGGGCGCACCCGTGGTCGCGATCACACGCAGGGCTTCGGTCTTCTTGGCCGCGTTCCATGGCAGACCGAGAGCGCGCTCCTCGGCGCGGATGCGCCCCTCAAGGGGTTCGGGAGCGAGGCGCAGGCAAGCTCGGGCGAGCAGCGGAAAGGCCTCGCGGTGCTTGAGGGCGGTGATCGATTCGGTCAGGAGCCACTCGTCGCCGTGTCGCGCCTCCCCCGCGGCGGCGCGCACGGCACCGTCCTCGGGCAAGAGCCGGAGCAACCAAGCCAGCTCCGCATCGGCGCGCTCGCGTCCGAGTTGCTCGCCGTACTCCTCCATCAGGGACAGCATCCCCTCGCGCACTGCGCGCAGTTCCTGTTCGATGCTCGCACGCACTGCCGACAGGCCCTGGGTGGATCGGTTCTTCGGCACATGATAGCTCTTGGACTGGTACCACTCATCGCCGCGGTTGCGGTAGTAGCGCAATGCCTTGCGAGCGGGCCGGTGATCGGGATCGAACACGAGCACGTACTTCCAGAGCGAGTCCGCCTCGGCATACAGGCGGCTCTTCTTACACTCGCCCGCCAGAGCGGCGAGGCGCGGCAGAGACGCGCCGATCAGCTCCCCGCGGCGGGAGTCGAACGAGGCCACCGGATCGTCGCCGGACGCCGCATTCAGGGTCGCGGCGGTCGTGAGAGAGAGGCTTAGAGCCAGGAAGCCGGGGGCCAGAAAGGGCGCGCACAGGCGGCGAAGACTATCCATGAAGTCATGACTGGAAGGAGTCTGCGGGTCAGGCGAGCCGGGGACCTGCAGCTACCCGCTCTCCTGAGAGCGGTTGTTCTTCAATCCCGTTTTGCTTTCCTGCGCAATCGTGGAAAGGTCGTGGCCCTGCCGGATGCAGGTTGGAGCCCTCGGGGAGATCGGGGACGATCGAACGCCCCCAGACAAGATTGATGCGATTACAGCCCTCTTGTCTGGTCCGTCACCAGCGGGGCTCTTCGAGGTCTGCGCTCCACGCCCGCCAGCACTCGCCCAGGGAGCCGGCGAGTTCGGGATGGACGGCGGAGAGGTCGCGCTGTTCTCCGGGATCGAGGGCGAGATCGAAGAGCAGAGGCTCGTCCGAGCCCTCGCGCACGAGCTTCCAGTCACCCGACCGGATCGCCATGTTGTCACGGCGCTTCCAGAAGAGAACTTCGTGCGGGCGGTGATCCCGCTCGCCGCGCAGGAACGGCACGAGATCAACGCCGTCGAGAGCGTGCCGCGGCGCGCTCTCGACGCCCGCCGCCGAGGTGGCAGTCGCGAAGACGTCGAGGGTGCTGACCGGCAGGGCATAGATCGCTCCAGCCGGCAGCCGCGCGGGCCACTGCACCAGGAACGGGATGCGGATGCCGCCCTCGAAAGGCGAGCCCTTGCGCCCGCGCAGGGGCGCATTGACGGAGGCGTTGGTCCTGGCACCGCCGTTGTCATTGAGGAAGAAGAGCAGCGTATCGCGCTCCAGATCGAGCGCCCGCAGGCGTGCAAGTACGACGCCCACGGAGCGATCCAGGGCGCGAGTCATCGCGATCAACTTGCGACGCCGAGGTGTCCCGATCTCTCCCACGGCCTGCAAGTCGCCGTCAGTGGCATGCATGGGCGTGTGGACCGCGTTGAAGGCGAGGTAGAGGAAGAACGGACGGTCGGCGTTGGCCTCGATGTAGGCCGCGGCCTGTTCGCCCAGCTCGTCGGTCATGTAGTCGAACTCCTCGGTCACCGGCTCGCGATCGCGAAGCAGGCGGTTCAGCCGCGTCCCCTTCATGGACCGGTAGCTGCGCGCTCCCTGGAGGAACCCGTAGTAGTCGTCGAAACCGCGCTCGAGCGGGTGGAACTGCGGCGCGTAACCCAGATGCCACTTCCCCAGAGCGATCGTGCGATAACCGGTATCGCGCAACACGACAGGCAGCAGCACCTCGCTCAGCGGCAGTCCGTTCGTCTCGCTGTAGGCAGGCGGGATGTTGCGGTCGTGACCGAAGCGCTGCTGGTAACGGCCGGTGAGGAGTCCCGCGCGTGAGGGGCTGCACACCGATGCGCTCACGTACCCGCTCGTGCAGCGCACGCCGCGAGCCGCGATGGAGTCGATGTTGGGTGTCGCCACCTCCCCGCTCCCCTGGAAGGAGAAGTCGGCGTAGCCCGCATCGTCGGAGAGGATCACGACGACGTTCGGTCGCTCGCCTGCGGCCTGAATCGGACCGCAGAACATCAACAACGGGGCGGCGAGGGACAAAGCGCGGGCCACTCCGCCTCTGGAACGGGAGCGAGATCGGCCCCAGAGCTCGCGGTGGATCACCGCGGCCCTCCCGCCGGGGCCTGGGGCGGACTGAACGGCCGCCGCCGGAGCGTCAGCGCTCCTCGAGCGCACGCGCGCGCTCATCGAGCTCCTCCATGGTCAGGTGGACGCTCACCACGTACGGGCTCTCCCCCGCCGTCCAATGCCCGTAGGTCGTCGTCACGAACGTGCCGTCGGGCAGGATCTCCACCCCTGGATAAGCGCAGTCCCCGCGATTGTGGTTGTCCATCAGGCGTACGCGGTACTGCCCCTCACGCCCTTCGACGATGTCCGCATAGGTGCCGACCCAGCCGACCCAGTCGCCCTTTGTCGGGCTCTCCAGCGTCGTGTCCCGAAACGACAGAAAGAGTCGCCCATCGGGGCCGTAGCGCCCCGTGTGTCGGTCACCCGTCAGGGACCCCGGCAACTCGCGCGGCGTGCTCCATGTCTTCGCCTCGTCGTCCGAGAAGATCACGTGGGAGTTGCGGCGCCGGCGGTTCTCGCGCATCAAGACCGCTAGCTGCTCTCCGTCTGGCGAGCGCACGATGCCCGGCTCGCACAGGTGAATGTCGCTGGACGCGAACAGCTCCATCGGCTCTCCCCAGGTCAGGCCGCCGTCGGAGGAGAAGATCTGGAACAAGCGCATGACCCCGTCGGATTTTCCGGCGTCGCGGAAAAAGCGTCCGTCGTCATGGAACATCGCCAGGTAGTCGCCGTTCGCCAGCCGCTCCACACAGCCCATGGCTACGATCCCGCCGTAGTCGCCGATGGGCTCCAGCTCCGACCACGTTTCGCCGTCGTCCTCCGAGACCGCCATACGGATTGGATAGAGCCCCGAGAAGACGATCAGCCGTCGGACGCCCCCAGGATCGACCACCCGGTGGATGGTCGGTGTCTCCTTGCTCGTCGCCCAGCTGTCGGGGACCGGCAGGCGATCGGACCATGTGCGACCCCCGTCGGCACTGCGCTTCATCACGATCGCACCCCGTCCGTGGCCCTTGGGGTAGACGGTGATCATCGTCCGACCGTCCTCGAGCAAGACGGTCGTCGGGTGACCGAGGTACTGACCTTCCTCGCGGTCGACGACGGTCTGCCGTTCAGATTCGTAAGCCAGATCGATCAGGGGGATCGAGTAGCCGCGCGCCATGGGCGCTGCCCGCTCCTGCAGGTCCCCCCTGGCCGAGAAGGCGCTGACCTGCATGGTGCTTCGCAGAGGCTCGAAGCCCAGCTCCGCGACCGGGCCCGTGCCGCAGGCGATCTCGTATACGTCCTCACCGTCGATGCGGAATACCAGACGCCCGCCCTTCCTCTCCGCCTCGAAGTCGATCCATGCACCGCGCTCGAACACCTCGGTGCTCGGGCCCAGCAGCTGAAGACCTCCGAAGACCGGCCCGCTGACAAAGACCGTCCCCTGGGCGCCCTCGAACCCGAAGTGGTCTGCATCCAGGAAGAAAGAGGCCGCGCTCTTCTCCTGGCCCTCCATGCGCAGGTGCGCGTGCACGATGAAGTCCCCCTCCCCCAGGCGCTCGCCGGCAATCAGGCGGTTCC
>DASCMO010000049.1:0-3017 GCA_036010965.1 Planctomycetota bacterium | reverse complement strand
AAGCCCGCGGGGAGGGCGCTGAGGAGCAAGGCGGCGATCGGTCGGCCTCCGCGGCTGACGCCGCGCACCAGGGGCAGGGCTGCGGCCAGCAACGGACCGGCGCCCGCGACCCAGACCTCCCAGCCCGGCGCCGGGAGATTCGGAGCGACGGTTCCCGCCAGGCCCTCACGCAACAGCCAGGCTCCCGGCGCCAGCCCCACGAGAAGGGCCAGGGGCAGGGCCGGCCGGACCGCCCCCGTCCCCGGCGCCCCGAAGGCGGCCAGGGCGCAGGCCGCGGCGGCCAGGGCGCCGAGCGCCGGATCCACGGTGAAGGCGAGCCCGGCCAGGAGTCCGCAGAGAGCGATGTGCAGGGTCTGGCCGTGGCGCAGGGCGCCGGCCGCAGAAGCCCAGGCTCCCAGCGCCCAGGCCAGGGCCAGGGGCGGGGTTCCCGGATCCAGGAGGGTCGCCAGGGGACCCGCTGCGCCCGACGGAGGGCGCGCGCTCCCGACCAGCCAGAGCCAGCCCGCTTGCCACCCTGCCAGGGCATTCCAGCCCACCAGCCCCAGCAAGACCGCCAGGGCCACGCGCCTCCCCAGGCGCCACACGGGGTCCGCCACGAGGGTCAGAGCGAGCGGCAGGCTCGCGGCCGCCCAGGTTCCCAGGACGGCGGCCACGCGCGTCGGAGGGAGAGAGAAGACCTCCAGCAGGAGGGCACCGAGGGTGTGCGGGACGATGGCGTGACGGGCCGCTGTCCCAGCCAGCCAGGGGTTGAGGGGAGGCAGACCGCGTTCGCTGGCGGCGATCAGACCGGCGTGCCAGAGACCGTCCTCGCTCAGGCGCAGACCGGGCAGCAGGGCGTGGGCCCCGAGCACGACCAGGGCCAGGACGGCGCCCGCCACCAGGGCCGCTCGCGCGCTGCGCGGTGGGACAGACCAGGCCACACGCGAGGTGAAGGCGGGGAGCTGGGCCAGGGCCGCCAGAGCCAGGGCGGCGCTCGCCGCGCTGCGGCCGTCCCAGCCGGCCAGGACGCGCGTCGTTCCGTAGACCGCCGTCAGGAGTGCTGGCGAGAGCAGCCAGGCCCAGAGGCCCACCTCCGCACCCGATCGGTTGCCGGGGGCGATGCGGGCCAGGAGTCCCAGGGACGCGCCGCCGAGGAAGGCGGGCGCCGCGAGCAAGCCCACGAGAAGGGACGGCAAGCCCAGCCAGAGCCCAGCTGCCGCCAGGGCGCTCGCCAGGGCGACGATCCTCGCCAGGGGCCGGGTGTGCAAGGAGCGGGAGACCCCGCTCAACGCGCCGCCCCCGCGGCGGCCAACCATGCTTCCAGGGCCTCGCGCAGGACCTCCACCACATCCGGGTGGCTGGCCGCGACATCGACGATCATGCCGTAGTCGGCCCGTGCGTCGTACAGGGCAAGGTCCGGCAGGCGCTCGTCATCGCCAGGTTCGGGTGCGGCTCGCTGGCGAACCACCAAACGCCAGCTTGGAGTGCGCACGCTGCCGTGGTCCCCGCCCAGCGCAAAGGCCAGGCGGGACTCGAAGGGGTGATCGACGTAGGTGTCGCACAGGGGCAGCAGAGTGCGACCGCTACCGATCGTGCGCGGATCGAGGTCGAACCAGTCGAGCAGGGTGGGCGCCACGTCGGCCAACTCGACCTGCTCGTCGAAGATCCGGCTGCCGGTCAAGCTCGGCGGATGGCAGAGGATGAGGGGGACGTGCAGCACCTCCTCGTGGACGCTCCCTTCGGTGCCGACGAACTCACCGCGCTCTTTCAGCTCAATGCCCTGCAGGCCGGCGAGCACGACCAGCGTGCTCGGCATGAACTGCTCGTCGATCAGGCCCAGGGCCTCGAGGAAGGCGCGCATGTAAGAGACCGTGGCGTGAAGTGCGCTGTCGTAGCGATCTGTGATGTCCCACGGATCGGAGGAGACGTAAGGATCATCGATGGGCGACGAATCGATCGGCAGCTCCCCGAGAGGCGGCGCGATCCACCCCAGGTGCACCCAGAGGAAGAAGGGCTGGTCGGCCTCGACCTGGGCGGAGGCCCACGCGTACGCTGCGCCGAGCACCTGCTTCTGGTCCTCCCCTTCCTCGAACACCTCGAAGCCTCGCTCGAGACCCGAGCCGGACAGGAGCTTGGACGGCAGGCAGAACGCCCCGGTTGCGAAACCGCCAGCGACGAGCGCCTCCGCCAGGACTGGGAACTCGTGGCCCAGGACTCCCTCGTCGTCGAGGACTCCGCTCATCGGAGGCGGCTCGGAGGTGAACAGACTCGCCAGTGAGGAGCGGGTGAAAGCGGAGGGAGAGAAGGCCTGGGAGAAGAGCACGCCGGTCTCGGCCAGTTGATCGAGGCCCATGGTGCGCAGGCCATCCGGGCGCAGCAGAACGGTCGTCTCGCGCGCGTACCCGAGGGAAGTGCAATGATCGGCGCGCAGGTGCTCGATCGTGACCAGCACCAGGTTCTGGGGCGGCACACCCGGCCGGGGGGCGCGCCCGCAGGCCGCGAGGAGCACGATCAGCCAGACCGTGCTCCGGAGAGAGCGTTCGCGAAAGGTCATCATCGCAGGTCGCCGTCGGAGTGTACCCTCCGACGCGGATGGGTCGCAGCCCAGCCGGTCATTGACGTTCCGGACCTGGGTGGGCCCGTGGAGTCGGCAGTCAACCAGGGTGACCCGACTCCAGGAGCCAGGCCAGGTAGGCGGGCGACACGGCCTCCGGTTCGAGGGCCACGCACTCCGGCACATCGTAGGGGTGTTCCCGCTCCAGGAACCCCTCGACGTCGCCCAGACGCGCCGCGCTCGTCTTGACGACCATCAGGACCTCGGAGGCCTCCTCGACGGCACCCTCCCAGCGGTAGACGCTCGTGACGCCGGGCACGAGGTTGACGCAGGCCGCCAGGCCGCCCTCCACGAGCGTCCGAGCCAGTCGCAGGGCCTCTCCCTCGTCAGGAGCCGTGCTGAGGACGATCCGGACCGCCGAGGCATCCTGCTTGCGAGCGCTGCTCATGGGCAAATGGTAGATAGAATCCCCCCATGCTGCACA
>DASCMO010000048.1:0-24935 GCA_036010965.1 Planctomycetota bacterium | reverse complement strand
ATCCGGTTGATGAGTTCCTTCTTGGTGACCGTGGCCTTCTTGCCTGCCGGGATCTCGCTCTGGTCACTCATGGGATTGGGGTGGGGAAGGGCGCCCGCCGCCAGCACGTTAGCAGCGAGATTGTCGAAGCGCACTATGTTCCTGTCAAGCAAGAACTTGTGACCGCCAGAGGGTGGGAGCGACTCAGACCCGGAGGCCGCCCGGTGGTTCCTCGAGCACGAAGGTCACCGGCCCGTCGTTCACCAGCTCGACCCGCATCAACGCGCCGAAGCGCCCGGTAGCGGTCTGCAGCCCGAGTTCGCGCACCCGAGCAATGAAGCGCTCGTAGAGCACTTCCGCCTGTTCCGGGGGCGCCGCGCGATCGAAAGAGGGTCTGCGGCCCTTGCGGCCATCGGCGGCCAGGGTGAACTGGCTGACCACCAGAACCGCCGCGCCGCACTCGACGGCGGAGCGGTTCATGCGCCCCTCCTCGTCGCGAAAGATGCGGAAGCGCACGACGCGCTCGGCCAGGCGCTCGGCGTCGGCCTCGGTGTCGCCGCGCAGGACGCCGAGCAGGACGAGCACGCCGTCGGCCACCGCGCCCGTCGTCTCCTCCCCGACGAGCACGCGCGCCGAAGTGACGCGCTGGATGACCACCTTCAATCGGAATCCCCGGCGGAGCGCGGAAGACGGTCGAGGTGTACCTGAGCGCGCATGCGTTGCATCACCGAGCCCAGGTCCGGTCGCCCGCCCGAGAGCACGAGCACCCGGCGCCAGCTCTCCCGCGCGCGCCCGGCGTCGTCCAGCCAGTACTCGTCGAGCAGGGCCTCCTGCACCGCCGGCAGCAGGTCACGCCGATCAGCTTCCTGGGCTGCGGCGGCGGCGGCGCGGGCAGCGAGGGGATCGCCCAGGGTCTGCTCCGCTACCGCCAGAGCCGCCAGGCGCCGCGCCTCCTGCGCTCCCTCGCCGGAGAGCGCCAGCAAGACCTCGCGCGCCTCCTGCGCGCGCTCCTCCCCGAGCAGCAGGAGCGCCAGATCGAAGCGCGCCTCGGCGCGTTGTGCGGCGGAGGTTCCCGGGTCGAGGGCGGCCCGCTCCAGCCAAGCACGCAGGACGACGATCGCGCCGGCGCGACGGCCCGTCTGCCCTTCGAGCCAGGCCCACAGACGCAGGGTGGCGAGGTGGCCGGGAGCGCTCTCGAAGGCTGCGCGAGCCGCCTCGCGCGCATCCCCCCACTCGCCTGCGCGTGCGTGGACCGCTGCCTGGCCGTAGCGGGCCCAGGCGCAGTCCGGGTCCAGGGCCAGGGCGCGCTCGAGGAGCAGCAGGGCCGCGGCCGGATCGTCTTCGAGGCGCGCCGCGAGGATGAGCGAGGTCGGGTTCGGTTCGGCGTCAGCCCGGCCGCGCCAGGCGCGGCGCAGGACGCCCGCGCCATCCTGTTCGCCCTCGGCTCCGGGGTCGCCCAGGGCGAGCTCGGCCTCCTGTAGCCAGCGGCCCACGACGATGTTGCGCGGGTGGGTGCGGGCAAGTTCACCGAGGGCCTCGAGAGCCTGGCCCGCCAGCCCCGCCTCCAGATCGCGAACGGCCGCCTCGAGGAGCGCTGGGGCGCCGGGGGCGAGGGCCTCGTAGGGGCCCGGCCCGGCGACGGGAACGAGAGGGATGGAGGTCTCGGCGGCCCGACAGGCCACCAGGCCCGCGAGCAGGGCGCCCGCGCCGAGCCGCGCCCGGGCGAACCGCGAGGGGCGAGCGCCCAACCCCATCGCTCAGCGCTCCATCTCGCCCACCAGACGCATGCGCTCGGCGCGCCGCTCGCGGCCGTCGCCGGTGCGCTTCCAGAAGGCGTCGCCTCTGGCGATGACGATGACCCCCACGTCCCCCGGTCGCTCCAGAGCTGTCAGCGAGCGCAGGGCGACGACCTCCAGTTCGTCGAGCCAGGCGCGGATCTCCGCCTGCACACCGTCGGAGCGAACATCGTAGCGTTGCAGGTATCCGGCGGGAGTGGTCTTCTCGCTGCGCTCGTGGTAGCGCTCTTCGATGCGCACGGCGAAGTGATCGAGCAGTCCCCGCGGGCCCTCGATGTGCACCTCGTCGGCGATCAGCACGGCAGGCTCGGCGAAGGTGTTCGTCCAGGTGCTGGGGAGGCCGGGAGTGGACGGCGCGATCGACGTCCCGGCGGTCGGCGGGGCAGTGCAAGCAGCGACCAGGACGAGCAGGATCGCGGCGTGACGGAGAGAATGAGCGGAGGTGTTCATGAAGACGGGCTCCTGAGGCCACAGGCTGCGAGGGCACGGTCGCGCACGCCGACGGCGATGGCGCGCGCCTTCTCGGCGCCCCGTGCGAGGATGCGGTCCACCTCTCCCGGATCGGCGAGCAGCTGTTCGCGCCGGGCTCGGGCGGGAGCGAAGGTCTCCTCGATGACTTCGATGATGCGCGCCTTCATGTGGCCGTAGCCGGGCGCGCCCTCACCGCCGTCGCGCACGCGCGCGCGCCAGTCCTCGAGCTCGTCGGCGTCGAGGAACAGCTCGAGGAAACGGAAGGGCAGCAGGGCCTCGGGGTCCTTGGGCTCCGAGGGAGCGCGACTGTCGGTCACGATGCGCCCGATGCGCTTGGCGAGGGGCTTGCCGCTCTCGAAGATCCAGACGCCGTTCTCATGGCTCTTGGACATCTTCTCTCCGTCGAGGCCCACGACGCGCGCGAAGCGCCCTTCGTCGGGCAGCAAGGGCTCGGGGCGCACGAAGACCTCTCCGTAGGCGTTGTTGAAGTAGCCGGCCATGTCCTGAGCCATCTCGACGTGCTGCAGCTGGTCCTTGCCGACCGGCACGCGATCCGACTCGTAGGCCAGAATGTCGGCCGCCATCAGGACGGGGTAGGTGAACAGGCCGACGGTAGCCTGGATGCCACGGGCCTTCTTGTCCTTGAAGGAATGGGCACGCTCGAGAAGCCCCATGCCGGTCACGCAGGAGAGCAGCCAGGTGATCTCACAGACCTCAGGCACGTCGCTGTGGCGGAAGAGGGTCGCGCGCTCGGGGTCGAGGCCCAGGGCGAGGTAAGTAACGGCGGTCTCGCGCACGCGTTCTCGCAAGGCGCTCGGATCGCGACTGGTGGTCAGAGCGTGGTAGTCGGCGATGAAATAGAAGTGCTCGCCTCCTCGCTCCTGCGCCTCGATATGCCCGCGAATCGCCCCAAAGTAGTTCCCCAGGTGCTGCATGCCGCTGGGTTGGATTCCACTCAGGTAGGTGCTCATGGTTGCGGCCGCGCTCGCCGCGAGCGGAAGCTAACAGGCCCGCATCGCAGCATGCAACGGTCGGAGCTTGCAACGAGCCGGAGCACATCCACAATGCGGCGCCATGCGCCTCCCTCGCCCGATGGCCGGATGCTTGGCGCTCGCCGCCACCTTCGCGGCGAGTTGCGCGAGCTACGCCAGCGACCGCCACATCGCGCCGCTGTTCACCCAGCTCTCGACGGCGGGCGGCGGCGAGGAAATCGAAGCCGTCGGCGGAGCGGTCGTCCTGCGCCGCGATGCACCCGGCGGCGAGCTCTCGGAGTGGGGCGTGCGCCCGCTCTTCCTCCACTCACACCAGCCCGAGCAACGCACGAGGACGGAGTTCCTGGCGCCCCTGGGCCTGGTCTTGCGCGGGCCCAACGAGCAGCTCTCGCGCCTGTTGCCCCTGGGCCAGTACCAGCGCCGCACCCACGCCGACGGCACGCGCACCTGGTCCTACTTCGGGTTCCCGCTAATCTACATTGCGAGCTTCCCCGACGGGCGCACGGTGCGTGCCTGGCTGCCGGTGGCGGGGCGCGTCGAGAAGCTGTTGACCTTCGACAAGATCGATTTCGTGCTCTGGCCGCTCTACATGCGCACGGAGCGCGACGGCCGCGTCGCCCGGCACTTCCTGTTCCCCATCTTCCGCTTCCTCTCGGGCGAGGAGGCGAGCGGCTGGCGCGCCTGGCCTCTGGCCGGGCACACGCGCCTGGAAAACAACTACGACCGCTGGTTCTTCCTCTGGCCCCTGCTCAGCTTCCAGCGCGACAAGCTCGCCCTGCCCGTCGAGCGTCAGCGCACGCGCTGGTCGGTCTTCCCGTTCTTCGGTCGCGCGCGCCAGGGGAGCTTTGAGGCCACCACGCTCTTGTGGCCCTTCTTCGGCTACTCGCGGGACCCGCGCAGCGGCTTCCAGTCGTGGGACGCCTGGCCCCTGGTGCGCGTGCAGCGTCCTGGGACCAGCGACGCGGCTCGGCGCACGCGCGTCTGGCCCTTCTACTCGCGCTTCGAAGGCGACGGGATGACCTCCACCTGGTGGCTGTGGCCCCTCGTCAACGCCCGCGAGGAGTCCTACTTCGACCACACTCGCAACGCCCTGCGCATCACTCCCTTCTACGACGGGTTCCACAGCAAGTACGCCGACGGCAAGGAGCTGCGGGTCGAGAAGGTCTGGCCCCTGTACCGCACCGAGCGCGGCAGCGATGGCACGCGCTTCGCCTTTCCCGCCCTGAGCCCGCTCTGGCACTTGCCTCAACTCGAGCGCCACTACGCCTGGCTGTGGGAGGTCTTCGCCCGCGAGGAGCGCGGTGAGGTCGTGCGCGAGCGCTCCCTGCTCGGCCTCTGGCGCCGCGAGAAGGACGCCCATGAGGACCGTCGCTCCCTGGCCGGCTTGTGGGCCCGGCGCGACTACCGGCGCGCTGGCCAGCCGGTGCGCGAGACCTCGCTCCTTTTCGGACTACTGCGCTGGAGATCGACGGCGGGTGAGAGCCTAAAGTGGATGGCTCCCTCCCTGCCCGGACCGGGATGGCCGCTGGAACGCGCCCGTTCGTCAGTCTCGGGCGGCGAAGGCGAGACCCCCAGATGACCTTCCTGCGCCAGTTCCTGGAGAACACCGGCTTCGTGTTCTCGCTGCTGTTCAAGGCCCTGACGCGCCTGGACGCGATCCCGCGCCGGCGGCGGATGATCGCCTACCACATGTACAACGGCGGCGTCGGCGTCCTGCACGTGATCCTGCTCGTCGGGCTCTTCATGGGCATGATCGTCGCCCTCCAGACGGGCATCGAGCTCTCGCGCATCGGCCAGCAGGACCAGATCGGCATCATCGTGGCCGTCAGCATGGCGCGCGAGATGGGCCCCTTCATCACGGCCACGATCCTGAGCGCGACCGTCGGCAGCGCCGTCGCAGCCGAGATCGGGACGATGGCGGTCAGCGAGGAGCTGGCCGCGCTCGAGGTCATGTCGATCGACCGCGTGCGTTACCTCGTCGTCCCGCGTCTGGTGGCCCTGGCCGTGATGTGCCCGCTCCTGACCATCATCTGCGACACGATCGGCATCTTCGGCGGCGGCTTCGTGGCCAGCTCGCAGCTGCACGTCGGCTATCAGCTCTACATGGACTCGGCCCTCGACGCCCTGTTGCCGACCGCCGAGCTGATCGGCATCCCCAAGGACGTCTACGCCGGGCTTTTGAAGTCCTTCGTCTTCGGTGTGATCATCGCCATCATCTCCTGCGCCCAGGGCCTGCGGGCGACCGGCGGCGCCCTGGGCGTCGGCCACGCGACGCGCGGCGCCGTCCGCGACTCGATCATCGCCATCATTATCTCCAACTACTTCATGACCTGGCTCATGTACCAGGCCTGAGCACGTGCAGGACCCCACCGTCATCCGCTTCGTCGACGTCCACAAGGCCTACGCCGGCGTGTCCGTATTGAACGGGCTCTCCCTGGAGGTCCGGCGCGGGCGAACCCTGGGCATCATGGGCCCCTCGGGGACGGGAAAGTCGGTCACCCTGCGCCACATCATCGGCCTCGCGCGCGCCGACTCCGGACGGGTGCTGGTCGAGGATCGCGACGTCGCGAAGCTCAGCCGCAAGGACCTTCGCAAGCTGCGCCGACGCATGGGCTACGTGTTCCAGGAGGGAGCGCTGATCAACTGGCTGTCGGTCGAGGAAAACGTCGCCCTGCCCCTACGTGAGAACACCGATCTCTCCGAAGCGGACATCCGCGAACGTGTGCAGGCCAAGCTGGAGCTGGTCCACATCGGCGACACCGGAAACAAGATGCCCTCGGAGATCTCCGGCGGCATGAAGAAGCGCGTCGGCCTCGCACGCGCACTCATCACCGATCCCGAGATGATCCTGTACGACGAGCCCAACGCGGGCCTCGACCCCGAGATCGCGCGCTCCATCAATCGTCAGATCCGCGATCTGTCCCAGGAACTGGACGTGACCGCGATCGTCGTGGAGCATCGCATCGACTGCATCCGCGCGATCGCTGACGAGGTGATCTTCCTCGACGAGGGCCGAGCGCTCATCCACGCGGACTCCCCCGAGGAGTTCTTCGAATCCGACCACCCCCGACTGCTGCGCTTCTTCGGTCAAACCGAAGCGAAGGAAACCCCGTGAGCAACCAGAAACACTTCCTACTGGGTCTCTTGATCATGGGGGCCTTCGGGATCCTCGCCTACTTCACCCTGATGCCCGGTCACAACACGATCTTCGGGGCCGAGATCGAGAAGACGGTCTACTTCTCACGGGCCCACGGCCTGCGCAAGGGCGATGCCGTGCACGTGGCGGGCATGCGCTGGGGACGCGTGGCGCAGATCACCTACGACCAGGCAGCGCCGGTCGACCGCCGCATCGTGGTCGTCGTCGCGCTCGAGGACGAGGTGCGCCTGACCCGCGACTACGAGATCCTGATCGAAGACGCGACCCTGCTGGGCGGGCGCGTGTTGACGATCGATCCGGGCCCGGCGGCCTCGCCGGACATGGACGAGGGCGAGGCCCTGACGGGTTCCGTGGCGCCCAACGTGATGGAGGCGGTGAACGAGCTCGTACAGGAAAACCGCGACGCCCTGACCGAGGCCATCAGCGGAGTGCGAGACCTGGTGTCGGGCGTCCAGGAGGGCCACGGGGCACTCGGTCCCCTGTTCATCGACGACGAGCTGGGCGCCGACCTCAAGCGCGGCGTTACCAGCGCCGCGGACACCTTTGGGAACGTGGAGAAGATCACCGCGGACCTCGTCGCCGGCAAGGGCACGATCGGGAGGCTGCTCGCCGAAGACGAGGTCTACCGCTCGCTGACCTCCATCGGGAAGGACCTGGAGGCGATCCTGAAGGACGTCCGCGAGGGAGACGGGGTCGTGGCGGCGCTGTTGGGCGACGAGGAGATGCGCCGCAACGTGAGCGAGGGCCTGGCGGACCTGCGCTCGGTGGTGGGCAAGATCAACGACGGGCAGGGCAGCATCGGCCGGCTCGTCAACGACGACAAGATCGTGCGCGACCTCGAGATCTTCACTCAGCGGCTGGCCAATGAGGACAGCACGGTCGGGCGCCTGTTCGCGAGCGACGAGCTGTACGTCGAGATCCGTCAGGTGGCCGAGGACGTGGCGGCGATCACGGCCAAGGTGCGCGAGGGCGAGGGCACGGTCGGCAAGCTCCTGATGGAGGAGGAGATGTACGACGAGCTGATGAAGGCCGTCGGCCTGGTCACGCGCAGTCTGGAGGAGTACCGCGAGGCGGCGCCCATCACGACCTTCACGTCGGTCATTTTCGGCGCGTTCTAGATTCTCGGCGGCAGCAAGCGCTCGATCCACTTCCCCACCAGATCGGCCTCCATGTTCACGCGCTGGCCGACCGCGGCGCTCCCGAGGTTGGTGCGCTCCAGAGTGAGCGGGATGACCGCCACCGCGAAGCGCCGGCCCTCGGGCTCGACGACCGTCAGGCTGGTCCCGTCCAGGGTCACCGAGCCCTTCTCGATCAGGTAGCGCTCCAGACCGGGCGCCACCTCGAAGGTGAAGAGCCGCCCGCCGTCACCGCTGTCCTCGACTGCCAGCACTTGCGCCAGGCCGTCGATGTGGCCCGAGACCATGTGGCCGTCGAGGCGCTCTCCCAGGCGCAGGGCGCGCTCGAGGTTGACCGCCAGCCCGGGCTCGAGGGCAGCGAACCAGGTGCGCGCCACGGTCTCCGCGGAGAGATCGAAGACCATCTGCGCCCCCGCGAGGGAGCCGGCGAGATCGGGCGCGCCGGCCTCCCCTTCCGCTGCCTCCAGGCCCGCCACGGTCAGACAGGCCCCGCAGACCGCAACGCTGTCGCCCACCGACACGCTCCAGGTCCCCTGAGGGGGCGCGACGCGCAGGATCAGGCCGTTTCCGGCGGGTGCCACGGAGCGCACCACGCCGACTCCTTCCACAATGCCCGTGAACATGCCTAGACCCTTGACGCTGCGACACCCGCCTGTCTACCCTGCGTGGCCATTTTCGGGGTGTACCCGGTCGGGAAAGCCCTGCACGAGGGCGCGCCCGGAGACGAAGCGTGCCGTTCTTTACCATCCTGACCCTCTTTCCCGAGGCGCTCAAGCCCTACCTGGGCTCGAGCATCGTCGGCAGCGCCCGTGAGCGCGGCCTGGTCCGAATCGATCTGATCGACTTCCGCGACTTCGCCCGCGACCGACACCGGACCGTGGACGACCGCCCCTTCGGCGGCGGACCGGGCATGGTCCTGCGACCCGAGCCCATCGTCGAATGCGTCGAGTGGCTCGAGCGTCGGCACGGCGAGTTCCGCAAGATCATGCTCTGCCCGGCCGGGCGCTCCTTCACTCAGGGCACGGCCGAGTCCCTGGCAGCGGAGGAACGCATCCTGCTGCTCTGCGGCCGCTACGAAGGCTTCGACCAGCGCATCGCGGACCTCTTCGCGTGGGAGACGATCTCGCTCGGAGAGTTCGTCCTCTCCGGCGGCGAGTTGCCGGCCCTGGCCGTCACCGAGGCGGTCGTGCGACTGGTCGACGGAGCCCTGGGAAACGAACGCTCGGCCCTCGAGGACTCTTTCGGGAGCGGACGCAGCGATGCCGGTGGGAGCGATGCCGACACGCAGCGCACCCCGCTCCTGGATCACCCTCACTACACGAGGCCACGCACATTCCGCGGGCGGGACGTGCCCGAAGTGCTGGTGAACGGCGACCACGCAGCCATCGCGAGCTGGCGCCAGGAGCGCGCGCGAGAGCGCAGCGAGCGCCGAAGCGCAGACGCTGCGAGCGGTGGAGAGGGAACGAAGGACACGATCACGAATACAGAGCTGTGAGGAGGCGGAGTCGATGACGCAGACACGTCGATGAAGCGGAAACATGGCGCAGAATACTGACGAGACGACAGACCAACGGGACGCACAGCGGCCCGCGCGCGCCGACAAGGCGCACCGGACACGCAGACAGTCGAAGACGAGACCTCACGAGACGATGGAAGCGAGGGGGCGCCAAAGCGCCCCGAACGAACGATGAACCTGATAGACAGCCTGGAAGCCGATCTCGGCAAGAATTCTCTCCCCACGGTCCATGTCGGGGACTCGGTCGAGGTCCACTACCTCATCCGGGAGGGAGACAAGGAGCGCGTACAGCTGTTCATCGGAACGGTCATCGCCATTCGCCGACGCGGGATCCGCCGCAACATCACCGTGCGACGAATCGTCCAGGGCGAAGGGGTGGAGCGCGTCTTTCCGCTGCACGGTCCCAGGGTCAAGGACGTAATCATCACGCGCCACGGCAACGTGCGGCGCGCGAAGCTGTACTACCTGCGCGACCGCGTCGGGAAGAAGACCCGCGTGCGCGAACTCCTGGGCGAAAGGGCGCGCCGCGAGCGCTCTCGCGAGGAGGCTCGCCGGGCGGGAGGCGACAGCGCCGAGCCCGCTGCTTCGCCGGTCGCCCCGCCCAGCACAACGTCCGAAGAAGCGTCGGCTTCCGAGGAGACCGCCAGCGTCTGACCTCCACCCCGACGCCATACCCCGCCAGCCACTCGCTCCGGCGAGTTGAGCATTCGACCGAGCGCCGGTGACCCAGGTCTCCGGCCATCGCATTCAGGTCTCCGCCATCCGCGTCTCCAATCGCATCCGAACCACCACTTTCCCCCATGGTCGAGAACCTCGGTCGCAAGGTCTTCTGGATCGCCGCCGCCCTGATCGCGGCCGTACTGTGCATCGTTCTGCCCGAGTCGCCTTTCCGGCTCGGGCTCGATCTGCAGGGCGGCACGCGCTACCTCCTGAGCATCGACTTCGACCAGGCGCTGGCCGAGAAGAAGATCACCCAGGCAGAGTACGACAACCGCCTGCAGCTGATGCAGGACACCGTCGCGGTCATCCGCGAACGGGTCGATCCCACCGGTACCAAGGAGACGGTCATCCGCCCCGAGGGCGCCGACAGCTTCGTGGTCGAGGTCCCGGCGCAGATGATGCGCACGACCATCGAGGCCAAGGCCCCGTTGCTCGATCGCCTGGCCCCGGTGGACGGCGCCCTGTCCCTGGACGTCCCCGACCAGGCGGCAGCCTCGGGCTTCCCCCTGACCGGCGGCGTGGTCGCGGTGGGATCCGAGCGCATCAAGTACGAGAACCGCGACGGCCTGCAGCTGCTCGAACTCGAGCGCGGCTTTGCCGGCTCAAACATCGGCGACCACGCGGCGGGGGCGACGGTCACCCTCAAGAGCCACGACAGCATCATCAGCCTGATCCAGAACCCGGGCTCGCTGCAGATCTTCGCCCGCGCCCAGACGGAGGATTTCCAGAGCACCGGGACGGACGAGACCAAGGAGCTCCAGAAGGCTCAGGAGTGGGTCGACGAGCACCAGGGGATCGCGATCACGGGCTTCAACGCCCTCGACCCCCCCTTGGGACCGCCGGCCAACATCCGCTGGTTCCCCCACCACACCATGGCGGGAGAGGGGGCGCCCGCGGCGCGCGACAACCTCGTGCCCGTGGTGGTGCAGGCGCAATCGGAGTGGGCCTTCTCGAGCCAGGACGTCGACTTCGTGCGTCCCTCGAGCGACGAGTTCGGCCTGCCCGCGGTCGGCGTCGACATGAACGCCCGCGCGACGATCCGCTTCGGTGACTTCACGCGCGCTTACGTGCGCAAGCTGATGGCGATCGTCATCAACGACGAGATCATCTCCCTGGCGACCATCGAGCAGCCCCTCTTCCAGAGCTTCCGGATCTCCGGCGGCTCGAAGGGCTTCTCCCAGGTCGAGGTCGAGGAGATGGTCAAGGTCCTCAAGACCGGCTCGCTGCGGGTCAAGCCCGAGCTCGAGCAGGAGGAGCGCGTCGGCGCGACCCTGGGCGACCGCTACGTGAAGCTCGGCGGCATCAGCGCCGTGCTCGGACTCGCGCTCGTGCTGGTCTTCATGGCGATCTATTACCGCAAGCTGGGCGTCTTCGCAGCCCTCAGCCTGCTGTGCTCCATGACCCTCCTGATGGGCTCGATGGCGTTCCTGCAGGCGACCCTGACCCTCCCCGGAGTGGCGGGCATCATCCTGACGGTCGGCATGGCGGTGGACGCCAACATCCTGATCTACGAGCGGATCCGTGAGGAAACGCGCAAGGGGCGCAAGCTCGTGCAGGCGGCCAAGAACGGCTTCGAGCGGGCATCCGTGACGATCATCGACGCCAACGTGACGACCTTCATCACGGCCGTGATCCTCTACTACCAGGGAACGGGCCCGATCCGGGGCTTCGCGACGACCCTGATGATCGGCATCATCACGTCGGTCTTCTCGGCCCTTGTCGTCACGCGTATTCTCGTGCACTTGTCGCTGGACAAGGGAGCCGAGCGCTTCTCGATGGGGCAGCTAGTGAAGGAGACGCGCATCGACTTCATGTCACTGACGCGCAAGCTGCTCCCCGTCTCCGTGCTCATGATCATCGGTGGCATGGGGCTGTTCTTCAGCATCCCCGAGCGCGATCGCATGTCGATCGACTTCCTCGGCGGCTTCACCGTCACCGTGCGCACCGAGGAGCCGCAGGATACCGACAACATTCGCACGCTCATCGCGGCGATCCCGAACGTCGTGGGCGAGTCAGCCGAGGTCAAGCCGATCCTCGATTCGGGCGACGCCGATTCGGGTTTCCGACAGTTCCGTATCGTCTACAAGTCCGAGGGCGATGTGGTCAGCGCGGGCGAGACCGGCGGCGAGAAGACGGGTCAGGCCGAGATCGCCGACGCCCTCGTCGATGTGCTGCAGAAGGGCCCCATCGACCTCGCGCTCGACGAGACCACCAAGGACGCCAACGGCCGACTCTACTTTGAGAGCGAGCACGCCACCGCTGACATCAGCTCCGCGCTCTCCGGCGAGGGAACACTGACCGGCGTGACGATCAGCGCCGTGGAGGGACACTCCGGCGCCTACGACTTCTCGGGCGCGGCCAAACCCGACAGCACGCTCTTGACCCTCGAACAGGAGATCGGACAGCGTCTCAACGGAAAGCAGGACGCCACGGGACAGGAGTTCCGCCTCGCCCTGGCGATGCCCGGTACGACCCTGGTCGGCGCCCAGGTGGTCGGCGAGCTGCGCGACAAGGCCATCATCGCGGTGCTCATGAGCCTGTTCGCCGTGGTGATGTACATCCGGGTGCGCTTCGCGGAGTACAGCTACGGGATCGCGGCCGTCCTGGCCATCGTGCACGACGTGCTGTTAGTCCTGGGCGTGCTCTCGGTGACGAACGTCACGGGCCTCCTGGACAGCGAGATCAGCCTGCCGATGATCGCCGCCTTCCTGACCATCATCGGTTACTCCCTGAACGACACGATCGTGGTCTTTGACCGCATCCGCGAGAACCTGCCCCGCACCAAGGGAACGCTGAAGGAGGTCTTGAACCTCTCGATCAACCAGACGCTCTCGCGGACGCTGCTCACCTCCATCACGACCCTGCTGGCCGTGACGGTCCTGTTCGTGTTCAACCTCGGCAGCGGCAGCGTGCTGGAGGGCTTCTCCTTCGCGATGCTGGTGGGTGTCCTGGCAGGCACCTACTCATCGATGTTCGTCGCCGTACCGGCCTTGCTGTGGCTCGAGAACCGCTCGCGCGCCCGCCAGGCGGTGGAGAGCACGCAGGCCGACACGGCCGGCGCCTGAGAAGGCCCACCCCGCGCGAACCCTGGGCGGCCAGCGGGCGGAGGGAATCTGCGGCTCGACCTGCCCACCTCAGGGTGGCAGACTCCCTGCGTGCGAGTCCTCTCGGGTTGGTTCCTCCTGTTTGCCCTCTTCGCCGTCGCGAGCGCCGTGCACCACGGCTGGACGCGCGATCTGCAACGGGAGCGCGTCGAGTTCCGCGCCGCCGGCGACGGCCGGGTGCGGCATGACCGGGCACGGGTAGTGATCGGCCGCCTGGCGGGCACGACTCCCCTGGCCGCCTGGCCGACCCACCCTGCGTGGCCCGCCGTCGATCCGTCCCCCTTGCCCGGCGTCAACTCCGGACCTGACGGAGTGCTCGCCGCATCGCCGCTCGATGCGCTCTCCGATCCGCGGCTCGAGGCGCTCGCGATGGAGCCCAACCTCCCCCCCTGGACGCCCGTCTTCGAGGTGACCGTGCGCCCCGGGCAGGTGCTGTCGCGGATCTGCGAGGACTTCTACGGGACGGGACGGCCACCCCTCCCGGCGCTCGTGGCCCGCTACAACGGGCTCGCCGACGAGCACAGCCTGCGAGCCGGTCAGAACCTGCAGTTGCCGCCCCGCGAGCGCCTCGACGAACCCTGACCCCCGGGCGGGAGCGCCTCAGGCCCGCTCGTCGAAGGCTGCGATCCCCTCCATCCCCTCGCGCGGGGGCTCGAGGAGGTCGAAGCGCAGGTCCGCGGACGCCGAGCTTCGCAGGCTCCCGAAAGTTCCCGCGTCCAGGCGCACGCGCAGGCGCAGCTCGGAGTCCTCGATCACTTCCTCCTCGAGGACGACGCCACCGCCGCGCACCTGGGCGGCCAGGCGGCCGTCGGCCAGGGGGACGAAGAGATCGAGCAAGGCCGAGCGATCGTCGAGCCGTTCGCGGACGACGGCGTCGAGCCGATCGAGCCCTTCACCCGTGGCCGCCGAGAGGTGGACGACCGGCTGGTCGAACCCGCTCGAGAGTAGGGAGAGCTCGATCCCATCGCGGACCTGATCGACCTTGTTGAAGACCAGCACATCGGTGCGCGTGTGATGAGAGAGTTCACCCAGCACGCTCTCGACGGCCACCATCTGGGCGGAGGCATCGGGATGGGAGCCGTCCACGACGTGCAGCAAGAGGTCGGCGTTCAGGGCTTCCTCCAGGGTGGCATGGAAGGAGGCCACGAGGTGGTGCGGGAGGCGCCCGAGGAATCCGACGGTGTCGGAGAGCAGGACGACACGCCCATCGGAGAGTTCCCACTGGCGCGTGCGCGTGTCGAGGGTGGCGAAGAGCATGTTCGCAACGAACTCCTTCGAGCCCGTCAAGCTATTCAGCAGGGTCGACTTGCCGGCGTTGGTGTACCCGATGAGGCCGATCGTGAAGAGGTCCGTGCGCGTGCGCACCTGGCGCATCCTGCGCTCCTCGATCTCCTTCAGCTCGGCCTTCAGATCGCGGATCCGCTTTCGCAACAGGCGCCGGTCCGTCTCGAGTTGCGTCTCCCCCGGTCCGCGGGCACCGATCGCCCCATCGGTCCGTTCGAGGTGCGTCCACATCCGGCGCAGACGGGGAAAGAGGTACTCGTTCTGGGCCAGCTCGACCTGCAGGCTGGCCTGGCGAGTGCGCGCGCGCCGCACAAAGATGTCGAGGATCAGCTCCGAGCGATCGATGACGCGCACCCCGAAGATCTTCTCGAGGTTGCGGCCCTGGGCCGGCGTGAGGTCGTTGTCGACGACCACGGCGTCGGGATGAGTGGACTGCACGGCGGCGGCCACCTCTTGCGCCTTTCCCTTCCCCATCAGAGTCGCCGGGTGAGGCCGCGCGCGGCGCTGGACGATTCCGGGACCCACGACCTCCCCATTAGCGGCGCGCACCAGTCCGCGAACCTCGTCCAGGGGACCGTCGTGTTCGGGACGCTGGTCGCCCAGCAGGACGCCGCAGACGAGGATCCGCTCGCGCGGCGGGAGCGTCGGGCGGGGCTCGCGACTCATCTGCTCGCCGGTCCAGAGGAGGGCAGTTCGAGCCCACTGGGCGCGACGCGCTCGCTCGCGGCCGAGGGTGCGGCGGCCTCGCGTGTGATCAGTACGCGGCCGAGCTCGCCCTCCGCCCAGGACGGGACGAGCAGTGTGTGGTAGGCGTCGCCGAGCTCGGGGTGGTCCGTGCGGTAGTGGACACCGCGCGACTCCTCGCGCTCGAGGGCGGAGAGGGTGGCCAGGCGTGCCAGGGTGAGCATGTTGACGAGCTCCCAGGTGCGCGGCCCGGGCTCGGCCAGATCCTGCACGACGCGCGCCCAGAAGCCGAGTTTGCGCGCCGCCTCCCCCATGCCCACGGCGTTGCGCTCGACGCCCATCTGCCGCCACATCATGGACTTGAGGGAGTAGGTCAGGTCCTCGATGTTGACGGGCTGGGTCAGCCCGCTCTCCTCGCGACTCTCCGTGCTGGACCGCTCGACGGTCCGCGGCTGGGGTGCACGCGTGGGGCGCAAGGCGAGGGCGCGCCCGGTCTCGAGCCCGCCGACGAGGGCCTCGAGCAGGGAGTTCGAGCCCATGCGGTTCGCGCCGTGGAGACCCGAGCTGGCGCACTCCCCCACAACCCACAGTCCGTCCACGCTCGCGCGCCCTTCGTGGTCGGTCGCCACGCCCCCGATCTGGTAGTGGGCACCGGGGCGCACGGGGATCGGGTCGGACGCGATGTCGATCCCGAAGGCGCGGCAGACGCGCGAGATGCCGGGGAACTGGTGGTGGGGATCCTCGTCCACATCCGACAGGTCGAGGTAGACGTTGGTGTCCTCCGTCTCGACCATCGTGCGGAAGACCGCGCGGCTGACGACGTCGCGCGGGGCCAGCTCGGCATCGCCGTGGGCTTCGGGCATGAAGCGACGGCCGTGGCGATCGCGGAGCACGCCACCCGCACCGCGCAGGACCTCGCTGATCAGGACGCGCGCCGCACCGGCGATGTAGAGGCAGGTCGGGTGGAACTGCACGAACTCGAGGTCCCGCAGGCGGGCGCCGGCCCGGAACGCCATGGCGACGCCGTCGCCAGTCGCCACCGGCGGATTGGTCGTCTCGCGGTAGATCTGCCCCGAGCCGCCCGTGGCGAGCAGCACGTCGGGGGCGCAGAAGGCGACCCGCTCGCCGCCCTTCGTGCGTCCCTGGACGCCGGCCACGGCGCCCCGCTCGTCCCCGAGCAGGTCCACGGCGAAGGTCTCGGGGAAGGCGGTGATGGCCGGTTCGGCGGCCAGAGCTGCGCTGAGGGAGCGCTGGATCTCGAGGCCGGTCGCGTCGCCGCGCGCGTGCACGACCCGCGCCCGCGAGTGGCCCCCCTCACGCGAGAGACGCAGGGAGCCGTCCGAGGCGCGATCGAACTCGGTACCGAGGGCCACGAGCTCCTCGAGGGCTCCCGGTCCGCGGCGCACGATGCGCTCCACCACCGCCGGATCGCACAGACCGCAACCGACCCGTAGGGTGTCTGCAACGTGCAGGTCCACGCTGTCATCCGCGGCAAGCACCGCCGCCAGGCCTCCCTGGGCGTAGCGCGTGTTGCCCTCCCCCACGGCGGCCTTGGTGACCAGGGCCACGGAGCGACCGGCGCGGGCTGCCGTGAGGGCCGCCACGCCACCAGCCAGGCCGCTCCCCAGCACCACCACATCGAAGCGGTAGACCGGCACGCGGCGCGGATCGAAGGAGACCAGATGGCGGTCGAGTCCGAGCGGCGCGTCCGTGTCCAAGGTGATCCTCGTCGGGGCGGGGCGTGCACCCCACCCGGGCCCCACATTCTACCGCCGGCCCGGCCGAAGCGGTCCCTGGGCGATGGGCGACACGCCAAAATGGGCACCATTGTCGGCTGCTCCTCGTACCTGGCCGATCGGAAGAGAATCCCGCCCTCTGCGGCCGCGCTCCAGGGGTGTCGTACTCCGGGCGCACGACGCGGGACCCTGCCCGCCAGCCCCTGCTCCTCCGAGCACCGGACCAGGATGGGAGTTTCGATAGGCCGAGAGCACACCCACCGGAGCTCTGGAACGGCATGGGCCTCCGAAAGTAGGCCCTGAGAGGCCCAGGAAGGCCATGGGTCCCGCAGGAGAGACCACGGCCCGATTTACAGGTGTTCGGGTCTTGTTCGGGTCCCAACCGCCGATACATTAGGTCTCTGTTAGCCAAGGGCAGGGCGCCCGACCTCCCCCTTCGGGTGGGGACGGTGTCAACAAAACCCGGCCCCGAGCCCTGCCCTGGGCTGACTCTCCCCGACCCCTCCTCACCAACACCCGGCCCCGCACCAGTGGGGTGATCACATGACCAGACTCCTGCGCGCCGAAGGCGGCTCCCTGATCTTCTTCCTGGTTCTCTTCGCCGGTGCATTCCTGGCCTAAGAACGGTATCTCTTCCGAGGGCCTTCCTCTGGACTTCCCCCGAGTGACCCGCACTCCCACACGATGAACGCCAGCCCTTCGACGCCTCCGCTCACGCGTCGCCAGCGCGACATCCTCGAGTTCCTACGCGCCTACACCGCCGAGCACGACATCAGCCCGACCCTGGAAGAGATCGCCAGCGCCTTCGGCGTGAACAAGGTGACCATCTTCGGCCACATCGGAGAGCTGGAGCGCAAAGGAATCATCGAGCGCGCAGCTCGCGGCGTCAGCCGCGGCCTGCGTATCGTGGAGGCCGATACGCCCATACGACCCGGTGCCACGCCAACCGTGCCGATCCTGGGGTTGATCGCCGCCGGCCAGCCCATCGAGGCCGTCGAAGCACCCGAGGAGCTGGACCTCTCCACGCTGATCCCAGATGGTGGCGAGGTCTACGCCCTGAGGGTTCGCGGCGATTCCATGATCGAGGACGCGATCTGCGATGGAGACATCGTCCTCGTCGAGCGACGCGCCACAGCCTCGGATGGCGAGACGGTCGTGGCCGTACTCGGCGACGAGGAGGCCACCCTCAAGCGCTTCTACCGCGAGGGTGCCGGCGTCCGCTTGCAGCCCGCCAATCAGGCCATGGACCCGATCCTGGTGGACGAGGTCGAGGTGCGCGGAGTCGTGATCGGCGTCGTGCGACAGTTCTGACCCGGGCTGGCTGTTCTGACCCCGGGCTGGCTGTTCTAACCCGGGAGCCACCAGACTCGGCGCTCCGGAGTCAGTGAGGGGGTGGTGCGCCGCGCGCGGGGCATCGTTGGCATACTGCCTGGCATGTTGCCCACCTCACGCGCCGCCGCACGATCCGGATGGGCGGCACTCATCGCCTGCTTCGGCGCAGCCTGCACGGTTGCGCAGAGCGCCTTCCCGCCCTCGCCCAACATCATCCTGATCGTCGCAGACGATCTGGGCTACGGCGATCTGGGCTGCTATGGACAGGCGCAGCTCGCCACGCCGCGACTGGATCAACTGGCCGAGACAGGTTGTCGGTTCACCAGCTTCTACGCCGGTTCCACCGTCTGCGCGCCATCGCGCGCCGTGCTCATGACCGGCCTGCACACGGGCCACTGCGAGATCCGCGGGAACAGCAAGCAGAACCTGAAGGCGGAGGCCGTCACCTTGGCCGAGGTGCTCTCCAGGGCCGGCTACGCCACCGGGCTCTTTGGAAAGTGGGGCATCGGGCACGAGGGATCCGAGGGAGTTCCGACACGCCAGGGATTCGACACCTTCTACGGCTACCTGGACCAGCACCACGCCCACAACCACTACCCGACCTTCCTGGTGCGCGACGAGCAGCGCGTCCCGCTACGCAACACGGTCCCCCAGGAAGGAAAGTATGGCCAGGGTGAAGCCACGGAGAAGGTGGACTACAGCCACGACCTGATCACCGACGAGGCCCTCGCCTTCGTGAGGGAACACGCCCGGGAGCCCTTCTTCATGACCGTCGCCTGGACCCTCCCCCACGCCAACAACGAGGCCGGCCGGCGGGGAATGGAAGTACCGGCGGGGGCGCCCTACGCCGATCGGGAATGGCCCGCCCCCGAGAAGGGATTCGCGGCCATGGTCGCCCGCCTGGACAGGGACGTGGGACGCATCGTCGATCTGCTCGAGGAGCGCGGCATCGCCCGGCGGACCCTGGTGCTCTTCACCTCCGACAACGGGCCCCACAACGAGGGCGGACACCGGGCGGACTTCTTCGATTCCAACGGGCCCCTACGGGGCACCAAGCGCGATCTGACCGAGGGCGGGATCCGGGTGCCATTGATCGCGGCCTGGCCCGGGACCATTCATGCGGGGCGGACCGCCGAGCACGCGGCCGCGTTCTGGGACCTGATGCCCACGCTAGCGGAGCTGGCGGGCGCCGAGGAGCACCTGCCACCGGACATCGACGGTCTCTCCTTCGCCCCCGCGCTCCTCGGGCAGCCGGGCCAGAGCGCGGCTCCCTTCCAGTACTGGGCCTTCTACGAACGCGGCGGGGCTCGGGCCCTGCGCCGCGGGCGCTGGAAGGTCGTCCAGCAGCCGATGGACTCGGCCCCACGGCTGTACGACCTGAAGCGAGATCTCGGGGAGAGCAAGGACCTGGCCGAGGCCCGCCCGGAAGTGCTGGCCGAGCTCATCGGCCTGATGGAGGAGGCCTACCAACCGTCGCCGCACTGGAAGCTCCCGCCCCAGGGTCGGTGAGGGGCCTTCAGGCCCCCTGATGGGTCTCGGTCAGCTTCTGGAAGACGCTCTTGAAGAGGTCGTCCACCAGGCGTGTGCGCTTGATGTTGGGCAGGCCCGTGGCTGCCGCAAGGTCCGCCTCGCCAACGGGCTCGAAGTGGACGGCGGCCACTCCGTTGTACTCGGCGCAGGTCCGGTCACAGAGCTCCTCGATGAGGGTCGTGTGGTGGTCCTCGAAGCCGTTGAAGCTCTCCCCCACCCTGAGCAGGAACTCCACGAAGATGTCGGTCAACGCCTTCGGCGCATGATCCGGCTGCTCGAGGTTGACGAAGACCCGGCGGTGCACTCCCGGCAGGATGCGCCCCAGCCCCTGCTTGAAGTCGCGCGGGAGCGGCATCGCACGCCGGAAGGGCTCGAGGATCATCTCGCCGCTCTCCTCGCGCTCGATGTTGCGATCCAGGGCGGGCAGGGTCGCCTGGATGGTGTCGAAGAAGCGCGAATGCTGTACGACGAGATCCCGAGCACGTTCGACCATGTGGGGAGCGGTCTCGGCTGCGTGGGCCAGGATCTTCTCCGCCGCTGCCAGCATGTCCGCGCCGCCGCCGAGCCGTCCCACGAGGCCAGCCGCGTCGATCGCTCCTACAGCCATGTCCCCATGCCGCACGGAGTCCTTCGCCAGGGTGAGGAAGCCACAGATGCGCTCGGCAAAGCTCTCCCAGGAGTACACGCGCTCGAGAAGCTGGCGGTACCCCCGGTAGAGTTCCATGCGCGACATGCCCTTGGGGATGATGTTGGTCAAGGCGCGCGCCGGGCCGAGGTCCTTGTTCTTGGCCAGGGAGAGCACGCGGCCCTCGTGCATCAGCCTCATCCACAGGCGCGTGCCCAGGGGCGCCGAGAGCATGTAGATGCCGATACTTGGGAGGCAGGCCTTCTGCAGGAACTCATAGGTCGTGTCGAAGATCCCCGTGTCGTCCTCATCGAACCCGACGATCATTCCCGAACGGATTCCGATTCCGTGGGAAAGCAGGGTGTGGATGCTGCCGAGGAGATCCCCTCTCAGGTTCTGCAACTTGTTCGCCCCCTTGAGGGCGCTGGCGCTCGCGGACTCGATGCCAACGAACACCATGTCGAAGTTCGCTTCCGCGAGCAGTTCGCAGAACTCCGAGTCTCCAGCGGCGGTGATGCACATCTGCGTCGAGAAGCGGATCTCCTTTTCGAACGTCGCGTTGACCTCGATGATCCGGCGCAGGAGGGCCTTCGCATACTTCGGATCTCCGCCAAACTCGTCGTCACAGAAGAAGACCCACTCGAAGCCGAAGGACACCATCTCCTTCAACTCCTCGATGACGGTGTCGATCGGTTTGTGCCGCTGACGCCGACCGAAGAGATAGATCACATCGCAGAACTCGCAATCGTAGGGACAGCCCCGGGTCGTCTGGATGGCGCCCATCCCGTAGTGCCCCATCTTGTCCACCATGCTCTCCCAGCGCGGCGCGGGGCTGTCCTCGAGTGACGGCTTGTCGATCTGGTGATACTCGGCCTGCACATCGCCCTCGCGCCAGTCATCCAGAAACTGCTGCCACGAGCGCTCGACCTCGCCGACGAACACGACGTCCACGGCGCCCGCATAGACCTTGGGCTCGCTGGAAGCTCCCGGCCCGCCCACGGCAGTCAGCACGCCCCGGGTCTTGAAGATCTCGCACAGCTCGAGGGCGCGCTTGCGGTGCATGGCGTAGCCGGTTACGGCCGCCAGATCATAATCGCGCTCAAACACGGTCTCGGGCGTGATCACCCCGTGAACAACCTCGTCCCAGAGCTGGACCCTGTAGCCCTCGCGCGGAGTGAGGGCGGCCACGGTGGCCAGGCCCAGGGGTGGGAAGTTGTTCAGCACCTCGCAGGTCGCGCTGTCCTCACCCGTGACCCACAGGGACTCGTTCTGGGCCTCAGGGGAGATCAGGAGGATCTCCTTGATCTCCCCTTTCTCGGGCTCGCGACTGTCGGTGTCCATCGAGGGGGGGCTGCTGTCCGTGACGGGAGGGCGGAGCCTGTAACAATCTCAGGATACACCATGGGACGGGATACACCATGGGACGGGGTACCGCCCAGGCGAGGCCGAAGAGGGGAGCCAGGTGCCGAACGCGAGGCCACTCCACGACCGGTGCGAGCAGGCCTATTCGTCGATGCCCGATCGTCTTTCGCGCGATCCTTGAGTGAGGACGATCAGGGCAGGCAACAGGACCAGGTCCCCCAGGAGGGCGATCAGGAGCCCGAAGCAGAGCAGGATGCTGAACAGCCTGGAGGAGGGCATGCTCGAGAGGAGCACCACGCTGCAACCGGCGATCAGAACCGTGGTCGTGATGGCCAGCGCCCGCCCCACGACAAGGAACGTGCGTCGGATCGCGGCACGCAGGTCTCCGTCCACGGCAACCTCTCGCCGATAGCGGGCAAGGACGTGGATCGTGTCATCCACGGCGATGCCCAGCAGGACGCTGAAGACGATGGAGCTGGTGACCTGCAGAGGCTGGGAGGTGATGACCAGAGCCGTGGCGACGGCAGCCAGGGGCAGGAGGTTCGGGACCAGACTGATCAATCCCAGGCGCCAGGATCGAAACTCGATCGAGATGATGAGCAGGATCACTCCCACGGCGAACCCAAGACCCTTGACCAGGTCGACGATCATGCGGTTGATGTTCTCCCGAGCGACGACGTTCGTACCCGTGAGGTGCAGGGAGATGCCGGGCAGTTCGTCCGCCAAGGATGTCAACTCCTCCTGGAGCGAGACCAGCAAAGGCCCCACGGGCTGGGGCGCGATGTCCGGAAAACTCACGGCCACCAGGGCGCGTCGTAGATCGGGGCGCACGAAGCGCTTCGTCGCATCAGAGGGCAGGACGCCGATCAGGGCCGGCAGCGCGGCAGCGCCCAGGCCAGCCGCGTCCAGGAAGTGCACGATGGAGAAGGGCTTGGACAACCCCTCCCGACTCCCGAGGATCCCCTCAACGGCCCGCGCCGCCTCCACGACGCGCCCCGAACCCAGGCTCACGGTCTCATCCCACTCCACGAGCACGTATCCAGCGAGGACCCCGCCGAAAGCCTCCTCGTAGCGCAGGATGGCCACGAAAGACTCATTGTTGTGAGGTGTCGCCTCGGTCAAGCGGTTGTCAGGTTCGAGACCGGCGGAGACGGTCAGGAGTATTGCGATCAGGGCGATCCCTGCCCCGCCTACCCAGCCAGGGCGTGCGGTGAGAGCATCGATCCCACGCCCGAAGCGACTCCGCCAGCGGGCAAGGGTCGGACTCGCCCCCGGCAAGAGTCCTCCGAGATCGGCTGCCCAGGATGCGGAGAGGGGTACGACGATCACGACGGCGCTGAAGGTCAGGAGTACCCCGACCACGGCGGCCAGGCCGAAACCACGGATGATCTCCATGCTCCCCAGAGTCAGGGATCCGAAGCCGATGGCGGTGGTCACCGAGGCCAACAGGCATGGCAGGCCCAGGTCAGCGATGGCACCCCGCGAGGCCTCGAGCTGACCCGTTCCCCCAAGACGAGAGCGCCGCATGTCGACCATCAGGTGGACTGCATCCGTGAACCCAAGCACGACCACCAGTGCCGGGAGCACCATGGTGAGGATGTCAAACTTGACCCCCGCCAGACCCAGGAATCCAAGGGTCCACCAAGCCCCGAGCACCGGCCCCGCGCAAGTGCAGATCACCGCGCGCAGGTTGCGGAAGATGAGCAGTGTGAGGAGGAAACACAGGCCAGCCCCGCCAGCCAGAAACAAGACGGTCTCATGCCGAACGGCGCGGTATATCTCGACCCTCACGGGGGGGATACCCGTCAACCTCGCGACAAATCCGGTGCGCTCTTCCCATCCGTCAATGGCCTCCTGTAGAGCGAGGACCCGCGGCTCAACTTCACTCACGAGCAGTTCGTTTCCCGCAAGCCGTACGAAGAGCACGCAGGTCTTTCCGTCCTCCGACAGCAGGTGACCGTTTACGAGCGGGCTACGGGCCGCGCGGTCCCGGGCCTGCGCGCGTGTCGCTTCATCAGCCCCTTCTTCGGGGAGCAGCGGCCGCGGGAAGATCCCGGAGAAGACCACCGACTGGGGCAGGCCGAGGATGGAGTCCACGCCGTCCACCGCGGAGCAGGCATCCCCGAGCTCCCGCAGGGCGGTCGGCAGCGGGGCCTGAAAGAAGTCCTCGGCCTCGATGACCACAACGCACTCATTGTCATCCGCGCCAAAGTCCCGATAGACCGACTCAAGCAGGGTGTAGGTAGTGTTCTCTGCCCTGAATAGTCGCCGAGGCCCGTCATCAAACTCCAGGCGTGTAATGCCCAAGCATGCGACCGCCGTCATGACCGCGACCAATCCCATCACCAGGGAGCGATGACGCGTGAGAAGGAGTGCCAGACGTTCCATCGCTCAAGCCAGGCGCGGGAAGGCCGTCTCCCGTCCATGCATCTGGCCGGTGTCGCGGCCTTCCGCTCGCCTGGGCGAGGTCTGGCAACGGATCAGGTTTGGTTTGGTGTCCTTCAATAGGCTCAGCTGGAAGCTCGCAAGCCCCCGTTGCATACAGTTCTGCGAGTCGTCAAAGGCCCCGAAGACACACGGGCGCATGGGTACGGAATGACCTGCAATTGACCGCCATCGTACCGCGGCCCCTCCGCTCGATCGTCCTTCGGAAGAGGGTGTCCACTCAAGCAGGTGAGGAACAGGCACGAAAAAAGCACCCCCGACAGAGTCGGAGGTGCTGAGAAAACCCGGCGACAACCTACTTTCGCGCAAGTGCACTATCATCGGCGAGAACTGCTTGACGACCGTGTTCGGGATGGGAACGGGTATGGCCAGAACTCCATGATCACCGGGAATACGCTGGGAGGGCAGTCCTGGGACCGCCCTCCCACTTGGAGAAGGTGAATTGGTAGCGACAGAAACAAACACGACTCTCAAAGGGCCCATCCACCCTTCGGGGAGCTCATTACAAGCGCCCTGCTTCCTTGCGGAAGCCAGCCCAGTTCGAAAACCGAGCAGCAAATGGAGGATGGTAGTTAAGTCGATCGTCCGATTAGTACCGGTTGGCTGAACGCATTGCTGCGCTTACACCGCCGGCCTATCAACCTGGTGGTCTCCCAGGGGACTGATAGGGATGACTCGTCTTGGAGAGGGCTTCGCACTTAGATGCCTTCAGCGCTTATCCGTTCCGACCGTAGCTACCCAGCCGTACCACTAGCGTGATAACTGGTACACCAGAGGGTCGTACTCCCCAATCCTCTCGTACTAGGGGAATACCTCCTCAATCATCCTACACCCACGCCAGATAGGGACCGACCTGTCTCACGACGGTCTAAACCCAGCTCACGTACCGCTTTAATTGGCGAACAGCCAAACCCTTGGGACCTTCTTCAGCCCCAGGATGCGATGAGCCGACATCGAGGTGCCAAACCTCCCCGTCGATATGAACTCTTGGGGGAGATCAGCCTGTTATCCCCGGAGTACCTTTTATCTGATGAGCGACGGCCCTTCCACTCGGAATCCGCCGGAT
>DASCMO010000047.1:0-49788 GCA_036010965.1 Planctomycetota bacterium | reverse complement strand
CGCCGGAGCGGGCGTGCAGGACGGTCGAGCCGCTGAAGGGCACGGGCATGCGCTCTGCACAGCCGGCGGTGATCCAGGCGTCGGAGTCGGTGTGGGCCAGGAGATTCACGCCGAAAGGCGAGAAGGTGCGCATCCAGGCGTCGCGGTCCTCGGCCGGCTCGGAGGGCGCATTGTCTCCGCTGTCGGCATCCGACTCTTCCTCCCCGTCGTCGCTCTCTGCAGCCGCCTCGGCGGGCGTCCCCTCCCAGACGAGCCGTTCGTCGATCTCGACCGCCCTGGCCTCGCGCTCGCGGCGCGCGGCGAGCAGGTAGGGGTCGAGGTCCTCGAGCACGTCGCGCCGGCGCACCGCAGAGGCCAGGCCGAGACGTTCGCGGGTCAGGGCCGCAGCGCTCTCGGCGCAGGCCACCAGGGTCCCGCCGGCCCGCACCCAGGCGACCAGGCCCTCCTCGGCCGAGCGCAGGACTCCGTCCAGGCCGCCGGGGGGCAGGATCAGGACGTTGTAGCGGCGCAGGTCGGGGCGCCGGAACGAGGTCGCGTCGAGGATCGTGAAGGGCACGCCGAGCACCGTGTCGAGGTGGTGCCAGAGGTGCCCGTAGCGGTCGGAACTGACCGGCGTGTTGGCCAGCACGGCGATCCGCGGGCGCGCGAGCAGGCCGAAGTGACCCCCGCCCAGGTCCGGCCCCTCGTCGGGCGAGCGCCCGGTGGAGGCCTCGATGACCTGGACTGCCGAGCGCTGCGCCGCCTCCAGCACCCGCGCGCGGAGCTCGGCCAGCTCGCCGGGGTTCTCGGCCCGGCGCAGGACCAGGCTGCTGCGTGAGAAGCTCCGACCGGCGGCGCTGAACGCCGCGTCGGAGATCGTGACCGAGAGACCGCGCTCCATGGCCCCCGCGGCGAAGGCCACCGCGCCGTCGTCGGTGCCGTCCACGACCCAGGCCACCGGCGCCGCGCACTCGACGAGGGCGCCCTCGGCCGCCGGCACCTCCTGCACGCGTTCGAGGTCGACCTCGGGCGCGTCGCACCACCACGCGTCGAGGGCCAGGGCGTGGGGTATGGACCAGGCCGTCACGTCGTAGATCTTCGAGCTCTGCTTGCGCTCGAGTTCTTCGCGCTCGCCCTGCAGGGCCGTGGCGCTCATGCGCGTGTCGAACTCCAGATAGGCCCGCACCATGCGACTCTGGGGCTGGCGCGCGGGAACCACCAGGCTGCCGGGGGGGAAGGCGACCTCGTCCTCGGCCTCGCCCACCGCGCTCTCCGCGTCGGCGCCCGAGAAGGCGGCCGTGGCCCGGAAGACCTCGACGCCCTGGCCGAGGAGCATGCGCAAGAACTCCCGCTCGCGACCGGAGTGCCCGCCCGGGCGGAGGACGAAGACGCGGTCGTTGCCCGGCGTCTCCGCCGCCACATTGGCCCGCTTGTCGGCCAGGTAGCTCTCGAGCAGCGCGGTGCGCTGCTCGGCCAGGGTGCGCAGGTTGGCGAGACTGGCCGCGGCCTGATGATGCACCGCCTCGCGGTAGGTCAGGATCTCGCCCGAGGCCCGCCGCAGGGGAGAGCCGGCCGTGCCGGCCTGCTCGTAGAGGATGCCCACCGCGCCCGCCAGAGAGCTCCAGGAGTCGGAGTAGAAGGGCGCCCAGCCGTCGGCCCACTCACGCGTGTAGTAGCTCCAGCCGTGTTCGTCGAAGGCGCGCGCGGCGCCCGCGGCAAAAATGCGTTGCCACTCCACGTGGCGCGGGCCGAAGGCCGGGTGGACGGGCTCCGCCTGCGGATAGAAGAGGAAGGTGTCGAGGCTGCCCATCTCGTGGGCGTCGACGAACAGCTGTGGGTTGAAGTCGAGCACCGCGCTCCAGCGCCCGCGGGTCTCGGGCTGGGTGCCCACCATCCAGTCGCGGTTGAGGTCGAACAGGTAGTGGTTGCCGCGCCCGTGGGGCCAGCGGCCGCGGTGCATGCTGGCGTAGTCGAGGTTGGGCGTGTAGCCGGCGGACTGCTCGACCATGCCGATGATGCGCTCGCGACCGTCGGGGTTCATGCACGGGTCGATCACGACCACGATCTTTTCCAGCAGCTCTTCCACCTGCGCATTGGTGCCGGCGGCGAGGTGGTAGCCCAGTGCGATCGCGGCGTCGGTACCCGAGAGCTCGTCGCCGTGAATGCTGTAGGCCATCCAGGCCACCGGCGGCGTGCGGGCGATGATGCCCTGCGCGTCCTCGTCGGAGAGGCCTCGGGGATCGGCGAGACGTGCGAGGTTCGCACGGATCTGCTCCATGCGCGTCTGGTTCGCTTGTGAACTGATGACCGCGTACACCAGCTGGCGGCCTTCGTGGGTGCGGGCGTAGGGGTGCAGGGTGACGCGCTCTGAAGCGGCGGCGAGGGCCTCGAAACAGGAGAGGACCTCGGAGTGATGAGAGAGACGTGTGCCGTGGGTCTGGCCGAGGATCGCGTCGGGCGCGGGGACGGAGGGGTCGTAGGAGGTGCCGGCGAAGAAGGGCTTGGAGTAGGCGAGGGCCGGCGGATCGCCGAAGCGCAGCACGGGGGCCTCGGCCTCACCCTGGGGCGGGGCCGCGCTGGCCGGCGGCGGCACGGCGCATCCGAGGAGCACGACGGTCGAGGCGACGCGGAGCAGCAGGTCGGTCTTCATGGGCGACAAGGTAACGACCCGGCCGCCCGAAATGCTCACGGGGGCGGGTACACTGCCGTCACATGGCCTTTGCGCTGGAGGAGATCGTCCGTCGGGTCGTCGGACGCGTGTATGCCGAGCGCGGATCGGCGGCGGAGAGATCGCGAGCGGGCGGCGTGCACGTCGACCTGCGCCCGGCCGGGGAAGGCCTGCGCCCCGCTGCCGCGCGCTCACCTAGCCACGAGCACGGCGCGCGCCTGTGGTCCGCGAGCGACATCGCCGAGTTGCCCGACGGCGCGCGGGTCGCCATGGAGCCCGGCGCCCTCGCCACACCCCTGGCCCGTGAGGAAGCCCGCCGGCGCGGCATCCGCCTGGGGCAGGGGAGCTGCGTCGATGGCGGTCAGCGCCTGACGATCGCCGTCGCGAGCGACCACGGCGGCTTCGAACTCAAAGGGCACCTGCTCGCGTCGCTCGCCGAATCCGGCCACGCGCGGCTGGACCTCGGCCCCCGCGACGCCAACGCGGTCGACTACCCCGACTTCGCCCTGGCCGTCGCCGAGGCCGTTGCCGATGGACGGGCGGACCTCGGCATCTGCATTGACGGCGCCGGGATCGGTTCCGCCATCGCGGCCAACAAGGTGCCCGGCGTGCGGGCTGCCATGTGCCACTCCACGAGCCTGGCCGCCAACGCCCGCGAGCACAACTTCGCCAATGTCCTGACCCTCGGAGCGGGCTTCGTCGACGAGGACACAGCCGCCGAGATCGCGCGCGTATTCCTCTCGACCCCTGAAGGGGCCTGCCGACACGAGCGGCGCGTGGAGAAGATCGCGCGCGCGGAAACGCGCTATTCCGCGCAGGGACGGCCCGTGCTGCGCGTCCTGCCGAGAAGGGAGTCGTGAGCCGGTGAACCCCGAACGGCTGGAAGAGATCTTGACCGAGATCGCGCGCCAGATCCTGGAGAGCGGATCCGAAGGGGTGCACTACGGCGCCTGGGGATGCACCTCGATCAGTGTCGAGCTGTGCCCCGAGAACGTCCAGGGTGTGCTCGACGCCGGCGCATGCCGGGTTGGCGTCTGCACCCCCGACGCCGCCGGCCTCTCGGGCCTGGGCGGATTCATTGACCACACCCTGCTCAAGCCCGACGCCACCGCCGAAGAGGTCGACCACTTGTGCGACGAGGCGCGCGAGCACTCCTTCGCGTCGGTCTGCGTCAACGGCGTGTGGGTCAAGCGCTGCGCCGAGATCCTGGACGGATTCCCCACCCTCGTCTGCACCGTGGTCGGCTTCCCGCTCGGCGCAGTCGCGCCGGAAGTCAAGGTCTACGAGGCCCGGCGCGCCATCGAAGACGGGGCCTGCGAGGTGGACATGGTGATGAACATCGGCGCCTTGAAGTCGGGCGACGACGAGTTCGTGCGCCGCGATGTTGCTGGCGTGGCCGAGGTCTGCCACAAGCTCGGAGCCAAGCTGAAGGTGATCCTCGAGACCGCTTTGTTGACCGACGCTGAGAAGGTCCGCGCCTGCGAGCTCTGCAAGCGAGCCGGGGCGGACTTCGTCAAGACCTCGACGGGCTTCTCGAAGGGCGGCGCCACGGCGGAGGACGTGAACCTGATGCGGCGCGTCGTGGGCCCGGTGATGGGCGTCAAGGCCTCCGGCGGCGTCCGCGACACGGAGCAGGCGCGGGCCATGATCGCCGCCGGCGCGACCCGCATCGGCGCCTCCGCTTCGGTCGCCATCGTCGAGGGATAGCCCCGAGCCAGGGAGTTTGGACCCCACCGTCACCTGCTCGGCGAGGAGGGCCGCGATCGGCCCCCGGGCGGGTCAGTCCGTGGCGAGCAGACCACCCTCGCGCAGGCGGGCGGCGATCAGGAACTCGTCGGGAGCGGGACGCTCGCGCCCGTCACCGAGCTCGATGCGGGAGGTATCGACGCCGCCCATCGACGCGGCGAGCTGACACAGGCGAACCACATCCAGCACCCGATCCTCGAGACGGCGCCCCGGCGGCTCCTGGAGCACGAACTCGACGAATCCACCCTCGACGTCGCGCTCCGCGATCGCCGCTGGTTCCGCCGGGCCGACGACCCGCAGGCGCGCAGGAAGCTCGCCCTGCAACAGCCGACAGCGGCCCATCAATCCCCATAGACGCACCCCGTCGTGGGCTCTGAACTTGATTTCCAGGACCTCCAGGGTGCGTGAGGAGAGGTCGGGGCGTGGCAAGGTGAGCAAGCCATGCCGCACCAACCTCTGTAGTTCCAGGCGCTTACGCCAGTAGTCTGGTTCGAGAAGAGAAGGGTGCAAGGCTGTGGGCGTCAGTGAATACGAGCCGAAACTGGACAGCCGAGGTCCCGGGCCAATCCGAATGTTGCTGTCCGTAAAAAGCGCTGCTTTTCCCTGCAGACTCTCAAACGAACGGGGCCACGGTACGCAAGGAGCCCTTTGGGCCTCGCCGCAGGGGCTGCGGGCAGCAGGGGCCTCCCCCCAGGGGGGCGCTCGGAACTCCTGCAGTTGGTCGGTTCGGTCCAGAGCACAGTGCAGGTCGGCGTTCCCATGACCTATCATTGCGGCGTCCCCGAGGTTGTGCGGCCCGCGGGGCGCGGTCTTTCACTGGCCCGGGCTGCTGCCCGGGCGATTCTTGTCCAGGCGACGTCCATTCGGGCGAAGCCCATCCGAACGATCCCGAGAAGCGAGCGAAGGGGAACGAATGAAGACAGTCGTCAGCTGGCTCTTGATGGGGGGCGTCGCCCTGGGGGCCGGCCTGGCCGGATCCGCCGCGGTGAGTCCAAAGGCAGGCGGAAATCCCCTGGTGTCCGGGTCGCGGAACGATGACGCAAATATCCTGGCGATCCACGCCGCGCGCGTGATCGTGCGCCCCGGCGAGACCCTCACAGACGCGATCGTGCTCGTGCGCGACGGGGTGATCGAAGCGGTCGGGAGCGACATCGCCGTGCCCGAAGGGGCGCGCGAGATCGAGGGCGCTGTGTGCTGCGCGGGCTTCCTCGATCCCTGGTCGGCTCTCGGCCTCGACGCGAACGTCCTGGGCGAGAGGGGTCCGGACGCCGCGACCCGCACCGCCGATGGGCTAAACGTCCACGGTGCCGACCACCTGCGAGCCGAGGCCCTGGCCGCCGGCGTCACCAGCGTGCGACTCCAGGGCGGCCAGGCGGCGGCGGTCGGGGGCATCGGCGTCGTGGTACGCCTCGACCCCGATCTCTCTGCCCTCGATGCCTTGCTGAACGACCAGGCCAACCTCTCCATGGCGGTCGGCCTCTCGGTGGACGGTGGCGGGCAGTTCAGCCAGATGTCCGACGGCTCCTTCGTGATGATCTCCGGCGCCCGCGCCGCCGATCCCTTCGACCGCCTCTCCCAGATCGAGCGCGTCGCCTCGATGGTCGAGACAGGGCGCGCCTACCTCGAGGGGCAGGTCGAATACCGCCATGAACTCGAGGCCTGGGAGCTGACCATCGCCGAGCAGGTCAAGGAGATCGAGAAGGACTTCAAGAAGGCCAAGAAGGCCCGCGACAAGAAGGTCAAGGAGGCCGAGGAGGAGGGCGAGGAGCTCAAGGAGGAGAAGTACAAGGAGGACAAGAAGCCCAAGGCCCCCAAGATCGATGACGAGAAGGAAGCCCTGGCCCTGATCGCCGACGGCATCGTCCCGCTCGTGGTCGAGGTGCACCGCGCGGCGGAGATCCGCAACCTGCTCACCATGACCGCCAAGTTCGACCGCCTGCGGCTCGTGATCGCCGGGGGGTCGGAGGCCCTGCACTCCGCGGAAGAGCTCGCGAAACGCAAGATTCCGGTCATCGTCTGGCCCTCCCTGCGCGGCACCGGAGGACCCGATGAGTTCGATGGCGGCGGCCTCGAACTGGCGGGAGAGCTCGCCGAGCGAGGCGTGCGCGTGCTGCTCGGCAGCGGCGGCCGCGACGAGAAACTCACGCGCGACCTGCCCCTGCTCGCGGCCCTGACCGTGGCCCACGGGTTCGAGCGCGAGGCGGCCTTCGAGGCCCTCACCCTGGGCGCTGCCCGGACCTTCGACCTGGGCCATCGCCTGGGGAGCGTCGAGGCCGGCAAGGACGCGGATCTGCTTGTCCTCGACGGCGACCCGCTCGACACCACCACCCGCGTTCGTCACGTGATCTGCGGCGGCCGGGAGGTCGTCAACCAGGAGGACTGAGCCGATGCTGGAAACCTTGATCGTGATGGCGGCCCTCGGTGCGGGGGGCGACCGTGTCGACCTCGACTCGCCCCTGGTGGGCGAACGCACCACCGTATTCCGCGCGAGCACCGTCCACCTCGGAGACGGGCGCGTACTCGACGGCGGCGTCGTGTTGGTGCAGGACGGCGTGATCCGTGAAGTCGGCGTCGGCCTCGAGCCCCCCGCCGGAGCGCTGATCGTCGAACACGACGGCGCCCTCACCCCCGGACTGGTGGCCCTGCACGGCTTCGAGGGAGGAGGAAGCGAGCTGCTCGACAGCACGCGGCCGTTCCTTCCCGGGGCTGACGCTTCGTCGGCCTTCAACCCCGACCACCCGGACTTCGGCCGCAGCCTCGACTGCGGGATCACCGCCGTCGTGCTCTCGCCGCCGGCCTCGATCCTGTGCCCCGGCACGACGGCGGTAGTCAAGACCACCGGCGGCGTCATCGTCCGGCGCCGCGCCCAGCTCGTCCTGGGCCTTTCCTCCGCCGCCCTCAAGACGAACGAGTTCCCCACCAGCTACGCGGGAGCGATCGCGGCCCTCGAGGAACGCCTGCGCGAGCCCACGGGCGCCTTCCGCGCGGCGGCCAACGGCGAGCTGCCGCTGCTGCTCGAGGTCGGCACGCGCTCGCAGATCCAGCGCGCCCTGGGCTTCGCCACGCGCCATCGGCTGCGGGGAGCGCTCTTTGGCTCCTCCTGGGCCGAAGACGTCACGGACGAGATCAAGGCTTCCGGCCTCTCGGTGGTCTGCTCGCCCTCGGACCCCGGCGACGCCGCGCGCTGGGCGCGCTCGATCGCGAGCCTCTCGGCGGCCGGCGTTCGCCTGGGCTTCGGCCTCGACGCCCCCGGCCGCCATCCCCACTGCCTGCGCTTCGGCGCGGCCGTGGCGGTGCGCGAGGGCATGACGCCAGCGGCGGCCCTGACGGCTCTGACCGGCGACGCGGCGGCCATCGCCGGAGTAGGGGGACGCCTCGGTCGCATCGACCGCGGGCTGGACGCCGACCTGCTCTTGTGGAGCGGAGATCCGATGGATCTCGCCAGTGAACTCGTCGCCGTCTATGTCGACGGCGAGCAGGTCCGAGGACGAGGAGAAGAGGAATGATGATCGCGATCACGATCACAGCCGCGCTGTCGTTTGTGGGCGGTGCCGCCGACGTGGAGAGCGCCGCGCCGCCGAGCCAGAACTTCGTCGTCTTCGCCGACACCGTGTACACCTCCTCCGGCGATGTGATCGCGGGCGGCATGGTGCGCGTGCGCGATGGCAAGATCCGTGTCGTCAGCAAGGGCGAGGCGGGCGAGGGCGACCTCCATGTGGCGGCGGTCACCGCCGGCATGATCGATCTCTCCGGCCGAATCTTGAGCCGACTGGCCGTCGAGCAATCGAGCGAGATCACGCCCCATGTGCGGGCCACCGAGGCGATCGATCTGTTCTCCATCAGCTGGGATCGCCAGCTGCGCAGTGGAGTGACGACCGTGATGATCAACCCGCCGGACCAGAACGTCATCGGCGGTCTCTCCGCGGTCGTCAAGACCGGTGGGCCGCGCTCGCTCGCCGCGCGACTGGTGAAGGCTGATGCCGCCCTGCGAGGGGCCTTCGGCAGTGAGCCCAGCTCGCGAAACCACCCGGCTTTCGGGCGCCCTACCGACTTCTTCTCCCGCCGCCCGACCACCCGCATGGGGGTCGAGTGGGAGTGGCGCAAGGCCATGTACGACGCCATCGCAGCCCAGGCCGACGAGGCGCGCGCCTCCTCTGGCCACGAGCTGCTGATGCGGGCCATGCGCGGCGAGTTGCCCGTGGTCGCCCAGGCCTGGGCGACTCAGGACATCCGCACGGCGGTCTTCCTCACCGAGGAGATGGACCAGCATGTCGAGGGCGGGATCAATCTGATCATCGACGCCGGCGCTGAAGCCTGGAAGGAGCCCCAGCTTCTGGTGCGCTCGGGCGCGGCGGTGATCCTGCCGCCCTTCGATCACGACGGCCGCACGACCGACGGGGCCTTCATGGCCTGGAACGTGGCCGCCCTGCTGGCCGAACACGGCGTGCCGATCGCCCTCTCGTCCCACAACGGCCAAAGCACCAGCGCGCGGCTGGCTGCCCAGGGTGCCTGGGCCCGCCGCGGGGGCCTGTCCTTCGAGGACACCCTGGCCGCCGTCACGATCGCTCCGGCGCGCATGGTGGGCGTCGATGATCGCGTGGGCTCGGTCGAGGTCGGCAAGGACGGGGACCTCGCCCTCTGGAACGGGACGCCCTTCGAAGCCAGTTCGAGGGTCATCGGCGTGGTCTTGAACGGTGAACTGGTCGTCGACCCCCGAGGGGACAGGTGAGCGAGAACGTGAACAATCGATCCAACAGAGAGCATTCGGGTAGCAACGCGGAGTCCACGAAGATGAAAAACAAGTCCAGGGGCCTGGTCCTCACCTCCCTCGCCGTCGCATTCGCCATCCTTCCCGCGGCCGCAGCCGGCGACGGCACGGTCGTGCTGAAGGTCGGCAAGATCATCACCAACGCCGGAGCAACGATCGAGAACGGGACGATCGTGATCGAGAACGGTCGCATCACCGACGTCGGCCCCGAGGCGGCGGGACGCTGGGACGCCCCGGTGCGGGAGTTTCCCGACCTGGTCGCGTTCCCCGGTTTCGTGGAGGCCATCACGAACCGCGGTATGGACCGACCGAATGAGAACGTCGACGTCGCGCCCTTCCTCGACGTGCGCGACTCGATCGACCCGGTCAACTTCTTCTTCGAGGATTGCCTGCGCTGGGGAGTCACGACCGTGAACGTCCAGCACGGCGCCAGCTGCGTGATCGGCGCCCAGGGCCATGTCGTCAAGCCCTTTGGCATGACCGTGGAGCAGATGAGCGTGCGCCCGCGATCGGGGATCGTGCTCTCCGCCTCGCCCAAGAGCGGGAAGTCTCGAGCGACCCAGGCGCAAGCCCTGCGCCGGACGTTCACCGGCCTGCGGACCTACCTCGAGGGCGTGGTGCAGGAGAAGCGCGACGGGGTCGACTACGCGACACGGGAAGCGCGCTATCAGGGACGCGAACCCAGCGAGGAGACCGCTCGCGGACGGTCGATGGGCGGAGAGGGCTGGAAGGTCGACGGGCTGGAGCTCGTTCCGCGCTGGGAGATCGACGAGAAGCAGGAGCCCCTGCTGCGCCTGGTGGAGGGCAAGATCCCGGCCTTCATCTACTGCGGCTCGCCCATGGACGTGCGCTTGGCGCTCGAGATCGCCGGCGACAACGGTTTCCTCGACCGCACGATCCTGGTGCTCGCCAGCACCTGCTGGAAGGCCGTCGATGAGATCGCGGCGGCGGGCGTTGGGGTCATCCTCGACGCGACCTTGGTGTCCATCGAGCGCGATCCCGTGAGCGGCGAGGAGACCGAGACCTTCGTGCCGGGCGTGTTCGCCGAGAAGGGCGTCGAGTTCGCTCTGCGCTCCTCGAACGCCTCGACCCAGTCCCTGTGGTATCAGGCTGCGGCTTGCATTGGCCACGGGATGGAGCGCGATGCTGCCCTGGCGGCCGTGACCACGACGCCGGCCCGCATGCTGGGCCTCGAGAGCCGCGTCGGGACCCTCGAGCAGGGTAAGGATGGCAACGTCCTGCTGTTCTCCGGGGACCCGTTGAGCGTGACGTCCTTTTGCGAGTACGTCTTCATCGAGGGTGAGGAGCGTTACGACCGCTCCGTGGACGTGCGCAACAGGCACCTGAGCACCGGCGCCCAGCCCGAGAACACCGCTCCCGAGGAGGGGGCCGGGGAGGGCGATGATCCGGATGATGAGGAAGGCGGCGACGGCGACGAAGAAGCGGGCGACGGCGAAAACGGAGAAAAGGACTGATGCTCTCGACGATCCTTCTCTGCCTTGCTCCCCTCGCCGGCCACGGCGATGTGGCCGTACAGGCCGGCACGATCCACACCATGGACGGGGCCGGCGTGATCGAGGGTGGCGGCACCCTGCTCATCCGCGACGGCGTGATCGTCGAGGTCGGCCCGAGCTCGGGCGATGACGGCGTCGCGCTCCCACACGGCGCGCGGATCGTGGACTACGGCCCCGATGCGGTGATTGTCCCCGGCCTGGTGGCGGCCGATTCGTCCCTGGGGGGGCGGACCGGCGGCCCCCGCACGGCGGACGCCACCCTGCGCGGCGCCGACCACTTCAACACCTATGGTCGCTACACCTCCACCTTGGCCGGTGGGGTGACGACCGCCTACATCGCACCCGCACGCAGTCGCTTGCTGGCCGGCCAGGGAGCGGTCGTCAAGCTGGCCGGAAAGCCGGGCAAGGGCCGCATCTTGAGCGACGCCGCAGCCCTCCACGGCTCGGTCGCCAGCGACGCTCGCCGTACCCCCGGCTACTGGGAACCGCCGATCCCGGCCACGGTCGATGTCGGCATGGGCGTAGCCGCCAAGCAACTCCCGGGCACGACCGGGGGCGCCCTCGTGGCCCTCGACGAGGTGCTCGAGCTCGCCCGGACCGGTGCGAAGTCCGATGAGTACGGCCCGCACCTGGGCCCGGAACTGGCCCGCCATCTCGAGCGCAAGACGCCCTGGCGCATGCACGCCGAGGGGGCCGAGGAGATCGGCGCCTTGCTCGGGTTCTTCGGCAAGAACGGCCTGCCGCTGGTGATCTACGGAACCTACGGCGCGGACGAGACCGCCGAGCGCATCGCCTCCAGTGGCGCTTCGGTCGTGCTCTCCGTACCGGTCCGCCCCGGCAGCAAGCTGCTGGATCGCGGCAAGAGCGAGACGGCCGTCTGGCCCAGTTTCGGCGTGGCGGCCGACCTGGCCGCCGCGGGCGTTCCCTTCGCTCTCGCTCCGCCCTCCACCGGCGGGGCTGCTCACCTGCGCTTCGCGGCACGCGTCGCCTCGCGCGGTGGGCTCGACACCGAACAGGCCCTGGAAGCGATCACGATCGCGGCGGCGCGCATCCTCGGCGTGGACGATCGCGTCGGCAGCCTGGCCCCGGGCAAGGACGCCGACCTGTGCGTGCTGAACGGTCCTCCCCTGGACATGACCTCGAGCGTGCGCGCCACCTGGGTCGGCGGCGAGACGGCCTGGTCGGTCGAGGGCGGCGCCACGGTGATCGAGGTCGATGAGTTGCATGTGGGCGACGGGGTCATCCTCGCTCCCGGCCAGCTCTTGATGGACGGGGGCCGCATCATCGAGGTCGGCCGCAAGGTGGCCCACCCTGGCGGCTGCACCATCGTGCGCGGCGTCGCCGCGATGCCCGGAGTCGTGGACGCCCTCGGCCACCTGGGGCTCGAAGGATCGGGCAAGGTCCCCAAGACGCGCTTCGAGCTGAAGATGATCGTCGAGCCCGGAGACGCGGTCGATCGCCGCGTCGCACGCGCCGGTGTGACGACCGTCGTCATGACACCGCGCGGGGTGAGCAAGACCGGCGTGCCGGCAATGGCTTACAAGCCCGCGGCACGTGACCTCGAGCGGATGATCGTGGCGGACCCGGCTGTCGTTCACGTCAGCTGGGCCAACAGCAACCGCTACGCCGCCGGGGGGGAGGTGCGCGAGACGCTCGAGAAAGCCCGCCAATACAAGCAAAAGTGGGACGACTACGAGAAGGCCATCGCCGCCTGGTCCCCGCCGCCGCCCGAGCCGGCCGAAGAGGAAGACGAGGAAGAAGGAGAAGACGAGGACGAGGACGAGGGCGACGAGGAGGATGAAGACGCTGACGAAGAGGACGAAGACGAGGACGCCGGACCGGCGCCTGTGTCCGGCGTCTGGGAGGCGGACATCGCGCTCCTCTCAGCCGATCCCGTCCGTCTGCGCCTGCAGTTGCTGGACGAAAGCGGGGCGGTCGAGGGACGGCTGCGTTGCGATCTGGTCTCCAGCGAACTCGTGATCGTCGAGGGTGCTGTGGACGAGGGTGCCCTTGTGGTCGACGGAATCGGGACCGGCGGGCGCGTCCACCTTGAGGCTGCGGTGCAGGAGATCGAGAAGAAAAAGAAGAAGCGCAAGAAGGACGACGACGAACCTGATCCGGAACCCGAGAAGCGCAAGCTCGTCGGGACCGTGACCGTGGGTGGAGAGACCCTCGAGTTCAGCGCGGAGCAGACCTCGGCCGAGTACCTCGTCGCGCGGCGGCCCGAGCGTCGCAAGGAGGAGCACGAGCCTTCCAAAGCTCCCAAGGGCAAGCCCAAAGCGCCGGGCATCAACCCCGACCTCGAGCCCATGCGGCGGGCGATGGAGGGGCGCGGGTCGGTCGCCGTGCTCGTGGATCGCGAGGACGAGATCCTCGCCTGTGTGGACGCCTTCGAGGCGGCGGGCATCCGACCCGTCCTGCGCGGGGCGAGCGGTGCCTGGAAGGTGGCGGATCAGATTCGCGGCCGGGTGGCCGGTGTATTGCTCGACCACCGCGTGGTGGTGGTGGAGGCGGCGGAAGGCTATGGCGCACGACGCAATCGCTACGCCGAACTGGCCGCGGCCGGCATTCCGGTGGCCTTCCACAGCGCGGCCGAGGAGGGCGCCGCGGGCCTGCCCATGGTGGCGGCCTACGCAGTGTCTCAGGGCATGAGCCCCTCTGGCGCCCTGCGCGCCTTGACCGCTGACGCGGCGGCCATGATGTCCATCGGCGATCGGGTAGGCCGCCTCGCCGCGGGTCTCGACGCTGACGTCTTGCTCCTTGACGGCAGCCCCTTGGAACTCGACACGAGCATCGAGCGCGTCTGGGTCGCGGGCCGCGAGGTCGGAGAGCGCTGATGATCCACGCTCACGAAGGCGGCTGGCCCCAACCCTCGTCCCGTTCGAGATGCCCGAGAACGATCACGCAGTCATCCGCGACCGGCCGCTCCTGACGGCCAAGACGTAGGAACCCGATTCATGCCCAGACCCCACCACATCCTGCTCTCGATCTCCTTCCTCGCGGCGGTCGCCTTCGCGGGCGAACCCGGGTCGCTGGGCGCGGAGAGGGGGCTCGCGATCAAGGCCGCAAAGGTCCTCGCCGTACCGGTCGAGGGGCCGCAGGTGATCGACAACGCGGTCGTGCTGATCAAGGACGGCCGCATCGAGGCCATCGGTCCGGCGGCGACGACCGCGGTCCCCGAGGGCTGGGAGCTGATCGATGTCGGGGAGCGCTGGCTTGCCCCGGGCATGATCGACCTCCACAACCACGTGGCGGGTGGCCTGGGCGATCTGAACGACATGGTCTACCTGACCAACCCCGGCCTGCGCGCCTCGTCGACCATCACACCCCTCAACAGCTACGTCCGGCGCGCCCTGGGCGGCGGCGTCACGTCGGTGCTCTTGATCCCCGGATCGGGCACGAACGTCGGGGGTCAGGGGGTGCTGGTGAAGCTCGGCCACCAGCGCTACGAGGATATCGAGATCCGCAATCCCGGCTCGTTGAAGCTGGCTCAGGCGGGCAACCCGGAGCGCTACCTCTTCGGCGTCGGCCGCTCCTTCATGAACTGGAACACGCGCAACACCTTCCGGCGCGGCGTGACCTACGCGAAACGCTGGGCGGCACACGAGCGCGACGGCGGTGAAGCTCCCGAGGTCGACCCGCAGTTCGAGGTCTTCCGGCCCCTGTACGCCAAGCAGGCCCAGGTCTCGACCCACACGCAGATGTACCAGGTCGTGATGATGACCGTGCTGATGATCAAGCAGGAGCTCGGCATCGACGTCTACATCGACCACGGCACCTTCGACGGCTGGCGCGCCGCGCCTTTGGCCGAGGAGGCCAAGGTCCCGGCGATCCTCGGGCCGCGCAACATCGACGTGCCCACGCGCAGTTTCATCGACTGGACGGGGAGCAACCCCGAACGCATCCAGGGTGTGGCGGCCGGCTACCAGGAAATGGGCCACACGATGATCGGGTTCAACACCGACGCGCCGGTCATTCCCGCCGAGGAGCTGTTCTTCCAGGCCAGCATGGCCGTGCGCTACGGCTTCCGCTGGGACGAGCTCCAGTCCGTGCGCGGCCTGACGATCGTCCCCGCCCTGGCCGCCGGCATCGCCGACCGCGTCGGCAGCCTGGAGGTCGGCAAGGACGCCGACATCCTGGTCATCAGCGGCGACCCGGCCGACCCGCGCATGTCTGTCGAGGCCGTACTCGTGGACGGCAAGCGCGTATACGACGCCGACCGAGACGGCCGACGCTTCTAGTTTTCCTCCCGACCGCTCATGTCCTTCGTACGAGCCCAGCGACCGTCGAGCACCCGCGTGGCGGGGTTCGTGGGTGTGTGGACCCTGGCGGCGACCTCCGCCCTTGCGGCGGCCGATGTGACCGCTGCGGGCGCCGACGGAGGGCACGGCCTCGCGATCCTTGCCTCGAAGGCGCTCTGCTGCGAGTTGGAAGGTGAGCAGGTCATCGACGGGGCGCTCGTGCTCGTTCGCAACGGAAAGATCGAGGCCATAGGCCGCGCCGCGAGCCTCACGATCCCCGAGGGCTACGCCGTCATGGACGTCGGTGAGCACTGGCTCGTCCCGGGACTGGTGGACCTGCACAGCCACATCGGCGGCAGCGGTATCAACGACATGGTGCTGCAGTGCAATCCGGGCCTGCGGGTCGCCACGACCCTGCGGCCCGACAACGCCGCCTTCCAGCGCGCCCTGGCAGCGGGCGTCACGACCGTGCTGTTCATTCCCGGCTCGGGCACCAACATCGGCGGGCAGGGGATCCTGGTCAAAACGGGACCCGGCACCTTCGACGAGGTCTGCGTCCGCGATCCCGGTTCGCTCAAGATCGCCCAGGGCGACAACCCAACCCGCTGGGGCTACGGGATGGGGCGGCTGCTGATGAACCACCACATCCGCATTACCCTCCGCAAAGGTCTGGCCTACGCCAGGCGCTGGGAGGACTACGAGGACAACGGCGGAGACGAGCCGGCGAGGCGACTGGATCTCGACATCTTCCGCTCCCTGGCGGCCGCAGAAACCCAGATCTCGACCCACACCCAGTACTACCAGGTCGTGCTCGCGAGCCTGCGCATCCTGCGCATGGAATTCGGCTTCGATGTCTACATCGACCACGGCTCCTTCGACAGCTGGGAGCTCGGGGCGATCGCCGAGGACCTCGGAGTTGCGGCCATCCTCGGGCCGCGCGAGATCCTCTGGCCTCGGCCGCCGCGCTACGACACCGACGGCCGCGTGGAGGCCTCGTCCTGGGGTTTTCAGCGCATGGGGCACACGCGCATCGGGTTCAACACCGACGCACCGGTGGTCCCCCAAGAGGAGTTACCCCTGCAAGCCGCCATGGGCGTGCGCTACGGGTTCGACGACAGCCACGTGGACTCGGTACGCGCGGTGACGATCGTGCCGGCCTGGGCCGCGGGCATCGACGACCGCCTCGGCAGTCTGGAGGCGGGCAAGGACGCTGACATCCTGGTCGTCACCGGGGACCCCACCGATCCCCGCAACGCAGTCGAGCGGGTGCTCGTCGAGGGACGGGTCGTGTACGACGCGGGAACGGGGGTGCGGCGATGGTAGGCCTCGGCGTACTGGCCCTGGTCCTCGCCTTCTCCGGCGCGGCGGCCGATCCCGCGGGGGGGATCGCCGTGGTCTGCGACAAGGTCCTGACGATGGACCGGGCGGACCGCATCCTCTCTCCGGGGATGGTCTTGATGGAAGAAGGCCGCATCCTCTACGTCGGCTCCCCGCGTGAGGTGCCGAGTGGTTTCGAGCTGGTCGAGATCGCCGGCTGGGCGGCTCCGGGCCTGGTCGACCTGCACACCCACATCCATAGCGGCGGCTGGGGCGACACGAACGACATGTGCCGCACGGTCAACCCCGAGCTGCGCAGCGCTCCGGCCCTGCGGCCCGCAAACCGCCTGCTCGCCCTCGCCTGCGCCGGGGGCGTGACGACCCTGCTGGGGATCCCTGGCAGCGGCACGAACATCTCCGGGTTTGGCGTGCTCTACAAGGCCAAGACCTCGGGCGGTTTCGATTCGGTCGTGATGGCCGCCGTGGGCGGCATGAAGGTCGCCCAGGATTCCAACCCTCAAGGGCGCGCCGGCACCTTCGGCTTCGGCAACAACCGCGCGTCCATGTCGTGGGCCCTCGAAGACGTCTGCGAGCGCGCCCTGGGCGCCCTGCGCGACGGCCGCTTCGATCCCGCCCTTGAGAACCTGAAGAGGGTCCTCTCTCGTGAGCTGCCCGTGCTCATCCACACCGCCGGGAGCGACGGGGTCGTGAACACGGCGCGCATGTGGAAGCGGCGCTACAACACACGCTGCACGATCAGTCACGGCAGTTTCGATGGCTGGAAGGCCGCGCGCGCGGTGGCCGAGTGGGGCGTGCCGGTCAACCACGGCCCGCGCACGATCGATTTCTACTCCAGCCGAAACGGGCGCGTGAACGGCTCCTCGGCGGAATACGTGGCCGCCGGCGTGCCGCTCTTCTCTCTCAACACGGACTCTTCCGTCATCCCTGGGGAGGAGTTCTTCCTCCAGGGCTCGATGAGCGCGCGCTATGGCGCTCCTTCCTACCTGATGCTGCGGGCGGTGACGATCCACCCGGCACAGGCCTTAGGTATCGATGATCGCGTCGGCAGCCTCGAAGAAGGCAAGGACGCGGACGTCGTCGTCTACAGCGGCGACCCCCTCGATCCACGATCGCGCGTCGAGCGCGTGTGGATCGACGGGGAACTCCAGTACGAATGCGAGCGCGGCAGACAGGTCTTCTGAGCGCAACAAGGACTCCAATCATGATCTCGAACACACTTCTCCCTTTCCTCGGTCTCATGGCCGGCGCGGACCCCGCTCCGGTAGCCGCCGACATCCTGGCCATCAAGGTCGGTCGGGCCGAGACGATCTCTCACGGCACGATCGAACACGCCGTGATCCTCATCGAGGGCGGGCGCATCGTGATGATCGGTGAGGATCTGCCGATCGACCGCGGCATCGAGGTGCTCGACCGCGATCCGGAGTGGACGGCCATGCCGGGCCTGGTCAATTGCTACTCGCGCGTCGGACTCGACAGCAAGGGCGGCAACGACTCGCGCCCCATGCAGATGGCGTCGGGAGAGCTGTATCCGGCCAGCAAGGCCTACGAGGAGGTGCTCGAAGCCGGCGTCACGACCCTCGGCCTCTATCCGCCCGGCAACGGCATCCCGGGCCAGTGCGTCGTCGTGCGCCCCTTGGGCGAGACCGCTGAAGAGATGATCCTCGCCGATGGGGCCTACCTGAAGATCCTGGCGCGCTCCAACGCCTCCTCCAAGAAGATGATTCGGAAGGGGTTTGAGGAGGCCGACGGGTACGCGGAGAAAGAGGAGAAGGCTCGCGAGAAGTGGGAGAAGGCCAAGGAGAAGTGGGAGAAGGCCAAGAAGAAGAAGGACGATGATGAGGAGGACGACGAGGACGAGAAGAAGACGTTCGACCCCTACAGCCCGCCTGATCGGGATGACGAGGCGGCGGCCTTCCAGGCCCTGCGTGACGGGGAGCTCTCGGCGCTGATCTCGATCTCCGATTCGGCGAGCTACCTGCACTTCCTCGACGCCATCGGCGAAGAGGAGTTCTCCTGGGACCTGCGCGTTCCCATCACGCGTGAGTTGAATATCTTTCACCTCGCGCGGAAGATCGGAGCGACAGGGCGCCGAATCGTGATGGAACCGACCATGAGCGTGCACCCCAACACGATGCGCCAGCGCAATCTCCCCGCGGAACTCGTGGAAGCCGGGGCGCAACTGGTCCTGATCCCGCGTTCGGATTCCGTGACGAACCACCAGGCCTGGCTACGGCACACCGGTGAGCTGGTGGCTCAGGGGTTGCCGCGAGAGGCGGCCCTGCGCGCGATGACCCAGGCACCCGCCGAACTGCTCGGCATGGGCGAGGCGCTCGGCAGCCTGGACGCCGACAAGGCTGCCAACCTGATCTTCTTGAACGGAGACCCGCTGGAACCGGGGACCAAGATCGAAGCCGTCATGCTCGACGGCCGCTTCGTGTCCGAGGAGGTGTCCCGATGAGAAGGCTCCCGATGCCGTTCGCCCCGCTGGCCTTGACCTTTCTCGCTCCCGTCGTGTTCGCCGTGGGCCCCTTCGCCACGGGCGTTGATGACGAGCCTGAGGAAGCCGAGCAGGAGAAGACTGAGATCGAGAACTACTTCTTCGCCGTGACCGGCGGGGACATCTACGCAGCCGGCGGCGAGGTGCTGCGCGGGGCGACGCTGCTCGCGAAGAACGGGAAGATCACCCACATCGGTTATGACGTGGAGATTCCCGGTACGGATTACTTCCAGGACATGCCGGAAGAGGACCGGGACTTCGTGACCGAGACCCTCGACGCCACAGGCCTGCGCGTCTATCCCGGCCTGGTCGCGATCAGCTCGTCGAGCCTGATGGGCGCCAGCAGCGACTTCGCCGACGCAGCCGATCCGTTCAGCCAGAACCTGGTCCTCGCCCTGGCGAGCGGCATCACCAGCACGGGGGCGTCACGCAACGTCGTGAAGCTCAAGCGCTATGTCGAGCACGACCCGCCGCGGGACTTCGACTTCGGCGGAATCCTCCTGGGTGAGAGTACCTATGCGTCGCTCTCCTGGTCGAAACGCAGCCCGACAGGGAAGGCCTCCCTGCGCGAGAAGATGACGTCTGCCTCGGCATACCTGCGGGCTTACCGCCAGTGGGAGAAAGATGTCAAGGGGGACAAGGATCTCAAGGAACCGAGCAAGAAGGGTGTGGACTCCACGGTGCTTGCCGTCCTCAAGGGCGAGGTCCTGGCGCGCTTCAGTGCTGATGACCGCGAAGACCTGCTCGGCATCGCGCGATTGGCTCAGGAGTTTGGATTCCGGCCGACGATCACCGGCTGCCGGGAGGGCTGGACGGTCGCTGACGAGCTCGGGCGCGCGGGCGCGATGGCGATCATCACGCCGCGCACCCGCAGGGACAAGAGCGAGAACCTCGTCCGGCCGGGAGGCGCGAGCATCGAAAACGCCGCGATCCTCCACGCCGCGGGCATTCCAATCGTCATCAAGACACAGAGCGGCGGGATCAACCTGGGCGGGATCGCCGGACGCGACATCATGCACCTGCCCGTGGAGGCGGGCTTCGCCGTGCGCGGCGGTCTGTCGGAGGAGGCCGCGCTGGATGCGATCACCATTGAACCGGCGCGCATGATGGGGGTCGGCCACCGCGTCGGATCCCTGGCGGTGGGCAAGGACTGTGACCTGATCGTCACCGATGGCGACGTGCTGCACTACCAGACCTTCGTCCAGTACGCGATCGTCGACGGGGAACTTGTCTACGACAAGGAACAGGAGCTCTTCTTCGCACACATCCGCCCGCGGGCGAAGGCCGAAGTCGCTCCCGAGGAGAAGATCGACGCCGGCGAGAACCTCGAGGAGGATGTAGAGGTGGAAGAGGACGCCGGCGGCGATGAGGGCGATGGCGATGAGGGTGAAGATCCCGAAGAGGGTGATGCCGAAGGAGAGGAAGAGGGCGACGGAGCCTGAGTCGCTCCGCCACGAGGTCAGGGCATGAAGCTCCACTCTCCGAGCCCGATCGGATCGATCATTCCGCCGACGGTGATCGTCGCCACCGTCACCCTCGGCCTGTTCATTCTTTGGTACGTGTGGATCGCGTTCACCATGCGATTTCCGCCCCTGGCTTCCTCCGAGCCCTTCCGCCTGCTCTCCCTGCGTGAGCTGGTCGTCTTCTCGCTGATCGACGCGTGCCTGGCTGCGGGCTTCGTGATCGACGCAGTCCGCTTGAGGGGGAGTCCGCCGGGCCTGCGAGGGGCCCAATGGACCGGGCTCGCTCTGGCCATGCTGGTCGTCGTGCTTTTCCAGTCATGGGTGATCCGGGCCTACGGGCCGATCACCCTCGGGCAGGGCTGAACTCCCCCCGGGGGAACAGCTCCGTCAGCGATCGGGCCACGAGCGCCGGGAATCGACCGCTCCTCGCGCCCGCTGTGTCCGGGTGTGCGGCCTATGCTAGCCTTGTGTCACGCAGCGGTTGGTGGCCCATGCTCCACAACGCGCCGGACAGGCGAGGTGCCCTCGACGCGTCCGATGCGCCCGCTCAATCGTCTCCATGAGTCTCCGCGATCTCCTCAAGCACATCGATCCGGGGCGCAAGGATGCGCGCCACCTGACCTTCGACGAGTGCCGCGGGGCCATGGACGCCTGTCTCTCGGGCAGCGAGAGCGACATCACAGTCGGTGCCTTCTGGGTGGCCTTGCGCGCCAAGGGAACGACCGTCGAGGAGCTGCGGGGCTTTGCCAGCGCCGCTCGCGCCCGGGCCAACTTCCCTGGCGCGGGCATCAGCGGCCTGGTCTGGGTCTGTCCGCCGTTGGGCGGCCTCGAGAACACGCCACCCCTGGAAGTGGCCGCGGGGCTGGTCGCCGCCGGTGCGGGGGCGCGGGTGCTGATCTCCGGTGATCGCTGCGTCCCGCCCAAGCGTGGCCTGACCGCTTCCAGCGTCCTGGAGGGCCTGGGGTTGAGCATGACCTGGGATCCCCAGGAGGCGGAGTCGTGGCTGGAGAAGACGGGCTTCGCGGTCTGCAGTGTGAGCGGGATGCTTCCGGAGCTGATCGGGATGCGGCGCATGCGAGACGCGATCGCCATGCGCACGCCGCTCTCCACCGTCGAGAAGCTCGTCTGCCCTCCAAGTGCATCGGTCGTTGCCGGAGCTCAGAGCGGGCCCGTGCTCGGCATCGCGGTCGAGGTCCTGCAGGAACTCGGACACGCGCGGGCCATCGCCGTGCAAGGCCTGGAGGGGGGCGTGGTCCCGTCCGTGCGGCGCAAGACGCGCGCCATCGAGCTCAGCGAGGGCTACCTGATCTCGGTGCACGTGGAGCCAGAGGACTTTGGGCTCGAATGCGACGCCGAGCCCGAGTTGCCCCTCTTCAGCCCGCCGCCGGAGGGCAAGGGTCAGGGGGACAACGAAGCGCTCATGAGGGCGGCGGCCGAGATGACGGCTCTCGTCCTGGCGGGCGAGCCGGGCGCGGCGCGCAGCGCGACCCTGATCACGGCGGCCCTGATCCTGAAGGCTGCCGGGCGCTGCATGACCCTCGCGGAGGGGGTGGATGCGGCCACCATCTCGCTCGATTCGGGAAAGGCGCGCCAGACCCTCGAACAGCTCCGGGACCTCATCGCGAAGGCTTGATGGATCTCTCCTGGCGATTCGACCGCTGGTTCGCGCGGCTCCCCGACTCTCCGCGCGAGGAGGGTGTGGTGTGCGGCATCGTCATCCGCCCCGCGGCGGAGGGCCACGGTGGGCGCGAGTTGCCCGCTGAGGTTGGGCTCACCGTGGAGGGCGGCATCTCCGGAGATCGCTGGGCGGAGGAGGAAGACCGCACCCCCGGGACCCAGGTCAGCCTGGTCAACGTGCACGTCTTGCGTTCGCTCGCGGGTGAGGATCTCCACAGCATGGCGCGCTCGGGCGACAACCTGCACGTCGACCTAGAGCTCTCCGAGGAGAACCTGCCGGTCGGAACGCGCTTGCAGGTAGGTGAAGCGTTGCTGGAGGTCTCGTCCATGCCCCATCACCCCTGCAAGTACTTCGCGGAACGCTACGGCACCGTGGGTGCCAAGAAGGTGGCCCGCGCCGACAGGCTCGGGCAGCGCGGGCGTGGCGTGCTGTGCTCCGTCGTCGAGGCTGGGCTGGTCCGTCGTGACGATTCGATCCGCGTTCTGCGCAGGGGCGCAGGGCCGGGGAGCGATTCCTGAGCGACTGCTCGGCCTCAGTCGACGGTGGGGACAACGTCGATGATCACCACCTCGGGCGGGCAGAGGAAACGCAGCCGCGGAGCGCGGCCGCGCTCCATGCCGATGCCGCGCGACACCACCAGAGTGGTGTGGGAGCGGACGACGTGGGCGCCCGAGGCCCAGGCGCGCGGGATGCGAGCCAGGATCAGCAGCGGGCCGAGCAGAGGCAGGCGCACCTGGCCGCCGTGACAGTGGCCCGCGACCAGCAGGTCGGCGTCGACGGCGCCGAGGGCAAAATCGGGTGAGTGACCCAGGACCACGTGAAACCCCTCGCTCGGGGTCACGAGGACATCGGGAGCGAAGGAGCGTTCGTAGGGCAGGCAGGTGACGGTCAGGCCGGCGGTCTCGAAATCGCGTTGCTCGGTGGCGAGCTGCACATCGAGGCCTTCGAAGATCTCCATCCACTGTGGGCCGTCGGTGTTTCCGTTGACCGCGAATACCCCGAGCGGCGCGGCCAGGCCCTCCTGGACGAAGAGGTCATGCAGCTTGCGGCGCTCGATAGCGCCGCGCTCGGGGTCATCGGTCTGGATGTAGTCCCCGGCGAGCAGGATCAGGTCGGGCTCCTGTGCCACGGCCATGGCGACCGCGCGCCGCTCGTGTTCGCCGACTTCGTCGGTCTGGATGTCGGCCAGGACGGCGATGCGCAGGGGCGCGGTCGCCGTGCGTGAGACCACCTCGAGGCGCGTGAGCTGCAAGCGCTCCGGTTCGATGAGGAACGCATCGGCACCGATGGCGAGCACGCCCACGGCCAGCAGAATCGATGCCGAGGCCGTGCGCGGGCGATGGGTACGCAGGAGCAGCGCGCCGGCCACGAACTGCAGGGGAATGTGCGCGAACACGCCCCAGGCCAACAGGCCCAGGGCGCCGAAGAGACCGATTCCGGCGACGAAGGCGCCCAGGCCGGCGAACAGGCAGGCTGCGATGGAGGTGACCACCATGCCCATGGACCAGGTCGTTCCCGACCGCACCTGGCGCAGTTGCACCAGGCCGAGGATGACGACATGGACCAGGGCCAGGTTGTAGAGGATCTCAGGCATGAGCGGGCTCCTCTACCACCCTCGCTCCCTGGCGCGAGAGAGCAAGGGAGAATCTGCCGTGCCCGGCCAGAGGGCCATCGCGGCGACCCTGACGGGGAGGTCCGCGCCTCACCGCGGGGGGCCCATCCTGCACGGTCAGCCAGAGCTCTGGCGGGTCGCTCAGGCGTCGAGGAGCAGGCTCAGACAGGTCACGGCGCCTTCGGCCTTCTGGAACTCTCCGATCTCCACGGGAGACACGTCGAAGCCGCGCTCGCAGAGCAGTGAGTGTGTGCGCGGGAAGCCGGCGGGGTGCAGCAGCGAGTCCGCCAGCCGCAGGGCGTTCGCGCCGAAGGGCTCCTCGGGGGCGACCGAGAGGCACTCCAAGCCACGGACGTGCGTGAGATCGAGCCACTCGGGCTGGATGAGCAGGGTCTCTGGCCCGATGAGCGTCATCGCGCTCTTGAGGTGCAGACAGCCGCGCACCTCGACCGCCTTGACGCGGTATCCGAGGTGCAGGACGCGGTGCGCGAGCTCCTTCAGTCCGGCGTGGTTTGTGCGCTTGGACCAGCCGACGAAGAGCGTCTCGCCCGCCACGACCACGTCACCGCCTTCGAGGGTCGACGGCGCGTCAATCGTGATCAGCTCGCGGTGTTTCGCCAGGGCCGAGGCCACCGAGCCCACCTCTCTCCGTCGCGACTCGATCCCCGGGCGGGTGATGACCGCCACCTCGTCGAGGACGATGGCGGTGTCCTCGACGAAGCACGCATCGGGGGCTCCCGCTAGGGGCGGGAGCTCTTCCACCGCGACTCCCCGCGAGCGCAACGCCTCGACGTAGTCCGCGTGCTGGGCGATGGCGCGCGCGACATCGATCGGTTTGCGTTCGAGGTGGGTCAGGGCGCAGTCGGTCAGGGAGTCCTCCGGTGCGCGCGTGATGGCCTTCATCGCGTGCGTCCCTCGGCCATGCTCCCCGCCTGAGAGTCACGGTGATGCTGTCGTGCCACCATCAATCCGTGCGCCAGCCGGCCCCTACTCGCGCGCGTTGCCGCACTGCCCGCAGAACCTCGAGTCCGCGGCGAGCGGGCTCCCGCATCCGGAGCAGAAGCTATCCCCCGAGGAGGCGGGATCGGTGGCCTGTAGCTCTGTCCCGCACTTCCCGCAGAACTTGCCGGGCGGCACGGTCTGCGTGCAGGCCGCGCAGACGATGCCCGCGGCTGCCGGGGCGAGCATTTCACCGCCCTTGTGGTCCTTGACGAGCATCTGGGCCAGACCGAAGCCGACCCCGAGGCCGGCGCCTCCAAGCAGGCCCCCGCCGCCGCCACCACCGCCCTCGCCGGCGCCCAGGGCCATGCCCTCGCCGGCGCCCATCATGGCCTTGCCGGCCGCGAACTGCTGGTATTGGCCCACGCCGCCCACCGTGCGCAGGTAGGCCGCGTCGGTGTAGAGCTTCTTGAGGTTGTCCGCGTCTTCCTCGTCGATCGCGATGACGAAGTTGCCCAGGCGAACGATCTCGATGCCGTAGCTGCCCACGTGTTCGGCGAGGCCGGCCAGGACGTCCCGTTCAATCTCCTCGGTGTAGGCGCCCGACGTCACGTCCAGGAGCGGCCACTTGTGCTTCACGAAGAGCTCGGCCACGCGGTCGCGGATGACCTTCAGCACCTGCTCCTTCATCCACGAGCGCACCATGTAGGACTCGGCACGTCCCATGCCTACCAGGCCCACGATCAGCTTCTCGGGATCCGTGACCCTGAAGGAGAACTCGCCGTGGACGAGGGTCTCGGCCGGGACACCGCTCTTGGGGTCTTCGACATGCCCGATGCGTCCGCCAAACTTGACGCCCACGTGCTCGCGGACGTTGACGAAGAACACCTCTGCGATGAGGACGTTCCCGCCCGTGAAGCTATCGATGAGGTCCGAGAGGAAGGGCAGGTTCGAGGAGTCGAGGGTGTGACGCCCGGGCTCGAGGGTCTTCACGACCTTGCCGTCGCGGAAGAACACGGCGCGCTCGTCCGCCTCCACCGTCAACTGGGACTTGAGCGGAATGGTGGGGTCGGGGTGCTTCCAGACAACGTGCGCCTTCGCGTCATCCGGACGGGCGACCATCATCTCGCCCACGCCGCGCTTGAACCAGTCGATCACACCCATGGCATCGTGCTCCTCTCGATCAGAAATCCGGGGCAGGTGGAACTCCACAGCCCTCTACGCACAGAATACGGGCGCATTCAACGGATCGCCATCAATGGAGACGAGCCCATGACGGAGCAGGTGCGAGAGAGTCGGGAAGGCGAGGAGATCGAGGAGGAGATCGAGGAGCCGGGGCAGAGCGCCAACATCGGCTTTCCCTGCGATGGCTGCGGGGCGGACATGACGTGGGATCCCGAGGTGGACGCGATGAACTGCGACCACTGCGGGGCGGTGGTGCAGGTGCCGCGCGCCGAGGGTGTGATCGTCGAGCGCGCCCTGTCCGAGGCCGGGGAGGCGACGCGCGGGTTGGGGCTCGAGCTGCGCGTGTCCGAGTGTGAGAACTGCGGAGCGCGCGTCAGCTTCGAGGAGGCGACGACGTCCCAGCAATGCGTTTACTGCGGCTCGCCGAGCGTGCTCGAGCAGGAGGCGAACCGCAACGCGATCCGCCCCGAGTCCCTGATCCCCCTAGATGTGGGGCGGACGGCGGTCGAGGCGAACTTCCGACGCTGGATCGGCGGCCTGTGGTTTAGGCCCAACGAGCTCAAGAAGACGCGCCGCTTCGACGCGGTGGGGATCTACGTCCCCTTCTGGACTTTTGACTGCGGCGTGCACTCGGACTGGTCCGCGGACGCGGGCCACTACTACTGGGTCACGCAGAGCTACTGGACCAGGACCAACGGTCGTCGCGTGCGCCGCACCCGACGCGTGCGTAAGGTGCGCTGGGTGCCGGCCTGGGGCCAGCGCGACGACGCCTACGACGACCTGCTCGTGCTGGCATCGGGCGGACAACCCGCTGGCCTCGTGCGCAAGCTGGGCGAATTCGACACCTCAGCCCTCGTCCCCTATCGCCCCGAGTACCTGGCCGGCTGGCGAGCCGAGGAGTACCGGCTGGACCTGGACGGCGCCTGGGAGGAGGGAGCGGCCATGGTCGTCGGTTCCCAGCGCCGCCGCTGCGCTGGAGACGTTCCCGGAGATACCCAGCGCAACCTGCGGGTCCAGAACCGGATCTTCGACGTGCGCTGGAAGCACGTCCTGCTTCCGATCTGGAGTGTGCAGTACGCGTTCAAGGGCGAGACCTACACGGTCCTCGTCCATGGACAGACTGGCCGGGTGGTGGGCAAGGCGCCCTTGAGCTGGGTCAAGGTCGTGGGACTCGTGCTGGCCGTCCTCGCCGGTGCGGCGTTGATTGCGGCGCTGGTCTTCGCCGTAGGGCTGGCGAGCTGAGCGCTTTCTCTCTCGCGTGGCCCTACCTGTTCGGTGGTTGCTCGGGATAGGATCCGTGCGCCACTGGAGGGCCATCCATTGCAGCTCGGCTTCGTCATCGACCACTCAAAGTGCATCGGCTGCCACGCGTGTACCGTGGCCTGCAAGTCCGAGAACGACGTGCCGCTCGGGAGCTTCCGCACCTGGGTCAAGTACACCGAGAAAGGGGAGTTCCCGACGGTGCGGCGCTCCTTCGCCGTGCTGCGCTGCAATCAGTGCAGCGACGCTCCCTGCGTCACGATCTGTCCCGTGAGCGCGCTGGCCAAGCGCCCCGACGGGATCGTGGACGTGAACCCCAAGAGTTGTATCGGCTGCAAGTCGTGCATGCACGGCTGCCCCTACGACGCCCTCTACATCAACCCCGACAAGGGAATCGCGGAGAAGTGCCACTTCTGCGCTCACCGCACCGAGATCGGCCTGGCCCCCGCCTGTGCCGTCGTCTGCCCCACCGAGGCGATCGTGCCCGGGGACTTCGACGATCCCCAGAGCGTGGTCTCGCGCATGCGCGAGGAGTTCAACCTCACGGGCCGCAAGGAAGAGGCCGGCACCGGGCCGAACGTGCTCTACCGCGAGGCGGCGCCGGCCGGCCTGGATCCCAACCTGACCGCTACGAGCGGCGGCTACCTCTGGGCGCAGGGGCCGACCGGAGAGCGCCTGGATGCCCAGGACTTCGACGCGCGTGAGGCCGTGGAGGCCGCCGAGGCGCGTGCCCGCACGACCTACGATGTGCCGCGCTCTGTGGCGTGGGGAGGCAAGATCACCGGCTACCTCTTCGCCAAGTCCCTGTCCGCGGGCGTCTTTCCAGTCGCCGCCTACGCCGCCGCCGACGGGGCCACACCCGGACTCGTACCGATCGGCCTGGCGCTCCTCTTTCTGGCCGTCACCGGGCTCCTGCTGATCGCGGACCTCAAGCGCCCCGAGCGCTTCTGGCGCATCCTCGTGCACCCTAACTGGGACTCCTGGCTGGCGCGCGGGACCTTCATCATCATGGCCTACGGAGCCCTGCTCACTCTCTGGCTCGCCGCGCATCTCGCGGGTTGGGAGATCGGGACCGTGCTGGGCACGGCGGGAATCCTCGCCACCTGCATCGCGGGGGCGGCCACCGCGGCCTACACCGGCTGGCTCTTCGGCCAGGCACGCGGTCGTGTGCTGTGGATGAAGCGCGGCCTGTGGCTACACCTGCTCGCCCAGGCCGCCCTGGGGGGGAGCGCTCTGCTGATCCTCCTGCAACCGCTCCTGGGGTGGGAAGACGCGGCAACGGAGCGCCTCGCGGGAGTCCTCTCCCTGAGTCTCTTCGCCCACCTCTTCATGATGTGCATCGAGAGCCGCCTGGCGCCGCGCGATCGCGAGCGGGAGTACGAGCGTGCGGTGCGACTCGTGACCCACGGGCCCTACGCCCGAGTCCACTGGCTCGTCGGCATTGGCCTGGGGACGGGCGTGCCCCTGGCCTTGATCGCCGTGGGGTTGCCGATCCCCGCGGCGGCCTGCGCCGTCGTTGGTCTGTGGTTCGCCGAACACCTCTTCGTCCGCGCCGGTCAGGCCCTACCCATCAGCTGAGAAGGAAGCGAGTGAACGAATCCCGCCGATCACCCTGGGAGCTGGCCGTCGGCCCGCCGCCCGAACTCTGGGATGACTGGGTCGAGCTGGACCCGAGCGCCTGGCCCGAGCGCCACGAACGCCACTTTGCGTGCGTTCCGACGATCTGCTTCAACTGTGAGTCCGCGTGCGGCCTGCTCGGTTTTGTGGACAAGGCGACCGGTCAAATCGAGAAGTTCGAGGGCAACCCCGTGCACCCCGGCAGCCGCGGGCGCACCTGCGCCAAGGGGCCGGCCACCATCAACCAGGTGCGCGACGGCGAGCGCATCCTCGAGCCCCTCAAGCGCAGCGGGCCGCGGGGTTCGGGCCAGTTCGAGCCCGTCTCCTGGGAAGAGGCCCTCGACGACATCGGCGGGCGTATCCGCACCGCCCTCGACGAGAAGCGTCACGACGAGATCATGTACCACGTCGGCCGTCCCGGCGACGACCACTTCGTCCTGCGCATGCTGCAGGCCTGGGGCGTCGACGGCCACAACAGCCACACGAACGTCTGCAGCGCCGGCGCGCGCCTGGGCTACACCCTGTGGTTCGGGGCCGATCGCCCCTCGCCGGACTACTCGTGCACGAAGTTCATGCTGTTGATCTCGGCTCATCTCGAGACCGGGCACTACTTCAATCCCCACGCCCAGCGCATCGTGGACGCGCGCAGCGCGGGGGCGCGCCTGGCGGTTGTGGACACGCGCCTGTCGAACACTGCCTCGCGCGCGGACGTCTGGGTGGCGCCCTGGCCGGGCACGGAGGGAGCGCTGCTGCTCGCCGTTGCCCGCGAGCTGCTCGCCTCGGGGCGTTTCGACGCCGACTTCCTGCGCCGCTGGACCAACTGGGAGGCCTTTCTGGCCGCCGAGGACCCCGAGGGCGACGGGAGCTTCGAACGCTTGATCGAGAAGCTGCTCGAGACCTATGCCAGCTACACGAGCGAGTTCGCCGCCAAGGAGTGCCGCATCCCGGCTGACATCGTCGGAAAGCTCGCGGACGAGATCGACGCCGCCGGCAGCGCCTTCTCGAGCCACCTGTGGCGCAGCACCGCCAGCGGTCACCTGGGCGGGTGGCAGGTGGCGCGCTCGCTGCTCTTCCTGCACGTGCTCTCGGGCAGCGTCGGCACGCCCGGCGGTCTGAACCCCAACTCCTGGGACAAGTTCGTGCCACAGCCGAGTGAGAAGCCGCCCGCGAACACGCGCTGGAACGAGACCATCTGGCCGAGCGAGTATCCCCTCTCGCACTACGAGATGAGCTTCCTGTTGCCGCACCTGTTGCGGGACCAGAACAAGCGCGTCGACGTCTACTTCACGCGCGTCTACAACCCCGTCTGGACCAATCCCGACGGCTGCGCGTGGATCGAGATGCTCGAGGACACCGAACGCGTCGGCTGTCACGTGGCGCTCTCCCCCATCTGGTCGGAGACGGCTCAGTGGGCCGACTACGTGCTCCCCACGGGCCTCGGCCCCGAGCGTCACGACCTGATGAGCCAGGAGACCCACGCGGGGACCTGGATCGGATTTCGCCAGCCGGTGCTGCGGGAATACCGACGGAGAGAGGGCGAGAAGGTCGAGACGACCCTTGGCTCCAACCCCGGCAGCGTCTGGGAGGAGGCCGAGTTCTGGATCGCCCTCACGCATCGTATTGATCCCGACGGCTCACGCGGGATAGCCCGGTACTTCGAGTCGCGCGAGCGGCCGGGCGAGCCCATTTCTCTCGATGAGTACTACGCCGACATCTTCGAGAATGGTGTCCCCGGCTTGCCGGAAGCCGCGCGAGCCGAGGGAGTCGAACCCCTGGAGTACATGCGCCGGCGTGGAGCGTTCGCCGTGCCCTACGCCGGGCAGGAACGCTACGAGAGCGGCAAGTCCGACGGCGTCGATGTCGGCGAGGACGAGCGCCGCGCCGGTTTCCCGACCCCCAGCGGCCGGCTGGAGCTCTACTCCAAGACCCTGGCCGAGTGGGGGTATCGCGAGCAGGCGCTCCCGGGCTACATCCGTTCGCAGGTGCACTGGGGCGAAATGGACTTCGAGGCCGGTGATCGGGCGCTCTTGCCCACCTTCCGCCTGCCGACCCTGATCCACACGCGCTCGGGGAACGCCAAGTGGCTGCAGGAGATCTCCCACACCAATCCGCTCTGGGTGCACCCGACCGACGTCGCCGCCCTCGGTCTGGAGAGCGAGGGTCTCGTGCGCGTCGCGACCCGCATCGGCTACTTCGTGGCGCGCGTGTGGGAGACCGAGGGCATCCATCCCGGCGTCGTGGCCTGTTCGCACCATGTGGGCCGTTGGCGGCTGTTCCGTTCCATCGGAGGGCAGAAGATCGCGAGTTCCCTGGTCGAGATCGAGCGCGGGGAGGGCACCTTCCTCCTGCGCCAGAAGGAGCGTCCCGGTCCCCACGCGAGCGCCGATCCCGACACCGAACGGGTGTTCTGGAAGGAGAGCGGCGTGAACCAGAACCTCACCTTCCCGGTCCAGCCCGATCCGATCAGCGGGATGCACTGCTGGCATCAGAAGGTGCGCGTCGGGCCGGCCAAGGAGGGCGACCGCTACGGAGACGTGTTCGTGGACACGAACCTCTCCGTCGAGGTCTGGGAGGAGTGGCGGGCGATGACGCGCCCCGCCCCCGGCCCCGGTGGCTTGCGCCGCCCGCTGTGGATGAACCGACCGCTCAAGCCCACGGCCGATGCCTACCGGATGGACTGAGGGCGCGTTCCTTCTCGGCTGGCGGCCTAGTAGTTCTTCGCGAACAGGACCTTCTGCGCGCTGGGCGCGCCGGTCTTGATGCACGACCCCGGCTCGGGGTCGGGGCCCTCGCCGGGGTAGGGGATGCAGCGGATCGTGGCCTTCGTCGCGCCCTTGATCGCGAGCTCGGTCTCGCCCGTGCCGTCCCAGTGGGCGTACACGAACTTCGATCCTTGCCCGGCGAAGATGTCGCTGAAGTCGTCCCAGGAATCGACCTCGACCGTGTTCTCCTCGCGCAGGGCGAGAGCGCGCTCGAAGAGGTGCTGCTGGAATTCGTCCATGATCGCACCGACACTCACGCCGACGTTCTCGAGAGGGAGCGTTTCCTTCATCGGCCGGCCCCGCTCGTCCACATCGGATAGGCGACGCTTGGCCATCACCGAGCGCTGCTCGAGGTCCCGCGGACCGAGCTCGAGCCGCAAGGGGACGCCCTTGCGCTCCCACTCGTAGTACTTCGCGCCCGGCTTGATGCCCTCGCGGTCATCGATCTTGACCGTCAGGCCGTCGTCGCGCAGTTCGGTGGCCACCTTGGCCGTGGCTTCCAGCACGGAGCTCTTGTCGTCCTCCGAGCGGTAGATGGGGACGATCACCACGTGGATCGGTGCGAGGCGCGGCGGAAGGACCAGGCCTGCGTCATCGGAGTGCCCCATGATCAGGGCGCCGATCTGGCGCGTGGACATTCCCCAGGAGGTCTGCCAGACGTGCTCGCGCTCGCCCTCGGCGTTCTGGAAGGTGACGTTGAAGGCCTTGCCGAAGTTCTGGCCGAGATCGTGGCTGGTGCCCGATTGCAGCGCCTTGCCGTCCTGCATGTAGGACTCGATGCAGCGCGTCTCGAGGGCGCCGGCGAAGCGCTCGTTGGCGGTCTTGATCCCGCGCAACACGGGCAGGGCCATCATCTCGTGGCTGAAGTCGCGGTAGACGTCGAGCATGCGCACGACCTCTTCGAGCGCCTCCTCGTGGGTGGCGTGGGCCGTGTGCCCCTCCTGCCAGAAGAACTCGCTCGTGCGCAGGAACAGGCGCGTGCGCAGCTCCCAGCGCATGACGTTCGCCCACTGGTTGATGAGCAGCGGAAGGTCGCGCCAGGAGTCGATCCACCTGGAGAAGAAGTGGCCGACGATGGTCTCGGAGGTCGGCCGGCTGGCGTAGCTCTCCTCCAGCTCCTTGCCGCCGGCGTGGGTGACCACCGCCAGCTCGGGAGCGAAACCCTCGACATGCTCCGCCTCCTTCTCGATGAAGCTCATCGGGATCAGGAGTGGGAAGCAGGCGTTCTGGTGGCCAGTCTCCTTGAAGCGCCGGTCGAGGTCGGCCTGCATCTTCTCCCAGATGGCAAACCCGTGGGGCCGGATGACCATGCAGCCCTTGACGACGCCCGCCGCTTCCGCCAGTTCAGCCTCCGCGATCACGTCCTGATACCACTGGGCGTGATCCTGGGAGCGGGGTGTGATTCTTGTCTGCGCCATGGGGTGGACTCCTGCCGAGCGAAGCGACCGCAGAGCGTAGTGGAGCGACCCCCCCGCGCACCACCCCGGGGGTTGTGGAGGACGCCGATGGACCCGGAGCGTCTCTAGCAAGTGGGAGAGAGGGGGAGTGGACCGTTTGGGTGCTCTGGCGTGAGGGCTGGTGGCAGTACGGGTTACATTGGGTGAGGCGTCAGCGCCCTCCCACCCGTCTCCCTCCTTGCCAGACGCACACCGTGAGCGACCTTCAACCTGAGATCACCCTGGACCTGACCATGGCTCAGGTCCTGGAGCGCGTGCCCTCCGCCCAGCGGGCCCTGTTCCAGCGCTACCACGTGGGGGGCTGCTCCTCCTGCGGTTTTCAGCCCACCGATACCCTCGAGCAGGTCTGCCGGGACCACAACCTGCTGGATGTGAGCGGAGTCGTGGAGACCATCGTGCGGGCTCACGAGGTTGACCAGCGGATGCAGGTCGATCCGGAGCGGGTTCGGGCCTGGCTGGCGGGGGGAGAGACGTTCTCTTTCATCGACGTGCGCTCCACCGAGGAGATCGCCGCGTCCCGCATCGATGCGGCCGAGCCCCTGGATCACGCCGATTCTCAGCGCTACATGGACCTTCCCAAGGACCGCCGAATTGTCTTCGCCTGTCAGGACGGCGAGCGCAGCCTCGATGTCGCCAGCTACTTCGTGGGGCACGGATTCACCGAGATCTACTCCTTGCGGGGCGGCCAGACGGCCTGGGCCCAGGGCTGATCGCCGCCGCCGGGAGGTTCGGGTGGACACCCGACCGGGCAAGTTGCTAAATTCCCGGCACATCGGGCGTTGCCCGACATCCGATGTGCCCCAGGTTCGCCTGGGGTGCCTCGGGGCTCTACCTGCCACGAGCCCCGTGGCCGCCGATGGGGAACCTGCCATCGCCATCGGCCGTCGTCTGGTGACTCATCATCAGATACGACCCGCGCGGAGTCGTCTCTTCGGAGGCGACTCCCATTTTTTTGTCAGAGCCACGCGCGCGGCTCCGGCGCGGCTGCAGATGTTCCAGAGCGCGTCCACCTTGCGCATGGTGGACGACACCGGCACGACGGTCTCCGCGTCCGTCGTGGCCACGAAACCCAGGATGCCGTGCTGCTTGGGCAACTTGCCCGTGGCGATCGTCGTCCAGAGGATGGCCGAGGCGGTCGGGTTCATCGAGAGCAGCTCGGCCTTGGTGCCGCGCGCGCACAGCTCCTGCAAGCGCGGCATGACGCCGTCGGCGAGGACGTGGTCAAAGACGTCCCAGGAGGCGCCGTCGATCCCGACCAGGAAGACGCGCCCGGGGACCTCGCGCTCGGCGAGCGGGGGGGTCTGCGGGCTCGGGCCGGCGCTCTCGTCGCCGGGTCCCTCGGAGCAACCCGTCGCCAGGGCGTAGAGGAAGAGCGGAGCGGCGATGAACTGCGAGAGGCGCATCGAGGTCGCCGGGCCGTCGCGCCCGCCGCGAATCAGAATCCGATGCGCACGCCCGCGTAGGGTCCGCCAAGTTCCAGGTCGAGGTTCGCCGAGTCGCTCGCGTCCTCGAACTGGGCGTCGAAGGCGAACAGGCGATAGCCGGCGACGATCGAGCCGGCGTCCCCGAGGATCTTCAGGCCGGCTGAGAGGTCGAGGTCGCTCACGACGGCCTCGGCGTCGTCCACGCTCACGCTCAGGAACGCGTAGGTGCCCTCAACCCGCACCGGGCCGATGTTGCCTCCCACGCGCGCGGCGATCAGAGGGATGGGCAGGTTCTCGTCCATGGTCGCCGTGACGTTCTCTCCGGTGATCTCCTCTTCTCCGTTCAGTGCGATGGAGAAGTCTAGGGAGGTGACCCCGATGCCCAGGCCGAAGTACGCGGTATCGCCGATGTTCCAGTCGTAGGTCCACAGGCCGCTCGTGTTCGTGATGTCAAGGTCGGTGGCCACGGCCAGCGAGTCCGAGTTAATCGTGATGCCGTCGATCTCAATGTCATCGCTCAGGGTGCCGCCCGTCGCCGAGAGGTTGGTCGCCGAGTACGAGACGCTCAGATGAGAGTGGTCTCCCTTCAACGCGAGGCGTCCGCCGAAGACCGAGTCGTCTCCGTCGAGCCCGAGCGAAGCGATGCTCGTCGAGCCGGATGTCCCGCCGCTTGAGGAGGCGATCGACCCATTGAGGGAGTACTGGGCCACGTAGGGCGTGAGGCTCACCGAGGGCGTGGAGCAGGATGCGGCGGCCGCGAGCGTGAGAGCGACGAGGCGTTTCATGGGTTGCCTGGGCCGGTGGTGTGGAAGGGACTCAGGGTGGGCGCGGAACCCCCGCGCCGACCCCCTCTCTACCATTCCACGCCCAGACGGGCCAGTGCGCGGCGAGCGAGGTGCGCCCTCGGCCCTATTTCGTGTAGCCCAGGGCTCGCAGTTGCTCGAGGATCTCCCGCTGCGCCGCCTCGTCGGGGGCAGCGGCCTGACGCTCGGGATCGATCAGATTGGCGTGGGAGTCCACTGTCCGCCGAGCGCTCGGCGCCGGAGCCAGGACGCGCTCCATGACGCGCCCGTGCATGTCGTGCGCCAGGGGCAGGCCGAGGTAGGCGAGCACCGTCGGCGTCACGTCGAGGGATGTGTAGGGCTCGAACAACCCAAGCCGACGCGCCAGCTCGGCGATGCGGTCGACGCTCCTCGATGTGCCCAGAGCGAAGCCCAGCAAGGTGGAGAGCGATGTCTCCGAGCACAGGGCGGTCACCGCGCCTGCCGGTTCGATGTCCGGCGCGGCGAAGAGGAACATCCCGTGCGGGTCGTGGTTGCCGCTGTTCTCCCGGCGAACGTCCAGGTAACGGGCGAGAGGGCGCACCTGTCCCGCGACCTCCACCCTGCGTTCGCCGGGCACCTCAGCGAGGCAGGTCGCCGGTACGACGAAGGCCGCCGAGCGACTCCCCGCAGGCGTCGGACCGACCGCGGTGAACAGCGGCTCGCCCGTGCCTTCCAGCTCGAGCGAGCGCAGAGCGTCGATGAGTTGCGAAAGGGACAGGGGCGTGACGCCCTCGGTGACCTCGGCACGGAAGAGGATCCCGGCGCGGCGTTGCGTGGCGCTCGAGCCGGCCTCGCTGGCCCGCGCTCGCCGCGGATCCAGCGCAGAGCGATCGAACTCCTCGCCGTCGAAGGCGATCAGACCCATGTCCGCCAGCAGTGGGTCGAGGAGAAAGTGGACCAGGGGACTCGCCCGCGGCCGAGCTCCGTGATCGGACACCACGAGCACGGCCCGGCCTTCCGCCGCCAGCGCCCCCAACCACTCGTCGAGGCGCGTGAAGATCGCGTGTACGTCTCCCGACCGTGCCGTGGCCTGCTCGGGATCGACACCCCAGGCCTGCAGGTCGAAGGCTTCGGGGAAGGTGTCGAGGTAGCGCAGGTGCAGGGAGCTGTCGGACGCCTGCGTGCCCGTGACCACCAGGTCGAAGTCGGCGACGCCCTTCACTGCCTCCCAGGCGACGATCTCCATCTCGAGCAACCTGCGAATGTCCTCGTAGGCGTCTCCCGAGCGCTCTTCGGGGAAGCTCGCCAGGGCGTCGGTGACCAGAGCGCGCACGGCGGCGGGGTGGGTCGCGGGGACGCTCCCGCCCAGGGCGGGCTTGAGGTTGGGGATCACGACTCCGCTGATCGGTTCCGCAGGATCGGTGATGAGCCAGTTGTGGACCAGGGATTTGAGCCCCCCCGCGCTGGCGATGTTCCACACCGCCGCCGCCTTGCGCGCGGTTGAGGGGGTGGGGATCGAGCGTCCCTCGGCGTCCGATGAGAGCACGGTGAAGTCGTGGATTCCGTGCCCGGCTTCCGCCATGCCCGTCACCATGCTGGTCCAGACGATCGGCGACAGGCGCTGTCCGTGGGTCATCAGGTGGCCGTAGGAGCCGCGCTCCTTGAGGGCCGCGAGGTGCGGCATGCGCCCTTCGTCGATGAACTCATCGACCATGGTCCACAGTCCCGCGTCGATGCAGAAGAGCGTGAGCTTGCGCTGCGATCCGGGCTCGCGCGTGACCTGCTCGACGCGCTCGAGTCGGGCGGGCGCCAGGTCGGCGGCGTTCCAGCCGACCAGGGCCAGGGTGGCCAGCGCCTGGCCCGCGAGCAGCACCGTCGTCCAGCCGCGCGCCGGCGTTCGCTGGGCCTTGTCCGCTCCCCTTGCAGCGAAGAGCCCCGCGGCGATCCCCACCGGACAGGCGAGCGCGAGGCCGCGCCCGACGGCGGCCAGGCGTTCGGGGTCGCCCATGCCGACGTAGAAGGGCAGATCGATGTTCCAGCCGATGGCCAGCTCTCCGGCCAGGGCCAGCATCGTCACCAGCCCAGCCGGCAGGCCGAGGGCCAGGCGCGGCCAGCGGGCCAGGGGCAGGCCGCAGCAGACGAGCAACAACCACAGGAGGTTCCCCTGGACCAGGACCCCCGCCGTGGCGCGCACGAAGAACTCGACGCCCCCGCCGAGGGGGTGGTGCCAGCGCAGCACGCCGATGATGACGTAGGCGAGGGCGATCAGAAAGGCGGAGCGGGCTTGCAGGCGGACCATGATGGAGGGCTGGCGCGGACGAGTCCCGCGGCCGAACTTTCCAGGGTAGGCCACCCGCTCGCGATCATCGGCCCGAAGGCGACGAAAATACGGCCGGGAGCGTCGTGAAACGCCCCCGGCCGCAGCCGTCGGCAATAGTCAGCCCCATAGTGTGGATAGGTGCGGGGCTCGTCGCGGCGTCGGTCTCCTTCGCTGTGCCCGAGCGCGGGAGAGAGAGAGGCTTCTTGGGGGGTCCGCGCTCCAGCAAGACCGGAATCCGCAACGTTTGAGCCCTTTGGACGGGACGGCCCTCCGGGAGGTTCGCCCTCATCCGAAGAAAAATCCTGCTGGATCTCCCGGAGCGCTTGGTCTCAGCGCTCGTCGTGGGGCCACGGGCGGCCGAGTCCCTCGATCCGCACCAGGCCCGAGGCGGCCTGGACCCTGAGGGTCCGCCGCTCATCGTCCAGCCCCAGGACCACGCTCCCGACCGAGCGGGCGAAGCCGTGGGCGTCGAAGGTGATCCAGTCTTCCGGGCCGAGGTCGGTGCTCACGATCCGCACGCTCTCGAAGACCCCGTCTCGGGAGTAGGAGCGTACGAAGTCGCCAATCCCTGCGGGGTGAGCGATCAGCTGGTCGTTCGCGTCCACCACCGAGTAGCCGCTGCCGTCGGCGAAGAAAAGCACGCGCAGCTCGCATTCGTTGATGGCCGCGGCGTCCTGGGTCGCGCGTAGGTCCGCGGCGAGCAGCACGGTGGCGTTGTCGAGGCTTACCTCCGCGCGCGCGAAGAAGCCCGGAATGGCCAGCAGGGCCAGGGCCGAGATGCTGAGCAGGGCCGCCGCGAGGCCGACGATGCTGACGCCGCCGGGGCGTGAAGGAGGCTGGGTCGTCATGTCTAGCGGAGACTTGTAGCAAACAGGCGGGCGGAAGCCCTCGACGCCCGCTGAACGGGCATTCGATGCCGTGAAGACCTCCTGCACGGCGGCTTGGCGTGGCTGCGATCGCCTTGGCTCGCGAAGCACTCCTTCAACGGATCGCCTAGAGATCGAAGTAGCGCTGGGTGCGGCCGTGTACGCGCCCCGCGACATTGGAGCGCACCTCGCCCGAGCGCGGATCGTAGATCCAGCCGGTGCTACCGTCGGGAGAGGCGGGCATCTCCGCGGTCGGTTTGAGGATCAATACCGTACGCAGGCCGTTCACCGGATTGACCGGGATGCCATGCGGCAAGTACGGCACGTGGCCGTCGCGTAGGATCAGCGGGGGCGGGGGAGCGAGCCCGTCTTCGTGGAAGCCCAGTTCGCACCCCAGGGCTCCGTGTTCGCACATCGCTCCGGAGCTCTGGATCCCCTCGGCGCTCGGCCAGCGGCCGCGATCAGCGCGGTAGTCGGCGATGGCCGCGCGCACGATGCGCAGGTTCTTCCAGAGCTTGTTCTCCAGGGCGCGGACGGGCGATACCTCCGGTACGCTCGCCGCGGGCGGAGCGGCCATCACCCCGACCAGGCCGGCGAGCGCGGCGCACACCGACAGCGCGGCCCAGAGAGGACCGGAGGGGCGTCGACCCCTTGCCCGGAACTCAGGCGGGACGATGATCGGAGGCTGTGAAATCTGGGTGTGCATCGGCGGCGTCGGGCGTTGGGGAGGGCCCGGCGCACTTTCCTCCCTTCGGCCGCCGCGAGCGGCTGGCTTGAGGCCTCGTGCGCCCTTCGTCGGCGTGATAGGGAAAGAAGTTCCACCTCCGCGCGTCCCTGTCGAGGCGCGAGCCTCTCGTGAGCGAATAGACTGTCATCCACCGATGCGACCCCCCCGCTCCCTCCTCACCGCCGCCCTGCTCGCGCCCCTCACAGCCTGCGGTGGCGGGGGATCCGCCGACCCAGCCCCGTCTCCCGTGCCCGCCACGCCCACCTGGTTCCACGAGGTCGCGGCGGATTCGGGCCTCGACTTCGTCCACGTGCGCTCCCACGAGCAGCGCTTCTGGATCCCCGAGACCGTGACCGGCGGCGGCGGCTTCCTCGACTTCGACGGCGACGGGCACCTCGACGTCTACTGCGTCCAGGGCGGCGATCCGGTGCCGGGGAATGCGACCAACGAGCCCAACCGCCTGTTCAGGAACGAGGGGGACGGCACCTTCTCGGACGCGACCGAAGCGGCGGGTGTCGGGAACACGGGCTACGGCTTCGGCTGTACCGCGGGGGACTTTGACGCCGACGGCGACACCGATCTGTACGTCTGCAATCTCGAGGGCAACGTCCTCTATCGCAACGACGGAGATGGGAGCTTCACGGACGTCACCCAGGCGGCGGGGGTGGGTGAGTCGCGCTGGAGTTCGGCGGCCTCGTTCGTCGATTTCGACGCCGATGGCGACCTCGACTTGTTCGTCGTCAACTACCTGAACTGGAAGCCCGAGCACGAGATTCCCTGCCAGACGAACTACGGCGAGCGCGACTACTGCAACCCCATCAACTACAACGCGCCGGCGCGGGACACGCTCTACCGCAACGACGGTGAAGGGGCCTTCACTGACGTGAGCGATGCGGTCGGCCTGGGCGCGGGGACCGGGACTGGACTGGGGCTCTCCTGTGCTGATTTCGACGGCGACGGCCGGGTGGACGTCTACGTCACCAATGACGGCATGCCGAATCACTTGTGGCTGCAGCTCAAGCCGGGGCGCTTCACCGACCGCGCCCTGCTCGCCGGTTGCGCCGTCAACAGCTCGGGGGCGCCCGAGGCGGGCATGGGCGTGCACGCGGTGGACGCTGACAGCGACGGCGACTGGGATCTGTTCATGACCCATGTGCGCGAGCAGACGAACACCTTCTACGAGAACCTCGGAGCGGCCTTCAGCGACCGCACGGCGCGCACCGGGCTCTCGGCGGCCAGCGTGCCGTTCACGGGTTTCGGCCTCGGCTTCCACGACTTTGACCTCGACGGCCTGATCGACCTCTTCGTCGCCAACGGCCGCGTCGGGCTGTGGCCGCCTCCGTTGAGCGAGAGCGACCCCTACGCCGAGCCCAACCAGCTCTTCCTGGGGCTGGACGGAGGGCGCTTTGAGGAGATCGCCGGCGGTGGAGCCCCCGAGGTGCCGCTCGGCACCAGCCGCGCAGCAGCCTTCGGCGATGTCGACAACGACGGTGACGTGGATGTGCTCTACGTCGACGCCCACGCGCCTCTGCGGCTGTTGCTCAACGATTTGCCGCGGCGGGGCGGCTGGATTGGGTTCTCCGTGCTGGGGAAGAGCGGCTCGGTGGCCTTGGGCGCCGAGTTGCGGGTGCGCACGGGCGAGCGCGACCGCTACCGCATCGCCCAAACCAGCTACTCCTACTGCGCCACCAACGACCCGCGCGTGCACGTCGGTCTGGGCGATGCCTCGCAGGCGGACGAGGTCGAGGTGCGCTGGCCCGACGGGCTCGTCGAGCGCTTCGGCCCCCTGCCCGCCGGCCGCTACCACACCCTGCGTCGGGGCGCGGGACGCTGAGAGAGCGCGGCGCGTGGGCGGACGGACGGGCAAGGGCGCATCCACTCCTCCCTGGCCGCTCCAGGCGACCCTCGAACTGAGCCGCCGGGGCGGGATTGCCCCTTCCTGCCCAACGGACCCTCTTGGTGGGGGCCGAGGAGCGCCGATAGAATCGTCTCTCGCTCCCGTGATGTCGCTTCGCCCCAAGATGCTCCTGGTCGCCTCCCTGGCCCTCGCTGCTTGCGGGGGTGATGGAGCAGCGCCGGGCCCGCCGCCGGGGATCGTGGAACTGGTCCACACGGACGGCGTGGATGCGTGGGTCGTCGAGTTGATCGGCGAGCACGTGGCGCGTGCCCGAGCCCGGCCGGCGGAGGCAGCGGCGCGCGCTTCCCTGGCGATGGTCTTCGAGGCCAACGAGCTGTGGACCGAGGGCGAGCGAGCCTGGCGCGACGCCCTGACCCTCGAGCCGACCAACGAGCTGTGGCGCTACCACCTCGCCATCTGCGCGCGCCAGCGCGGCGGCGCGGAGGAGGCGTTGGAGCTGGTGCGGCGCGTGGCCAAGGCCCTGCCGGACATGGCGGGGGCGCGCCATCGCCTGGGCGCCATGCTGCTCGAGGCCGGGGACGAGGAGGGCGCTCGCCGCGAGTTCGAGGCGGCCATCGACCTGGTGGACTTTGCGCCACCCTGCTATGTCGGTCTGGCGGAAGTGATGCTGCGCACCGGCGATGCGGCGCGCGCCGCGACGCTCTGCGAGCGCGCCCTGTCCCTCGATCCGGAATCCAAGCACGCCCACTACACCCTGGGCCTCGCCTACCGCGATCTCGGGCGCATGAGCGAGGCCGAGATCGAGTTGAACAAGGGTCTCAACGCTGGTCGTCGTCACCTCTCCGATCCGCTAACCAAGCGCATCGAGACCTATCGCGTGGGCTACACGGTGCGCATGCTCGAGGCCAACCGGCTCGAGAAGGCCGGTAAGCTGGACGAGGCAGAGACGATCCTCGAGCGGCTGCTCCTGCGCTTTCCCGAAGACCACACCCTGCTGAACAACCTGGCCGCCGTGTTGACCCAGAGGCAGAAGACTTCGCGCGCCCTCGAGCTGCTCGAGCGCGCCCGGCAGGTCGCGCCCGGCGAGTTCTCGACCCACATCAACCTGGCGGCCTGCTACCTCGATCGGGGAAATCTGGCCCTGGCCCTGGAGAACTCCGAGGAGGCCTGTCGCCTCGCGCCCAAGGTCGGTCAGGCGCACTTCGTCCGCGGCCGCGCCTACCTCAGATTGAATCGCATCGGCGAGGCCTACGCTGATTTGAAGCAGGCCGTGGCCCTCGACTCGACCGCCGGGATCTTTCGCGTGCTCCTCGGTGAAGTGGCTCAGCGCGTCGGCGAGGAGGATGCTGCGATCGTTCACCTTGAGGCGGCCATGCGCATGATGCCGGGCTTCCGCCCGTCCTTCGTGTCCCTCTGCCGGCTGCATCACAAGCGTGGCGAGCGAGTGAAGGCCAAGGCTGTCTTTGAGCGAACGCGCCGGGCATTCCCCGACCACCCCGACACCGTGGCCCTCGCTCGTCTACTCGGTGTGCAGTGAGTGGTCTCGCGCAGCACAGGGCGGCGGCGGTCGCCATGGGTGCGTTGCTCGCCGCCTGCGGCGGCGGCGAAGGGGAATTTCGCGTGGAAGTCGGTCCGTCGAGCGCGCCCGAGGTCTGGTTCAAGGAGGGGGCCGCTCAAGCGGGCCTCGACTTCCAGCACGTGGCCTTTCACGAGCAGCGCTTCTGGATGCCGGAGATCTCACCGGGCGGCCTGGGGCTGATCGACTTCGACGGAGACGGCTGGCTCGACATCTACTGCGTGCAGAGCGGCGATCCCGCCGAGGGCGCGCCCGCCCAGGAGGCCAACCGCCTGTTCCGCAATCGCGGCGACGGGACCTTCGAGGAGGTCGAGGGGGCGGCGGGTGCGGCCGATACGGGCTACGGCCACGGCTGTGCGGTGGGAGACTATGACGGCGACGGCGACGCCGACCTCTACGTCACCAACCTGCGCGCGAACGTCCTCTACCGCAACGACGGCGGGCGTTTCACGGACGTGACGGCCGAGTCCGGCACGGCCGTCGCGGGTTGGAGCACGGCCTGCTCCTTCGTGGACCACGACGCCGACGGCGATCTCGACCTGTTCGTGGTGAACAACCTGAACTGGAGCCCGGACATCGAGCTGGTCTGTCGCTCGGGGCAGTCCGAGCGCGATTACTGCAGTCCTGCGAACTACAACCTGCCCTCGATCGACAGGCTGTTTCGAAACGACGGCGGCGGCCGCTTCACGGAGGTGACCGAGGCTTCAGGCCTTGCGGAAGGCACGGGCATCGGTTTGGGACTGGCCCTCGCGGACTACAACTCCGACGGCCACGTGGACTTCTACGTGGCCAACGACAGCGTCCCGAACCTGTTGTGGATCAACGACGGCGAGGGGCACTTCACCAACCGGGCGCTGCTGTTGGGGTGCGCGGTCAATGCCGGCGGAGCGTCCGAGGCGGGGATGGGCGTGCAGGCGGTGGACGTCGAGAACGACGGCGACTGGGACCTCTACATGACCCACGTGCGCGACGAGACGAACACCTTCTACCGCAATGACGCCGGCAGCTTCAGCGACACGACCACGGCGACCGGGCTCGCGGGACCGAGTCGGCGCATGACGGGCTTCGGTATGGGCTTTGCGGATTTTGACCACGACGGTCACGTCGACCTGTGGGTAGCGAACGGGCGCGTGGACCTGTGGCGGCCCTACCCGATCGCGGACCGGCCCTACGCCGAACCCAACCAGCTCTTCCGCGGTGGGGGAGACGGGAGCTTCGAGGAGGTCGAGGGCGGCGGCGCCCCACAAGTTCCCTTCGGCACCAGCCGCGCGGCGGCCTTCGGCGACATCGACAACGACGGCGACGTGGACGTCGTCTACCTCGACTGGAACGGTCCGCTGCGGCTCTTGCGCAACTTCGCGACGCGTCGCGGGGGTTGGATCGGTCTGCGGCTGGTGGACGCGGCCGGCGCTGACGTGCTCGGTGCCCGGGTGCGCGTGGACACGGCCGAGGGGGCGCAGTATCGCCAGAACCACACCAGCTATTCCTACTGCGCGGCGAGTGATCCGCGCCTGCACTTCGGCCTGGGGGGCAACCAGGGAGTCGACGAGGTGGCCGTGCGCTGGCCCGACGGATTTGAGGAGCGCTTCGGCGCTCTGCACGGCGGGCGTTACCATGAGCTCCGCAAGGGCGGCGGGCAGTAGAGGCGAACGAGCATGGATAGCGACCGATCCGAGATCCCCGAGACCGTCATCCTCGCCCAGGGCGGGCTCGCCCAGGTGCGCGAGATGAAGGAGCTGTTGCGAAAGAACGGGTTGGCCGCGGAGGTCATCCAGCCGCCCGAGGGCGCGGGGAGCGGCTGAGGGACGAAGTTACTGCTCGCGGTCGCGAGCGAGGACGCAGAGGCATGTGTGACGGTCATCCAGCGCTCCTGGGCCGAGGGCCAGGACGCTGAAGTCGTGGCGGCGGCCTCTGCGGCGATCGACCTCGACGCCGACGAGGCGACCTGCCCTGCCTGTCAGGGTACGATCCCCTCGGGCAGCGAGCGCTGTCCCGAGTGCGGCCTGCGCTTCGCCTGACCGCGAGCGCGCCGGCTCTCGCCGCGCCCCTCTCCGACTGCCCCCACCGCTCATGGTCATCGTGCAGCATCCTTCGCGCGCCGGGCGCACGGTCCGCGGGGCCGTCGTCGGCTTCGTCCTCGCGTCCCTCGCTTCCTGCGTCATCGATGGCGGCGCCGCCTCGGCCCCCGCGCGGCCCAACGTCGTCTTCATCCTGGCCGACGACCTGGGGTTCGGCGACGTGGCGGCCCTCAACCCACACTCTCGCCTGCCGACCCCGAACATCGATCGCCTGGCGGCCGAGGGCATGACCTTCACCGACGCCCACTCGCCCTCGGGAGTTTGCACGCCCACGCGCTACGCCCTGGTGACCGGGCGCTACGCCTGGCGGACGCGCTTGAAGAGCGGTGTCCTGTGGGTGGACAGTCCGCCGCTGATCGAGCCCGGTCGGGCGACGGTGGCCTCCGTCCTCGCGCGCGCCGGCTATCGCACCGGCTGCGTCGGCAAGTGGCACCTGGGCCTGGGGTACGGGCGTGACGCAGCGGGCAAGATCGATCGCTCCATGCCCCTCAATGACGGCCCGACGACCCACGGTTTCGGGAGCTACTTCGGTATCCCGGCGTCGCTCGACATGGCGCCTTATTTCTACGTGGAGGACTTGCGCGTCGTGGGAGCCCTGACAGCCGAGCTGCCCGGCGTGCCCTTTCCGGGCTTCATGCGCAAGGGGGCCAGCTCGCCGGAGTTCTCGCCGGTCGATTGCCTGGACGTGCTGACCGGACGGGCGCTGGACTTCATCGCCGATGCAGCTGAGGACGGCGAGCCGTTCTTCCTCTACTTCCCGCTCTCCGCTCCGCACAAGCCGGTGTTGCCTCATCCGCGCTTCGTGGGCGCGGCCGAGCTCGGACCCTACGGGGATTTTGTCGTGCAGGTGGACGACACGGTCGGCCGTGTGCTGGCCGCGCTAGACGAGCATGGCCTGGAGGACGACACGCTCGTGATCTTCTCCAGTGACAACGGCTCGTTCATGCATCGTCGCCCGGCGGATTCCGGTCCCGATCACAGCGAGGATTCTTCCAAGCAGGCTTTTCGCGAGACGACCCACACCTCCAACGGCGTCTTCCGCGGCACCAAGGCCGACATCTGGGAGGGCGGCCATCACGTGCCGCTCCTGGCGCGCTGGCCCGCGGCGGTGGAGGCCGGTTCGAGCTGTGACCAGACCGTCTGCCTGGTGGACACCCTGGCGACCCTGGCGGCTCTGGCGGGGGAGGAGCTGCCCGATGGGGCGGGCGAGGACTCCTTCGACCTGTCTCCCCTGCTCCTCGGTCGCACGCGGCGCGTGGAGCGCGCCTCGGTGGTGAACCACTCCGCGGGCGGGACCTTCGCCTTGCGGGACGGTCCCTGGAAGATGATCGCGGGCAACGGCTCCGGGGGCCGTGAGCAGCCGCGCGGCAAGCCCTTCGCCCGGCCCTACAAGCTCTTCGATCTGGCTTCTGATCCATCGGAGACGACCGATCTGGCTGCCGAGCATCCCGATCGTGTGGCCGAGATGGAGGTGGTGCTCGAGCGCTTGCGCTCTGAGGGCCGCAGCCGACCGGCGGCGGGCGACGGCGGCGGGTAGGCGTGCGCGGGCCGCGCCTGCGCGCGCCCCGGACTTCGGGCACGAAAGAGGCGGCGGACGACGTTCGAGACCCGGCGAACGCCGCCCACCGCCAAGGAGGGAATCCTTTTCTGGTGGCTAGGGCAGGAAGAAGATGGAGACCGCGTTGGTCAGGTTGAAGGTCGAGCCCGTGGCCCAGGGCGCCGGGTCGCGCACCCAGCTCTGGAAGAGCCAGTTGTCTCCGGCGTTGATGTGGCCCGGCAGAGGGAAGGTCGCGTTGGCGTGGGTGACCACGTTGTTGACCGAGAAGGTGCCGGCGACGCCCGAGTTGAGGATGCCGTAGCGGTAGAGGCCGGTCGCGCCGGGGCCGACGCAGCGCTGTCCGTCCCCGAAGGGCAGGAAGATGTTGCTGGAGCCCATGAAGATCATCCCGAACTGTCCCGGGGGCAGGTTGCTGGCGGTGAGGGTCAGGTTGCCGCCGACGCTGCTCGAGCCCGAGGGTTCGAGGAGGCCGCCGACGCCGGTGGAGTTGGCGCAGCCGGCGGTCGGATCGGCCACGCGCGGCGCGGCCGGTGAGGGGCAGAAGCAGAAGCGCGACTCGATCAGGTCCTTGGGGTGGTAGGTGATGTCGAGGGCGTCGAGGTCGTCCGCCACGCCTCCACAGCTCGAGGGCCGGATCGAGGTGCACAGGCCGAGGTTCTCGGCGGCGATGAAGATGGTGGGCGGGCCGCCCGCGGCGAGGGGTGTGGAGAGGATGTCGCCCGGTTCGATCGGTCCCGCGCCGCTGCCGTCGACGGTGCCGATCAGGGCTGAGCCGCTGCGCACGCTGAAGAGGACCATGTCCGTGGGGTTCACGCCGAGCCAGTCGAAGTGCGCCTGGGAGGGCTGATAGCCGGCAAAGCCGTTCTCGCGGATGCAGAGCGCGTCGAGGTCATCGGTGTCGATGCCGAACAGGTCGAGGCCGAGCTGTGCGGCCGAGGCGTAGACCCCGGGCGCCATGCCAGGCATGGTCACGTGCAGTACGTCACCACCTACGAAGCCGTGAGCGGCCGCTCCGCCGGAGTAGATGACGGAGTCGAGCGAGTAGTAGATCCCGCCTTGCGGAAAGTTCCCCGCGTGGTCGGTCCCGGCGTCGAAGGCGTCGACGTCGTCGATGTTCGCGCCGGTCTCGATCACTCCGAAGCCGGGGTAGGCCCAGATCGTGTTGAGGGCCATGCCGTCTCCGTCGATGGCGGCCATTCCAGGGACGGCGGCGGCGGGTCCCCAGGGCGGGAGGCCGAGCTTGGAGTTGAGGAAGACGTCGGCCGAGGCATCGAGGGGGCTCTCGGTGGAGGCGTTGGGCGCGGAGCCGAGGCCGGCGACGCCGAGCGCTCCACGATCGACGCTGTACCAGACCATCCCGGCCTCGAGCGGGAAGGTGTTCCCGAGGGAGAAGTCATTGCCGTAGGAGATGGCGTCGACCTCTACGGAGCAGGGTGTTCCAGGGGCGAGGCCGACGCAGGTGGGGTAGAGGGCGAGTCCCAGGTCGTTTCCGCCGTGGTATCGAATGCCGGGCGTGCCGAGCGGGCCCATGCTGGGGGTGCCGGTGCATCCGATCAGGATGTCGCCCTCGGTGATCGGGTTGGGTCCGAAGGAGGGCGTCGCGCTGCGGGTGGCTCCGCGGTAGTCGACGGAAAAGCTCACCTGGCCCATTGCGGCGCTGGCGAGTCCAAAAGCGGCCGCGGTGGCGAGGGCGAGTCGGAGGGTGTTGTTCGGTTGCATGGTCGTCTCCCGGGGGTCTGGTGGTGTGTGTTGCGTTCCCGGCCCGGCGCCGCCCCGTCAGGGGTTCGTCTGCCGTTCCAGGGGCGTCAACGAGGGCTGTCCCTCTCACCCGCCATCCTTTCTCCAGGATCCTGCCGGATCTCTCCTGGCGGCCCCGCCAGGGCGCTCTTCGCCGCCTGCGGGCCATCGGGGCACACCTCTTCCTTGCGCGTGTCGCTCGCTCGCGCCGACCCGCCCTGCCTCGGCGCGGCGCCCGCTCTCCCTCAGCGCGGCACCCTGCGGAGCGCGCGCGCCGGCCGTGGTCGCGAGCGAGGCCTCCGGCCACGAATGCGTGGCTCGTGACCCTGGGTATCCCGCCCTGCACGCCCTCGCGCGCATTCGCACTCGCCCTCCTCTTGGAGGGCAGGGGCGAGGCCTAGGCTCCCTGTCCGGGCCGGTCGGTCAGCCGCCGCTCTTGCGAGTGACGACGACGCCTGCCATGACGAGGCTTCCGATGGTGACGGCCGTCCCGGCCGTCTGTGCGCTGCCTCAGCAGCCGCCTGTGATCCACATCCAAGCGCCCACTGCGCCGGAGCCGGCGATCACGGACCAGATCAGGAGTTTCATGTTCGCCTCGTCTCTCTGTGGTTTCAGGGGTGCGCTGTTCGCGTGTCCCAGCATATCCGGTTTCCAGTCCGGATTCGCCACCAGCCTACAGACCAGGGCGCGCAAGTGGCTGGCGGCGCCGGTCGCCCGCTCGCTTGAGGCGCGTGGGGCCCTTCGGTGTGCTCGATGATCCTCTTGCGCGGCCAGTGGGGCCGATGCCCGGGCGGCGCGCGGCTCGCACGCTCTGGAGCGGGATCTGGTGCCGGGGCCGCGCTTGCAACCTTGTTCCCAGAAAAGCCGTGGGCGCCTAGGATTGTCCCCATGTCGGTATCGCCTTGCTTCCAGGCTTTTCGGCTCGTGGCGGCCTTGTCAGTCGCTCTGGGCTTCGTGGCCGAGCGTGTGCTCGCCTCGCCGTCGCAGGGCGGTCGGCCCAACATCGTGTTCATCTATGCCGACGACCATGCGCAGCGTGCGGTCGGTTGTTACGACTCGCCGCTGACCCGCACGCCGAGCATCGATCGTCTCGCCGCGGAGGGTGTGCGTTTCACGAGCAGCTTCGTCGGCAACTCGATCTGCAGTCCGTCGCGAGCGACGGTCTTGACGGGTTTGCACGCTCACGCTCATGGGCAGATGACCAATAGCGGTGGTTTTCGCGACGAGCTCCCCACCTGGCCGAAGCTGTTGCGTGCTGCGGGTTATTCGACGGCGATGATCGGCAAGTGGCACCTGCCTTCCGAGCCGTCCGGATTCGACCACTGGGTCATCGCTCGCGGCGGCTACTACAACCCCGACCTCGACCGGCTTGGTTCGAAGGAGCGGAGCACGGGCTACACGACCGAGGTGTTGACCGATCAGGCCTTGTCCTGGATCGAGGAGCGCTCCGAGTCCGATGCCCCGTTCGTGCTCTGGTTGAACCATGCGGCGGCGCACCGCACCTGGATGCCGGGCCCGTCCTATCACGATCGTTTCGTCGAGGGCGACCTCCCCGAGCCTTCGACGCTGTTCGATGACCACGCTGGTCGTTCACCGGGTGCTTCGGCGGCCCAGATGCGTATCGCCACGGACCTGTTCCCGGCCTACGACTTGAAGTTGCCGGTCACTGGCGAGGGCATCCTCGACCCCCGTGCCGCGCAGATGCTCTCTCGTCTGAACTCTTCTCAGCGGCGTGTCTGGGAGAGCGCCTACGCGTTCCCCAACGCCGCTTTCCTCGCCGATCCGCCCGAGGGCGACGACCTGGTTCGTTGGAAGTACCAGCGTTACATCGCGGACTACCTGCGCTGTGTGGCGGCGGTCGATGATTCCGTGGGGCGGATCCTGGACTACCTGGATGCCTCGGGCCTCTCGGAGGACACGGTGGTGATCTACTCCTCGGATCAGGGGTTCTTCCTTGGGGAGCATGGTTGGTACGACAAGCGCTGGATGTACGAGCCGTCCTTGTCGACGCCCTTGATCGTCCGCTGGCCTGGTCATGCGTCTCCGGGAACGACCGAGTCGGCTCTGGTGCAGAACATCGATCTGGCTCTGACCTTGCTCTCCCTCGCCGGGCTGCCCGTGCCGGACTCCATGCACGGCGTCAGTCTTCGCCCCTT